>JAJFFY010000080.1 GCA_021776415.1 Hyphococcus sp.
AGTCGCGAGCAATTTGAAATGCGCACCCATAAACGGCTTTTGGATATTATCGATCCGACGCCGCAAACGGTTGATGCGCTGATGAAACTTGATCTGTCGGCCGGCGTCGACGTTGAAATTAAACTTGGCGCCTAGGAGCAACCACGATGCGCACCGGATTAATCGCAAAGAAAATGGGCATGACCCGGATTTATACCGAGGACGGCGAGCATTTGCCGGTCACGGTCATGCAGATGGATAACTGTCAGGTGGTTGCGCAACGCACCGCTGACAAAAACGGCTATACTGCGCTGCAACTGGGTGTTGGTACGCGTAAAGCAAAACGCGTGAACAAGGCTGATCGCGGGCAGTTCGCCAAAGCCAATGTTGAACCCAAAGCCAAGCTCGTCGAGTTTAGGGTGTCGGAAGACAATCTCGTTGATGTTGGCGCGGAGCTTTCAGCGGAGCACTTTCTTGTCGGTCAGATTGTTGACGTCACCGGTACATCTATCGGCAAGGGTTTTGCCGGCGCGATGAAGCGCTGGAATTTTGCCGGCTTGCGCGCCACCCACGGGGTGTCGATTTCGCACAGGTCGCTTGGCTCCACCGGTCAGTGTCAGGATCCGGGCAAAGTCTTCAAAGGTAAGAAGATGGCCGGTCAGATGGGAGCCAAACGCATCACTACGCAAAATCTTGAAGTTGTTCGCACCGATGCGGAACGTGGATTGATCTTGATAAAAGGCGCTGTGCCAGGTCCGAAAAGCGGCTGGGTGCTGATTAAAGATGCGGTCAAGCGCGCGCTCCCCGATGATGCGCCGCGCCCTGCCGGGTTGAAGACAAAAGCGGACGATAAAGCCGCAACGCCAGCGCCAAGTGAGGCGCCCGCAGAAGAAACCACAAAAGAAGGGGGCGAATAATGAAAGCCGACGTCCTCAGTTTTAGCAGCAAAAAGACCGGCGCCATCGATCTCGATGATGCGATCTTCGGGCTTGAGCCGCGCAAAGACATTTTACATCGCTGCGTTGTCTACCAACTCGCCAAACGCCAGCAAGGAACGCACCATGCGCAAGAGCGTAATGAAGTGCGCGGCACGTCGAAGAAATCCGGCCCCCAAAAAGGCAGCGGCGGCGCTCGTCACGGCAACCGCAAAGCGAACATCTTCCGCGGCGGCGGCAAAGCCCATGGCCCGCGTCCGCGCAGCCATGCGTTCAGCCTGCCAAAGAAAGTACGCCGTCTCGCCTTGATGCATGCACTGTCCGCCAAATGCGCTGACGGATCGCTGATCATCATTGACGAAGCGAAGCTAAAAGAAGCCAAGACCAAAGCGGTTATCGACGCGTTTGCAAAACTTAATCTCAGCAATGCGTTGATCGTCGATACTGAGATTGACGAAAATCTGGGTCTGGCCGCGCGCAATATTTCGGGTGTCGATCTGATCCCGGTTATGGGCGCCAACGTCTACGACATCCTCCGCAAGGAGAAACTGGTTTTGACCAAAGCGGCCGTTGAGGGGCTGGAGGCGCGTCTCAAATGAACAAGAAAACAACAACAACCGAGGGCCTTGAGGTCCATTACAACACGCTGATCCGGCCGGTGATCACGGAGAAATCTACGATCGCATCGGAGCACAATCAGGTCGTGTTTTTGGCGCCGCTCACTGCGACCAAGCCGGAGATATCCGAGGCGGTTGAGGCCTTGTTCAAGGTCAAGGTGAAAGCCGTCAATACGATGCGGGTCAAAGGCAAGACCAAACAATTCCGTGGACGCAGCTTTACGCGCTCGACGGTGAAAAAAGCGATAGTGACACTTGAAGAAGGCCACGCGATTGACGTGACCACAGGACTTTAACGGACGGGTTTTAAGAACAATGGCTCTTAAAAAATTCAAACCAACGACGCCGTCGCGCCGCCAGCTTGTGTTGGTGGACCGCAGCGAGCTGTGGAAGGGTAAGCCGGTTAAGACGCTGACTGAGGGGCTGAGCTCCAAGGCCGGGCGCAACAATACTGGTCGTATCATGACGCGTCGCCGCGGCGGCGGGGCCAAGAAGACTTATCGCATTGTCGATTTCAAACGCCGTAAGTTTGATGTCGAGGCGAAGGTCGAACGCCTCGAATATGACCCTAACCGCACCGCGTTTATCGCGTTGATCAAATATCTCGATGGCGAGCAGTCCTATATTCTGGCGCCGCAGCGGATCAAGGCCGGCGACAAAGTCATTGCCGGGGCGAAAGTTGATGTGAAGCCCGGCAATGCAATGCCGCTCAAAGCGATGCCGGTCGGCACCATCGTCCACAATGTCGAGATGAAGCCAGGCAAAGGCGGGCAGATCGCACGCTCCGCCGGCGCTTATGCCCAGCTTGTCGGTCGCGATGGCGCGATGGCGCAGGTTCGCTTGCAGTCGGGCGAAGTTCGCCTGATCCTCGGCGAATGCATGGCGACGGTCGGCGCGGTTTCAAATCCCGACCACATGAACCAATCGCTCGCGAAAGCGGGCCGTAATCGCAACAAAGGCAAACGCCCGTCTGTGCGCGGCGTTGTGATGAACCCCGTCGACCACCCCCATGGTGGCGGCGAAGGACGAACTTCTGGCGGCCGTCACCCGGTTACCCCTTGGGGCAAACCGACCAAGGGCGCCAAGACCCGCAAGAACAAGCAAACTGACAAATACATTCTTCGTTCGCGTCACGCGAAGAAGAAGAGAAAATAGGACGCCGGAGAAA
>JAJFFY010000009.1 GCA_021776415.1 Hyphococcus sp.
TCATGCGAGAATTCTGCAGGACAATGATTTTCACGAGTTCAAAATATCGGTCAAAGCCTCAGATATTTTTCTCACCGTCGCGGCCTATCATCAGTTAGCTGAATCGATCGACTGCCCGCTGCATCTTGGCGTCACCGAGGCTGGCGGACTTCGCATTGGCTCGGTGAAATCCGCGATCGGCATGGGCTCGATGTTGTGGGCCGGCATTGGCGACACCATCCGCGTGTCGCTTTCTGCCGATCCGGTTGAAGAAATTAAAGCCGGTTTTGATATTTTGAAAAGCCTCGGCCTGCGCCATCGCGGCGTCAATGTGATTTCCTGCCCGTCCTGCGCGCGCCAGGGTTTCAACGTGATCGAAACGGTTGAGGCGCTTGAAGTCCGTCTGGCGCATATCACTACGCCGATGTCGTTGTCGGTGATCGGCTGCGTGGTCAACGGCCCAGGCGAGGCGCGCGAGACCGATATCGCCTTCACCGGCGGCGGCGCGGGCAAAGAACATGGCATGATTTATCTCAATGGCGAGATTGATCACCGCATTGATAATGACCAGATCGTTGATCACCTGGTTGAGCTGGTTGAAAAGCGCGCGGCGGAAATTCAGGCTGAAGAAGACAAGCAGTCTGTCGCCGCGGAGTAGCGTCGCTAAAGCAATGTAACGCGCGCGGGTATTCTGCCCCCGCGCGTTTTCTATTTCATGAAGGAGGCGCAAATGCGCAGAACAAATCTTATTCATTATGTTTGCGCCGCATTGACGTTGTTCGTTGCCGGATGTGGTCAGCAGTCAATAGGTTCGGAGAAAATTATGACCGATATGGCGTCATCGCATTTGATTATCAGGTTTAGTGTAAAGAGCGATCGCCTGGATGATTTCCTACCAATCATGGAGGATGTCAGTTCCTCAATGGCAAGTGAAGACGGGTTTATTGCTGCTAGGGTCTATCGCAACGTAGATGATCCGCTTTCATTTACGCTTATCGAAGAATGGGCGAGCCGTGCGGCTCATCAGCATCACTTCGATGTTATTAATCAGTCGGGAGACTGGGGTAACATTCTTGGCATGCTGACACGCGATCCCGATATGAGCTACAATGATGTTCTCTAAGGTCAATTTTTTTCAACAATCGAATGTTCGCAAATAATCTGAGCGCCATGACATGATCCCGCAGGAAAAAATTGAAGCGCTGATTGACCGGTTCGAGAAAATCGAAGCGGAGATGTCGACGGTTACCGAATCCGACGTCATCATTCGCCTGTCGAAAGAACATGGCGAGCTCAAAGATATTGTTGAAAAGGCGCGCGCGTTGTCGTCGCTTCGCAGCCAGCTTGTGGAGCTGAAGGAGTTGTCCGCGGGCGACGATGGCGAAATGGCGGCGCTTGCCAAGGACGAGCTGGCGGAGTTGAAAGAACAAGAGCCGGGCCTTGAGCACGCGTTGCAGATCATGTTGCTGCCGAAAGACAAGGCCGACGATTCTTCGGTCATTATTGAGGTGCGCGCCGGCACTGGCGGGGATGAGGCGGCGCTTTTTGCCGGTGATTTGTTCCGCATGTATCAGCGCTTTGCGTCATTGCAGGGCTGGAAAGTAACGGTCCTTTCCGCGTCAGAGGCGGAGGTTGGCGGCTATAAGGAAATTCAGGCGAGCGTTGCCGGCGATGGTGTCTTTGCACGGATGAAATTTGAATCCGGCGTCCACCGGGTGCAGCGCGTGCCGGCGACGGAAACCCAAGGCCGTGTTCACACCTCCGCCGCCACCGTCGCGGTGCTGCCGGAGCCGGAAGAGGTTGATATCGAAGTTAATGACAGTGATCTCAGGATCGATGTGTTTCGCGCCTCCGGTCCCGGCGGGCAATCGGTCAACACGACAGACTCTGCGGTGCGGATTACCCACATTCCCACCGGTGTCGTGGTTATCCAGCAGGATGAAAAGTCTCAGCACAAGAACAAAGCCAAGGCGATGCAGGTGTTGCGCGCACGGCTTTATGATGCTGAGCGCGCCCGCGTAGATGCCGAACGCGCCGCCGAACGCAAAGGCATGATCGGCAGCGGCGATCGCTCGGAGCGCATCCGCACCTATAATTATCCGCAGAGCCGAGTGACTGATCACCGCATCAACCTCACGCTTTATAAGCTGGATGAAATCATTGCCGGCAATGCGCTGGACGAGTTGGTCGACGCGCTGATCACCCAGGACCGCGCCGACCGGCTTGCGGAAATGCAGAGCGATGGCCAGTGATAGCGCATATGCATCACTGTCATTACCGGACTTGTTCCGGCAATCCAGAACGGCAAGCGCCTCAACTTCGATTCTGGATCACCGGGACAAGCCCGATGATGACAAGTTGTGAGGGGAATTTTCAAATAACCAATTTTGAGTCAGACTCTGAGAGATGACCAGTGAGTTGTCAGGTGCGCTGACATTGGGCAAGGCGCTGCGCGCCGCCGCCGCGCAACTGAAAGCCGCGCCAACGCCGCTGCTCGATGCGCGGATTTTGTTGAAACTGGCGAGCGGGCTCGACGATGCGGGATTGATTGCAAAATCTGACGACCCGTTGCCGGCGGAGCAAGCAAACATATTTTCCGGCCTCATCACAAGGCGGGCGTCGGGCGAGCCGGTTGCCTATATCACCGGCATCAAGGAATTCTGGAGCCTTGAATTTCACGTCAGCCCGGATGTGCTTATCCCACGCGATGATTCTGAATGTCTGATCGAGGCGGTGATCGCCCGGCGCGCTAAAGACGAGGCGTATAATATCCTCGATCTTGGAACCGGATCGGGGTGTCTGTTATGTGCGCTGCTTGAGGAATTTCCCCTGAGCGTCGGGACCGGCGTTGATCGCTCCCCCGCCGCCATTGCAATCGCGCGCGCTAATAGCCAGCGATTGGGCTTGGCGCCACGCGCCAGGTTTGTGGTTGGCGACTGGGCCAAAGCGCTTGAAGGCGGGTTTGATACCATTGTCGCCAACCCGCCCTATATCCCCGATGGCGACCGTCCCGGCCTGCGGGTCGATGTCGGCTATGAGCCCGCCAACGCCCTTTTTGCAGGGGAAGAGGGTCTCGACGCCTATCGCGCCATACTCGCCGACGCCCCCCGCATCCTCGGCTCTCATGGGCTGATGGTCTTTGAAGTCGGCGATGGCCAGGCTGAAAAGCTTGTTGAAATGGTTACGAAAACCTTTCCAGAAGCTGAAACCTCGACCATCAACGACCTAAAGGGGCGGCCGCGCGGCGTTCTGGCGGACCGAAAATCATTTGCAGAAAAAGATTGAACTGCGCGCATCAAGGGGTATGATAGCGGCAAGACACACCGCTAAGCGCTCAAAATAGAAGATTTGCGCCGGGGTTGTCCTAAATCCAACATCAGTCAGGCTATAGATTCAGTCAGGCTAGTTGTCCGCAGCTTTGCTGCTTTATGGAACTTAAACACTGCATGCAGATAGGGGCGATATTTGTCGCCGAAGCACAGCCTAAAACAGACGAACGAGACGCCGACCGATCTCGGCCGGTAGATCGCTAAGGGGCATAAATCAGGAAAACATTATGAAGCGTGGTCGTAACCAACGCCGCCGTCCGGGGAATAATCCTAATCGGGCGCTTGATTCGAACGGACCGGAAGTTCGTATTCGCGGCACAGCCAACCAGATTTATGACAAATAT
>JAJFFY010000081.1 GCA_021776415.1 Hyphococcus sp.
TGGCGGTCCTGTTGGTGGGATTTGAAATTATTTCTCTCGGCCCGGATGGATTGATGATGGTCGTTAATACAACGCTAGTTCTGGCGCTGTTGTCATATTTGACCGAACCCATTTTCGGAAAATATGTGAAGTAACAAAATATTTTTTTGGAACGCAAACCACCAGGGTTGTGTCATCACACAAGCGGCCCAGCGGTTGCGAACCACTCACGTAATGCTTCCAGAGTAAGCCGGTCGAGGATTACAAGAAAAGCGATCCCCAACGCACCGCCGAAAACAAAAAGCAGGCGATACTTCATTTCATCACGATGAATATGAGCGCTCACAGCGATGATGCTGAAAACGAAGGCGCCAACGATCGCGCCGATGATAGCGCCCAGCCTTGCCGCCTCGAACAATATCAGCGCGTTGACAGTACCGATGGAGGCATGAAACAGCGTAAAGACAGCGCCAAATACCGGGCACATAAGCATGGCGAAGAACCCGGCGAAAACCGGGTTAGCAAAAAGGAAAGACGGAAGCGGCCCCATCTGAGAGGCTGCATCGATAAGCGGTTTTTCTTTAATCGACATTGCGAGTTGCCTTTCCCCATCGGAGGCTTCGCGAAGCGAATAGCCGCGAGGTAAAAAATGGCGACCCCGGCAGGACTTGAACCTGCAACCCTCGGCTTCGAAGGCCGATGCTCTATCCAATTGAGCTACGGAGCCAGCCCGCGTTTCATACAGCGGAGAGGAGGGAATGGCGAGCCGGCTTTGGCGGGCCAGAAAACGCCAATAGAAATCGGCCAACGCGCCCGACCGGGCGCCGCGCGGGCAGCGCGCCCCATCGGAGGCTTCGCGAAGCGAATAGCCGTGAGATAAAATAATGGCGACCCCGGCAGGAATCGAACCTGCAACCCCCGGCTTAGAAGGCCGGTGCTCTATCCAGTTGAGCTACGGGGCCGTGATGCGTGCGCAGAATTTAGAGCAGTCCTCGGGGGAAGTAAAAGCCAACCTACTTAATGCGTCCAGGGCTTGCGCCGGTGGAAGGCGAAATTATCGGAATAGGCCTTGGGCGCCGCAGTCGGGCGGTGGTCCGGCTCGACCCGGAAAGGAATGCCGTTATTTTTCGCGTAGGCGATGGCTTCGCCCTCGCTGTCGAAGGACAGATGGACCTCGCTGGAGGTCATATCATCGGCGCTGGTCCAGCCCATCAGCGGGTCGATGCGCCTTGCGGTCTCGGCGTCAAACTCCAGCAGCCAGGATTTGGTGTGCGCCTTGCCTGATTGCATCGCAGTCTTTGAGGGGCGGTAAATGCGCGCAAACATAGCGGCCTGCTCTTTCTGTCCTTGCTCGCGGCCGATTTTCGGTGCGATCAAAATGGTCGGGGCGGCAAGATTCGAACTTGCGACCCTCTGGTCCCAAACCAGATGCGCTACCAGGCTGCGCTACGCCCCGACTAGGGTTCGACAACGGCCCGTGAAGGCCGCGCGCCGGGTCATCGTCTATCTTGGCGCGGATGTAAAGACCATTAAGGTGGTTAGAGCGCCGGACGAAAAAGTGGAAACCGGTTTTTCGTATAAATCCGGCGCACAACAAAGAATCTAGAGTATCGGGCGATTCCTCTAAATCGCCCGATACTCTAGTTGTTATTGAATAGCGGGTGACGGACGCGGTCGCCCTCATTTATTCCCAGGGCCGCAAAGGTCCCGCCATTAACCTCAAGCACGGAAAGCACGATGGCGCCCGACGGCATGGATTCCAGCGACTTTGGCGTTGCGTCGGCGGTGATGCGTTTGATGACGCCGGCCTCGTCGATGAAGGCGATATCGAGGGGGATCAGAGTGTTTTTCATCCAGATGCCGACCTGCTGCGGCTGTTCGAAATCGAACAACATGCCCGCATCGGCGGCAAGCTCGGTGCGATACATCAGCCCCACCCGGCGGGTTTCCGGCGTGTCAACGATTTCAACTATGAAGACATGATCGCCGGACGCAGTTTCAATCACCAGCCTTGATGTCGCCTTACCGGGGACGCCAAGTCGGTCAGACTGCGCACAGGCGGCAGTCGCGAAAATCGTCAGTAGGAAAATGAATTTTGCAAAAGCGGCGGTTACGCGAAACTGGGTCATGGCTTTTCTTGGTTAGTTATCGGGATCCGGTCTTATTTCCACGGCCAGCAGACCTTTGCGGCCTTCGCCGAAGGATACCTGTACGCGCTGGCCCGGAACAAGCTCGCCCATGCCGCAATTACGCACCGTCTCCATATGAATGAAGATGTCAGGCGTGCCCTCGCCCCGGGTCAAAAAACCAAAACCCTTGGCGCGGTTGAACCACTTGACCTCAGCCCGGGCAAAATCACCGGCAGGGGTCTGACTGATGATCGGCGTTTGCGCAATCAGCGGCGTCGCGGTTGATTCATCAATGTCCAAAAGCTTCAGCGCCTGAAGTCCTTTATTGCGGCGGATCACTTCGCATTCGATGGTCGCGCCCTCCCGGGCGGTCTCGCGCCCGGCCGCCTTCAGGCAAGACGAGTGAATCAGAACATCGCCCTCGCCGTTAGGATTATCCGGAACGATAAAGCCGTACCCCTTGGTGGGGTCGAACCATTTCACAATGCCCTTCAGGGTGAAAGTTTCTTCTTCTTCGTCCTGCGGCTGATCAATGTCCGGAGTAGATACACCTTGCTCATCCATACTTGGTCTGACACCCCCCAGTCGCGCGCTGAGTTAACTTTGTTTTGATTAACTATAATCTAGAACCGTCAATCCGTCATTCCCCCCTGCGCAAAGAATACACCCTTTTCGTTTAATTATTTTGGGTTTTCCCCAGAAAGTTGCAGTTACTAGATAACATTACGCAATCCAGATGGGGCTGTTAGCTCGCACTCTCAGGTTTAAGCGATCGCTTGCGATTCCAGATCCGACAGGAATTTACCAATCAGCATAAGGAAGACGTCAAAATCTGATTCAATATTTTCCGCCGAAACCCCGCCGCTGGAATTGCGGTCCATTTGCAGGCGGATGTCGCCATCATTATCGACAAAAGCACGGCCGAATTTCACGTCATTATTAAACTTGTTGAGAATCTTATAGCCGACTTCATCGGCGGTAATCCCAGGCAAGTAGGTAATATAGGAAACATCACCATCGGCGCCGGCTATCCAGACAATGATGCGATATCCACTAGCGTCGACAATAACTTTGTCGGCTTGGAATTCTTGCGCGTTATAGCCTTGGCTAGAGAGAATGCTGACAATCTGCGATTGTGAAATACCCGCAGCGATTGCCGAATTAAGCGGTGAAAACGCCAGCATCACTGTGGCGACTAATACTATAATGACTCTCATTGCCCCGACCCCTTTGCAGACACGACCATGTTTAACAAGGGTCCAATTAACGGCAATTTCGCGGTGAAATCAATTGCTGGCCCCGGTTTTATCGAAATCCCGGGGGCTGGGGCCCGGTTCAGCGGTTTTTCCCCTCAAAAATCGGCAATTCCACCTGCGCAGGCCGCTTCCCCTAACCGCGGCAAATAGTAATATGGCGCGATGTTTACAAAGTTTTTTCATGAGTTGAAATCAGCGGGCCTGCCGGTCTCCTTGCGCGAATATCTAACGCTGATGGAGGCGATGGACGCCGACCTGGCGGGCCGCAAGGTTGAGGACTTTTATTATCTGTCGCGCTCAACGCTGGTCAAAGACGAGCGCAATCTCGACAAATTCGACCGCGTCTTTGGCCATGTCTTCAAGGGGATTGAGACCGTTGAGGACGCCGCCGCTGCGGAAATTCCCGAAGCGTGGTTGAAACTTCTCACCGAGAAATATTTCACCGAAGAAGAAAAGAAACAGATCGACGCGCTCGGCAGCTGGGACAAACTGATGGAGACGCTGCAACAGCGTCTTAAGGAACAGGAAAAGCGTCATCAGGGCGGCTCGAAATGGATCGGGACCGGCGGGACGTCGCCCTTCGGATCAGGCGGTTACAACCCCGAAGGCATCCGCATAGGCAATCAAGGCAAACGTCAGGGCCGCGCGGTCAAGGTTTGGGAAAAACGTGAATACAAAAATCTCGATGACAATGTTGAGCTTGGTACACGGAACATAAAAGTGGCGCTGCGCCGGCTGCGACGCTTCGCCCGCAAGGGTGCGCATGACGAGTTTGATCTCGACAGCACAATCGACGCAACCGCCCGTTCAGGTTATCTCGACATTCAAATGCGCCCAGAACGCCGCAATGCGATCAAGGTGTTGTTGTTCTTTGATGCTGGCGGGTCGATGGATCCGTTCGTGCGCACCTGCGAGGAGTTGTTCTCGGCAGCGCGGACGGAATTTAAGCACATGGAGTATTTCTACTTCCACAATTGCATTTACGACTATGTGTGGAAAGACAATCGCCGGCGCTGGACGGAGAAAATTCCGACCTGGGAGATCATGCATAAATACCCCCATGATTATAAAATCATCTTTGTCGGCGACGCCTCCATGAGCCCCTATGAGATTACAGTACCCGGCGGTTCGGTTGAGTATTTCAACGAAGAACCGGGCGCGATCTGGCTGAAGCGGCTGACCGACATTTATGAAAGCGTCGTCTGGTTGAACCCCATACAAAAAAACAGCTGGGATTACGTACCGTCAACGCAGCTGATCCGGGAGCTGGTCAGTGATCGGATGTATCCTTTAACGCTGGGCGGGATCGCCAGCGCTATGACCGAGCTAAAACGTTAATCAGTTGAGATCGCGCAGGCGCCTGGCCTCGCCAAGGGTGGTTTCCAGCTGGCGGCGCAGCGACACCAGCAATGCCGCACGCTTCTCGCTCTTGCCGGGGATTTTTCCCGTCAAAGCTTCGGCTTCAGCGCACAAGTCGCCCAAAACCCAGGCGCCGATGCCGCGCGCGGCGCCTTTAATCGAATGCGCGGTGTCGCCCCACCCTTCATCGCTCTGGTCAATAGAAAACTGCTCGCTCATTTGCTGAACCTGATCGCCAAAGATAGCGAGAATCTCATCTCTGAGCGCAACATCACCCACAACGTATTTTTCCAGGTGATCTAGGTCTATCAAGACAGCCGCAGTCATGCCGTTTTCCTCTGTGTATTTCTCATTGCGGCGTAAACTAAACAGTGTCCGCTACAATTGTGTTAAAATTTTATACGTCTTGATGAACAGAGTGTTAACAAAACGCCGCCCTCCAGCACGGAGAGCGGCGTTATTGTGTTCTTGCGGCGGCTTCAAGAGCATTTCCGAATAAGTGTGACGCGGTTATCCGATAGAAATGCGGCAAACAAAGAATCTAGAGCAAATCCGTGATTCAATTTAACTCGGATTTTCTCTAGTTGCCGTCGCTTGGCGCTTCCGCCTCTTCGACGGCTTCTTCTTCCGCCGGCGCCTCAACTTCGGCTGCCGCTTCTTCTACGACTACATCAGCTGCATCACCGGCGCCTTCCGCGGCGTCACTGACCACTTCGACAGCGGCGTCAACCGTGTCAGAGGCCTCGCCCGCAACATCGCCAGCGGCGTCGACAACCTCTGCCGCCTCCTCGCCTGCGACATCCATCGCGTCATCCGCCACGGCGTCGACCGCATCCCCAACTTCCTCTGCTGGCTCGCCAGCCATGCTCTCGCTTGCATCTTCCGCAGCGCCAGCAATGCCATCGTCAGCTGCTTGCGCGCCATCGGTTGCAGCGGCTCCCCCCTCATCGGCGGCATGGCCGGTCGCTTCCGCACTCTCGTCAATCGCCTCGCCTGCATCCGGCGCCACTGGGCGCGTTAATTTCGTCAGTCCAATAATCACCGCCAACGCAACGGCGATAACGAGTATCAATCTAAACATGGTAACCCTTCTTTCTGTCTGCCCATTCCTCACGCAGATAATTTGGCCTCACGTGATTTTCTGGAGCGTCCCTACCCCGCGCGAGACAGTGGAAATTACCGGATTTTCCTGCATTGGTAAATGATTTCTTGGCCGCACCGTTGGCGGGAAAACCGCTGATTTGTCGCAGGTCTGCGGCAATTGCCTCTTGCTGTCGCTCGCGCAGCCCCTTATCGATCGACGTTTTATGGCGACCGCGTGGCGCCGCCGGCGGAGATATCATGACGGAAAACGCAATTTTTCTTGGCAAAAGCAAGCGCCCTGAATATCTCAATCTGAAATACGCCAATCGTCATGGGCTGATCGCTGGCGCTACCGGTACGGGCAAAACCGTCACGTTACAGATTATCGCCGAGGGCCTGTCTGACGCCGGGGTGCCGGTGTTTGTCGCCGACGTGAAAGGTGATTTGTCAGGCATATCTCAGCCGGTAAAGATGAAAGACTTTCTCACCAACCGCGCGAAGGTGGTCGGGCTCGACCCCTATGAGCCGGCCGGATATCCGGTGTGCTTCTGGGATTTGTTCGGCAAACAAGGACACCCGATCCGCGCAACCGTGACCGAAATGGGCCCATTGCTGCTAGCCTCGCTTTTGGGTCTTAACGACACACAGGAAGGCGTGTTGACGCTTGCGTTTCGTCTCGCTGACGATGAGGGGTTGTTGCTTCTGGACCTGAAGGATTTGCGGGCGCTGCTGGTTGAGGTGGCGAACCGGTCGAAGGAATTGTCGGTGGAATATGGCCATGTTTCCAAAGCCAGCGTCGGCGCCATTCAGCGGCGCCTCTTGGCTCTGGAAGAACAGGGCGCCAACAAGTTCTTTGGCGAGCCGGCGCTTGAACTTGATGATTTTTTACGCACCGATGAGGCCGGCGCGGGGATCATCAACATCCTCGCCGCCGACAGACTGATGCAGACGCCGAAACTCTACGCCACGTTCTTGTTGTGGTTGTTGTCTGAGCTGTTTGAGGAATTGCCGGAAATCGGCGATCCGGAAAAACCCAAGCTGGTGTTCTTCTTCGACGAAGCGCATTTACTGTTTAACGACGCGCCCAAGGCGCTGCTCAAAAAGGTTGAACAGGTTGTTCGTCTGATCCGTTCCAAAGGCGTCAGCGTCTTCTTTGTAACGCAAAACCCGCTTGATGTGCCGGACAGCGTCTCCAGCCAGCTTGGCAATCGCGTACAACATGCTCTGCGCGCCTATACGCCGCGCGAGCAACGCGTTGTCCGCGCCGCGGCGGAGACGTTTCGCGCCAATCCGGATTTCAAAACCGTCGATG
Source organism: Hyphococcus sp. (assembly GCA_021776415.1). Lineage (GTDB taxonomy): Bacteria > Pseudomonadota > Alphaproteobacteria > Caulobacterales > Parvularculaceae > Hyphococcus. The sequence continues at coordinate 7,119 of JAJFFY010000081.1, forward strand.
TGATTACCGAACTTGGTATTGGCGAGGCGCTGGTCTCGACGCTGGCCAGCAAAGGTGCGCCCGGCATTGTCCAGCAAACGCTGATCCGTCCGCCCGCCTCGCGCATGGGAACGGTCACCAAAGCCGAGCGCAGAGCCGTGCTTCAGACCTCTGAGATGGCCGAAAAATATGATCAAACCATCGACCGCAAATCCGCCTACGAAGTGCTGCACAAACGCGCCGAGCGCATTGCGGAAAACCAAGAAAAAGAACAGCTTCGCGCAGAGAAAGAAAAAGCCCGCAAGACAAGCCGAAGGGCCCCGAGGAGAGCGCCAAGGCGACGCCGCTCGAACCGTCAGACCGTCAGCGAGGCCGCATTCAAAACCGCAGCGCGCACGCTCGCGCGCGAGCTTGTACGCGGGCTTTTTGGCACGCTGAAGCGCCGGTAAATATCGCAAATGCAACCTGATCAAACACAGCCTGAGGCGTCAGAGCAAAAGATATTTGCAACCGTCGTCGGCGGCACGGTGGTTATGGGCATTGCCGCCATTGTGCTGGGCTGGCTGGTTGGAACGCCGTTGCTTCCGCAATTGTCTGTCTCCATCAATGCCGCCCTGGTGGGGGTCATCGCGACATTACCGCTGGCTCTGTTCCTGTGGTGGTTCTCCAACACACAAAACCCGACCCTTGCCGAGTTCCGTCACAGCCAGATTAAATTTTTCGCCGAAATCGGTTTTGAGTTCACCCTGCCGCGCATCATCGTGATGGCGATTGTCGCCGGGGTCTCGGAAGAGTTTTTATTTCGCGGTGTTATACAAAGCTGGATCGGCGGATTTGCACCGGTTGCTGTCGCGCTCATCGCGTCGAATATCATCTTCGGCTTACTGCATATGCGCACCGTGCTTTACGCGGTCATAGCCGGTCTCGTTGGCCTATATCTTGGCGTTGTTTATATCTATACGGATAGTTTGCTGGCGCCGATAATCACCCATGGGCTTTATGACTATGTAGCGCTGATTTACACCAAGCGCGCTATTGATGCGTATCGGCAGCTCGATCGCCCGGTTGCCTAGCTACGGCTAAGTCCGAAAAGCCGTTTCCAGCGCTTCTTCGATAATCGGATAGCCGAGATTGTCCGGAATGGTGACATATTTCTTGCCGTCACGCTCGATGATTTCAGGTTGCACCAACTCTATTGTCCGCTCCCCGGCAAAAGCTATTGCGGCGTCAGCATTCTCTCTGGCGCCCAGCAACTCAACATTGCGAGAGGTCGGGAAAATCATCTTGCGCTCGCCGCTATCACGCGCCGCAACCGCGGCGCTGGGCGTTGACCAGATCGCGTCAGTCGCCTCATTGCCGTCCTCGCGCGCGTTTTGCCCTGCCGGTGTTTTGGCCGCGAAGAACCAGGTATCGAAACGACGGTGAAGCACCTGCGCCGGCGGCGCCCAGCGCGCAAAAAGGTGCAATTGATCGCATGCAAGAACAAGCTGCTCGGCTTTGATAAGGTCGAGAAATCTGGCGTCATCATCTTCGACAATTTTGCGTTGCGGCGTCAGTGATTGGACATACGCATCGTCAACATAGGCGCCGTCGCCTTCGCGCATCGCCAGCAATATTCCGGTTTCTTCAAACGCCTCGCGGATCGCGGCAATGCGCGGCGCGCGCTGTTCATCAGTAATCGCGTCAAAGCCGCTGGCGCTGTCCCCCCAGGCCGTATCGTAATCACCCTTGGCAATGCGCCCGCCCGGAAACACCAGCGCGCCGCCAGCAAAGGCGATATTGGCGTGGCGCTCAATCATCAACACTTCAAAGGATGGTAGATCGCGCAGCAGTAAAATTGTCGCCGCCGGAATGGACTGGTTAGTCACCGAATAAATCCTTCGCGTTGTTCGCCGCCGGATAAGCCATCCGCGCCTTAAGAAGTTTGACCGCCGCCAGCGCACCAGCGCCAGTCGCCAGCGCAGAGACAGGCCACAAAACCCAGCTCAGGGAAAATGACATCAGCGTCATGATGGCGGAAAAAAACATCGCCGCGCCAGCAAGGAAGCCGAGCGGCGCCCAGCGCTTGCCTAAGAGCAGTGCAATCGCCGCGGCGGAAAAAGCGCCCGCCAACCAGCCGGCGCCAAGGAGCAGACTATAAGGCAGCGATGCGCCCTCCTCGCCGCTGAGAATGCCCGCGCCATCGCCTAATAACGCGGCGCCCGCGCCCTCGACGAATTTTGCCGTTGTCAGCCCGATGATGACCGCAACGATGATGGAGAGGAGCGAGCGAAGCATAATCTATAAATCCGATCGCTCAGTGCGCCGCCGCATCGCGGACCGAAAGAGCGTTGATGGCTTCTATGATTTTTTCAGTTTGTGAATGGTGCAATGCGTGGCCGGTGTCAGGAAACAGCGTCAGCATCGCGCCGTCGATTTGCGTCGCCAGGGTTTTTGAATGAATCTCGGGGCTGACAGTGGTATCGCTGGTCCCGGTCATGATCGCCACCATCAATTGCAACTCGCCATAGCGGTTCTGTTGCCGGATAATTTCTTGCTTGAGGTGAGCGATGTCGGCGGCGTTGCTCTTAAAATCGCCGGGCCGAAAAAGCAGCGCCAGACCGGAGCGTCGATAGTAGTTCTCCGGCGCCGTATCGGGCAGGAAAGTGTCCTCAATGCCGTCTTCGGCGGCCAGCTGGCCATAAACCGGAATAACCAGCCTACGCAGCAAGAACCCGATCAGTGGAATTTGCGATGCGCGATTATACCACGCGATGCCGCCCGGCCATTCATGGCTCACTGGCGCCAATAAAACAAGGCCGCCCATTTCCTCTTGATACTGAAGAGCGTAATTCAGCGCGACAGCGCCGCCGAGGCTCTGCCCGACGATCAGCGGGTCTTTAAGGCCAAAGGTATTGACGACTTCGTGAATGTAGCGCGCTTGAACATCCAGGGCATATCCATGTTTCGGCCGGTCGGAATATCCCCGGCCGGGCCGATCGATCATCACCACAAAGCGATCTTGTGATAGCGCCTCGCCAAGCGACATCTGCATATCGAGCAAATTCGCACTGGCGCCGTGAATGAGAACCACCGGCGGCAAATCCCCATCGCGCGGACCTGCGGTAAAGGCGTGCATGCGCTCGCCATCGACATCGATCCATTCGCCGATCATCGGCGCATTGCGTTCCGCGTTCCAGGTCGCGCAGCCAGTGAGCCCCGTAATGGCTACAAACAGGATGCCGAAGAACAAAAAAGTAATCACGCGCATAGCCTGTCCATTATTGTTTGCCGCCGCCCGCCATGACGATCTGATAAAAGTCGTCGGCCTTCAAACTGGCGCCGCCGACCAGGGCGCCGTTGACATCATCGATGGCGAGGATTTCTTGCGCATTACCGGGTTTGACCGAGCCGCCATAAAGGATGCGCACATCAATGCGCGTCTTCGATCTGATAAAGGCGTGCATTTCGGCAATATCCGCCAGTGTCGGCGTCAGCCCGGTGCCGATCGCCCAGACCGGCTCATAGGCGATGACAAAGTCATCGCTGGTCTCGGGCAATGATCCGGCGAGCTGTGCGCCGACAACCTCTAGCGCCGCGCCCGCCTTGCGCTGCGCTTCGCTCTCGCCGACACAGATGATTGGCGTCAGCCCCGCCCGCAACACTGCCTCAGCCTTGCGGCGGACATCCGCATCGCCCTCATTGTGCCCGCCTTCACCGAAATTGGCGCGCCGTTCCGAATGGCCGACAATCACGAAGGCCGCGCCGGCGTCGGCAAACATCTCAGCGCTGATATCGCCAGTATGGGCCCCGCTCGGGTCAGCGTGGCAGTCCTGTCCGCCAAATTGGATGGCGCTGCCGGAAAATTTCGCCGTGAAAGCGGCGACACGTGTCGCCGGCGGGCAGATCAGGACATCGGCGTCCGTGGGCGCAGCGTCCTTCATTTTAGCCGCCAGCGTCGCAATCTCGCTCGCCGACGCGGCGAGACCGTGCATTTTCCAGTTCCCCGCAATCAAAGCCCGCATTAAAGCCTCCAGAATTGAACGTCCGGGTTAGGCGATGGCTTGTACCCTGTCCAGAGCGGCCAGCTGGACCCGGCGCCTCTAAAACCATCTTCTCACCATTGCCGCCTTGTCCCCAAACGAGGGCGCGTCTAGGTTACCCGCCGATTTGAACGGCGGCGCAACACAGCCGCAAATAGTGAGGCGAATATGCTTAGTCAGGTGCGCAGTGCGCTTAAAGGCGCAGGGGCTTGGATTGTGGTGATCTTATTGATCCTGGCCTTCGCGCTTTGGGGCGTGCCGGATATGGGCCAGCTTTCCGGAACCGCCGCGGTGACCGTCGGCGGCAAGAGCTTTTCGCAGCAATATGTCCAGAACGAATTTAATCGCGCTATTCAATCCCAGCGTAATCAATCCGGCGGCTCTTATACCCAGGAAGATGCGGTCGCCTCTGGCCTGCACAATCAGGTCGTCTCCGCCATCACCACCACCTCGGCGCTCGACCAGTTCGCCGATAAAATGCAACTCGCCATGCCGCGCGAACTGGTAGCGGATTTTCTGCAGGAAAATGAAAACTATCAAAACCAGGCAACCGGAAAATTCGATCCAACGATCCTCGATAGCATCCTTCGCCAGAACAATCTGACGGTCAAAGATTTTGAACGCCGGGTTGGCGAAGACCTGAGGCGAAATCAACTGGTCAACGCGCTTGCCGCGCGCGCATCCGCGCCCGATCCATTCGTTGAAGCGATGTTGTTGCGCGATACTGAACGTCGCGACATCGGATATCTGATCGTCACCGACGAGATGTCCGGCAAAGCCGCAGAACCGATGCCGGCGGATCTGGAAACCTATTATCAGGAAAACCCGGCGGCCTTCACGGCGCCGGAGTATCGCACATTCGATCTGTTGGTTCTGAAGAACGCAGACTTCCGCGAAAACCTTGAAGCGCCGGAAGAAGAAATCAGGCGGCTTTACGATCTTAGCAAAGAGCGCCTTTACGATAAGCCGGAACGGCGCACGGTCTATCAAATTACGTTTAAAACCGAAGCCGAAGCCCAGGCTGCAAGCGCTACATTACGTCAGGGCAAGCCGTTTGAAAATATCGCCAGCGAACGCGGGCTTGATCTGGCCGCGGTGACCTTCACCGATGCCCAAAAGCGCGACATTCTCGACCCGGCGGTCGCGGATGCGGCTTTTGCCGACGGGCTGGAAGAAGGCGCGATTGTTGATCCGGTGCGCAGCTCGTTCGGCTGGACCGTCGTGCAGATCGCCAATGTCACGCCGCCTGAAACGACAACCTTTGAAGAAGTGCGCGATGAAATCGAAGCGCAATTTCTCGATCAGGATACAAGGCGCGCGCTTTTGAGCACTGTCGATGCGATAGAAGAAGTGCGCGACAGCGGCGCCGGTCTGCGTGTCGCCGCAGAAGAGGCCGGTTTAGAAATTCAAACCTTCGGCCCGATCGACCGCTACAGCTTCGCCCCCGGCGGCGCCATTATCGACAAGGTCCCCGGCGAAGCATTGTCGGAAGTCTTTGCTCTGGATGTGGACGAAGAATCTGAAGCGCTAGACCTTGCCGCCCGCGATGGATATTTCTTCGTTGCGTTAAGTGAAATCACGGCGCCCGCGATCAAACCCTTTGCCGGTGTGCAAGATGATGTCGACCAAAACTGGCGCAAGCAAGAACGCCAGCAGCGGATTTCCGACACGGTGCGCGGCATACGCGATGCCGTCGCTGGCGGCCAAAGCCTTGATGTGGCGGCAAGCCAGTTTAACCGCGCGCCGACGCAATTGCTGATTGACCGGCGTTTTGAGAACGAGGCGATATCGCTGCCCTTCAACCAACAGATATTTACCGCGACCAAGGGTGATCTGGTCTCCGGCCCTGCGGCTTTGGGCGAGGCGCAAGTCATCGTTGAAATTCGCCAGATCGGTTATTCGCCAAACCAGATCCCTCCAGAGCAGGTGGATGCTTTTGAACAATATCTGGGGTATCAGTTGGATCAGGAACTGATCGACGCCTTCGTCACAGCGGTGCGTGATGATTTTGATGTGAAGATCAATCAGGTGCGGCTCGATGCGATTTTCGGCGAGGGCCAGTGACGCTGACGCCGGACTTCCCCGAATTTGAAAAAAATTACGATGAAGGCCGCGCCCAGCTTGTCTGGCGCAGCCTGGTCAGCGATCTCGAAACGCCGGTGTCAGCGTTCTTGAAACTTGCGGGCTCCCGCAGCAACGCCATCCTTCTGGAATCGGTTGAAGGCGGCGAGCAGCTCGGGCGCTATTCTATCATCGGTTTCAAGCCGGATATTTTGTGGCGCAGCTTTGGCGGGCGCTCGCAGATCAATCGCAATGCGGCAAGTGACAGGTCGGCGTTTGTCGATGAAGAAGGCGCGCCGCTGGTGAATTTAAAACGCTTATTCGCCGAATCCGAGATCGAGCCGCCGCCTGGTTTGCCGCCCCCCATCCTGCCCCCTATGGCGGCGGGCGTTTTTGGATATCTCGGTTACGACATGGTGCGGCAGATGGAGCATCTGGGGCCGCGTCCTGCGGGCGGCCTTGACAGCCCCGACGCGATTTTCATTCGCCCGACGCTGGTTGCGGTGTTTGACAATATCTTTCAGGAGATTTCGCTGTTTGCGCCGGCGCGCCCGGAGCCCGGCGTTTCGGCCCGCGCCGCTTACGCCAGAGCCGGCGAACGCCTGGCCGAAGCCGTCGAGAACCTGGCGGCGCCCTTAGCGCTCCCCATAGGCGAAAAACTACCCGCCAATCAAAACATCGAGATTACATCGGATACGGATGAAACCGAGTTCCGCAACAAGGTTGCGCGCGCCAAAGACTATATCACCGCTGGCGATATTTTTCAGGTGGTGTTGAGCCAGCGCTTCTCAACCGAGTTTACCGCGCCGCCTTTCGAACTATATCGTACGCTACGCCGCTCGAACCCCTCGCCGTTTTTGTTTTATCTGAACTTCGATGATTTTGCGCTAGTCGGCTCCAGCCCGGAAATTCTGGTCCGCGTTCGCGATGGCGAGGTCACCATCCGGCCGATTGCGGGCACCCGTCCACGCGGGGCGACGCCGGCGCAAGACAAAGCGCTGGAGGCGGAATTGCTCGCCGATCCGAAAGAGCGGGCTGAACATCTGATGCTTCTCGATCTCGGACGCAACGATGTCGGCCGGTCGGCGAAAATCGGCTCGGTGCGCGTGACCGAGAGCTTCAATGTCGAGCGTTACAGCCACGTCATGCATATCGCCTCCAATGTCGTTGGCGATTTACGCGACGACGTGCACCCGGTGGATGCCGTCGCTGCAGGCTTTCCCGCTGGCACGGTGACCGGCGCGCCAAAAATCCGCGCCATGGAAATCATCGATGAGTTGGAAGGCGCCGCACGCGGCGTATATGGCGGAGCAATCGGGTATTTTTCCGCCGACGGCAATGTCGACACCTGCATTGCGCTGCGAACCGCTATCGTCAAGGACGGGCGCATGTATGTCCAGGCCGGCGCCGGCATTGTCGCCGATTCCGATCCGGAAATGGAACAACGTGAATGCGAGAATAAAGCCAAAGCTTTGTTCGCTGCAGCCAAAGCTGCGCTTGAACATAGAGGGAATTAGGACGAAAAACCTCACACCTTTGCGATGAATCGCCTCACATCCGCGACGAGGCAGTAAGCAGTACGCCCTAAATACGCTATGACATATAATATTGTGACGGGCTTAGCGGCCTTGGGCAGTTATACAGAACCAAAAAATAAAGGGGCACACGATGACCAACAAATTGAAAATCTGGCTCGCCGCGACGAGCGCACTCGTCATGATCGCCAATCCACTTGCCTACGCGCAAGAGGCCGAGCAATCGACTGAGGAAGCAGCCGAGCAAACCGAAGACCAAAAACTCTCAACCTTCTTTGAAGAAATCTTTCAGCGCAATATCGCCAATTCGCCACTCTTTCAGGCCCAGCTCGGCATGAAGACTGAGCGCTATGGCGAGTGGGATGATTTTTCCGACGCGGAGGCCATTCGTCAACACGAAGAAACAAAGCAAGACCTTGTGCGCCTTCACGCAGACATCGATCGTGAAAAACTCTCCGAAGCGTCACAGGTCAGTTACAGAATCTTTGAGTTTCTTCAAAAACGCGCCATTGCCGGGCACGCTTATCGTTTTCATGGCTATGCATTTTCAACCATGAACAATCCGATGACCTTCCCGATCACCTTCATGCAGAACATTCACCGTGTTGATAATGTCTCCGATGCGGAGGCGTATATTTCGCGCCTTAACGGCCTTAAAGTCGCTGGCGAGCAACTGATTGAAGGCATTGATATGGCCGCTGAGCGCGGCATCGTTCCAACATCTTTTTCATTCGACCCGGTCATCACGGATGCACAAAACGTCATAACTGGCGCACCTTTCGATGACAGCGAAGAGGACTCGGCCATCCTTGCCGATTTTCGCGGCAAGGTGGACGCGTTAGAGGTTAGCGATTCTGAAAAAGAACAGCTGATCAATGATGCGGTCGCCGCCCTTGAGGGCCCTTTCCAGCAAACCGTGAATGCCTTCGTCGCCAAGGTTGAATCACTGCGCGGTCAATCTCATGGCGCCAACGGCGTTTGGGCGTTGCCGGACGGCAAGGCGTTTTACGAAAGCCGGATGACTTTCTGGACAACCGAAAAAGATATGACGGCGAAAGAAATTCACAAGACTGGCCTCAAAGACGTCAAGCGTATTCGCGGCGAAATGGAAGCGATCATGGAGACGGTCGGCTTCGACGGCTCGTTGCAGGAATTTTTCACGTTTCTGCGAACTGATCCGTCAAACTTCTTCCCGGATACAGAGGAAGGTAAACAAGCCTATCTTGATCAGTCCAAGGCTTATATCGATGCGATCTACGCTGACGTTGATAAATATTTCAATGTCCTGCCAAAAGCATCGCTGGAAGTGCGCGCCGTAGAACAATGGCGCGAGGAAACTGCCCCAATCGCGTTTTACAATCGTCCGACGCCCGACGGGTCGCGCCCAGGCATTTACTACACCAATCTCAAAGACATGACGACAAAGCAAAAGCACGAAATGGAAACCATAGCCTATCATGAAGGCGCGCCGGGACACCATTTCCAGATCGCGATACAGCAGGAGCTGACTGGCGTACCGATGTTCCAGAAATTTGCATTCTTTGGCGCCTATACGGAAGGCTGGGGCCTTTACTCTGAACGCCTCGCCAAAGAGCAAGGCCGGTTTACCGATCCTATGCAGGATTTCGGACGCCTTCAAAACGAAATGCTGCGCGCCGCCCGTCTGGTGGTCGATACCGGCGTTCATTCGAAAAAGTGGTCGCGCGAGAAAGCTATCAAATTTATGCTCGACAACAATCCGATGACCGAAGAGGACGCAACCAAGGAAATCGAACGCTATATCGATCTACCGGGCCAGGCGTTGTCCTATAAGATCGGTATGTTCAAGATTTTGGAACTCCGCGAGAAAGCAAAAACAGAGCTTGGCGATGATTTTGACATTCGTGATTTTCATGACGTCGTCTTGAAAAGCGGCGCTGTCGCGCTGCCCATATTGGAAGAACTCATCGACGCATACATCGCCAAGAAAAAAGCCGAAGCGGCGTAATCGTCTTTGCATTTATGACTTTGGGCGCAGCAGTATGCTGCGCCCATTTTTTTATGCGTGAATTTATCGACGCCTCAAGGCTACAGTCGCAGTGATGGCGCCTTAGTTGCCAGCGCCTGAATTTTTTCCTGCCGTCTAATTGTCTCCAGCACCGTCACTGACGCCAGCTCAAACCCGCGCTCGGGCGCGGAGGTCAGCCATGGGCCCAACACTTCGAGCGTTTCCTTGCGCGGGTGACAGATCGCTACGGCGTATCCGGTCTCTCTGGCGATCCGCTCAACCAGGCGGAGTTGTTTTCTGATGGCGGGCTTGTCGCCGGCCTCAGCGTCGAGAAATACATCGCGCGAGAACACCTCGGCGCCGACCCGGGCGGCGGCGCTGCGTACTTTGGTGTCGCCGGTGGTCACACTGTCTAAAAAGAACACGCCCTCTTGCTTAAGGTAAGCCAGCACGGTTTTCATCGCCGCTTCATCGGCGGTCAGCTTTGAGCCCATATGGTTGTTGACCGCGACATAGCCGTCAAAACGATCAAGGTTCCAAATCAACGCATCCAGGAACGCAACCCCCGTCATCTTTGACGTCAGCGCCACCGGTCCCGGATCGGCCTCGCCTTCCGGCTCCATGGGCAAATGCAACATCACCGTGCGGCCCGCCTTGCGTGCCGCAGCCGCGAGCAGATCAACATCATTGGCATAGGGCAAGAACGACAATGTCAGCGGACCGGGAAGCGCGAGCGTGTTTTCAAACGCGCGCTTATCAATGCCCATATCGTCAAAAATAATGATGATTTTCGGCTTCGGCTTGCCAGGCGTCATCTGCGGCGGCGCCAGACGCTCCAGACCGGGCGACGCCCAATCGGCGGACGCCAGAACCCGCCGGACGATCTCCTCACGCTTGTGATAGGCAAGATCAAAGAGCGGGTCGTCGCGGATCGGCGCATTGAGGGCTGAGATTTTAGTAGCGCTCGCCACCGCGCCCAGTTCGCTGACATAGGCGGAAATCGCGCCAATCATCACCCCGATAAGAGCAATGACGACGGATGCAATCACGCCAGCGCCGCCGGCCACGCCTATCCGCCTCCTGGCGGGGGCCGGCCGGCTGGCCTCGAAATTATGGTCTCGCTCGTAATTCAATCGATCACATACCTGTTAGCGTCGCCCATACATATTGGCGGCCGCTTGCGCCCTCGCGCCGCAACGTTAAACCTGCCAGTCTCCTACATTCGCTGATTCTCGAGATTTCGATGATTTTGCTGATCGATAATTATGACAGCTTCACCCACAACCTTGTTCACCTGGTTGGCGGCGCGACCGATCAAGAGGTTGTGGTCAAGCGCAATGACGTGATCAGCGCTGAGCAAGCCGTAGGCTTGGACGCCACCGCCATCGTCATCTCGCCCGGCCCGCGCACGCCGACCGAGGCGGGCATATGCCTTGACCTCGTCGCTGCCGCGGCGGCGGCGCGCAAACCGGTATTCGGCGTTTGCCTCGGTATGCAGGCTATCGTCCAGCATTTCGGCGGGCGCATCGTCCGGGCTGAACATTTGATGCACGGCAAGACCTGCAACATCGTCCATGACGGCGGCGCTCTGTTCGACGGCCTGCCCTCGCCTTTCACCGCAACGCGCTATCATTCGCTGGTGGCGGAGCGCGCCAGCCTGCCGGCGGATATGATCACGGCGGCATCCGCCGAGGACGATGATGAGGTTATGGCGGTAGTTCATAAAACATTGCCGATCGTCGGGGTTCAGTTTCACCCCGAGAGCATCGCGTCGGACTATGGGCCTGAAATTTTCGCGAACTTCATGAAGATGGCGACGCGATGAGCGGATTTACGCCATTTCTGAGATTGGCGGTTTCCGGCCAGCCGCTAACCCCGGGCGAGATGCGCGGCGCTATGGACACGATCCTTTCCGGCGCGGCAAGCGATATGGAAATTGCCGGGTTCCTCACCGCGTTGCGCGCACGCGGCGAAACGGTTGCGGAGATCACCGCTGCCGCACAAGCTATGCGCGCCATGGCGCTGCGGGTCGATGCGCCGGCCGATGCGATCGACACCTGTGGCACCGGCGGCGACGGCGCCGGCACTTACAATATATCAACCGCCGCCGCGCTGATTGTCGCCGGTTGCGGCGTGCCGGTCGCCAAACATGGCAACAAGGCGGCGTCGTCCAAATCCGGCTCATCGGAGGTGCTGGTCGCCCTTGGCGTCAAGCTGGAGATTGAACCGGCGTTGATTTCACGCTGCATCCATGAGGCAAAAGTCGGCTTCATGTTTGCGCCGCTTCACCACAAGGCGGCGGGCAATGCGGCTGCGGCGCGCAAGGCGCTCGGCGTGCGCACCTTGTTTAATGTGCTCGGCCCGCTTTCAAATCCGGCCAGCGCCAAGCGACAGCTGATGGGGGTATTTGCCCGCGATCTCATTTTACCGATCGCGCAAACCCTGCCCAAGCTCGGCGTTGAAGCCGCCTGGGTGGTGCACGGTAGTGATGGTCTTGATGAATTGACCACCACCGGGCCGACTTATGTGGCGGCGTTGCGGAACGGTGTGGTCGAAGAGTTTGAAGTCACGCCGGAAGACGCCGGGCTCGCGCGCACGACCATGGCGGAGCTGAAAGGCGGCGACCCGACCGAGAACGCCGCGGCGCTTGCGCGCCTGCTCGACGGCGCAAGCGGCGCCTATCGCGACATCGCCGTCCTCAACGCCGCCGGCGCATTGATCGTCGCCGGCAAAGCCAAAAACCTAAGCGATGCGGCCAGAATTGCGGAGCGCGCGATTGACGATGGCGCCGCCAAATCCGCGCTGGCCAAGCTTGTTGAACTCTCAAACGGCCCGGCATGAGTATTCTTGACGACATCATCGCCTATAAGCGCAAAGAGGTCGCGAGCGCCAAGGCGAATGCGCCGATAGGCGCGCTGGAGACGCTCGCGAAAGAAGCCAGACCGCGCGGGTTTCGCAATGCCCTGGTCAAAAAGGCCACGGACGGATTTGCGCTGATTGCGGAGATTAAAAAGGCCAGCCCCTCCAAAGGGTTGATCCGGCCGGATTTCGATCCCGCCGATCACGCGCGCGCATACGCAGCTGGCGGCGCGGCGTGTCTGTCTGTGCTGACCGATGGGCCAAGCTTTCAAGGCTCGCCCGATTTCCTCAAAGCCGCGCGCGGCGCCTGTTCGTTGCCGGTCCTGCGCAAGGATTTCATGATTGACCCCTACCAGATTGTCGAATCACGGGCCTGGGGCGCGGACTGTATATTGCTGATTATGGCTTGCCTGTCGGATTCTCAAGCGGGTGAGCTCTATCAAACGGCGCGCGATATGGCGCTCGATGTGCTGGTCGAGGTCCATAATCGCGCCGAGATGGATCGCGCAATTAACCTTAATGCAAACTTAATCGGTATAAATAACCGCAATCTAAATACATTTGATACTTCACTTCAGGTAACCGCTGAGCTTTGTACGGCCACGCCGCGCGGCGCCGTTGTGGTCAGCGAAAGCGGCATATCCACCCATGAGGATCTGGTTGCGCTTCGCGACTATGGCGCCTCGGCGTTCCTGGTCGGAGAAAGCCTGATGCGCCAGGCCGATGTCGAGGCGGCTACCCGGGCGTTACTGACGCCGCCGGCTCTCGCCTGACGCAATTGCACCAAGCAGGCTCAGCTTTTTACCCCTGTTGACGCGTAATTAGAACATGCATAGAACATCGTTGTTGTTTTGTTCTTCTGTCGTTTCGGCGGTGGAAACAGCCTTAGGTTGAGGGCTTAGCAAAAACAACGGCCAAGGAGAGGCTGCGCAGCCCAGGAGAGATGATGCTTACGAAGAAACAACATGAGCTGCTGTTATATATCAATGACCAGATCACTGAGACTGGCGTGTCGCCGTCCTTTGACGAAATGAAGGATGCGCTGGGTTTGCGGTCAAAATCCGGGATCCACCGGCTGATTACCGCCCTTGAAGAGCGCGAGTTTATTCGCCGCTTGCCCAATCGCGCCCGAGCGCTGGAGGTTGTGCGCCTGCCCGACGAGATGGCGGCGGCGAATACCCCGTCGGCGCCGCGATTCTCTCCCTCCGTGGTCGCCGGTAATTTCAAAAGCCGGGGCCGCCGCGCACCAGCCGCTAGCCTCAGTCATGAAAGTATGGGCCATGAAGGTATGACCGAATTGCCGGTGCTTGGCCGTATCGCCGCTGGCACGCCTATCGAGGCGATCCAGCACGAAATTGACCGCATTCCCGCGCCCGGCGCGTTGATCGGTTCGGGCGAGCACTACATTCTTGAGGTGGACGGCGAGTCGATGATCAATGCCGGTATTCACAATGGCGACCTGGCGATTATCAAACGCTGCAATGACGCTACCAGCGGCGATATTGTGGTCGCGCTGGTGGACGCGGAAGAAGCGACCCTGAAACGGCTGCGCAAAAAGGGCGCCTCGATTGCGTTGGAAGCCGCCAATCCCGCCTATGAAACCCGCATCTATGGGCCGGACCGGGTCTCGGTCCAGGGCAGACTGGTCGCGCTGATGCGGCGCTACTAGCTGATGCGCTGCAAAAAGACTGCGTTCACTTTTTGTCGAATCGGGAACGCAGTCTAGATTCTTTAGTGATCGCGTGTTCGAACCCAAAAACCGCCCACACTTTTTGTGAACACGCTCTAATTGCCAGTCCACGGACGTCGGCCCAACTGCTCTGCGACAGTCATCACCTTGATAGCCCCGTCGGGCTTGAACCATACAGCATGAGCGCCGCGTCGCCATATCGAGCGACGATCGATGAGAACCGCGTCGCAGTGGCGCCAGTCAGCGCCGCTGACCGGGAAGAACGCCACCACAATATCTGCGCGCTCACAATCTTCGGCCAGCACGGAGCGGTCTGAGATAAACGCCGCAATTTTCACATTGATGTTTAAAATACAGCCGCGCGCATCGCAGGCGCCAACTTCATTCATCGCCAGCGGCTTTGCGCTGTCGCGATCAAAGCCGGCCGCCTCCCCCCAGACAGACGCAGAAAATCGGTCGCGCCTGGTGCTGAAGACCGCCATTTTGTTGTCACCGTCCGGCAAGATCACGCCGGCGTTTAAGCCCGATGCGGCGACAAATATTTGCGGCGGCGGCGCGGCAGTGACTAACAGGACGGTCAGGGGGATCGCCGCAATACCGGCCAGCCGCAATGGCGAACGCGCCAGACAAAACCACAACCCGCCGATGGTCATCGTCAACAAGGCGACGGGCGGCCATTGCCAGGTAAACGAAACCGCGCCGCGCCAGCTGGAAACCTCCGTTGCAATCGCCAGCATCGCCTCAACGCCCTGCGCCGATAATCGCCACGCCCAGCCATCGAGCCCAAGCGGCGCAAGCATCAGCGCCAAAATCGCCGCCGGGATCACCCAAAAGCCCATCAGCGGCATCGCCAGAACATTTGCCGGCAGCGAATAAAGCGCAACGCGGTTGAAATGATAAAGCGCAAATGGCGCGGTCGCGACAGCGGCGATGGTGTCGGTGACGCCAAGCGCAATCGCATATCGCCTGGCCCGCGCCAACGGTGAAAAACTCCGGTCCGGATCGGCGCTGCGGCCATACCATTCATAACCGGCAATCAAAGCCGT
This sequence comes from Hyphococcus sp., assembly GCA_021776415.1. Classification (GTDB taxonomy): domain Bacteria; phylum Pseudomonadota; class Alphaproteobacteria; order Caulobacterales; family Parvularculaceae; genus Hyphococcus. The sequence continues at coordinate 22,298 of JAJFFY010000081.1, forward strand.
GACGGCCGCAAACGACATTTGAAAGCCCGGATGAAACAGCGCTTCCGGCGTCGTCAGCAAAATGAAGGCGGCGGCGATGGCGACATTTCTGAGCGACAATGCGCGCCGGTCAACCAAAATCGCCGCAAACATAATCGCCGCAGTGATAAAGGCGCGCCGCGCCGACCATCCGCCACCGGACAATATCAGATATATAAAACCCGATAACAACGCCGCCGACGCCGCCCATTTTTTAATCGGATAATGCAGCGCCAGCGGCTCGATCGCCGCCAAGCCAAAACGGATGAGAAAAAAAATCAGCCCGGTAGCGATCCCCATATGCATCCCGGAAATCGCCAGCATATGCGCGAGCCCCGCATCGCGCAGCGCCGCCCTTGAGCGCGGCGTGATCGCATCGCGCTTACCGGTGACAATGGCGGCGACAATCGCGCCTCCTTCCCCCGGTGCGGCATCAGTTATTCTATGTAGCAGGTTGGCGCGGACAGTCTCAATTTGTGTGCGGAGCATGCCGCCCCGCCCGGTTTCCGCTTTGACGATGATTTGCGGCGGGCTCACGGCAAAACCGACCGCGCCGATCTTCTGGAAATATAGCTGGCGCGAAAAATTGAACGTACCGGGCGCGGCCGGCGCCGGCGGCGGGCTGAGCCCCGCGCGCAAGCGGATGATATCGCCGGGTGCGGCGTTAAATTCCCCGCCACGCCAGCTGATGCGCGCCCGCGCCGGCAAGTCTTCCTCGCTCACCCCGCCAACGCCATGGAGTGCAACAATCATGCGCCGCATACGCGTTCTGTCTTCAATGCTGATCAGCTCGCCCGTCACCGACCGAATACTCAACTCGCGCTCAAGAACCGGCGCCGCTACTTGCGCCGTGCGCCAATCCGCCGCCGCAAATCCAAGCGCCGCGAGAACCAGCCCCGCAAATACCTTACCGCCCGGCCCGTGGCGGCCATGGGAGAAAATCGCCAACCCCAAAGCGCTGAGCAACAGCGTGATCGCGAGCGCTGCATGGGGTTCGGTTTTCAGCCCGAAGTAAATGCCGGCGCCAGCGCCAATGGCGACCGGCGACCAAACGCCAAGCGATGCTAGATCGAGTTTTACCCAGGCGCTGAGCCGCTCGGGCGCAATAAAAGCCAGACGCCGCCACAAGCGCCGCAACACGCTGGAGCTAAGGTCCGGATCGGCAAATTGTTCTGCTGCTCTAACTGTCATGTGGAATTGGGCATGGAAACATAGGCGCCGGTTAGATCGATGTGCTAACAACGCCGCACGAAACCTTGATTCTTATCATCTCACAGCAATCGGAGCCGGTCTGCAAGCCATGCCGCAACCCGCTAAAAATACCCAAGCCGTCGTTACCCGCTTTGCCCCATCGCCGACCGGCTACTTGCATATCGGCGGCGCGCGCACGGCGCTGTTTAACTGGCTTTATGCGCGCGGGCGTGGCGGCAAATTTCTGTTGCGCATCGAGGACACCGATCGCGCCCGCCACACCGAAGCCGCGGTTGAGGCCATATTGGACGGGCTCGCCTGGCTCGGGATTGACTGGGATGGCGATCCCGGATCGCAATTTTCCCGGCGCGAGCGCCATATTGAAATCGCCAATCAGCTTCTCGCTGTGGCAAAAGCCTATCGCTGCTATCTGACACCGGAGGAGCTGACGGCTGCGCGGGACAAAGCCCGCGCCGACGGGGTTCGCTTTGAAAGCCCTTGGCGTGAGCGCGACCCGTCGCAAGCGCCAGACGGCGCGCCGTTTGCGATCCGCTTTCTCGCCCCGCGCGATGGATCAACCACCATCCAGGATGCCGTACAGGGCGATGTTTCGTTCCCCAATTCGGCGCTCGACGATCTGATAATTTTGCGAGGCAATGGCGATCCGACCTATAATCTGGCGGTGGTCGCAGACGATCATGATATGGCAGTCACCCATGTCATCCGCGGCGACGACCACCTCAACAATGCGGCGCGCCAACAGCAGATTTATGATGCGCTAGATTGGCCAGCGCCGGTGTTCGCCCATGTGCCGCTGATCCATGGCGGCGATGGCGCAAAGTTATCCAAACGCCACGGCGCCCTCGGCGTCGAGGCATATCGCGACATGGGCTATCTCGCCGACGGGCTTGCCAACTATCTCATTCGTCTCGGCTGGTCCCATGGCGATGACGAAATCATCCCGCGCGACAAGGCATTGGAGTGGTTTAATCTTGCCGGCGTCAACAAAGCCCCGGCAAGGCTCGACCTCGACAAACTCAACCATATCAACGCGCATTATGTGGCCGCGCTTGACGATATGGAATTTGTGCGCCTGTCTGTCCCCTTCCTCGAAAAAGCTGACATTAATCTCGGTACAGATAATACCGCTCGACTAGAGCGCGCCGCGCCATTTTTAAAAACCCGCTGCGCAACGCTTGCCGACATTGTCGTCGTCGGCGCATTCCTCTTCCTCGCCCGGCCGTTCACGGTTGAGGGCAAAGCGGCCAAGCCGTTACGAAAAGACGGCGCCGTGGACATGCTCAAAGAGATCAAAGAGATTTTGAACGACGAAGGGTTATGGTCAACGCCCGAGGCGCTGGAACAGCGACTGCAAAGCCTGGCGGCGGCAAAAGATATCGGCTTTGGGGCCATCGGCGCGCCGCTCCGCGCCGCGCTTACGGCCGGACGGCCTTCGCCTTCCATTGGCGAGGTGTTATACAGCCTCGGTCGTGTTGAGTCGCTGGCGCGTATTGGCGACCAAATTCACTGCCAGTGAAGCTGGAATAGCCGAAATATTGCCGTATAATGCGCTGCAACATAAATGATGCACCGCAAACCTAAAAGGCTGATTTGATGAAAAGCGATCTGAAACCCTCCGGCACGATCTCCCTCACCCATGAGGGCGGGACCGTCGAGTTTCCCGTCTATAAGCCGACCCACGGGCCAGACGTTTTTGATATTCGCAGCCTCTATAAAGACACCGGCGCTTTTACCTTTGATCCCGGTTTCACCTCGACCGCGAGTTGCGAGTCTAAAATCACCTTCATCGATGGCGACGAAGGCATACTGCTTTATCGCGGCTATCCCATCGACCAACTCGCAGAGAACTCCGACTTTCTTGAGACCGCTTATGTGTTGTTAAATGGCGAGCTGCCCGATCCGGAAAAGCGCAAATGGTTTGAAAATTCCATCACCATGCACACCATGGTGCATGAGCAGCTCAAGCATTTCTATAACGGGTTCCGGCGCGACGCACACCCGATGGCGATTATGGTCGGCGTGGTTGGCGCCTTGTCGGCATTCTATCACGACTCCACCGACATCACCGATCCGAAACAGCGCCTGATCGCGAGCCATCGCATGATCGCCAAAATGCCGACGATTGCGGCGATGGCGTATAAATATTCAATCGGCCAGTCTTTCGTCTTCCCGCGCAATGATCTCGACTACACCTCGAATTTCATGCGCATGTGCTTTGCGGTGTCCAGCGAAGACTATGAGTGCAACCCGGTTCTGTGTGATGCACTCGACAAGATCTTCATCTTGCATATGGACCACGAGCAAAACGCCTCGACCTCAACGGTGCGGCTAGCCGGCTCGTCTGGCGCCAACCCATTCGCCTGCATCGCCGCCGGCATCGCCTCGCTTTGGGGTCCGGCCCATGGCGGCGCTAATGAGGCGGCGCTGAACATGCTCGAGGAAATCGGCACAGTTGACCGTATTCCGGAATTCATCGCCCGCGCCAAAGATAAGGACGATCCGTTCCGGCTGATGGGCTTTGGCCACCGGGTCTATAAAAACTACGATCCGCGCGCCAAAGTCATGCGCGATGCCTGTCACGAAGTGCTTGACGCGCTCGGCATTCGCGATGAACCGTTGTTGCAAGTAGCCATGGAGCTGGAGCGAATAGCGCTTGAGGACGAATATTTTGTATCGAAAAAGCTTTATCCGAATATCGACTTCTATTCCGGCATCACCCTGCGCGCGCTCGGCTTCCCGACTGATATGTTCACGGTTCTGTTTGCGCTCGCGCGCACCGTCGGCTGGATTGCGCAATGGTCGGAGATGATCGTCGATCCAAACCAGAAAATCGGTCGCCCGCGCCAGATCTATACCGGCGCGCCGCAACGCGATTATGTGTCGATGGAAAAGCGGCCAGCGTAGCGCCTAGAAAGTTATTCGTCCGAAAAGACCTCGTCGCCGACATATACGACGCCGCCGCCATAATGGGTGATGCGGCCATTGACGGATTTCATCCGCACTTCGCTGGAGCCAAACAGCCGTAATTCCGGCTGAGTAACCGCGCCGCCAAAATAGATCCCGCCGGAGCCGTCAATATGCGCCCGCAACCTGTCGGCGCGCCCGCCTTTCACCGCAACGCCGCCGGATCCTGCAATTCGCGCGGTCATGGGACCATCAAGCCGCGTCGCCCGGACAATGCCCGAGCCGGCGATGGAAACGTCGAACATACCGTTAATGTCGCCGATAATCACATCCCCCGGCCCGGCGATATCAATATCAACCATCTGCGTATCGCCCACCATAATGTCGGCCTCGCCGGAAATATCGATCTCCAGCCCGGCGTTGACGTCGCCCATAACCAGGCGACTGCCGTCAACAAGGCCGACAATCGCCTCATCAACGTCGCCGGTTTGTCCGTATACATAGCAGCTATCGAGCAGCAGCGCGCCGTTCAGGCGCTCCATGTCGAGGAGTATCCAGGCGTCAATAAAATCAACGTCGCTATTCACCGGTATCGCAACGATAATCGTCGGATAGTCGTCAAAGAAATCCCGCTCGACCGGTTTGCCTGTCGTCAGTTTGCGATCTTTGCGGCCATGAAATTCGCGTCTGATGCGCCTGTCACAACAGTTGCGCGTCTCATCATCGCGCCATTTCTCGCCGATGATGACGACAACGCCATCTTTTTCACTGACCTCAAGCGGCTGGTGCTTTTTGCCCTGGCGAATTTCAACATCGATCTCATCGCCACTGGTGGTGACGATTTCGACCGCCCCGGTGACGTCCCGAAATGAGATTTTGTTGGCGTCAAAAGTCGCCGCCGATGCGGCACTGATGAGCGCGATGATGCTGGCGGCAAAGACCAAGCCGCCGATGACCGCCCGCTTGGCGCCGTTCTGTTCAATATTAACCATGGCCATGCCCTACTGAAGTGTGATTGCAGGGGTTAAACAGCAAAATCTGCGCCGGAAGCTTAAGAGGCTTTAGCGGATCAATCAGATTTGCAAATATCACTGTGCATCTGTCACATGATCCCTCAATTTTCCCAGACAAAACTGAAAATATAGCCCGCCTAGGAATGATGGAATTCCAAATAAGGCTATCGGAGCGATGGTGATTACTAGCATCAAAAGAACTGTCGATTCACGATCCCGTTCTCCAAAGATTTGCATCAGAATCGCCAGCACTACTACTGATCCAGCACCTGTGAATGAAAATTTCCTGAGCCATCTAGATGGCGCAATGCGCAATACTACAGATTCTGAATGCTCGATTGTTTGAAATTCGTGATGGTGCGTAAAGCTTTTAATATACCCCAGATAAATACGCTCAGTCAGAGGATATTTTTGTGACAGTGTTCTATTTGCGTCTTCTGTTGATAGTGGTTTGCCGTTTTTTTGAAACTCGCTGAGTGGAATATCAAACGTACCGAGATTTAAGATTGATGATATAAATTGCATATACATCACGGCCTTCAACTTTAGCGGGTCTGGAACCCGGCCAGAAGCTCGCCAAACCAGCGCCCGGCGACAAGGGCTGTGATATCGCTGACATCGCAGGCAGGATCAAACTCCGTAAGATCGACCGCGCACACTTTGCTGTGTGCGCCGACTGCTCTAGCGGCATGGAAGAAGTCCGTCGTCGTCATCCCGCCGGGACGAGCGCCCGGCGCGCCCGGCGCCAGCCCGCGCTCAATCACATCGATATCGAAATCGACGTAAATCCGGTCGCACCGCGCGGCGATTGTCTCGAACGCATCCGCAAGCACCGCCTCGACGCCGCGGCTATGGCACTCGCCCATTGTGTAAACGCTGATGCCTTCGGCCTTGGCGGTCTCATGCATATAGGCGGCATTGGCGAACGGCGCGATGCCGATCTGCGCGATATGCGCGCCGGGCAGACCATCATCGAGCAGCGCCTGCACCGGATTGCCGTTGAGCAGACCTGCTGATGTATCGCGCAGGTCAAAATGCGCATCCAGCGTGATCAGCCCGACATTTTTCAGGCGTGGATCAACGCTATGAACCCCGGGCCGGGTGACGGCGTTATTGCCGCCAATCAGTATGCTGAGTTCATGCCTGTCGGTCAGTGCAGAAAAGGCGCCCGCAATCGGCGCAAAACTCGTCTCGGGCGACAGATCCTTCAGCGCCACATCCCCGGCGTCATGGGCGCTGAGGCCTTGCAGCTCTTGGCCCGTCTCCACATCATAGGTGCTGATGCGCTTGAGCGCTGAACGAAACACCGTCGGTGCGCGGTCGCATTCCCCCGGCGTCACCGCGCCGCCGGCCATGGGCGCGCCAAGCAGTGCAATCGGCGCATCCGGCCCAGCAGATAACAGTCCCGCCAATGAATGCCATTGTTTTTCTGCGCGATCGCCTGAGGTCATTTTCCCGTCCTACACGAAAGAACCGCGCCCTTTATTCACAAGCCCGGCAGCTGTGTCTATACGTCGTCAGGCAACAACGGCGCGGCTGGCAATTTATGTGGGACACATTGTGGATCGATGGGCGGATTGCGACGCTCGATCCGGATATTGACGCCGCCTATGGGATGATCACGCCCGGCGCGGTAGCCGCCGAGGCCGGAAAGATTGCCTGGGTCGGCGCCATGGCTGACCTGCCGGCGGCGCCGGAGGCGCTGGCCCGCAAGGTGATCTCCCTTGACGGCGCGTTGATGACCCCCGGCCTGATCGATTGCCACACGCATCTGGTTTACGCCGGCGACCGGGCTGGCGAGTTCGAGGCCCGCCTCAACGGCAAATCCTATGAGGAAATCGCCGCGGCCGGCGGCGGCATCATGTCCACCGTCAAGGCGACGCGCGCCGCCAGCCAGTCTGAATTGGTGCAAATCGCGCTGCCCCGACTTGACTCCCTACTCGCAGAGGGCGTGACAACGATCGAAATCAAATCCGGCTATGGGCTCGATTTGGAGACCGAATTAAAAATGCTGCGCGCCGCGCGTAATCTTGGTGAGGCGCGGCGCATCAATATCAAAACCACATTTCTCGGCGCCCATGCCGTGCCGCCGGAATATGCCGGCCGCAGCGATGATTATATCGACCATGTCTGCAACGATCTATTGCCGGCGGCGCATAGTGAGGCGCTGGTTGATGCTGTCGATGGTTTTTGCGAGGGGATCGGTTTCTCGCCCGCGCAGATCGAGCGGGTTTTCAAAACAGCCCGCGCGCTTGGCCTACCGGTAAAGCTGCATGCGGAACAATTGTCCGATCTCGGCGGCGCCCGGCTCGCGGCGCAATATGACGCTCTGTCGGCGGATCATCTTGAATATCTCAAAGACGCCGATGCGCGTGTGCTGGCGAAGGCCGGAACCGTCGCCGTCATGTTGCCCGGGGCGTACTACTATCTGCGCGAGACCAAACTGCCGCCGATTGAGGCTTTACGCGCGGCCCATGTTCCGATAGCGGTCGCCACCGACAGCAACCCCGGCACCTCGCCCATGACCTCGCTCTTGCTGGCCATGAACATGGCGTGCACGCTCTTTCGCCTGACCCCGGAGGAGGCGCTGGCCGGCGTCACCCGTATCGCGGCCACAGCGCTCGGCCTGGCGGGTGAGACCGGCGCGATCACACCCGGAAAATCTGCCGATCTGGCGATCTGGGGCCTATCGGAGCCTTCCGCCCTTTCCTACCATATTGGGTATAACCCTCTGAAAACGAGAATTTTTGCAGGCGAGACGTTATGATGATTGTAACACCCGGCGAGGTCAGCCTAAGTGCGCTCGAAGATATTTACCGCAACGGCGCGCCGGTGGCGCTGGATAAAAGCTGCCACGCTGCGATCAACGCGTCGTCCGCCATCATCGCCAAAGCGGCGACCGGCGCCGATCCGGTCTACGGCGTTAATACCGGGTTCGGCAAACTCGCCAATCGGCGCATTGAACCCGACGATGTTGAAACCCTTCAGCGTAATCTGATCTTGTCTCACTGCGCCGGCGTTGGCGACCCGCTCGATATTGAGACCGCACGTTTGATCATGGTGCTGAAGCTCATCTCTCTCGGGCGCGGCGTATCGGGCGTTCGTATGGGAACGATTGCGCAGATCGAGGCGATGCTAGAGCGCGGGGTGACGCCGGTGATCCCCGGTCAGGGCTCGGTTGGCGCATCGGGTGATCTCGCTCCGCTTGCGCATATGGCCGCAGCGATGATCGGCGAAGGCGAGGCGTGGTATAACGATGCCCGCATGCCGACAAAAGACGCGCTTGCCGCCGCCAAGTTAAAGCCGGTTGTGCTCGGTCCGAAGGAAGGTCTTGGCCTGATCAACGGCACGCAAGTTTCAACCGCGCTGGCGTTGGTCGGGTTGTTCAATGCGTGGTGTGCGATGCATGCAAGCCTGGTCACCGGCGCCTTGTCGACCGATGCGGCGATGGCCTCCGCGGCGCCGTTTCGCGATGAAATCCATGCGGTGCGCGGCCATCAGGGCCAGATCGATGCAGCGCATTTTCTCCGTGCGATCATGGCCGGATCGAAAATCCGCGAAAGTCATCGCGACGGTGATGAACGCGTGCAGGACCCCTATTGCATCCGCTGCCAGCCCCAGGTGATGGGCGCTTGTATCGATCTTCTGCGCCAGGCGGCAGCCACGCTTCAGATCGAGGCCAATGCGGCGACCGACAATCCGCTTGTCTTTGCTGATGGTTCAATCCTTTCCGGTGGTAACTTCCATGCAGAACCGGTTGCGTTCGCAGCGGACCAAATTGCGCTGGCGATCGCTGAAATCGGCTCGATAACGCAGCGGCGCATCGCGCTGATGGTTGACCCGGTATTGTCTTACGGGCTGCCGGCGTTTTTAACGCCGGACCCCGGCGTTAATTCCGGTTTCATGATCGCCGAGGTGACCTCCGCCGCACTGATGTCAGAAAACAAACACCGCGCCGCGCCCTGTTCGGTCGATTCGACGCCAACATCGTGCAATCAGGAAGACCATGTCTCCATGGCGTGTCACGCCGCGCGCCGGCTGATCGATATGAACAAAAACCTCGCGCAGATTATCGGCATTGAACTCTTAACGGCCGCGCAAGGAATTGAATTTCGAAAACCTCTAAACACAAGCCCGACATTGCAAGGGGTGATTGCGAAGCTGCGCGAGAAAATTCCGGCGCTTAAGGGAGACCGGTTCATGGCCGATGATATGGCTAAGGCTAGCGCACAAATCGCAAGCGGCGCCTTATGCGATTCTACATCTGCAATAGTATCATCACCGGCGTTGATGGTTCCCATCCATCAAAGCCGGTGATCCAGACTGGATTGCCGGACCAACTCCGGCAATGACGAAGAACACATAAGGATTTGCGTATGACTGACCCCCGCAAAAACGCCCGCACTGTTCGCGCACCGCGCGGGAGTGAGATTACCGCCAAGCACTGGGTCACCGAAGCGCCCATGCGCATGTTGATGAACAATCTCGATCCGGATGTCGCGGAAAACCCCCATGAGCTGGTTGTCTATGGCGGCATCGGCCGCGCCGCGCGGACGTGGAACGATTTCGATAAAATCGTCGCGTCGCTGAAAGAGCTGAACGACGATGAAACCCTGCTGGTGCAGTCGGGCAAGCCGGTCGGGGTTTTCAAAACCCATAAAGATGCGCCCCGCGTCCTCATCGCTAATTCCAATCTCGTGCCGCACTGGGCGACCTGGGATCATTTCAATGAACTCGATCGCAAGGGCCTGATGATGTACGGCCAGATGACGGCGGGCTCGTGGATTTATATTGGCAGCCAGGGTATTGTTCAGGGCACGTATGAAACATTCATGGAAGCCGGCCGACAGCACTTTGGCGGCGCTTTAAAAGGCAAATGGATATTGACCGCCGGCCTTGGCGGCATGGGTGGGGCCCAGCCCCTTGCAGCCGCGCTGGCGGGCGCCTCAAGCCTGACGGTTGAATGCGATGAAGACCACATCGATTTCCGTCTGCGCACCGGCTATGTCGACGCCAAGGCGACCAGCCTCGACGAAGCGCTGGCGATGATCAACGGCTGGACCGCTGCGGGCGAGGCAAAATCTGTCGGCCTTCTCGGCAACGCCGCCGATATTTTTCCTGAACTGGCGGCGCGCGCCAAAGACGATCCCAAAGCGCGACCGGACATCGTCACCGACCAGACCTCCGCCCATGATGTTCGCAACGGCTATCTGCCGCAAGGCTGGACCATGGCGCAGTGGCGCGAGAAACGTGAGAGCGCGCCGGGCGAAGTTGAACGCGCCGCGCGCGCCTCAATCAAAGTCCATGTACAGGCGATGCTGGATTTCTGGCATGCAGGCGTGCCGACGCTCGATTATGGCAACAATATTCGTCAGGTCGCCAAGGAAGAAGGGCTGGAGAATGCGTTCGACTTTCCGGGCTTCGTACCGGCATATGTTCGGCCGCTGTTCTGCCGCGGTATTGGTCCGTTTCGTTGGGCGGCGCTCTCCGGCGACCCAGAAGATATTTACAAGACAGATGCGAAGGTCAAAGAGATGATCCCCGACGATCCGCACCTTCACAACTGGCTCGACATGGCGCGAGAGCGGATTTCGTTTCAGGGCCTGCCCGCGCGCATCTGTTGGGTTGGCCTCGGCCAGCGCCATCGGCTCGGCCTTGCGTTTAACGAAATGGTGAAGTCCGGCGAATTATCCGCCCCCGTCGTTATCGGCCGCGACCATCTAGATTCCGGCTCGGTCGCCTCGCCCAACCGCGAGACCGAGGCGATGCTGGATGGGTCCGACGCGGTCTCCGACTGGCCGTTGTTGAATGCATTGCTCAACTGCGCCTCGGGCGCCACCTGGGTATCGCTGCATCATGGCGGCGGCGTCGGTATGGGCTTTTCACAACATGCCGGCATGGTGATCGTTGCGGACGGCACCGACGACGCGGCGCGGCGTATTGAGCGCGTGTTGTGGAACGATCCGGCATCGGGCGTGATGCGCCATGCCGATGCCGGCTATGAAATCGCCAAAGACTGCGCGGTTGAACATGGCCTCAACCTGCCTGGCATTATCTAATGCCCGATCTATCAGTAAGCGGAATATCACTCCACTATGAGGTCGAAGGCAGTGGTCCACCGCTGGTCCTTGTCGCCGGGCTCAGCAGCGACGGCGCCAGTTGGGCGCCGGTGACGCCACATTTGACGCCCCACGCCAAGCTAATCCTGCCAGACAATCGCGGCTGCGGGCAAACACAAACCAACGCTGGCGAAGTGACGATTGAAGCGATTGCCGATGATATTATCGCCCTGCTCGATCACCTTGAAATTGAACAGGCGAACATCCTCGGTCACTCCATGGGCGGCGTCATCGCCATGACCATCGCCGCGCGGCGCCCGGACCGATTGCGCCGGCTGGTCCTGTCGGCGACAACCCCGACGGTCCCGCCGCGGGCGCGCTCGATCATTGAAACCCTGGTCAGCCTACGCGAGGCCGGCGCCCCGGAAGAAGACTGGTATCGTTCATTCTTCCACTGGTTGTTTCACCCGGCATTTTTCGAAAGCGAAGCAGCGGTCGCCGCCGCCATCGCCATGGCCAGAGCCTACCCCCACGCCCAAAGCCCCGGCGATATGCGCCGGCAAGTTGATGCGCTGCGGGATTATGACGCCAGCGCCCTGCCCGCGCAGATTAAAGCCGAAACACTAATTCTCGCCGGTGAAGCTGATCTTCTGTTTCCGCCGCAGGCGATTGCGCAAAACTTCCGCCCACTGAAGAACCATCGGATTGAAATCCTGCCCGACGCCGCACACTCGCAGCAATGGGACCAGCCGCAAGCCTTTGCGCGCGCTGTTGTTCGGTTTTTGAGGTAGAGGATTGCCGTGAATTTTCGATGTATAAAATGTTTCATGGTTGCACCACCTTACCCACTACGTCATCCCGGATGCAATGCAGCATGAAATGCTGCTTCGCTGGTCCGGGATCTCTCGAGGGTTCGGACCTGTCGCAAGAGATCCCGTGCTAGCAGTGCATCACTTCGTGCTGCACAGCACACGGGATGACGAAGATGGATAGAGGGGCAGGATAACGGCGGGCGAAAAACGCCAAATCCACACAACCCCGACACGAATCGAATCTTCGATTTTGCAACCCTGAGAGGGTAGTCTTTGATAAAACCTATATTTGGTGAAAAGTTATCCTCACGGGTTTTAGTGGTCTTATGCTCTCTCCCAACGTCGAAATGCGGCCCTGACACCGGCGACATGGCTCACGAAGAGCGTCGCGAAAACCAACCGGCTCTTTCAGCGTTCATGCGCAGGGAATGCGAGTTCGCTTGCGTGGGCTCTTTGACATTGTGAATATGTAGGCGGCGACGACGGTTCGCGCATTGCGGGCTCTCTTTTTAAGGTGGGACCGTTGCGCCGTTACAGCGAGGATATTGGCCCTCAACGGTTCCAGTTGAGTATGCGCAGTTTTTGCGCTAAATCTCAGTCTGCGAAACGGATAGCGCTCGTTGCCAAGAAAAATGGCCGCCCAAAAGATCTGGGTGTCAGAGCGCGGACCGGGAACGCCTTGGCGTTGAGAAAAATCAACGCTATAGGGCGCGCCGTCGCAACCGGTCGAAGCGCTGCGGCTGCGAGAAAAATGCTCGCCAACGCACTTTGTAACCAGACAAAGTTGGGCGAGCCCCCATGAAAAACCTGATGAGCTGCACCGCTCTGGCGAGCGGGCTATTTTACAGTAGCGCCTTTGCGCAAACCGAAACGCAAACCACACTGCCGGTGACTAGAGATGTGATCACCGTGACGGCCCTGCGCCGTGTGCAGTCGCCGCAAGATGTCAGCGTCGCCTTGAGCGTGCTGTCTGGCGCAGAGCTGATTGATCTTGGCGTCGATACGCTCAACGGGCTTGAGAATTTCACGCCCAATCTCGAGATCGAAAGCCAGTTTGGCGGCGGCCAGCCGAGTTATTCCATTCGCGGCGTCGGGTTTCGCGACTATGCGACGTTGAACGCGCCAACTGTCGGCATTTACGTTGACGATGTAGCGTTTCCGGTTCCGGTGATGACGCAAGGGGTGCTGTTCGATGTGGAGCGCGTCGAAATTTTGCGCGGACCGCAAGGCACGCTTTATGGCCGCAACACAACCGGCGGCGCGATTAAGGTCATCTCCGCGCGCCCGACCGACGAATTCCATGCCGGCCTGGTGGTTGAAGGCGGACGCTTTGGCCGCGTCGATACGGAAGGGTTTGTTTCCGGTCCGGTGAGCGAGACCGTCCGCATCAGGCTCTCCGGCGCCAGCGCCCATGGCGGCGGCTGGCAAACCAACCGTGAGACCGGCGAGGAAATCGGCGATGCGGAGAAATATGCCCTGCGCGGCCTCATTGAGGTCGACTTATCGGAAAATATTGAGGCGCTGATCAATCTCCATGGCTTTATGGATGATTCCGACGGGCTTGGCTTGCAGCTGTTCAACCCGTCCGTCTTCGGCCCGGCCGCTCATACGGACCGTCGCGAGACCAGTTTTGGCTCGTCCGATGAATTTGCAACGCTGGTCGGTTTTGACGCCTGGCAACATCCGTTCCGCAACAACGAAGGCTGGGGTGCAAGCCTGACGCTTAACGCCGCGCTCGGCGATGTTGATCTCACCTATATCGGCTCCTTTGAGACACTAAACCGAAAAGAATTCAACGACTGGGATGCGCTGACCATTGGCGCCGCCGGGGTGTTCTTCCAAAGCAGCGTTGAGGTGACCTCGCATGAGCTTCGCATCAGCGGCGAGACGGCAAATCAGATTCGCTGGGTCGGCGGGTTTTATTATAGCGACGAAGACCTGAATGAGATCTATCAGTCCGATTTTGTTGCAAGCTTCGGCCCCGGCTTCGCCGTCACCACGCCTTACAAGCAAGACGTCCGCACGCTCGCAGCTTATCTGCATACAGATTTCGATATCACCGATAGGGTCACTCTCGTTGCCGGCGTCCGTTATGAGGATGAAGAACGACGTCTTCGTGATCTTGGCACGTTTGCTACCGGTTTTGACACACTCAACTTTGCCAATGGGACGGTGGATGGCACTCTGGAGAACCGGGACCTCAATTCCGACAATGTCAGTGGCAAGATCGGCGTCAATATCAAGCCCGCAAAGGATATCCTGCTCTATGCATCCTACAGCCGCGGCATAAAATCAGGCGGATTTACCGCCTACAATACGCTCAACCCTCGCGCGGTAGACCCTTTTACGCCAGAAAAGCTCAACGCCTATGAGGCGGGGTTTAAAACCCAATTTGCCGATGGCGTAGTGACGATGAACGGCGCGGTTTATTACTATGATTATAAGGACCAGCAAGTTCAGTCGGCGATCTTCGACGCCGGGACCGGCGCGATTGTCGGCCGTATCGTCAATGCCCCGGAAAGCGAAATCTATGGTGCGGAGTTGGAGCTCACCTATCGCCCGGCGCCATGGCTGACGATTGGACAATCGCTCGGCTACAAGAGCGGCGAGTTTCAATCCTTCACCGATCTCGACACCGCCGCAACCGCTGCAGCATCAACCGAGATTCTGATCGACCGGGCGGGACAGGATTTGGGTTTTCCAAATCTCGGCTATAAAGGCTTCGTCGCCGCGCAAATACCGGTTGCGCAAACATGGCGCCTGGGCGGACGGGTGGACTATTCCTATCGCGACGAGCTTGCCTTGCCGCTACTTGGCTCGGATTATCTGGTCGATGATTACTGGCTCACTAACGCACAACTCACTTTCGGGCCGCAAAATGATCGCTGGGAAATCGCGCTTTGGGGCCGCAATATTTTCAATACCGATTTCGATGAAACCCGCAATTTCTTCATCGCCCCCGGCGGCGTCGCCGATGTCGCCGCGCCCGGCCAGCCAGCAATCTATGGCGCACGGCTGTCGATCCGGCATTGAGGGATTATCGCTAGTTTTGAGGATAAGAATCAGGCGCTTATGCTAGCTTCTTGATATTGCCTTTAGAGCGCCGGGCGAAAAAGTGGGAACCGGTTTTTCGTAAAACCGGCGCGCAACAAAGAAACTAGAGCCCCGGGCGATTCCAATTAATCGCCCGGGGCTCTAGGCGATGTAAACGGGCGCGGCGCGCCCAAAAAAGTGATGGAGACCCATGGCTGGGCGAGCGACCACTGTGATTGCGTTGAGCCTGCGCGGAGTTGTCGCCTTCGTCGCCTGGCTTTGCATTGTTGCGGCCGCAGGGATTGCTTTGTCACCGGCGAACGCCGCTGGCGCGCTCAATGTCGGCCTCCAGCTTGAGCCGCCCAATCTCGATCCGACCAGCGGCGCGGCGGCGGCGATTGATGACATTGTCTACGCTAATGTTTTTGAAGGGCTGACCCGGATCACCGAAGACGGCAATGTCGCGCCGGCGCTGGCTACGCGCTGGACCATATCCGCAGACGGACGGATTTACGAATTTAAGCTTCGCCGCAATGTGCGTTTTCATGACGGCTCAGATTTTGGCGCCGACGATGTCGTCTTCACTTTTGATCGCGCTCGAAGTGCAACATCGACTAACGCCCAGCGGCCAATTTTTGAGCGCATTGAAACCGTGACGGCGGTTAATCCGTTCACGGTTCGCATCACCTTAAAAGAACCGCTCGGCGCCTTTCCGATTTATCTCGGTTGGGGCGATGCTGTGATAGTTGCGCAAAACAGCGCCGCGAGTAATGCAACCCACCCGATCGGGACCGGGCCGTTCAAATTTCAACGCTGGCGCAAGGGCGCCTCGGTCACGCTTGTGCGCAATGAAAACTATTGGGGCGCACGCGCGCATCTTGATCAAATCAACTTCATTTTCATCCCCGATCCGACCGCCGCCTTCGCCGCACTGATGGCTGGCGATGTCGATGGCTTTCCCAATTACCCGGCGGCGGAAAACCTGGCGCTAATCGAAAGAGATCAACGATTTCAAATCGTTTTCGGCGCCGGCGAAGGTGAAATGTTAGTCGCGATAAACAACGCTAAGGCGCCTTTTAACGATATTCGCATCCGCCGTGCGCTGAATTATGCGATCGACAAGCAGGCGGTGATCGACGCTGGCCTGTTCGGTTACGGCACGCCCCTCGGCAGCCATTTCTCGCCACATCATCCGGCCTATATCGACCTTTCAAATCGCTACGCCTACGCCCCGGTGCAAGCGCGCCGCGTTCTCACTGATGCGGGCTTTGCCGACGGCTTTACAACAACACTGACCCTGCCGCCGCCGGCATATGCGCGGCGCGGCGGCGAGATTATCGCCGCACAGCTGGAGGCTGTCGGCATCGATGTGACGATCCGCAATCTTGAATGGGCGCAGTGGCTTGAACAGGTGTTTTCAAACAAAGCGTATGATCTGACCATCGTCTCGCACACCGAGCCGCTTGATATCGATATCTATGCGCGCGACGATTATTATTTTCAGTACAACAACGAAAACTTCAATCACCTAATCGCTGAATTGCGCAAGACCTCTGATGAAGCACAGCGCAACCAACTCTATGGCGAGGCGCAACGCATCCTCGCTGACGACGCCGTCAATATCTGGCTAGCCTCGTCTCCAAAGATCGCGGTGTGGTCCAAAGATGTCTCCGGCGTCTGGGCTCATGCGCCGTTGCAGGCGAATGATTTTACCAAAGCCGACATCGCCAATCGCGCGCCCGTGCTTGCTGCGGGCGAGGCAAAGCCTGCCCTGCCCGCTTTTACGATTTTGTTCGTGTTAGCGGCGGCGGCGGCCATTGCGGTGATCTATTTCAGCCGCGCCAGCCCAGCGTTTCTCGCCAGCCGCCTCGCCGGGATGGCGGCGACGCTGGCGGCCGCGTCAGTGGTCATATTTTTGCTGATCGAAGTGGCGCCGGGCGATCCGGCTGCGTACATGATGGGCCTGAACGCCGATCCGGCGTCGATCGCGGCGCTGAAAGCCGAACTCGGCCTCAATCAGCCGGCTTATATTCGATATTTCACCTGGATCGGCGGGTTGATGACCGGTGATTTCGGCGTCAGCTACACCTATCGCGTGCCGGTCGCCGATTTGATCGCCGAGCGGTTTTGGGTGTCGCTGCCGTTGGCGATGTTGGCGTTTGTAATTTCCACAGCGATCGGCATCCCCGCCGGCGTCATGGCGGCCGCGCGTAGGGGCCGGCCCGGCGGCCGCGCCATCATTACCGCGGCGCAGGCCGGGGTCGCGGTTCCAAATTTCTGGCTGGCAATCTTGCTGGTGTTGATCTTTGCGGTCGGCATCCGATGGTTTTCCGCCGGCGGCTTTCCGGGATGGGACGCCGGGCTCCTGCCCGGACTAAAGGCGTTGTTCCTGCCGTCGATTGCACTAGCCTTGCCGCAAGCGGCGATCCTGACACAAATCATGCGCACATCAATGCTCGATGTTATGGACAATGATTATGTCCGCACCGCGCGCGCCAAGGGCCTTTCCCAGACCCAAGTCCTGCGCCGTCATGCGCTGCGCAATGCATTGATCCCGGTCCTGACCATTCTTGGTCTGCAATTTGGCTTTCTGCTCGCAGGCAGCATCATCGTCGAGAATGTGTTCTATCTTCCGGGCCTCGGCCGGCTGGTGTTTCAGAGCATTGTCCAGCGCGACCTGATCGTCGTTAAAAGCATCGTTATCGTTCTGGTCTTTGCGGTTATTGCGACCGCGTTTTTCATTGACCTCGCCTATGGCATCGTCGATCCGCGCCTGCGACGGCGAGGCGCATCATGACCGGCGCCGTCTCCGCAACAAAGCGTCGAAGCGATCCCAGCTTTCTCGCCGGCGCCGCGATCACCGTGACATTCATCGCTTTGGCGTTCGCGTCCTTGGTATGGACGCCTTATGATGTCGCAGCGCTTGATATCGGGGCGCAGTTTTCCGCGCCCTCGCCCAGCCATTGGTTCGGCACCAACCATCTTGGCCGCGATGTCTTGTCGATGATCATGGTCGGCGCGCAAACCTCTATCGCGGTCGCCTTTCTGGCGGTCGGCATCGGGCTCGCCGTCGGCGTCCCGCTCGGCCTTTGCGCCGCCGCCTCTGGCGGGTTTGCCGACGAGGCGCTGATGCGCTCAGGCGATCTGATCTTTGCTTTTCCGGCGATTATCCTGGCGATTTTAATCACCGCGATCTTCGGCGCGACGGCAACCAATGCGATCATCGCGATCGGGGTTTTCAATATTCCGGTGTTTGCCCGGCTGAGCCGCGGCGCTGCCCTGCCTTTGTGGACAGCTGGCTATGTTATGGCGGCGCGCACGGTGGGAAAAAATCGCTTTGAAATTTCTGTTGAGCATATCTTCCCGAACCTCGCTCATCTTCTGATTGTTCAGGCTACGATCCAATTTTCCCTCGCCATTCTGGCCGAGGCCGGGCTTGCCTATGTCGGGCTTGGCGCTCAGCCGCCAACGCCAAGTTGGGGGCGCATGCTGGCCGAGAGCCAGACCATGGTCAGCTTTGCACCATGGCTGGTTTTATTTCCTGGCCTTGCGATCTTTGTGTTTGTGCTCGGCTTGAACCTCCTTGGCGACGGCCTGCGTCATCGGCTGGACCCACGACGTGAGCGGGGGCATTAGATGGACAAGGTGCTGGACATCAAAGATCTGCGCTTGACGATCAACGGCGACACAACCCTCAACGGCGTCAATCTCTCGCTGGCGGCAGGAAAAATTACCGGTCTGGTCGGTCGGTCCGGCTCCGGCAAGTCGATGACCGGGCTCGCCGCCCTCGGGCTGACGCCTGCGGGCTCAGTCCTCTCGGGCGCGATTATGTTAAACGGGCATAGCTTGTTTGATCTTTCAGAGCGTGAGATGTGCGCGCTGCGCGGGCGTGATTTGGCGATGATTTTTCAAGAGCCGATGACCGCGCTCAACCCGCTGCAAACTATTGCCACGCAGATTGCCGAGACCATCACCATTCATGGAGACACACCGAAGGCGCAAGCCCTTGATGAGGCTATCGCCTTAATGCGCCGGGTCGGGCTCGACCCCGATGTCATCTCTCCAGGACGGTTCCCGCACGAACTTTCCGGCGGCCAACGCCAACGGGTGATGATCGCGGCGGCAGTCGCCATGAAGCCGACCGTCTTGATCGCCGACGAGCCAACCACAGCGCTCGATGTCACCACCCAGGCGGAAATTTTGAATCTGCTGCGCCGGCTGGTCAAGGAAGACGAGATTGCGCTTTTGTTTATCACCCATGATCTGGCGGTGATTTCAAATATGGCGGACGAGATCGCGGTGATGGACAAGGGCCGTATCGTTGACACCGACACGCCAGATAATTTTTTCAAAAAAGGGCTCGGCGGCGCCCTGTCTGGCCTTGTCATCCAGTCGACAAAGAAACGCCAGGCTCAGAAGTCCTCAGCCGACTTTGAGACCGTTGTAGAAGCGCGAGATATCGTTTGCGCCTATCCGACCGCCAGGCAAAATCTGTTTACGCCCGCACCGCCGGTTCGCGCGGTGAAAGGGGTCACTTTATCACTAAAGCGCGGCGAAAATCTTGGCCTGGTCGGCGAGTCCGGATGCGGCAAGTCTACGCTCGCCAGAGCACTGTTGGGATTGCAGCCGGTAAGTGAAGGCGCGGTCGAGATCGACGGCGTAGGTTTTGCGTCCGTCGGCAAGGCGGCCATGCGATTGATGCGCAAAAAAATACAAATCGTCTTTCAAGATCCCTATTCGAGTTTTAACCCGCGCCACAAAGTCGGAAAAATTATTGGCGAGCCGTTTCACCTGTTTGACAAACTGCCAAGCGGCGCAGAGCAGCGCGAAATGATCAGCGATGTGCTGGCCTCTGTCGGTATGGAACCGACGGATATGGAAAAATACCCGCATGAGTTTTCTGGCGGCCAGCGCCAGCGGATAGCGATTGCACGCGCGCTGATTACCGAGCCGTCGGTTATCATCCTCGATGAAGCCACTTCCGCGCTCGATGTCGGGTCGCGCAACCGGGTGCTCAACTTGTTGATGGCCCTTTCCGATCAACGCGGCGTCAGCTATCTTTTTGTCACCCATGATATGACGATTATCCGGGACGTTACCGACCGGGTGCTGGTGATGAAGGATGGACAAATTGTTGAACAAGGCGCGACCAGCGACATACTGGGCCATCCCAGCCATGACTATTCGCGCAGCCTGATTGAGGCGACCCCAAAGATAAACTGGCCGCAATGAGGCGGCGCATTATGATATACGCAAATACATATCGGAGGCTCGCCAATGCCCAAACCCGGCGCGCATAATCTCATCACCGACATTGCCGGCCTGACGGTTGGCAATGCGACGGATGAAAAAATCAAAACCGGGGTCACGGTGTTACGCTGCCGCGAGCCATTTGTGGCGGCGGTTGATGTGCGCGGCGGCGCGCCCGGCGTTCGTGAGACCGATACGCTGGCGCCGGAGAACCTTGTGGGCCGCGTCGATGCGATTGTGCTGACCGGCGGTTCGGTGTTTGGTCTCGCCGCCGCCGACGGCGTCGCCAATGCATTGTCGCATAGCGGCGTCGGTTTGAAACTTTCAGACGCCGGGCCGGCGATCCCCATCGTCCCGGCGGCGGTGCTCCATGATCTCGGCAATGACGGCGACAAAAACTGGGGGGCTATGTCACCTTACAACAAGCTGGGCGGGCAAGCGCTTGCCGCGGCGTCGGAAACATTTACGCTCGGCTCGGTCGGGGCTGGGCGCGGCGCCATGGCCGGTACCGTCAAAGGCGGCCTCGGCTCGGCGTCGATGGTCCTCAATGACGGCGTCATGGTTGGCGCGCTGGTCACGGCCAATCCGGTTGGCTCAGTATTCATGCCCGACGGCAAGACATTTTACGCCTGGCCGTGGGAGCAGGATGGAGAGTTCGGCGCGAGGCCTGTGCCGCAGGAACGCGATTGCGTCGGGCCAATCCCGCCACTGTCGCGGTTGGCGCAAACCACAAAACCGGGCGCCAATACCACCATCGCGATTGTCGCCACATCGGCGGCGCTTACCGGCGTTGAGGCCAAGCGCATCGCGATGATGGCCCATGACGGCATCGCCAGAGCCGTGCGGCCGGCGCATACGCCGCTCGATGGCGATATTGTTTTTGCAATTTCATCCGGGGCGCAGCCAATACCGGATGGAGCCGATGCGTTTCGGCCGATGATGCTCGCCGAGATTGGCGCCGCCGCCGCCGACTGTCTCGCCCGGGCGACCGCGCGCGCGGTTTACGAAGCGACCTAGCGTTAACCAACTTGCCCGTGAAATAACGAATTTCATCGGCGCCGCCGGTTCTCGGCCTGTTCCTTGAATATTAAGGAGCAGAAGCGGAACCCAAGCCCATGCGCGACGTCATTCTTATCGGTTTTATCGCGTTGTGTCTCGCAACGGCGATCCGCTATCCCTTTGCGGGGCTGTTAACCTGGGCCTGGTTTACCATAATGACGCCGCATCAGGCCGCCTTCGGCGTCTTTGGCCTCCCCCTCAATCTTATCATCGCGGCGGTAACCATCACCGCCTATGTGCTTTCAAACGAGATCTCGCGCTTCAAAGTCGATGCGATCACCGGGCTCATACTGGTGTTTGCCGGCTGGCTGACGCTGTCGCAACTCTTCTCACTCGATCCGCAAAATTCTGAGCCCTATTTCGAGCGGATGATTAAAACCCTGATCTTCGTTCTCCTCTGCATCCAGATGGCGACCGACAAGCTGCGCTTTAACGCGCTGGTCTGGATCGTCGTGCTCGGCGTCGGGTTCTTCGCCGCCAAGGGCGCGGCGTTCACCTTCGCAACGTTCGGCGCCTATCGCGTGCAGGGGCTGGCGCAGACAGTTCTTGAAGATAACAACCATTTCGGTATTGCCGTCGCGACCATCCTGCCGCTGATCTTATACTTACGCGGTCAAGTGTCAGGCCTGTGGCTGCGCCGGGGTTTGCTGGCTTTGTTTTGCCTGTCGATTGTCGCGATCATCGGCACTCATTCGCGCGGCGCCTTTCTGGCGCTTCTGGCTTTTGGCGGTGTCTTCTGGTGGGGATCAAAATATAAAGTTTCAATTGTCGCTGGGCTCGCCCTGTTGATGATCCCGACCATCGCCTTCATGCCGGCCAAATGGACCGAACGCATGAGTACGATTGGCGAGGCGACGCAAGACGCCTCGTTCATGGGTCGGGTCGACGCCTGGGTGATCAACACCAAGCTGGCGCAGGAAAACCCGTTCACCGGCGCCGGGCTTCGCAATTCCTATCAGCCAGATATCGCCAAAGAGGTGGATGCAAAACGCGCGCAAAGCGCAAAGGCGGCGCACAGTATCTATTTTGAAATCCTGGGCGGCGCGGGTTTTGTCGGGCTGGCCTTCTACCTTTCGATTTTTGCCGCCGCATTTATCGGCGCCAGGCGGGTTCTGTCTGCAAAAGCCGCCGCCCCCGCATTGGCGCCATGGCAATCGGAGTTTGCGCGCTACGCACAAATATCATTGATGGTGTTTATGGTCGGCGGCGCCTCGACATCTATGGAAATGTGGGACGGTTATTGGATTGTCATCGCGCTGATGGCCGCCCTGACGAGGATGAGCCAGACCAGCGCACGGACCGGTGCAGCTCTGGAGCAGGCGCGCAGAACCTCGTGGCGACAACAACAACGAATTAGAGGCGTTATGGCCCGCCAAACAGCCAGCAGCCTTACGGCTTCTGCGTCGCAAAGGCTGGGCCGGTCTGATCATTACTGACGGTATTGTCGCTCGCAACACGCAGCAAGCTCGGCGCCGACGACAAATCATCGGGTTGCTTATCCTGGTCCGGGCATTCCCCGCCAACTTCAACCTGAATGGTCGAATGATGGATGTCGTATTTCTGATCGAGATATTGCTTGGCGGCGGCAAGCGCAGCGGCGGCGTCGGCGGCGTTATCCACGCACGCATGAAGCGTCAGCCGCGGCTGGTCTGGCGTAATCTGCGAGATCTGAACGTGATGGACGTTGCGGATCAAGGGCGATGCTTTTTTTAGCCCTTCGGCAAGCTCGGCAACGTCAATATCTGACGGCGCGCCCTCCAGCAAAATGAAGCCGGATTCGCGCACCAGACGAAATGCGGAGACGCCAATCAAGCATGCAACCAGCAACGACAATAGCGGGTCAATCTGCATCCAGCCGGTAGTCCAGATAACGACAGCGGCAATGATGGCGGCGACCGATCCCATCAGATCGCCGATCACATGTAACAGCGCGCCGCGCATATTAAGATCGCGCTCGCCCGGCGAATGTAGAATGAAAAACGCAACCACATTGGCGGCAAGGCCAATGACCGCGACCCCCAACATCAACGGCGCGTCAACCTCAATCGGATTGAGCGATCGCCGGATCGCCTCAAACACAATCCACGCCAGCAACACCGCCATCAAAATGCCGTTGACAAAAGCGGACAGAACCTGAGCCCGGCGATAACCAAAATGTAATTTTTTATCCGCCGGGCGAGCGGCCAGCAATTGTGCGCTGGCGGCCAGCGCCAGGGCGAAGCCATCCGTCAGCATGTGGGTCGCATCGGCCAATAAAGCCAGCGATCCTGACAATACTCCGCCAATAATCTCGACGAGCATAAAGACAACGATAACGCCCAAAGCCCACAAAAGGCGGCGAGTATTGTTGTTTTCTTTCAACTGGTGGTGGTCGCAATCAGCCACACGCCCGTCCTGTTATTTCGTTGCCGATGTTCAGGTATTACCTTCGCTGGACAATACTCCGCCTTGTTCGCGAAGGGCAAGCAACCTGCACAATCGACACGGGAATATCTGCATTTGAGCAATTTTCATAACGTTCTTTTAACCGGTAAAAATAGTGACGTGATAACATTTTAATTGCTATCTTGCCTCTTTGGGACCATTGCCAATGGCGACGGTCGCACGCGCCTTGAAGGGATAACGCATTTTGTTTGGGGAATTGCAGGCCATTCCTGGCTTGGGGGCAAGTATTGTTGCCGCCGCTATAAGCCTGGCCGGCGTTATGGCGATCGCCGCGTTTGGCGCGGCGGCCCAGCGTAACAGCGCCTATATTTCCGCCTTCGCAGTTGGATTGCTTACCGTCAGCGTCTTGTTTCATTTACTGCTTGAAGCACTCAACATTTCGTTCAATGCACTCGGTTGGGTTGCTGGCGGGTTTGCCTTGATGGTGCTTATCGGAATCAGTGTTCAGACCGCCGTCAACCGCCGCGCAGACGGCGCCGCCCTCACCTTCGGCTATGCGTCCATTATCGCCCTTGCAGCACATTCGACCCTCGACGGATTTATTTATGCGGCGGCTTTCCAGAACGAGACCTTTACCGGCTGGCTGGCTGTTGGCGGTTTGTTGTTTCATGAATTTCCCGAAGGCGTCATCGCGTTCTTTCTGTTGAGCGAGGCGGGAATGCGGCGGGCAAGCGCAACCTTGCTGGCGTTTTTTGCCGCAGGCGGAACAACCGTACTCGGAACATTAGGCGCCAGCTCGCTCCTGGACACAGCTGAGGTTATTCCGATGACAGCATTGTTGGGCGGCGCGGCGGGCGCTTTGTCCTATGTATTAATCTTTCACCTCGCGCCCCACGCACTCAAGGCGCCAAGCAAAGGTGGCTTTAGAGCCGTCAGCTTTGGCGTTGTGATTGGCGTCATTGGCGTGATTTTAAATACGTTTGGCGGGTACTGACTGGGCGCCAAATGATCGCGTCAGCCAAAAAACCTATTTGCCTTTGAAAACCGGTTGGCGCTTTTGAAGCAACGCCATTGCGCCCTCAACGCAATCTTCCGTCGTGATCGCCGTGCGCTGAACCATCGCCTCGAACGCCATGGCGTTGCGAAGTTCTGATTGGGCGGCGGCGCGGAAGGTGCGCTTTGTCAGCGCCATCGCCATCGGCGCCCGCTGCGTTAAGGACTGCGCCCATTCGAGCGCATTTTCTAAAACCTGCGCGCCCGCAACCGTCCGATTAACAAGACCCCATTCGAGCGCGCGCGCAGCGTCGATTTTTTCAGCCTCGATAGCGAGCTGGTAGGCTCTGGCGTAACCAATCTGTTGGGTCAGCAACAATGACAGGCCGCCATCGGGGACCAGTCCGATATTCGCGAACGCGCTCATCAGATAGGCGTCCTCGCCCATGACGCGCAGATCGCAGGTCAGCGCGAGCGTCATGCCGATCCCGGCGGCGGGGCCGTTAATCGCAGCGATCACTGGTTTTGGCATGGTCGCGATCGCACTCAAAAACCCGCCATATTCGGTATTGAGGATGTCTTCGACATTATATTTGTCGTTGACCACGCTGATATCGGCGCCGGCGGAAAACCCTCGCCTGGCGCCGGTTATAACGACAGCGCGAATGTCCGCATCAGCCGAAGCACGTTGGGTTGCGTCCATCAATTCCAGGCGCATCTCCCGGTTAAACGCATTCAGCTTGTCCGGGCGGCTCAACGTAATCAGGCATACGCCGTCGCTCGGTGTTTCATAATTGACCGTCATAGGGCATCTCCCGAGGCTGGTTCATCGGCGCTGTAAAGCGGAAGCGTCCCGCTAGTCTTCACCTACGCTGCGGAACGAAATAATTTTCGTCGGGTTCTCAGGCGGCTCGCCGCGCGCGGCTTCATCGACATGTTCCATGCCTTCAACGACCTTACCCCAGGCCGTATACTGACCATCCAGAAAAGACGCATCATCAAAGCAGATGAAAAACTGGCTGTCGCCACTGTCAGGGTCTTGCGCGCGCGCCATCGAGCATATGCCGCGCTGATGATTGGTGTCGTTGAATTCCGCTTCAATCTTTTCGCCGGAACCGCCGGTTCCATCGCCGCGCGGACAGCCGCATTGCGCCATAAAGCCTTCAATGACGCGGTGAAAAGTCAGGCCATCGTAAAAGCCATCATCCGCCAGCTGTTTTATCCGCGCAATATGCCCGGGGGCTTTGTCTGCAAAGGTCTCAATCGTGACGTCGCCGGTGTCTAGTTTCAATATCAGCCTGTCGCTCATCTCTCAATTTCTCCGTTGATGCGCGCCGGAATTTTGATTTCGCATATGTCTTTAACAAAGCCGGTGTCATCAACATCGCCGCGCGCTTTAATATATCTCATAAATGTCTCGCTATTGGTGCGCATCACTTCTACCTCGCGGCGATCAGCATCCGGCACATCGGCGGCAACACGAACCCGCATGATCGGCGTAGGACGCGTCGGCGGCTCACCCCTGGCGATGCGGCGGCTGGCTTCAAACCCGTCAACAATCCATCCCCATGCTGTGTATCGCCGGTCAAGATTGAGACGAGCGTCGCCGATCATCAGGAAGAACTGGCTGTTGGCGCTGTTTGGGTCTCCCGTGCGGGCCATCGACATGGTCCCCGGACAATGCAGCGGCCACAAATCTACGTGCCGGTCAGCCTTGAAGGCGCGCAGCTCCTCCGGCTGGGCCCCGAATGGCATGCCGTTGATGAAGCCTACCCTTGGCGCAACACGGTCGCGGCCAATTTCTACAAATTCGTCCGTATCCGATGTATCGCGCGAAAATTCCGCAATGAGGTCGGGAAGCTCAGAGCCGCCGGCGCCGGTCCCCGCCGGGTCGCCGCCCTGGGCCATAAATCCTTCTATCACCCGGTGGAAACTGAGCCCGTTGTAAAACCCGTCCCGGACCAGCGTTTTTATCTGCTTAACATGGCCCGGCGCGAAGTCAGCTCTGAGCTCAATAATGACCAACCCCGCCGGCAGGTCCATATAGATGGTATTTTCAGGGTCGATCTTGCGCCAAACCGTTTCCGGCGCAGCTTCAATGATCTGCGCGGGTGTTAGAGTTTCCGCCGGTTCATCCTTAGCGCTGGCGCCCGTCGTCGCCATGCCCGCCGCCAATATCATCACGCTGCACGCGCTCAGCACTACTCGCCGAATACTCATCAACAAACTCCTTCCGGCTTTTTCGCCCGGCCCAATCGGCCCGACGCCTACCGCTTCTTGCAAGCCACCAGCCCGTTAAAACTTATCTCGAAGTCTCTTTGCCACATGAACGGGAACGAATGTATCAATATTTCCGCCAAGGCGGGCAATTTCTTTGACCAGGCGCGAGGCGATTGACTGATAGCGCGCATCCGCCATCAAAAACACCGTTTCAATCTCGTCATTGAGCGCCTGGTTCATGCCGACCATCTGAAATTCATATTCAAAGTCGGAGACCGCACGGAGACCGCGAATGATGATCGAGGCGCCGACATCTTCGGCGAATTTCATCAGCAGGATTTCAAACGGCGTCACCCGGATCGGCACGCCGCTGGCTTTTGTAATCCTGGCTGCTTCCTGTTCGGCCATGCCGACACGCTCTTCAAGCGAGAAGAGCGGGTTTTTATCGCGGTTGATGGCGACGCCGATGACCAGCTCGTCAACCAGCTTCACCGCCCGCTCGATCAGATCGCCATGCCCCCTTGTCAGGGGGTCAAAAGTGCCGGGATAAAGTCCTATGCGCTTAGTCATCCGTCGCGCCCCCATCACTGCCAGCACTATCATTGCCAGCCCCGTCATTGCCAGCCCCGCCATCGACAGCCCCGTCATTGATATCGTCGTCAACATCTTCAATGCGTCCGACCGATACGACTTGTTCATCGGCGCGGGTTCTGAAGATCGTCACCCCTTGGGTGTTGCGCCCGGCGATGCGAACATCATTAATTGGCGTACGAATTAACTGGCCGCCATTGGTGACCAGCATGATTTGATCACTTTCCTCTATCGAGAAAGAGGCGATGACCCGGCCATTGCGCGCCGATGTCTGGATCGCGATGATGCCTTTGCCGCCACGACCGGAGGTGCGGTATTCATATGATGATGTGCGTTTGCCATAGCCATTTTCCGTCACCGCCAGAACAAACTGTTCCGCCGCGCCAAGTTCGGCCAGCCGGCTCGTGCTGATCGCGATATCGGGCGCGTCTGTTTCCTCCGGCCCTTCTGCGTCGGCTTCTCCAGCCGCCCGGCGCATGGCCGCGGCATGTTTGAGATAAGCGCGCATATCATCGGTTGAGGCCTCAACATGGCGCAAGGTCGCCATGGAAATCACTTCATCATCGGCGCCGAGCCGGATGCCGCGCACGCCCGACGAGGTGCGCCCGGCAAACACCCGAACCACATCAACAGGGAAACGGATGCTCATGCCCGAAGCCGAGGTTAAGAGAATATCCTCGTCCTCGCGGCAAATCTTGACGCCGATAATCGCGTCACCCTGTTCGAGCTTCATGGCGATTTTGCCATTGCGGTTAATCCGTTGGAAGTCCGACAATTTATTGCGCCGAACACTGCCCGAACGGGTCGCAAACATAATTTGCAGTTTTTCCCAGGCGTCTTCATCGTCTGGCAACGGCAAAATATTGGTCACCCGCTCGCCCTGCGCCAGCGGCAGCAGGTTTACAAACGCCTTGCCTCTGGAATTTGGCGCGCCTTCCGGCAGCCGCCATAATTTCAGCTTGTAGGCCATGCCGGTCGAAGTGAAGAACAACAGCGGCGTATGGGTATGGCCGACAAAAAGCTGGGCGACGAAATCTTCGTCTTTAAACTTCATGCCCGCCCGGCCCTTGCCGCCGCGTTTTTGCGCACGATAGGTCGAGAGCGCCGTGCGTTTGACGTAACCCGAATGGGTCACGGTCACGACCATGTCTTCCTGAGTAATAAGGTCTTCGTCGTCGACCTCGCCTTCGGCGTCGACCATCTCGGTCCGGCGCGGGGTTGCGAACTCGTCTTTGACCGCCGTCAATTCACCTTTGATGATCGACATAACCCGGTCGCGGCGGCGTAGAATATCGAGATAGTCAGCGATTTTATCGGCGAGACCTTTCAGTTCATCTCCGATTTCATCGCGGCCAAGCGCCGTCAGGCGCTGAAGGCGCAGATCAAGGATCGCTTTGGCCTGTTCTTCCGACAGTCTCAATGTATCGCCATCGCTCATCATGTGACGCGGATCAGCGACCAGCGCCACCAGCGGCGCCAGATCCTTGGCCGGCCAGCCGCGCTCAAGCAATTGCGCCTTCGCCGTCGCCGGGTCCGGCGCGCGCCGGATCAGCGCGACAATCTCGTCAATATTGGCGACCGCAATCGCCAGGCCAACCAAAATATGCGCCCGGTCGCGGGCCTTGTTGAGCTCAAATTTCGTCCGCCGCGTAACCACTTCCTCGCGAAACCGGATAAACGCCGTCAAAACATCGCGCAGCGACATCTGTTGCGGCTGGCCGCCATTGAGCGCCAGCAGATTGACGCTGAAAGTCTGCTGTAGTTGTGAGTGACGGTAGAGTTGGTTCAACACCACATCGCCAGCAGCGTCGCGGCGCAGCTCGATGACAACGCGAATGCCCTCGCGGTTGGACTCGTCGCGAAGATCAGCGATGCCCTCTATTTTCTTCTCGCGCACCAGCCCGGCAATCCGCTCGATCATCAGCGACTTGTTCACCTGAAACGGAATTTCGGTAATGATAATCCCGTAGCGGTCCTTGCGCACTTCCTCAATCGTTGCGCATCCGCGCATCACCACCGAGCCACGCCCCAAAAGCAGTGCCGCTTTAGACCCTGCGCGACCGAGGATCATCCCGCCGGTGGGAAAGTCTGGTCCCGGAACAATTGCAATCAACTCATCATCAGTAATGTCGACATTGTCGATCATCGCCACCGTAGCATCGATAATTTCGCCGAGATTATGCGGCGGGATATTGGTCGCCATGCCGACGGCGATGCCGCCAGCCCCATTAACAAGGAGGTTCGGAAAGCGAGCCGGCAAGACTTTCGGCTCATGCTCAGAGCCGTCATAGTTGGGCTGGAAATCAACCGTCGCCTTTTCAACATCTTCAAGCAGAGAGTGCGCCACCTTTTCCATCCGCACTTCGGTATAGCGATAGGCGGCTGGCGGGTCGCCGTCGATGGAGCCGAAATTTCCCTGGCCATCTAGCAAGGGCAGGCGCAAGGAAAAGTCCTGCGCCATCCGCACCAACGCGTCATAAACGGATTGGTCGCCATGCGGATGGTATTTACCAATGACGTCGCCGACAACGCGGGCGGATTTGCGGTATTGTTTGTTCCAGTGATTGCCGTTTTCCTGCATCGACCACAAAATCCGCCGGTGAACGGGTTTGAGACCATCGCGCGCATCGGGAATGGCGCGAGAGACGATGACGCTCATGGCATAGTCGAGATACGACCGGCGCATCTCGTCTTCGATTGAAATCGTCAAGACGCCGGGCTCGTTTATATGGCCGTCGTCGTCAGTAGAATTGTCGTCGTTATTGTCGTCCGCCACGCGGGGAACCTTCCGGAATCAGATGGGAAATTTAGCGTCTCGCTTAGCATTGGGCCCCGCCAAAGCCAAGCATTTGCGCGCGTTTCCGGTCGGTTTATTCCCTGCCCGTCATGGGCTATAATCAATTGCTGTCGTTGCCTGGGGAAAACTGTGAGCCGGATTAGAAAATTACTATTAATTACAACTGGTTCCGTGCTGGCGCTGAGCGCCTGCGGGAATGGCGGCGAAAACGCCACGGCGCAAGGGGCCGGCGCCGCCTTGCTGGACGAGCTTGCGCCCGCCAGTTGGGCTGACGCCGCCGGGCAGTTTATCGGCGTCGATGGTGCGCCAATGGGCCATGTGGTGCTCACCAACACCCCCCGCGCGGGCGTGTTGATGCGCGTCGATCTCGCCGGCATTAGCGAGGGCTGGCACGCGCTGCATTTACACAAAGTCGGTAATTGCAGTGACTACGCAGACGGCTTTAAAGCCTCCGGCAGCCATGTTGATCCCGATGATCAGCCGCACGGGCTGTTGAACATCTACGGGCCGGAACGCGCCGATATGCCGAATATTTATGCCGGCGCCGACGGGCGTGCAACGGCGGAGCTGTTTAACGGAACCGTGGCGTTGTTCGCCAGCGAAGCCAGCGCCGCAGAGGCCGGTCCGTTTCCACTTTTTGATGATGACGGTTTTGCCATCATTATTCACGAGAGCGCCGATGATCATACGACGCAGCCGATCGGCGGCGCCGGAAAACGCATTGCCTGCGCGGCGATTAGCGGGGCGGGATAGATGGAGCGTGTTCACAAAAAGCATGAGCGGTTTTTGGTTTCGAACACGCGACCGATCAAGAATCTAGACAGCGTTCTTGATTTGATAAAAAGCGAACGCAGTCTAGGTGTCTTTTGAGTAGGGGAATATCATGACCAGGATTAATCGGCGCGCGATTGTCGCCGGCGGCGGCGCAGCAATGATCGCGGCGACTTGTAGCACGCCCGCATTTGCCCATGACGGCGACGGCCCGGTCGGCGCCTGGACGCCGTTGGCGGATATGCCCTTCCCGGTTCAGGAAATTTATCCGGCGCCGTTCTGGAAGGCGCCGGGCGCAACGTCTGGTCTGAAGCCGCGAGCCTACAATATTCTTATCAATGCCGGCGGCCTCATTCCGGGCGGCCAATATAATGTCACTGACGCCGTTACCTATTACGACCCGGCCGACAACCAATGGCGCTATGGCGCAAAGCTGCCAGAAGCGCGCCACCATATCGCCCTGGTCAACAATAACGGCTATTTGTACGGCGTCGGCGGCTTCGCGCGCGATGCCGGCGGCGGCTGGCGGATGCGCGCCAACTGCTGGCGTATGAGCGCGATTGATGCGCCGTGGGAGACCATGGCGTCCCTGCCCCACCCCCAGGCGGAAGCGGTTTGCGCATCTCTTGGCGGGCGCATCCACTTTGTCGGCGGCCGCGCGCCAGCCGGGAGCCAGAACCGAAACTGGTCCGATCACATCGACACGGACGAACACTGGGCTTATGACGCGGCCGCCAATCGTTGGCGCGCCCTGGCGCCCCTGCTGACGCCGCGAAATTCCGCCGCCGGCGCTGTTGTCGGCAGCGTCCTTTACGTTATCGGCGGGCGCACCGTGAATGACGGCAATACCGGCGTTGTTGAAGTCTATGATCCGATGTCGGACCGCTGGGAGACGGCAAGCCCAATGCCGCAGGCGCAAGCCGGCCTCGCCGCAGCGGTGTTGGGCGGGAAAATCTATGTCTTTGGCGGCGAATATTTCTCGCCCGGCGGCGGCGGCGTTTACGCGCAAGCCTGGGAATATGATCCGCGCAAAGATAAATGGCGCGCCGTCGCCGCCATGCCCCACCCCCGCCACGGCCTCGGCGCAGTGACAATCAACAACACCATCTACGTCCTCGGCGGAGCCTTAAAAGCCGGCGGCGAAGACACATCGGCGGTGTTGGACAAGTTTGAGATTTGATTGAGTATCGAATGTTGGCCACCGGAGCGAGTGAAAAACAATATTGGACAGCGGTGAGTGCCCGAGCCAAAAAATATACCAGACTCCAGCGGCTTATTGCATTTTCGGACGGATATCCCGAGAAGGGTTTGACAGGGCTGTGATAGCCATCTATCGCACGCCACTCGTGCCCAGGTGGCGGAATTGGTAGACGCGCTGCGTTCAGGTCGCAGTGGCCGAAAGGTCGTGGAAGTTCGAGTCTTCTCCTGGGCACCAGAACATAATCCTACCAAGTACGTTTCAGTAAAATAACCCAAATAAAACAATTATATAGCTGTAATTCAGCACTTCGCAAGTGCGGTAATGTCCGGCTTGGTGTGTTGGTATCCAGCTAAATTGTTGGTATATTTGTTGGTAATAGCGGGTTGATGTTCCTATCTGTTAGGAGTGGTACCAACGGAAATACCAACAATGCCTCTCACTGATATTCAAGTTCGCAGCCTGAAGCCGGAAGCCAAGCCCTTTCGAAAGAGCGACGGTGGCGGGCTATTTGTGGAAGTCAGACCCAATGGCTCGAAGCTGTGGCGGATGGCCTATCGCCATGGTGGAAAGCAAAAGCTGCTTTCCTTTGGAGCGTATCCCGATACCACCCTCGCCAGGGCCCGAGCTAAACGCCAGCAAGCCAAAACACTACTCGCTGACGGGCTCGATCCAATGGCCAGTGCAAAGGCCGAGCAAGAACAGCAAAGAGCCCTGAGCGAGCACACATTCGGCAAAATCGCAGCCGAGCTTGTCGCCAAAGGCGAAAAGGAGGGGCTAGCCGCAAGAACAATCGAAAAGAAGCGGTGGGTGCTGAGCATGGCGAAAGCCGATCTCGGTAACCTACCGATTGAATCTATCACTGCTGCTGAAGTGCTAGCCGTTCTTCGCAAGGTGGAGGCGAAAGGGAACTATGAGACGGCGAAGCGTATGCGCTCAATCATTGGGCAAGTATTCCGTTACGCCGTCGCCACCGCGCGCGCCTCGAATGACCCGACATTCGGGCTTCGTGGCGCCCTGATTACCCCTAAAACCGTACACTTGTCGGCGCTGACGGATTGGGAAGATTTTGCCGGATTGATTAGGGCGGTCTGGGGCTATCAGTCTGGCGCACCAGAAACGCGCACTGCACTGAAGCTGATGGCGCTTTTATATCCCCGCCCCGGCGAATTGAGGCAAGCCAAATGGCATGAATTTGATCTAGACGCCGCGACCTGGAATATTCCCAAAGAGCGCATGAAAATGCGCCGCCCTCATATCAAACCCCTACCCACACAAGCCATCGAATTGCTCAAAGAATTGCGGTTGGTGAATCCCGATGGTGATTTGGTCTTCCCGTCAGCATGGGCGAACAGCAAGCCAATTAGCGACAACACTATGAACACCGCATTGCGCCGGATGGGCTTCACGAGAGAAGAATGCACATCGCACGGATTTCGCGCCAGCGCCTCCAGCCTGCTGAATGAAAGCGGCAAGTGGTCGCCTGACGCCATCGAGGCAGAACTTGCCCATGTCGGCGCGGACGAAATCCGCCGCGCCTACCACCGCGCCACATATTGGGATGAACGGGTGAAGATGGCTCAATGGTGGGCGGATAAAGTCGAAAGCGCGTGGAAAAATACTCAGACCACATAGGGTGAAATAGGACATAATGATACTTATATTTCGGTTCCCTTTAGTTCGGAGCCAACATGGAAAGCATAGATTTTTGGAAGCTGTGCGACCAATTAAGCATTGTGCATGCCGCATTGCTTATCGTCGGTCATAACCCGTCAGAACACCAAGCCGTCGAGGATCAAGATTCAAGCCGTCAACCGGTTGGATATGACGGCGCGAAACACGCAATAATATCTGGATTAAGGAAAGAGAAGATCGAAGGTAAGTTGTTGTATGATCAGCCATATAACGATGACGGCGATCCATATTTAAGCGTTGTTCGATCATATGTTGATGTTGAGAGTCTTAAAGTGTGGCTATTATCCAAGAATTTGAGGGAACACTTTTTCTTCTTTCCAGAAGCTAAGGTCAGCGAGTTTTTGGATAAAGATCACTCCAGATATTCTTCCAAGCTGGCCGCCGCTGTGACCGCATGGAACTGGCTTGACGACGAATCAAAGCTTGAAGGCAGGACGCCAAAACAGGCCGTTCAGAAATGGCTTCGCAAGAATGCTGCTGAGTACGGTATTTGCGATGAAGATGGTAAGCCCAATGAGTCGGTTGTTGCCAACATCTCTCAAATGGTGAATTGGCAAACAAAGGGCGGCGCCCCTCGCACCCCTACCAAGAAAGTTGCTTCCGATATATCTACTGGGCCGAAAACCCAAATGTCTGTATCCGATCCATCGTCTGCTTCTATGCAATCCTATGAAATGGATGACGATATACCATTCTAAAATATTGAAGTTCCTATATGAATTGCTGTTTAAATATCAATATGCAGTATGTTAGCTGTGAATCTGCAACATAACATCATCCTTTCCACTGCAGGTTTTCTGCAAAATAAAGCCTATTTTCAGCGCCAACTTTTCTAAAATTCTTATGCGACGCAACCAATCGGAGTCGCATAATGATCAACGCAGCTACACTACCTCACACCGGCTTTGTCCGCCTTAAACATATTCTTTCCCCTGAAGGGCCTATCCCAGTTTCTAAATCCACATGGTGGGCGGGCGTGAAGGATGGGCGTTTTCCAAAACCGCTGAAGTTTGGCGCCCGCGTGACTGTGTGGCGGGTGGAAGAAATCCACGCGCTCATCGCTAACGGCGTTCCCGGCGATGGCGCGTAAGCTGGTTGGTCGGTCTATCAGCATTCATCGCAGCTATCCTGTGAAAGACATTGCCGACGCCCTTCGCGTTCATAAGGGCACGGTGTTGCGGTGGATCAGAAACGGTGATTTGATGCCCATCGATGACGGCAGGCCAATTCTTGTCCAAGGCAAAACGCTTCGCGCCTATCTGGAATGGCGTAAGCCGAAAAAGCAGAAATGCGCACTGGACGAGTGGTATTGCTTGAAGTGTCGCGAGCCGCGCCATGCCGCCTTCGAGGAAGGCGAGATCGTGTCAGCCAATCGCCGAACTTGCAACATCCGGGCGCTTTGCTGCCAGTGCGCAACGGTGATGCATAAGCGGTTTTCAATACCTACCCTCACTAACCTTACCGCGTCCGTACGCCTTTCGGCTCAACATCACCTCAAACACCTAATTGAATGCAAACAACCCTGCCTGAGTGTTCACTAAAATGAGGAGTTAAAGGCATGGCGAAGTTTCATGCAAAGAACGAGCGTATTAAGCAAAAATATTTGACCTGGCTAGAAGACGCGAGGCGCAAGGACGTGAAGACGACGACGCAGGTTGCCGCTGCGATTTC
This sequence comes from Hyphococcus sp., assembly GCA_021776415.1. Classification (GTDB taxonomy): domain Bacteria; phylum Pseudomonadota; class Alphaproteobacteria; order Caulobacterales; family Parvularculaceae; genus Hyphococcus. Next base: position 57,979 of record JAJFFY010000081.1, read on the forward strand.
CCTGTTTGAACGGTCAACGCGCCACCGCGATTTTGCCGCCTTCCACTTTGAACAGGCGCGCAAATTCAAGGGTGATCTGGAAGCCGCCAAGAATGAACGTACCGGCAAGCCGTTATCGCAGGCGACGATCCGCGCGCGCCTCAACATGGTCAAAGCGTTCTTTGAATGGTTGTCAGATCAGCCCGGCTACAAAAGCAAAGTCGACTATACGGACGCCGCATATTTCAGTCCGTCGGCAAGGCAAGACCGTATCGCCAGCGCCGTTCGCGATACGCCTGTCCCAACGATTGATCAAATCAGGCATGTAGTAACCACCGCGCCGGATCAATCAGCGGTGGAAAAGAGAGATCGTGCTTTGATCGCATTCACCCTGCTGACAGGCATGAGGGACGCCGCTATCGCGTCAATGCCATTAGGAAAGGTGAACCTAGCCCGTCGCGAAGTGTTTCAAGATGCGCGCATGGTAGTAACGAAAAACGCAAAAACCATGACCACTTTCTTCTTTCCCGTGGGCGACGAATTTGTAGAGATTATCAAAGACTGGATCGACTATCTGAAAACAGAATTGCTATTCGCCGAAACTGACCCACTTTTTCCACAACCGGAAATGAAGCATGACCGCGATAGTTCCTTTAAAGTCGCAGGCCTGAAACGCGCCTACTGGCGGGATGCATCGGCGATTCGCAGAATTTTTCGGGAACGGTTTGAGGCGGCAGGATTGCCCTATTTCCACCCGCACAGTATCCGCAAGACGCTGGCGCACCTAGCTTACGAATTAAATTTAGGACTGAGAGAATCAAAAGCGTGGAGCCAAAACCTTGGCCATGAAAAGCCAATGACGACGTGGACTAGCTACGGCAAAATTGACGACAATCAGACTGGGGAAATCATGGCCGGGTTCGCCACGTTAGACCATTCGGCAGGCGACTCACCACCACCCGAAGTCATGGAATGGCTTGCAAAGGTGACAAAGAATCGGCAACTCTGAAGTTAAAGATATCGAAGCGAGATTTCTGCCTGAGCAAGCACCAGTTGAACCGCGTCATTAGATAGATCAGGCGGGTAACCGTATTTTTTCAATATGCGTTTGACAAGAATGCGCATATGGGCGCGCGCGCTTTCTTTACGATGCCAGTCAACGCTTGCATTGCTACGAAGTTTTTCGAGGAGTTCATGAGCGATAAGCCTTAAGCGCTCATTCCCCATGGCTTCAACAGCGCTCTTATTCTCCGCTAAAGCGTCGTAAAAAGCCTTCTCTTCCGGACTTAACCCAAGTTCTTCGCCTCGCGCTTTTGATGCTTTGAGGTCTTTGGCTATGGTTATCAGTTCCTGGATCATTTCAAGCGCTGAAATAGCATTTGCGTGATAGCGTGCGACGGCGTCTTCAAGCCTCGTCGAGAACGCACGCGCCTCAACATGATTGGTTTTTGATCTGGCGGAGATTTCGCCATTCAAAAGCTTCTTTAGCGCTTCGAGCGCCAGGTTTTTGTGTTTTAGATTCTGTACCTCTTCGAGAAACTCATCGGACAGGATCGATATATCCGGCGCATCCATTCCTACAGACTGTAGGATGTCAACGATCTCAGATGAGGCAACGGCCAGGTCGATGAGTTGCTGGATGGCGAACGTGCGGTCTTGGGTGGAAATTTTCCCGGTGGCGGTGGTTTTCTGCAGGGTCGCCCTTACTGCTTGGAAGAAGCCGATTTCGTCGCGCACAGTTGCCGCATAGTCGCTCGCGGCGGCAAGGGCGAAGGCCTTTGAGAGATTAAGCACCAAGTCATTGAACGCGCGGTGCGCTTTTTTCTTCTCATCCTCACGGGTTTTTTGCGCCGCTTCCCGTTCTTGCCATTGAAGAACCCAATCCAGCGCCTTTGCGAGCGCTGCCAGTTTTTGTTGCGGCGCGCCTGTCAAACCGTCGGAATAATCATGCCCGTGAAAAATCAGGCGTGTGCGCTCGAAACATTCCTGCAGCGCTGCAACGGCGTCTTCCTCATTGATGCCTGTTTGCGAACGATCTGTTTCGCTATAATCGGCAAGCGCTTTTTTCAGGTTCTGCGCAATCCCGATATAGTCAACAATCAGGCCGCCTGGCTTGTTTTTGAAAACCCGGTTCACGCGCGCAATAGCCTGCATAAGGCCATGGCCGCGCATGGGTTTGTCGACATACATCGTGTTCATGCACGGCGCGTCAAAGCCGGTCAGCCACATGTCGCGCACAATCACTAGCTTAAGCGGATCGTTTGGGTCTCTGGCCCGTTTGGCGAGGGCGTCGCGGCGGCGTTTATTGCCGATATGCGGTTGCCAATCCAGCGGATCAGACGCCGCGCCGCTCATCACGATTTTAATCGCGCCAGTTTCGTCATCGTCGGTGTGCCAGTTCGGGCGGAGCGCAACAAATTCATTATAGAGCGCAACGCAGATGCGGCGGCTCATGCAGACAGCCATGGCTTTTCCGTCGAGGGCTTCGATGCGCCGCTCCAGGTGGTTGACCAAATCCGCCGCTACTTGCTTCAGGCGTTTATTCGCACCGACAAGCGCCTCTACGCTTGACCATTTGGCTTTGAATTTTTCGGCTTCGGTAAGCGTATCGTCTTCAGTAAGCGCTTCAATTTCTGCGTCGATGAGCGGTTTCTGGTAATCGTCCAGTTCGATCCGTGCAAGGCGGCTTTCGTAGTAGATCGGCACGGTGGCGCCATCGATCACCGCGCGCGTGATGTCGTAGATGTCAATATAGTCACCAAAGATCGCGGGCGTATTGACGTCGCTGCCCTCAATCGGCGTGCCTGTGAAGCCGATAAAGGAGGCGTTGGGCAGGGCTTGGCGAATATAGTGCGCATAGCCATAGCGTTTGACGCCGGAGCTTGCGTCGATCTTCGCCGAGAGGCCATATTGGCTGCGGTGGGCTTCGTCGGCGATGATGATGACGTTTTTGCGGTCGGTCAGTAACGGGAAGTTTTCCTCGCCCGGCTCCGGTGAGAATTTTTGCACTGTCGAGAAAATGACGCCGCCCGCCGATGCGTCCAGCAACTCTTTCAAGTCTTCGCGGCTTGTCGCCTGTTTCGGCGTCTGACGGATCAGATCGCGGCAAGTGCTGAACGTGCCGAAGAGCTGGTCATCGAGATCATTGCGGTCAGTCAGTATGAGAAGCGTCGGATTCTCCAACGCCTTTGCATTGACGGCTAACCCGGCAAAGAACGCCATCAGGAAGCTTTTGCCAGAGCCTTGCGTATGCCAGATAACGCCGATCTTGCGGTCGCCGTTGGGGGCGGTCGCCTCGACGGCTTCGCGCAAGGCTTTCTTTGCGCCGTGATATTGATGGTAACCGGCGATAATCTTGAACAACCCATCGCCCCTGTCGCCAAAGACGGTGAAGTCGCGGATGATGTCGAGGAAAACCTCGCGGTTGAACACCCCCTGCAACAGAGTTTCCATCTCCGGCGTGCCGGGTTCGGCGTAGGTTTCGCCGTCGATAGTTCGCCATGGCATGAAGCGTTCTTCATTGGCGGTGAGGGAGCCGATGCGGGCCTGCATGCCGTCGGAAGTCACCAGAATAGCGTTGGTGCGAAACAGGCTGGGGATTTGTTCTTTATAGGTTTGAAGCTGATTGTAGGCGCCCTTCAGCGTCGCGTTTTCGTCAGCGGCGTTTTTCAACTCCAGCACCGCGACGGGCAAGCCGTTCAAAAAGCAAACCAGATCGGGGCGGCGGTTGCGCTGACCTTCAATCACGGTGAACTGGTTCGTTACCAGCCAGTCATTCGCCCCCACATTGTCAAAGTCGATCAGCCAGACGCGGTCGCTTTTAATCGCACCATCATCGGCGCGATATTCAACGCCGACGCCATCGGTGATGAGGCGATGAATACGCCGGTTTTCCTCGATCAGATTTGGTTTGTCCGTGGTCAGAACACGGGCCAGCACTGCCTCTATCGCGTCATCGGGGACGTTCGGATTCAGCGCGCGCACTGCCCGGTCAAAACGTTTGGTGAGGATCACATCGCCAAAGCTGGTGCGCTGCGGCGCAGCCCCATCGGGTGAGATCGCGCCGCTATCGAGATACACCCAGCCGAGACTTTTAAGCGTTTCAATGCCCGCCTGTTCAACGTGGTCTTCGGAGAAACCACTCATGCCGCCACCATCGCTTTGGCGCCGGCCGCGCGGACGTGGCCTGACATGAGTTTGGGCAGGAGGTAGTCGCGAGTTTGGGCGAGGGTTTGGTTTTCTTTGCTTCTGTGCCGAATATGCTCAAACATCACTTTGGAAAGGCTGTCGAATGCTTTGAGGATGGGATTAGGTGGGAGAGCGAACTCATAGGCCGCCAATGCCGAAGCCTGCGCGCGCTGGCGACCAGATGTTCCGGTCATACTTTGGATGGCGGCGACTTTAAACTCGGGATGGCGCGTTAGGCAATAAGCCAAAACTTTTGGGACATCCGATCGAGTTCTCAAAACGATAAATTCTGTTGAGCCCCAACCGATGGTTTGGGTGTCTGGTAAGAAATCAACAAAGGCCGCTTTGCCGTTCTCAAGGCAAGGGGTTATTCGAGCAAGTAGTGCGTCGCCATTCCGAAATTTCATCCCAGATCCAAATTTGCGAGGTATTGGGGGGCTAGCAATTGACCCTTTTGTCGGCAAAGAACTCATATCAGAATAGAGCGATAAATCTCCTTTTCTGAGCGTTTCTTTGGGGTTGAAGTCTATAAGATCTCTTGCTGCACCAAGCACCCACCCCACCGGCAAGCCGTTGTCGCCGAGTGTTTCGGGGAAGAGGGCGGCGAGTTTGGCGGCTTCGTCAGGGTTCTGAATAAGACCGCCGAGGATTTGGCCCGCGTCGCGCGCGCCCTCCATCTTGCGTTTAACCGGGCCGAAATCGACAAACCAGTCGCGGAACAGCGCCTGCGCCATAGCCTCCAGCGTCTCATTCGCCCGCCGGTTCAACTCGATCTTGTCGTCGAGGGCGGAGAGGAAGTTGGCGATCTGCGTTTCAGAACCGCCGATACTTTGTGGCCAGTATATGCCGTTAAGTTGATTAGCTGAAACGTTTGGAAACGTAGAGCCTGTCGCCGCCGCCAATAGGTCGGGTAAGTAATATTCTACGACAGCACGCACGATTCTATTCAGGTCGCTTCGTTTGTGACGTATCGCAGCTATACCCCGCCCGATAGCATATCGTTGATCCGCCCAGTTCATTCGCCCAGTGGTTGAGCCGCGAACACAAAATAGTAGATCACCAGGTTCGGCTACTTTTCTTACTTCTGTTGTAAACTGAATAGGCGTAGGATGATGACTTCCAAATTCGGTCGGACCATTAAGAAGCGGAAGCCCATCGCCAAAAACATTGCAGGCATTACCAGGTGGGGACTGCCCCATTATTACTTCAGCGTGATCTGAAAGTGTCTCACCCATCCTCGCGCACTCCCGCCAGCGCCGCCTCGATCCGCGCTTCCAGCTTGCGCCCCTCAGTGAATTGCTCCGCCAGCCTCTTGTGCGGCGCTGTAGCATTTTCCATTACCGATTCCCCACGCTGATAAAAAGCTCGGCCAGCGCTTCATTGATATAATAATTATTCCGGCCCTGGCGTATCTTGGTCAAAAGCCCCGCCTCGGCAAGAAGGTCCAGATATTTCGTCGCCGTCGGGCGCGAGACGCCGAGGTCTTTTTGCACAAACTCCACCCTTGTATAGGGGTGGCGAAACAAATTATTCAGCAAGTCCTGGCTGTAGATGTTTTTGTCCGCCAGCACCCCGTCCCGCATGGCGCTTTTCAACCCGGCCATTTGCGCACGCATGCCTTTCACCAGCCTGATGGTGGCATGCGCAGTTTCGGCGACGGCCTCTAGTAAAAAAACCACCCATTCTTCCCACGCTTTTTGCAGGTCTTCGGGGGCTGCCTCCCTTGGCGCCTGCAACAGACGGTAATAATCGCCCTTGTGCGCATTGATGGCGCGGCTGAGATAGAGGATAGGCGTTTCAAGCAGCCCCGCCTTGCACAGGTAGAGCACGTTCAACATCCGTCCAACCCGGCCATTGCCGTCAGGGAACGGATGAATACTTTCGAACTGATGGTGGATGATCGCCATTTTAATCAACGGATCGAGATTGCTCGCCGCATCATCATTGATAAAGCGCTCAAGCGCCGTCATGTGTTTTTGAATATTGTCCGGGCTTTGCGGCGACACATAAACCACAGCGCCGCCATGCCCCTGCAGCACTGTTCCTGCGTTTTCGCGAAAGCCGTCTTCGCGCGACTTCAGCAAGCGATATTGTTCGATGAGTAGACGGTTGGTGATCAGGCCTTGTGTTTCTCGCAGGCGCCGCCAACCCAGATGTATGGCGTCCCGATAGCGGGAGACTTCTTTCACCGGTCCGGCGTGCGTCGCTCGCAGATCTATCGCGCCCTTGAACAGATCGTCCTGTGTGGTGACAATATTTTCGATTTCGGAGCTTGCCTTCGCCTCCTGAAGAGCGAGGGTTTCAATCAAAATGCCCTGATTGGGGATGGCAGCCGCGATACCTTTTAACTCCGCAAGCCCTGCCTTTGCCTCGACCAGCGCCTTGTAGATAGCCAGCGTCTCGAACGCCACCGGCGGCGGCAGGTCAGGAATTTGATAGGTGGAGACTGGCTGACGCATGGTTTGTCAAAAATTCCGGATATTTTGCCTATATGGCGTCTTATGTGTCAAAAATTATGACTTTTCTTTACATGTCGTGTGCGATATGTAAAGCATAATCGCAGATCACCCATCCTCGCGCACCCCCGCCAGCGCCGCTTCGATCCGCGCTTCCAGCTTGCGGCCCTCGGCGAATTGTTCGGTTAGCGTTGCGCGCAGCTCTGCAAACTTCTCCGCAAACGGAATGCTGTCATCTTCGATGGCTTCGGCGCCGACATAACGACCGGGCGTTAAGACATGGCCCTGTTTGGCGATGTCCTCTTGGCTGACGCTGGCGCAAAAACCGGGGACGTCTTCATAAGGCTCCAGACCGTTCGCATCCAACTCTTCCGGTTTGCAACGCCAGGAATGATAGGCGTTCGTGATCTTCGCCATATCCTCATCGGTGAACTCGCGCCGTGTACGATCGACCATATGCCCGAGCTTTCGCGTATCGATGAACAAAACCTCGCCTTTACGGTCGCGGTGGCCATTGGCGGTTTTGTCGCGGGCCAAAAACCACAGGCAGGCCGGAATTTGCGTTGAATAGAACAACTGACCCGGGAGCGCGACCATGCAGTCCACCGCGTCAGACTCAATCATCCGTTGGCGCATCTCGCCTTCGCCGCTCGACTGTGAGGACATGGAGCCATTGGCCAGCACCACGCCCGCCGTGCCGCGCGGCGCGAGGTGGTGATAAATATGGCTGAGCCAAGCATAATTGGCGTTACCCGCTGGCGGTTTGCCGAAGTGATCCCACCGCGCATCTTCGGCGAGGCTTTCGTTCCACCAGTCGGAAATATTGAACGGCGGATTGGCGAGGCAAAAGTCGAATTTCAAATTGGGAAACGCGTCTTTAGTAAAGCTGCCCTCATTGTTCCAGGCGATTTCAGCGTCGATGCCGCGCACCGCGAGGTTCATCTTGGCGAGCTTCCAGGTCGTATGGTTGCGCTCCTGCCCGTAGATTGAAATCTGGCGTTTGGCCTTTTCGACGTCTTTCTGGTCAGCGTGGTCTTCGATAAATTTTTCGGACTGCACGAACATGCCGCCCGATCCGCAACACGGGTCATAGACGCGCCCCTTATAGGGCTCCAGCATCTCAACCATGGTGCGGACAACAGAACGGGGCGTGAAAAACTCACCGCCGCGACGCCCTTCGGCGCCGGCAAAGCCCGAGAGGAAATATTCGTAAGCGCGACCTAAAAGGTCCGTGGATTGGCCGTTGTCGCTGTGCATGCCGATGTCAGAAAACAGCATCACCAGATCGCCGATCATGGTTTTGTCGAGCTGCGGGCGGCCATAGTCTTTGGGCAAGACGCCTTTTAGCGTCGCCTCATTCGCTTTCTCGATGGCTTCCATGGCCGCATCGATCAGCCCGCCAATATCGACCTTGCGCGGCTTGCCGCCAGTGGCGCTCGGGATTTCAATCTCGCGCTGGCGGGCGTTTGCTTTGAGGTTCGCCCAGCGGGCAATCTCTGGCACCCAGAACACACGAGCGGCGAGATATTCTTCCGGGTCTTCCGGATCAGCATATTCTTCGGCTTCGAGTTTGGCGTGTTGGGTCTCGAACGCGTCGGAAATGTATTTCAGGAAGATCAAACCAAGCGCGACGTGCTTGTATTCCGATGGCTCAAGATTGCCCCGCAATTTGTCGGCTGCTTTGAAGAGATCAGCTTCAAAGCCAAGATCGGCGCCCGATACGGCCATATAGAGTTTTCCCAGCTAATTCGTTTTTCACACTGTAAAGCGCTCCGATGTGGTTTGAAACCGTCCAATAGGCGGTAAGTATTCGGTAAATGAGAACTTGTGAGCGCTGATGACGCTGTAAGTCTCCGCCGCTATAGTCCTAGCGTTGGCGCGCCGGACTAGTTTCGCTCGGCGACCTATCAGTAATCGTAAGAGGTGAGACGAGCCGCGCGCCAGTGAGAAGGACGGCGTCACGGAATTAGGATATAATAACACTCGGCGATGTGTTGACTGTGCGGTATGGCTTAACCAATGTCGCAAGAAGCGGTGGGCGATTTGAGCGGCACACGATAGGCCTTCTCTACACTTCAAAAGCTCATTTATACCCGGTAAGCTTCGAATTTGTTGGTACTATTGTTGGTACTTATCAAAATCAAAGTCACTTCTTTAAATTAATTCAACAGTATAGCGCGGTAATTCGACGCCTCTCCTGGCACCATTAAGTAGACAACCTCAGAGTTCCTTCAAACTCGCCCATAGCAGTCTCTTTGGCGATAAATCGTTACTACCCATTTCAGTTTTGGTACGTCCATTCTGAAACTGATGCGACAGAGCGAAAAATACTGGCGCCCCCCATTCTTCAAAGGGTCTGCGGATTGGAGATTTTGCTCCGCCCAAACAATCCATTCACTAAGAGGCCGGCCTTCAACTTCGCGGCCCAAGTCTATCTCAAGCTCTTTGAGGTTTGTGAGAAATCTGCGTACAGTTTCTATGCTTTGCATTGGTGCGCGGTCTCGACAAAATGCCGCAAGCGATTGTCGTCACACTTTCGAATCCGTTCTTGTTCATAGCGTTTTTGCTCGGCAATACGGCATTGTCGTTCATACTCAAGTCTCCGTCGAGTTTTCTCGGCACACAAAGAGCGCGCCCCACAAAACCCGCGACGATATCCGCTAAATATTCCTCAATGGTGGCTTCAGTAGTTTCAAGCCATTCTGTCCGTATACCCGTAGGAAGGTATGCTTTAATCACAAATATGAGCTTTCCAGTTGGCTGCAATTCTTGCTTTCAGTACTTCTCACTAAAAAACGCCAGCGCTTTTCTTCTGCCGTTAGGCGCCACCGTACTTGCTTGAGTTTGTCGCGTAGCTGAAACTCGATTTTCTCGCCTTCCAAAACGACAAAGAGTTTTTGCTTTTCGCCTTGCTCAACCGTGCCGCCTTGGCGTTCAAGTGCTTTAAATAAAGTGTTGAAAATACGATGCCGTCGATGATCAGATGCCGTGAATGGGTCTGGCATTGACAGTCGTCTGAACGTAGGGTTGTGCTCCAACTGAACTATGGCCTACGAGCGAGGCGGCGGGGGGCGCAAAAGCGGATATGAGCTGTGTTTGCCCAAAAGTTGCGTTATGGCCCCAGGCATAAGCCGATAGGCAATCGACATTTGTCGGTGTATTATTGGTGAGTGCGCAAGCAAGAAAATAATTCTCCGGATTCTGATCGCGAATACGCATTCAGAACATCAGGCATCACTAAGGTCTATGGCTCTGGTGAGGCTGCTGTGCATGCATTACGCGGTGTCGATCTTGAAATCCCGAAAGGCGAACTGGTGGTGTTGCTGGGGCCGTCCGGGAGCGGCAAGTCTACGTTGTTGAATATTCTCGGCGGCCTCGACACCGCCAGCGCAGGGTGCGCATTTTTTTTCGACCAAGAATTGACGGCGATGAGCGAAAGACAGCTGACGTTTTATCGCCGGCGCCAAGTTGGTTTTGTCTTTCAATTTTATAATCTGATGCCCAGCTTGACGGCAAAGGAAAATGTCGAACTCGTGACCGAAGTGGTCGACAATGCAATGGCGCCCGAGCAAGCCCTAGACATCGTCGGCCTTAGCGAACGCATGTCGCATTTTCCCGCACAAATGTCTGGCGGCGAGCAGCAGCGCGTCGCCATCGCCCGCGCTATCGCCAAACGCCCTACCGCGCTATTTTGTGACGAACCAACCGGCGCTCTCGACAGCGCAACAGGCATAGTCGTGTTGAAAGCCTTGCAGGACGTTAATCAAAAGCTTGGCGCAACAACGCTGATTATCACGCATGCGGCGGCGACCGCCGCCATGGCCGACCGGGTCATCCACTTCGCTGATGGAGATATCCGCGAAGTCATCGTCAACGAACACAAAGTCGACGCAGAAGAGATCAGTTGGTGATCTGATGGCCCGCTTATCACCACTCAACAAAAAACTTTTTCGCGATCTCTGGCGCATCAAAGGGCAAGCATTGGCGATCGCCTCGGTTATCGCCGTGGGCATCATGTTGTTTGTGCTTATGGATGGCAGTGTGCGGTCCATGGAAGAATCCAAACGCGCCTATTATGAGCGCTATCGCTTCGCTGAGATTTTTGCGCCGGTAAAGCGAGCGCCAAACCATGTGCTGCGTGATATTGCCGAGCTTCCGGGCGTTGCAACCGTAGAAGGGCGTATCAATGGCGGCGCTCTTATCGACCGGCCAGGCATGCCGGCAATTCGCGCCCAGGTTCTGTCGCTTCCCTTGTTCGGGCGGCCAAAACTTAACGACATTCTGCTTACCGGCGGGCGAATGATCGATCCCGCCCGCGGCGATGAAATCTTGTTGCTTGAGGGGTTTGCGGTCGCCCACAACTTTGCGCCTGGCGATAAGCTCAAGGCAACCATGAACGGCGCCCAGCGAACTTTTATCATCGCCGGCCTCGCACAAGCGCCGGAATTTGTCTTCACCGCCGCGCCGGGCGAGTTTATTCCCGACGACAAACGCTTCGCCGTTATGTGGATGAGCGAAGAAGCACTCGAGGCGGCTTTCGATCTTGACGGCGCTTTTAACGAGGCTCTGATTGTCAAATCGCACGGCGCTATAGAGGCGGCGATCATCGATCGCCTCGATATGCTGTTGGCGCCATATGGCGGCGTCGGCGCCTATGGACGTGCAGATCAAATGTCCAATCGAATTTTGACAGAAGAGCTGGATGGAAGAGCTGCATCAGCGGCGACTGTGCCCCCATTGTTTCTGGCGGTTGCCGCATTTTTGCTTAATATTGTCATTACCAGGATGATACAGGCTGAGCGTGAAAAAATCGGCTTAATAATGGCGTTTGGCTACACCCACGCCGAGATTTTATGGCACTATTTCAAATTCATCATTATCATCGCACTTAGCGGGGGAATTATGGGGTGTATCGCCGGCGTGTGGCTCGGCGCGGGCATGGCGGAAATTGATCAGGAATTTTATAAACTCCCCTTCCTGGTATTTCACATCAAGCTTCAGACGATTTTGATCGCCATGGCGATATCCGCACTGGCGGCTAGTGTTGGGTTGTTTGTCGCATATCGGCAGATTGCCAGTCTGACGCCCGCAGTCGCCATGCGACCGCCTGCGCCGCCCGACTACAGCAGATTTGCGGGTCGCTCCGGCTGGCTGAAAAGTGCGCTCGATCAACCGACTCGCATGGTGCTTCGTGGGTTGATGCGGCGGCCAATGCGCGGGGTAACAGCCTGCCTCGCTATCGGCGTTGCAATGGGGCTATCGGCAGCGATGCAAAATTTGATGACTTCGTTCAACTATCTGCTCGACGCCAATTTCACCATCATCAACCGTAGCGATGCAACAGTCAGCTTTATCGAACCGCTGTCCTATAAAACAATTTACGAGTTAAAACGCATAGACGGCGTCATGCATGTGGAACCGTTCCGCATAGCGCCTGTGATCTTGCGGAATGGTCTTTATAAACACAGAAGCACAATCAATGGCATGATTGTCGACCCCACCCTCGACCGGGCTGTCGATAAAGAGATGCGCACAATTTATGTCCGTGAAGACGGCGTAATCATTTCAAAATCGCTCGCGAAAATTCTCAATATTGAGCCAGGAGACGATTTAACCGTTGAAGTACGCGAAGGTCGCCGCCCAACATTGACACTCCCCGTGGCGGCGTTCGCCGAGTCTTTTCTTGGCTCAGCCGCTTATTTTGAGATTGGCGCGCTCAACAAAGCCCTAAAAGAGCAAGGGCGGGTATCGGGCGCCTATATTACATTCGATCCCGCCCTCGGTGACGACATAAATGAAAAACTGAAAGCCATGCCGGCGGTCGCAGGCGTTACGCTTAACGCCCAGGCGCGACAGTCGTTTCAATCACTGATGAACCAGGGCGCTGGGGCGATGCGGTTTACCATGGCGTTTGTCGCCATCATCATCACCGTCGGCGTCGTCTATAACAGCGCACGGGTCGCCTTTGCGGAACGAGAGCGTGATCTCGCCAGCCTGCGCGTCATCGGCTTTACGCGCGGAGAAGCCGCTTTTGTGCTCCTCGGAGAACTCGCCATCATCATTTTGGTAGCATTGCCAATTGGAGCTATCGTCGGATTTTTGCTGTCCACCCTTGTATCTTCGGCGTTCAGTACAGAAATGTATACTATTCCTAATCAGATAAATCCGCGAGGATATGGCGAGGCTGCGTTATTCGTTATTCTTGCCGCATTATTATCGGGATGGCTGGTACAACGCGACGTTAATCGCCTCGATTTAGTATCGGTGTTAAAGACACGGGAATGAGTAGTGTTATGCAGAGATTTTTGTCACGCCGAAGGCTGACGATTGGAGCGGGCGCCATTGTCATTCTCCTGCTGGGTGTGGCGTTTTGGCCAAGCGCTACTACCGTCGATATGGGCGAAGCCTCGATCGGCCCGATGGTGTTGACCATCGACGAAGAAGCAAAAACCCGTGTGCGTGAAACCTATATTGTTTCGGCGCCTGTCGCCGGGCGATTATTGCGGGTTGATGTCGAGCCGGGCGATCAAGCCACTGCCGCCGATACTGTCGTCGCGCGAATGCTGCCCGCAAATCCGGATATTTTGAATGTGCGTGCAAAAGACCAAGCAGACGCAAATCTACGCGCGGCAGAAGCAGCTCTTGTCATGGCGCAATCTGAGTTGCGCAAAGGCGATGCAGATCTTGACCTTGCGGCGATAGAGTTGGAACGCACGCGCAAACTCTTTGAAACTGAAACGGTATCGCAAGCGCGGCTGGATCTTCATGAACGACAATGGAAAGCCGCGCGTGCGGGACGCGAGATGGCGAAAGCCGCCGTCGCCATGAGGCAAGCAGATCTTGAGAGCGCGACAGCGATGATGATGTCGTTTGCTGAAGGTCAAAAGCGCGCCATTGCAACCAACCCGCATCCGCGAGAGTCTATACCAATCACCGCCCCGATCTCTGGCCAGATTTTGCGCGTTATGCAGGAGAGCGAAACTATTGTCGCCGCTGGCGCGCCGCTGCTGGAAATCGGAGACACGTCAAATGACCTCGAGATTGTCGCAGAGCTGCTATCGACTGACGCGGTTCAGATTGCCAAAGGCAACCGCGTCATTATCGAAAAATGGGGCGGCGGTGAAAACTTCAGCGGAGTGGTCGAATTGGTGGAGCCTTGGGGGTTTACCAAATTTTCAGCCCTTGGCGTCGAAGAGCAACGCGTCAACGCAATCATTAACATTACCGACGCATCTGACATTCAGTCAAAACTTGGGCACGGATTTCGCGTCGAAGCGCGCATCGTTATCTGGGAAGATAGTGACGCATTGATAATTCCATCTAGCGCACTGTTTCGGCATGATGATCAGTGGGCGGTATTCTTGGTAAGCCGCGGCCGCGCGCGAATTAATAACGTCGATGTCTTGCAGAATAATGGCATCGATGCAGCGATTTCAAATGGAATTGAAGACGGTCAGAAGGTTGTTCTCTATCCGAGCTCCGAACTCTCTGACGGCGCACGTGTCAAGCAACGTAACATGTGATGCGCCAAGCAATAGATTTTGAAAGCAATCTTTTGGTTAGCCCCTCTCCTTTTCCCGCTCGATATAGTTATCGACAATTCGGCCGAGGACCGTCATCGGCACACTGCCGCCGAGAACAACGGCGTCGTTAAAGCGCCGGAAGTCGAATCGCTCGCCGAGCGCGCCTTTGGCTTTGTCTCGCAAGCGCCCGATCGTCGTATGGCCGACCTTATAGCCGCAAGCCTGACCAGGCCAGGCGCAATAGCGATCTACCTCGCCGCGAATTTCGTCCGGGCTCGAACCATTATTGATGACGAACCAGTCAATCGCCTGTTCGCGCGTCCAGCGCTTGGCGTGCAGCCCGGTATCGACCACCAGGCGGCAAGCGCGATAGGCAAGCGATTGCAGATAGCCAAGGCGGCCCACGGGAAAGTCGTCATAAACGCCAAGCTCATCGGCGATTTGCTGAGCGTAAAGCGCCCAACCTTCTGAATATGCATTAAAGGCGAGCAGTGAACGAACCAGCGGCTGCTTGAACGTATATTCGCCTTGCCAGACATGGCCGGGGATAGCCTCATGATAAGTGAGGTCGGCGAGATTGAAACGGTTGTGCAAATCTGTCGAACGCAAATTGATCCAAAAATGCCCCGGCTGCTTGCCGTCGATAGAGCCCGGACCGCCATAAGCGCCCGGCGCGCCCGCCTCAACCTCCTCAGGAATTCGCGTGACTTCTAGATAGCCGGGCACGAGCGTTTCAAAAGCTTGCGGCATCAGCGGGCGGATCTCCTCAACCTTCCCTTCGATGAACGCCATAATCTCCGCGCGCCCGGCATCGCCTTCGGCGAAATGATATCGCGGATCGTCTCCCAAGGCGGTCATGCGATCGCCAACCGGACCATCCGTATAGCCGATGGAGCGCAGGATCGGGTCCATACGTGCCCGGCCTGTCAAACGCCGCGCATGCGCTGCCAACAAGAACATATTGAAAGGCTTCAGATTATGAGCGCGCTGTAGTTATATGTCATCCGGACGATGCGGTCTTCGGAAAAATATAGCGATACGTTGCCCTCCATGAGATCTCGTTTTTTGTGAAAAATCCACCTATCTGCTTTGAGGGCGTCTTCTAAATATTCGCATTTCACTTCACCGTGATAAACACGGTTAAAACGTAAATCCGTATCACTCACACGGAACCAGGGGTCCACCACATATTTCTTCGCTTCACCATTACAGGCCGACTCCATCGCCTCAGTTTTGCTCATTCCAATTTTGAAACCGAGATATTCTCCTTGGGTCATTTCGCAGGACTTGCCCAGCGTTCCGCCCTCGCAAGTCATGCTCCTTTCCGGCGCTTCGCCAGTGGCGAGCCAGATTAATCCCGCCGCCGCAATGGTCACTGTGATCAAGATCAGTAAGTTGCGTAACATTGGTAAGATCTCCCTTTAACAATCGCTTTCACTGTTTATCATTGTCGACGGACAGGTCACAGGTTTAATACGATCAGCTTGCCCCGTACTTGGCCGTGATCCAACCCCTTTGATAGCCGTTGTACGATCTCGGCTCGGCTGCATTCTAAGGGGGGGGGGCAAACCAAAAATATCTCATCACCATGTAAAAGGTGACAAAGTAGTGATCCGCACCACTTTCGTAATGACGGAAAATCTCTCTAAATCATTGATTTAAGTGGTGAGCCCAGAAGGATTCGAACCTTCGACCTACTGATTAAAAGTCAGTTGCTCTACCAACTGAGCTATGGGCCCACGAAGCATGGTGGTATGGCGCTGACGCGCTTTTCGCGCCCGCTTAACACGACAACGCCGCTTCGACAAACGAAGCGGCGATCCGCTTTTCGAGCGCCGGAACATAGGGGCGAGGTTTGGCCCGGTCAACTGATTCTGCCGCGCTGCAGGAGCGTTTTTTAGCCCGTCGAGTGAAAAAGTGGAAACCGGTTTTTCGCACCAATCGGCGCGCTGTACAGAATCTAGAATCTCGGGCAATTACCCGCGATTCTAAACGATCTCCTCGCCCGTTGTGGCTTTGAAATCGGCGATGAACGCGCCAAACCGCCCGGCTGAGATTGCCTCGCGCATCCCCGCCATAAGGTCCTGATAATATTGCAGATTGTGCCAGCTCAGCAGCATCGGCCCGAGATATTCCCCGGCCCGAAAGAGGTGGTTGAGATAGGCTTTGGAATAATCGCGGCTTGGCGGGCAATCGCTTTGCGCGTCCAGGGGCTCGGGATCGTCGGCGTAACGGGCGTTTTTGATGTTGATCGCGCCGGTCTTGGTCCAGGCCTGGCCGTGGCGACCGGACCTTGTCGGCGCGACGCAGTCAAACATATCGATACCGCGGGCGACCGCGCCGACAAGGTCCGCCGGCTTGCCGACGCCCATCAGATAGCGCGGCTTTGCCACTGTCATGTGCGGCGTTGTGAATTCGAGCACGCGAAACATCTCCTCGCGCCCCTCGCCGACCGCGAGCCCGCCGACGGAGTATCCGGGAAAGTCGATCTCCAGCAGCCGGTCAAGACTGTCGCGGCGCAGGTCTTCAAAATTGGCGCCCTGGACAATGCCGAACAGCGCTTGCCCCGGTTTTGATTTTTCCTCAAAGGCACGCTTGGATCGCACCGCCCAGCGCGCTGACAGCTCCATCGATTGCCGCGCATCATCATGGGCGATCGGGATCGCCGGGCATTCATCGAGCTGCATTTGGATGTCGGAGCCGAGCAGGCACTGAATTTCAATCGAGCGCTCCGGCGTCAGCATATGCCGTGAGCCGTCAATGTGTGACTGAAACGATACGCCATCTTCGGTCAGCTTACGGAGCTTCGACAGCGACATGACCTGGAAGCCGCCGGAATCGGTGAGGATCGGATGCGGCCAGTTCATGAATTTGTGCAGACCGCCAAGCGCGGCGACCCGCTCCGCCGTTGGCCGCAGCATCAGGTGATAAGTGTTGCCAAGCACGATATCGGCGCCGGTTGCGCGAACATGGCCCGGCAGCATCGCCTTGACCGTGCCGGCAGTACCGACGGGCATGAAAGCGGGCGTCCTGATATCGCCTTTCGGGGTTTTGATGACGCCAGTGCGCGCCTGCGCATCCGTCGCCCGCAACTCAAAAGAAAAAGCGTCCGTCAATGCATTCTCCCACCATTGGGAACGCCGCGCTCGGGCTGAAGGAGTACTATCTCGCCATCGGCGTCAGCAAAGCCAAGCACCAGAACTTCAGACATGAAGTCGGCAATCTGGCGCGGCGGGAAATTCACTACCGCCGCCACCTGGCGCCCGATCAGATCGTCTTTGGCATAATGCGCAGTGATTTGCGCCGATGATTTTTTGATGCCGATCTCTGGCCCGAAATCGACCCAGACTTTCCACGCCGGTTTGCGCGCTTTGGGAAATTCCGCAACGTCGACAACCGTCCCGACCCGGATGTCGACTTTGAGAAAATCATCGAAGGTAATATCGCTCATTCACTTTTCTCCAGCAAGCAGGCGTCGCCATATGAGTAAAACCTATAAAATTGCTCGCGCGCATGAGCATAAGCCGCTTGCATCCGATCCGTGCCGCTAAAAGCGCAGACCAGCATAAACAAGGTCGAGCGCGGCAGGTGAAAATTGGTGAGTAGAAGATCGACGGCGCGAAAGCGATAGCCGGGAGTAATAAATATGTCAGTCTCGCCGCGAAACGCCTGAACCCGGCCATCCGCATTAGCGGCCGATTCCAACAATCGCAAGGCTGTGGTGCCGACCGCGATGATGCGCCCGCCGGCCGCGCGGGCTGCGTTGATCGCGCCGGCCTGGTCTTCGGTGATCTCGCCCCATTCGCTATGCATGATGTGCTGGTCGGTATCGTCCACTGACACCGGCAAAAACGTCCCGGCGCCCACATGCAGCGTGATCGACAGATGCCCGGCGCCGGCGGCTTTGATGCGATCAAGCAGATCGTCGGTAAAGTGCAGCCCCGCGGTCGGCGCCGCGACCGAGCCCTCGTCATCGGCGAAGATGGTCTGATAGTTTGCGATATCGGTTTTGTCCGCCGCCCGTCGCCGCGCAATATAAGGCGGCAGCGGCGTCACGCCGGTTTGCGCCAGCGCTTCGCTAAAGCTCTGCGCACCCGCGTCAAACTGTAGGACTGCCTCGGCGCCGTCGCGAGCGCGCACTGTTGCGGTCAAGCTTTCGCCAAACCGAACCACATCGCCCTCGCGCAGGCGCTTGGCCGGTCGCACAAAAGCGCGCCATGTATCACCCCCAAGGTCCTTATGCAGCGTCGCCTCAATGGCGACCGGCGCCCCGGCCTCCTCGCGTGAGGCGCGCGCGCCGAACAGCTGAGCGGGAATGACTTTGGTGTCGTTGGTCACCAACAAATCGCCCGGCCGTATCTGTTCCGGCAGGTCAGTGATCTTGCGATCATGGAATTCATCGCGCGTTATGTGCAGCAGCCGCGAGGCGTCGCGCGGAACCACGGGCTCAAGCGCTATCAGCTCAGGCGGCAGCTCAAAATCAAAAACATCAACGCGCATGCCGCATCCCGTCCCTCGCCTGCGGTCTCGCGGCTAAATAGAATAGATATCGCAATTGAAACTTTGGTCCATGGTCTCCGCTGGCTTGCCGGCGCATTCGCCCACCGGCTTTGCCGGGACGCCGGCGACGGTGCAGTGCGCTCCGACGTTTTTCAGGACGACGCTGCCGGCGGCGATTTTAGCCCCCTCGCCGACCTCAATATTGCCAAGCACTTTGGCGCCGACGCTGACCAGCGCGCCGCGGCGGATTTTCGGATGGCGATCGCCCTCGGTTTTGCCAGTACCGCCAAGGGTGACGTTTTGAAGAATAGAGACATCGTCCTCGACCAGCGCAGTCTCGCCGATGACAATGCCGGTGGCGTGATCCATGAAGACGCCCTTGCCGATTATAACCGCCGGATGAATATCGACCGCAAAAAGTTCCGATATCCGGCTTTGCAGATAGAGCGCCAGCGCCTGGCGGTCATGGCGCCAAAGCCAGTTGGCGACGCGATGCGCCTGTAGCGCCAGATAGCCTTTGAAATATAAAAAGGGCTGCATGAATTCGTGACATGCCGGATCGCGTTTGAACACAGCGCGCAAATCATGCAGCGCCGCGTCAACAATATACGGCTCGCTCTTATAGGCTTGCGCGCAAACTTCGCGCCACAACATCGCACTCATCTCAGTGTCGGAAAATTTTTGCGCGAGGCGGTAAGACAGCGCCGCTTCATAACTTTCATGGTTTAAAATCGTCGCATGCAGAAAACTCGCAAGGCTGGGTTCGTGCGCGGCAACGCTCGCCGCCTCCACGCGCATCCGCGACCAGGTTTGATTGCTGGAAAGCTCGACGACGTTTGATTGGTCCGCTGAAGGATTGCTCATGGCCTGATAGTCCTATTTTCCGTTCTCAGCTGCAAGGATATGTCCAGAAATAGGGGCTGGCGCCTCGCCGTGCAAGGCTTTGACGTAAGCACTGAGCGTCATAGCGACCGTTAAACTGTCAGTAATTTCGCCATTCATTACCAAATCTAATAGCTCGTTAAATCGAACTGTCTTTATGGTTAACGCCTCGGAGCCTTCCGGCGCCGTATCTCCGGGCTCCAAATCCCAGGCGAAGAAACATTGCGCGCGCTCGTCGGTCACCGAATTGGATACATCGAATGCGCAAAGCGGCGCCCAGGATTGCGCGCGAAATCCGGTCTCTTCGGCGAGTTCGCGCTTTGCCGATTCCAGCGGCGCGATGTCCCGTGGGCCGCCGCCTTCGGGCAGCTCCCAACTATAGCGATCTAGGGGAAACCGGTGCTGGCCAACCAGCGGAACCCTGCCGTCCTGGTCAAAGGCCAGTATGCCGATCGCCAAATTTTTAAATTGCACAACCCCATATTCGCCGTCCGAGCCATCAGGATGAATGACTTTGTGGTCAACGATCCGGATCCATGGGTTCTCAAACGCCGTATCCGCAGACAGCACTGTCCACGGACCTACGCGTTTACTCACTCGCCGACTTCCGTTGAAATTTCCCGCACCGGCATAGGCAAGTCACAAACATTGATGTTGTCCGGGCGAAAATAGAAAAACTCTTCCGGGCGGTTGCGCCGCGAGGCGACGTAACGCTGAAAAGTTTGCGTATCCGTGCGGAGAATTTCCAGCGCGGCGCGATCAGCCTCGGGGATATCTGAGCCAATCCGCATCGACAAAATCGTCTCACCCGGATCATCATCTTCTGATTGTGGCGGGGAGACGCGTCGCAACGCTTGTAAATACTCCATACCCTGCACCACCCGCCCAAAGACGCTCAGGTTGCGATCAAGATAGCGTTGTGGATGCAAGGGGATATAAAACTCTGTAGAAGCGGTATCTTTTTCCGTGTCCCGTCCGAATGCAAATGCGCCGGCACAATGCAAATGCCAGACTGTATTTGTTTTCTCGTCAACGCCAACCGGCAGGCTATCAATCCAGCCAACCTTTGAGGCGTATCCGTCTGCATCATCCTGAAACGTGATAGAGAGTTGCTCCGAGCGCGGCTGCTCAAACTCCGGCTGCATTTTTTGTTGCGCTTGTTTGATCTTACGTTTGCCGAAAGCATCACCGCCCTGCGCCACGAAACCATCAATCACCCGATAGAACGAAAGCCCGTCGTAGAAATGCTCGCGCGCCAGCGCTTTGATCTGCGTAACGTGGCCCTGCGCCAGCGATGTTGACAGAGCGACGACCACCCGCCCGCGTTCGAGTTCGATATAGAGGAGGTTATCCTGATCGAGCTGGAGCCAGTCGGACGCCTCGGTCGCCGCCAGAATATCCGCCGACGATGTCTGTCCCTCAAGAGCCTCAGCAAAGGCCGGCCCCTGCGCGCCAAGCAGCAAAACCAGCGCGCCAAATATCCGGCTCGTCACGAAATTATTCATAATATCACCCTCTGCCACGGTAAGGCGCAACGCCAGGCTCGGGCAGCCACAGGTCCTCTGGCGGCTCGCCGGTCTGATAGAACACGTCAATCGGAATGCCGCCGCGCGGATACCAGTAACCGGCGATCCGCAGCCAGCGCGGGTCGGCGGCCTCAACAAAGCGTTTTGCGATCATCACCGTGCAGTCCTCATGATAAGCGCCGTGATTTCGAAACGAGGTCAAAAACAGCTTGAACGATTTCGACTCAATAAGCAGCTTGTTGGGCGCATAGTCGATGACGAGATGGGCGAAATCCGGTTGTCCGGTGACCGGGCACAGCGTGGTAAATTCCGGCGCGGTGAACCGGGCGACATAGAGCACATCGGTCTGCGGGTTCGGCACCGTCTCAAGGCGTGCTTTGTCAGGCGCAGCCGGCGTTTCGGTCCGCCGCCCAAGCTGGGTCAGCGCCGCCGGCTTTTGCTTTAAAGATAATTTTCGAGCAGTTTTAACGGTCGGTTTTGCGCTTTTCGCCATTGTATTTCCTAAGCCACGAATCCCAAGGTTCGAGACGTTTTACCGGAGCCGCGCCAAAGGCGCAAAAACGCCCTCAACCAGGCCTGAAAATCCCATATTCGCGCCAGTCGCCACCCCATAGACAAGGCGGCGGATCATGGCCTATAAGCCGGCTCCGCCAGTCGGGGAAACCCGAAATGGTGGCGCGCGCCCAGGTAGCTCAGTTGGTAGAGCAGCGGACTGAAAATCCGCGTGTCGGTGGTTCAAATCCGCCCCTGGGCACCATTTTTTATCTCGCGGCGCCCCTCCTCACTCCATCGTCAAAACCGCCGCATAGGCTTCAATCCCGTAAAACAGATTGCCTAGGCGGATATTCTCATCGGCGGCGTGCTGGTTATTGTCGTAATTGGCAATCGGCAGAATGATGATTGGCGCGTCAGAATTTTCCTCAAACACGTAAAGCGGCAGCGAGCCGCCAAGGCTTGGCGTCAAGATGAGGTCATCAGCGGCGCCTCGCAGGGCGTCAATCAACGACGTCACACGTGGATCGCTCATATCGCTTCTAACCGCCCGGTAGCCGCCATTGCGCGTCACTTTCGCAATCAACGGATATTTTGCTCGGGTACTCGCATCAGGGGCCTCGCGGACGATGTGGTATCCCTGTCGTTTTATATGCGCTTCGACGAGATCAAGCATCGCTTGCGGATCATTGCCTTTGACCAGGCGAAGACCAATCGACGCGCTGGCGCTTGGCGGGATGACATTGCGAGATGCGGCGCCCACCTCCGCGCTCTTAAGACCTTTGAGGTTCAATGCCGGCAGCAATAATCGTTCGCCAAGAGGTGCGTTTTTGGCTTCCGTTGCCGCAAGCCCGAATGTCTCGCGCAATTGGTCATCGACATCGGGCGCGGCGGCGATGGCGGCGCGCTCCATTTTCGAAACCGGCGCGGCGGATTTGTAAAAATCTTTAACCTGCACCTTGCCATTTTCATCTTTCATGCTGGCGAGCAGTTGTGAAAGGCGCCAGCCCGGCCCCGGCGCCCAGTTGCCGTAATGGCCGCTATGAAGGCCGCGATTGGCGCCATAAACCGTGAGCTCAAGCCCGGTGACGCCGCGCACGCCAAACACAAGTTGCGCGCTCCCGCTTTGATGGGTTGGCCCATCACAAAAAAGCCAGAGATCGATATCTGAAAACTTGTCAGCGTAAGCCGCCAAAAAATCATCGAGATGGCTGGAGCCCGCTTCCTCTTCTCCATCAAACACCAGCTTTATGTTTGAAGAAAAACCCATCTCAGCTTCGTCAAGCGCGTCGATAGCGGCGAGAAGCGCCGGGATCGGCGCTTTGTCATCACTCGCCGAGCGCGCATAAAGCCGCCAGTTCTCATCAATCGCATCGCCTTTTTCCGGAAAGGGAATAATTTCGCCGCCCTCGGTCATGGCTGCCGAATAAAGCATCGGCTCATAAGGCGGATGGGTCCAATTGGCCGCTTCAACCGGCTGTCCGTCATAATGAACGTAAATCACAATGGTACGCGTCGCGCCGGGCGTTTGTCGAAGCCCGTAAATCATCGGCGGCGAGCCCTCGACCTCTAAAAGCTCCATCGCAAAACCGCGTTCGCTGAACAGGTCCGAGATATAGTCCGCGTTGCGCCTTATATTGGGCGTGTCCATCGCGTCATTGGGTAGCGCGAGCAGATTGGCGAAGCCGCGCAAAATTTCCGCGCCATGGGCCTCGCGCCAGACTCGCGCCGTTTCGACAGCCGTTTCGCTCGCCGTTTGCGCCGCCAGGGGCTGAAGCCCTGCGCCCGCAGCGACCGCCGCCAGCCCAAATAGGATATTTTTCATGCCCACCCTTCCAAGATAAAGCTCGGAAGATAAAAACACATCCAGACTTAAATTACAAAACGTTGGTCAACTTACAATTGCGCTTGCTGTTCAAAAAATGACGAAACACAATCACCAATTACAGCGTATGCTGGAATATGGCCTCAACCAGTTCGTCAATTTGATCGTCCGTATGCAGTGGAGACGGGGTTATACGCAGGCGCTCTGTTCCCTTTGGCACTGTCGGATAATTTATTGGTTGCAAATAGACGCCGCGCTCACGAAGCAGGTTGTCCGAAATAGATTTGCATCGGCGTGCGTCTCCTATCAGGACGGGAATGATGTGACTATCATTTTCAATAAGCTTTGCGCCGCCATCGCGCAATAATGATTTCACCTTCGCAACATTGCGTCGTTGCGCCAGACGTTCCACATCCGATTTCTTCAGATGACGCACTGACGCCAATGCGCCGGCGGCAATCGCGGGCGGTAATGCGGTGGTGAAAATAAACTCCGGCGCAAAACTGCGGATGGCGTCGATGCAAACAGCGTCCCCGGCGATATAGCCGCCAACAACGCCAAACGCCTTTCCGAGCGTGCCTTGAATGAGGTCAATCCGATTGGCAATGTTCTCACGTTCAGCCACGCCGCCACCCCGGGGACCATACATGCCAACCGCATGAACCTCGTCAAGATATGTAAACGCATCATAGCGCTCAGCCAGATCACAAATATCAGCAATCGGCGCGATATCGCCATCCATGGAATAGACGCTTTCAAACGCAATAATTTTCCGGCGCGCGGGATCTACCGATTGCAGCAATTGTTCGAGATGATCGAGGTCGTTGTGCCGCCAAATTTTCTTCTCCGCGCCAGAATGACGAATGCCGGCAATCATCGAGGCATGGTTATCTGCATCAGAAAATATTACGCAATCGGAAAATATCCGACCAAGCGTTGAAATTGAGGCCTCATTGGCAATATAGCCGGATGTAAAAAGCAACGCCGCCTGCTTGCCATGGAGATCTGCAAGTTCCGCCTCAAGCTCGTCATGCAGCTCCGTCGTACCGGCGATATTTCGGGTGCCGCCGGCGCCGGCGCCATAGGTGTTAATCGCCGAACACATGGCCGATTTGACAAGATCGCTCTGGCCCATGCCCAAATAGTCGTTGGAGCACCAGACAATGGTTTCATGCGGCGCATCGAATATCGGCGGCAAGTGGTTTGCGGTTTTTGGATAATAGGCCCTGAAATCCGGCGAAAAACCATGCGCCGTCACCGCAGGAAACTGCCCCTCAGATCGTTCCATGCGCGCAAAATATCGGTAATCGCCGCGCAGGGTAAGCTCGCGCAGCCGGTCATGAAGAAGTTGTTCGTATCTATCAAACATCACGATCGCCAATCAGCTTCCCGTCGGGGCATGCATCTGAAACCAATTCATTAAAAATCCAGCCTATAGCCGCCGATGAGGAAGTAGCCTTTAACATATTCCGTATCCAGGACATTGTTCGTCTGCGTCCACTCCCCGCCAGCCTCAAGTTCAAGCTGGAACAGCCGCTTTGGAATGTAGTTGATACGTACCGATGGCTTGACTGTAAACTGGGTCTGATCGACTGTTTTTGAATTCCGCTGAGATAGCCGCAATCGCGGGCTGACCCTGAATTTCCGGCTAAACGGGTAGCGCGTATTGAGGTCAACCACATAGCGCTGGGCCGACGATGTGTCGTCCAGACGCACGCCGAACATCATCAGATCGCCTTCCGTAAGCAGGCTGCTGCCCAGAATTTGCGCCGAATAAAACACATCGGCGCCAGTTCCCAGCTGACCCTGAACGCCGCCAGCATCAATTGTCGGCGCCATATTGGCAAATGTTATGCCGCCATTGGCCTGGAATTTCTCCGTGATTGGCCGTGAGACCGTAAACGAGCCTGACGTAGTGCGGGCGGCGCGCGCTTCAGCAAGAAAATAAAGGTCATCATCGGTAAAACGAGAACGAAGCTCTGAAATAGTTTCAACACCCTGCCCTTGCAAGGCGTCGATGGTCATCAACGCCGGTGAATACCGGTAGTCGAAAGCAACGTTGAATGTGGTCTCATCTTCAAACCGCCAGGAGCCATTAAACAGCGCCAGGTTTAGCGTGTCGTAGAATGTGTCATAGTCAATCAGGCCAAACGCTGTGTGATGCTTGTCAACATAGCGAAATTCCAGTCCCGCCGCCTGACGGTCAACCAGATCATCCACCTTTTGATGAATAAAATAGACTGTCGTATCGAGCCCTTTGACAATTTGATTGACGTCGACGCTGGCGCCGACAAACCGCCGCGATGGGTCAATGAAGAGGTCGCGTGAGCGGATGACCGGGGCGCCGCCGACAACATTGATGCGAACCTTATCGGTAGCGTCAAAGCTGAACAGGCCGCCATCAAACCGCCCCAACACGCCGCCAGTGCTTCTCGTTTGGCGGCCGATGCGCGCGGCAAGCCGGGTGGCTCTGTCGGCAATGTCGAAATATAGCGCACTAATCGTCCCGAAATCACCGCGACCCGTATCTTCAAAATCTTTGGTGTGAGAGCCGGAAAGGCGCAAGCTCGCATCCACGCGATCATTACTGATGCTTGCGGTTATATCAGCGCCGGAAATCAGCGCATTGCGGTTTACCTGGGTGTCGGGATCGGCAATGAGATTTGGCTGCTCCAGCGTCACAGTGCTCTCGTCGCGCTGATAGAACTGGGAAAGGCTGGCGGTTAGCCGTTTAACAAATTTACTGGCGCCGCCAACAGCGCCCTCGCGCAGCTCCGGCGGCGCATCTTTGCCGTCAGTTAGAAGCGCTGATAGCCGCTGGCGCACGCGCGGCGCGCCATCACTATCGGGGTATCGCTTGAGATATTCCTCATATTCCGCTTTTGCATGCGCAAGCTGGCCATTTTTCTGTCGCGCCAGCCCCAGCAATTCGCGCGCTTCCGGCGACGCGCTATTTTCCTCAAACGTCAACGCTTTTGTCAGCAACTGGATTGCGCGGGCATTCTCGCCCGCCGTCATTAACGTACGCGCCTCAGACACCAATGAGGCCGCATCAGCATTGGCGAGAAGTTCCTCAACGGGTTTGGATCGCTCGATCAGAGCAATATTTCTATCTTTCGCCCGACGCTTGGCGAGCCATGCTTTGTAAACATTGTCGCGCTCAACGGCAGACGTTCGTACAATCCAGCTATCAGGAAAGGCCGACTTTAACTTGTCAGCAGTATTTTGGGCGTCGGTTCGGGTTTTAAAAAAACCGAGCCGTAAACGATTCCACACAACGCCATCTTCTTCAAAGCGCGTTGCGTATACAGCATACGATGATAGCGCAGGCAGTTTAGGGATATCGGAGGCTGAAATCTCTGGTTGTTGTGAAAGAAGATTTAAAGCGTATACGGCGTTTGTGTCTATTGCCTCAGGGATAGAATGCAGGATCGATTTTGCCGTTGGGCGTCTGCCGCCATTTTTAGCCGCAGGGCCATTCCTTAGTCGCGGCGCATTGCTCGAACACGCATCAGCGATTGGCGTTGGTGCGATCTTGATGTTCAGGCCTCTGAAGTCAGAGCTTTGCTCTACCTCAAAATAGCGATTGCGCTTAAACGTCACCATCAACACCGGCCCCGTCGGCGCATCCCCGTCATACTGAATTTCCTGGATCGCCGCATTGCGACTTGAGGGTGGGCGCAACTCCTCACGAAATCCCAGCGCACCGCCATCCAGACGGCCGACTTCAATCGGCTTTAGATTGATGCGAACATGATCGCCGTGGGTTTTTGGAAATACTGATGTGACTTGCACAGGGAAATTAAACGAAATCGTCGCGACCGCACAATCATTGGTTTCACTGACGCGAACGCGTGACAATACGCGATCGCTGACCGATTGCGCATTGGCTGGCGGCGTCAGCCCGGGGCCAATTGACGCCGCAGCGACGGCTATGCCCAAAAGCAGGAGCGGATTATTTCTTGCCGCCATCGGTTAAAAATCGCCGTCTGATGTTCTGTGCTCACTGTTCCGACGCTCCTTGATCGTAGTTAGTGAGCTGTCCGTATACATATGGCAGGAGCCGGCGCAGTCGCGCAGCTCGCTTAAAGTATAGCGCGTATCAGGGTTCTCATATTTTTTATGCGGGCCCGGCTTAAAGTCGTCCGCGTGACACCCGGCGCAATCTGGCTGATACGCGCTGAACTTCCAGGCGATGGTTTGCGAATTTGTCGTATGGCAATTTAAGCAATCGACGCCGCCGCCATGATTGCCTGGAAACGACGCAGAGGTATGGCTATAGCGAACCGAGAACCATGTGGTGGTGCGATGACAGTCATCACATTGCAATGAGGTCGTGAAATGGTTTGCCGGCTTGCCAGTCGCCGTCGTTCCATTGTGGCAGGTGTTACAAGAACCAACACTCGTATTGTGGTCAAAGCTCGCGGGTGTCCACGCTAACCTCGTATGGCATGCATCACACTGGCCGGTTGTGGCAATATGCGTGGCGTGCTTGCCGGTCGCAATAGATCCGTTGTGGCAGCTAGAGCAAGTTCCCGTCACGGCATCGTGGTCAAAGCGTACGTTTGTCCAGTTCGATGTCACATGGCAGTCATCGCATGTGTTTGATGACGCAATATGCGTGGCGTGTTTGCCGGGCGCAGTGGTCCCGTTGTGGCAAGTTGAGCACTGCGCTGTCGTCGCCGCATGATCAAACCGGACATTGGTCCAGTTGGACGTTACATGGCAGTCTTCACAGATATTTGTCGTCGATAAATGCGTCGGCGTTTTGCCGGTCGCGGTCGCGCCATTGTGACACGAGGCGCAAGAACCGGTAACGCTGGCATGGTCAAAAGTTACATTGGTCCAGTTCGAGGTGGTATGGCAATCGTCGCAGGTATTTGAAGACACGATATGGGTGACGTGTTTGCCGGGCGCGGTGGTCCCATTGTGGCAGGTAGAACATTGCGCCGTCGTCGCCGCATGATCGAACCTGACATTGGTCCAGTTGGAGGTGACGTGACAATCTTCGCAGAGATTGGTTGTGGGGATATGCGTCGGTGTTTTGCCCGTCGCCGTTGTGCCGTTGTGGCAGGAGCTGCATGAGCCATTAGCGCTGGAATGGTCGAAGGAGACATTCGCCCAATTCGACGTGACGTGGCAGTCATCGCAGACATTAGACGATACGATATGGGTGGCGTGCTTGCCTGGCGCCGTGGTCCGGTTGTGACAGGTTGAGCATTGCGCTGTTGTCGCCGAATGATCAAACCGAACATTCGTCCAGGTGGAGGTGACGTGACAATCTTGACAAAGATTTGATGTTGGCATGTGCGTCGGCGTCTTGCCGCTTGCGGTCGCGCCATTGTGGCAGGTTGTGCACGAGCCGGTGACGCTCGAATGGTCAAAGGAGACGTTGGTCCAGCTCGATGTCCGATGACAGTCATCACAGACATTGCCTGATTGCACATGGTTTGGCGGCTTGCCTTCGCCCAGAGAGCCATTGTGGCACGCACTACATCGTCGCGGCGCCCCGGCGAAAACCCCATTTAGGTGACAACTCTCGCAATCGACACGCCTATGCGCGCCCTCAAGCGCAAAACCGGTTTTGAAATGATCTTCTATTTGCAGCGGCGTCGGCGCGCCAGCGGCTGGGGAAATTATGATGCAAAGAAAAAGCCCGGCAAACATCGCGAAAGACAACGGATTAAACAAGCATACACGCCGCAGAGCGGCGCGAAAAAATTCACTGTTTTGTTTTCCTTTGACAATCAAAGTCAAAAATCCCGCATTTCTATTCATATGTTTGCTGATGAAGACAGCGCGCTATCAGCAAACTTTAGTTGAGGTTATGCAATTCAAAAAGGTTTCGGTTGGCTCAGTCTGTAGGCGTTGTTTTGACGTCAGACTATGCAAATTCAATTTATAAGAAAGGTTATAAACGCCCCTATTAATTGAATTTAATGGTGGAAACCGGAAGCAAAAAATTTCGGAAAAATAATATTCAAACAGGGAATATTTTTGCGTTGAGAAACGTCAACGTACCCCCTTACGGGTACCGGATTCGTTTGAAATCTTCTGTCGTATGGCACCGCGCGCAATCACCGCCATATTCGCCCCGGTGTTTGTCGTCTGCACGGTGGCAAGCGATACATTCACTGGATTGCGAAACCTTTTGTCGCTTCTGCTTTTTATGGCATGAGGCGCAAGACAGGTCTTCATGAGCGCCGGTTAGCTGAAATTGCGTTTGCGAATCATGATCAAAAATCCACAATGCCCAATCATTAGGGTTGTGACAGAGCCCGCAATCCTGTCCCAACGCGCCATTGTGCTTGTCATCTTCATCATGGCACGCCGCACAATCGGTCTCAGCCTCCTTAAACCGCTTGCTAAGGTGACACGCGCCGCACTCAGCCTTCCTGTGCTCGCCCAATAACGGAAACTGCGACAGGTCATGGTCAAAACGCGTGTTCCTGGTCCACGAATTTTCATTGTGACAAGCGCCGCAATTGTCGCCCTGGCTGCCTTTGTGCGGATCGTCATCACGATGGCAAGCGATGCACGCACGTTCTAGCTTTGGCTCAAAAAGCGTTACGGTGTGACAGGCCTTACATTCAATGGCCGCGTGTTTTCCCGAAAGCGCAAATCCGGTTTTCCGTCGATGATTAAAGGCCGTTTTCAGCCATGAGTTGGAATCATGGCAAGTCTCACAAGCTGCGCCAAACGAGCCGTTATGCGCATCATCTTCGTTGTGGCAATCAATACATTTCGACGGCAGGTCTTTATAGAGCTCGTCAATATGGCAGGCTTTGCATGTTTGCTGGCGATGTTTGCCCAGCAGCGAAAACTCTGTCGTCGAATGGTCAAACTCGACCTGGCTCCAGTCATCGACATTATGGCACGACTGACAATCCGTCCCTAAGCGGCCCTTATGGGGCTCATCGCTGTTGTGACAGGCGGCGCAGCCAGACGGCGCCTCCCTGTATTTTTTGTCCGACAAATGACACTCTTTGCATGCAACATCACTATGACCGCCTTTTAAGGCGTAATCCGTCAGCGCATGATCAAATGCTGCGGAATCAAATTTAACAATAGAAAAATCAGCGCCCTCATGCTCCGTATGGCAGGCCTTACAAGGCTGCCCATCAATATCCGGCGACTTGCCGTGAAACCCGCCTTTGCGTTGAATGTCCGCCGCAACATCGTCATGGCAATCCAGACACAGAGCATTTTGTGCGTCCTTTTTGAATGAGACATGACATGCGCCGCAGTCTTTCTGGACTTCCAGATGCGCATTAGACAGCGGCCCCGGCGAGACCAGACGCTCGATGACCGTCTGCGCCTGGGCCGCCGCAACCAGGCTCAGCCAGACCGCCAGGCACAGCGCCGCCACATGGTGCGAACTAGTAAAGATGGACCGCAACGACATGGATGCTCGCGGTGATGATAAGAAGAAAGAACAACGGCAGATGGAATATATGCCACGCTGCGAATAAACGCTCATAAAGCGACAACTCAGCCGCCTGTTCGATACGCTGAAAATACCGTCTGCTAAACGATAAATGGGCGCGTTGCTCGGCAATGATCGATTTATTCCGGGTGCGCTTTGCAGATTTCAAATTCTTGCTTATGGCGCGGCGCAGCTGTGCATGTATACGCCGTGCGCGCGCCGTAACCATGATCGCATTGACCGCCGCGTCGATCATGCCTTTTCGGGCAGCAAATGCTTTGGTCTCCAGATCATCAATGCGGTCTTTCATATCGCCGCCGATGTCCTCATCGAGCGCTTTTCGAAATTGCGACGCTTCCGCCATCAACTCACGCGCTTCAGCGCGTTTGCCGTATAATCCGCGATGGATCTTGGTGTAGAAAAAACGACCAATAAGGCCGCTGCCGGCGACAATCAGCATCGACCACATCGCAACATTGCTATTGGTTGAACCGAGGCCAAAATTTGCATGGAACAAGATCAGCGTCGGCCCGATTATCCCGAGCGCCATATGCAGGCGAAACCAGAACGCCATCGGCCCCGCCAGGCGAAATAAACGCACATGTTTGCGCAGCGGATAAGCAAGCAGCGTCAGCATCGCCACGCCGCCGGCAATGCCGAGCGTATAGCCCAGGCCGGTTTCGGCCGTGATATAGGCGCCGCGGTTAAACCATCCCCAAACCAGAGCCGCGAGGATCACTATGCCAAATATTGTGGTTCCCAAAGATGCGGTTTTGCGTCTCGCTGGCGTTACGCCGCCGGCCTGGCGGACGCCGTTGCGCGTTCCAGGTTTTTTTGGCGCGTCCATTTTGCTCAGCGCGGGTTTCGACGCAATCGATTCGTTAAGAATGACTTGCATAATCAATCCGCCTCCCCTCCACTCTCGCAATTTGAAATTGAATTTCGCAGGAAAGATTGTTTCCGCTTAGCATTCAATCGTTAAACGTTTCTCTTAACAATTTTTTACCTGACTAACTGCCAAATCATCTATTTGGTTGCGATAATTGTTTTCACACCGGATGGATGGCGCGGCGATGGTCCCGGAACTTGGCTTCCTTGCAATTATTCTGGCGCTAATGCTGGCATTGGCGCAATCGGTGTTCCCGCTCGTCGGCGCACATCGCAACGACGCTACGATGATGCGGGCGGGTAACAGTTTCGCCGCCGGGCAACTTTTGTTCGTCGCCTTTGCCTTTGGCGCACTTTGTTACAGCTTTTTAACGTCAGACTTCTCGGTCAAAACCGTCGCAGAAAATTCGCATACGGCAAAACCGATTCTTTATAAAATTGCAGGGACATGGGGTAATCATGAAGGCTCGATGCTCTTATGGGTGCTTATCCTTGCTCTGTTCGGCTGGTGCGTAGCGCAGTTTGGCCGTGACCTGCCGGCAACGCTCAAAGCGCGTGTTTTATCCGTACAAGGGATGATTGGCGCCGCGTTTTTGAGCTTTATCGTCTTCACCTCAAATCCCTTCACCCGGCTTTTTCCGGCGCCGCTCAATGGCGCTGATCTCAATCCGCTGTTGCAGGACCCAGGTCTCGCGTTTCACCCGCCATTTTTATATCTCGGCTATGTCGGCTTCTCGATGGCGTTTTCATTCTCGGTCGCCGCCTTGATTGAGGGGCGGGTTGATAGCGCCTGGGCGCGCTGGGTGCGGCCCTGGGTGCTGGCGGCGTGGTGTTTTCTGACCATCGGCATCGCCTTGGGCAGCTGGTGGGCGTATTACGAGCTTGGCTGGGGCGGCTGGTGGTTCTGGGACCCGGTTGAAAATGCTTCTTTCATGCCCTGGCTTGTGGGCACGGCGCTGTTGCATTCGGCCATGGTGGTCGAGCGGCGCCAGACCATGATCAACTGGACGATCCTACTTGGGATTGTCACTTTTGCTCTAAGCTTGATTGGTACTTTCCTGGTTCGCTCCGGCGTTTTGACAAGCGTGCACGCCTTTGCGCTCGACCCGGCGCGCGGCGTTTATATCCTGGCAATCCTCATCGCCGCCACCTGCGGCGCGTTCATACTATATGCCTGGCGCGCGCCGTCGCTGGAGACCGGCCCGACTTTTGCGCCGGTCAGTCGTGAAGGCGCTCTGGTTCTCAACAATATTTTTCTCGTATGCGCAGCCGCAACAGTTTTTCTCGGCACATTTTATCCTTTGATCATCGATGCGATTGGCGACGACAAAATCTCGGTTGGCCCGCCTTATTACAACCTGACCTTTGGGCTGATCATGGCGCCGATGCTGTTTTTCATGACGATTGGGCCGCTGCTTAAATGGCGCAAAGATGAGCTACGCAATCTGCCTTCAAAATTGCTGGCCCCCGCTGTTTTGGTGATCGCAATCATTGGCTTTACAGCATTGTATGGCGGCAGCCTTTTGTCAGCGATTGGATTGGGGCTGGCTGCGTGGTTGATATTTGGCTCGCTCGTAGCGTTTGCTCAACGGGTGCAGTTTGGCAAAGCGGAACTCATGCAATCAATTCACCTTGCACGCGCACTACCAGGCGCCACTTATGGCCTGTTGATCGGACATGCCTCCATGGGCGTGTGCGTTGCCGGCATTGTCGCCATGAGCTCCTGGGCGAGTGAAGATATTCGCGTATTGGCGCCGGGCGAGGCGCTCAACCTGTCGGGCTATGAGATCAAACTTGCCGACGTTGTTCAGACCGCCGGGCAAAATTATGAAGCGGAAAAAGCTGTCTTTGAAATTTCACGCAATAACAAATCCGTTGCGACCTTGTCTTCCGAACGGCGGTTTTATCCAGTACGCCAGCAACAGACCACCGAGGCGGGCATCAGAAGCCATCCTCTGGTCAACATCTATGTCGCGCTCGGCGAACGCCAGGCCTCCGGCTGGGTTGTGCGCAGCTATTTCCATCCCCTCGCCTCAATGATCTGGCTCGGCGCACTCGGCATGGCGCTTGGCGGTTTTATCTCGCTAAGTGATCGCCGTTTCCGACTTGGCGCGCGTGCAAAAATACCCCGCAAACCTTTGACGGCGGCAGCGCCGGCGCCGGCGGAATAGGCGGCAGATGATGAAACTCTCCGTATTCGTCCCTTTAGCTGTGATGATCGCCATCGGCGTCGGGCTTGGCCTTGGCCTCACCAACGATCCGCGCACGCTGCCTTCCGCGCTCGTTGACAAGCCGCTGCCGGATTTCGACTTACCGCCCGTACGCGCTGAAGAAAGGGGCTTCAAACACGGTGACGTTAAGGGCGAAGTCGCACTTATCAATATCTTCGCGTCCTGGTGTGTCTCCTGCCGAGTAGAACATCCAACATTAATGCGCCTTGCTGATGAAAGGCGCATACCGATTTACGGCGTTGACTGGCGCGACAAGCGCGAAGACGGCGCCGCCTGGCTCACCGCATTTGGCGATCCTTTTAAATTGGTCGGCGAGGATCAAAACAGCAAACTAGCGATTGAGCTTGGCGTCACCGGCGCGCCGGAAACCTATGTGATCGATCAAACCGGGCGCATAAGATACAAGCAAATCGGGCCGATTACGGAAGATGTCTGGACGCAAGTGATTGAGCCTTTGATCTTGGCTCTGGAAGACGAGGCTGCGTCATGAAAGCTAATCTCCTTGGCGCAATCGTGATCGTGTTTGCAACTCTGGCCTCGCTTGATGCGGGCGCGGTGTTGCCGGACGAAGTGCTCACCAACCCTGTACTGGAAGCGCGCGCGCGCGCGATCAGCAAGGAATTGCGATGCGTCGTCTGCCAAAATCAATCGATCGACGATTCTAACGCACCGCTAGCGCGCGATATGCGTATTCTCGTTCGCGAGCGGTTAGTCTCCGGCGACACCGACCGTCAGGTCAAAGACTATCTTGTGGAACGCTACGGCAATTTCGTTCTGCTGCGCCCGCCGGTTCAGGCCGATACGCTGTTTTTATGGCTGGGCCCTGCGATATTTCTTCTGACCGCATTTGGCGGGTTTGCACTCTATCTGCGGAAGTCAAAAAATCAACAGGTCATCACCGCGCCGGCGCCATTGTCCGACGAGGAAGAAGCACAGCTTCAACGCGCCAATGAGGATGCTGCATGATGTTTTGGATTGTGCTTACGGTATTTCTTGGCATTGCAGCGGCTTTCGCCGCCGCGCCATTTTTACGAACGGCGGCGCAAGCCCCTCAACCCAACAACCGCGCGCATCTTTACCAGCGACAGATTGACGAGATCGACAAGGAAGAAGCGCGCGGCGTTATCTCAACGCCTGAAGCCGAAGCCCTTCGTGTCGAGGCGCAACGCCGGCTCTTAAGCGCATCATCGATAAAAACAACCAAGGAGGCGCAAATGCCCCTGTCACGAACATCCACAGCATTAGCAATTGCCGCAATGGTGATCGCCGGCGGCGTTGGTCTTTATGCTGCAAAAGGCAGCCCATCGACGCCTTCAGCGAGCCGCATCACCCATGTCGCCAGCACCCAAACACAGCCCAACACGGCGCCGACAGCGCAACCCCTCAGCTCGGTTGAAGGCATGGTCGAGGGACTTGCCGCACGCCTTGCAAACAATCCAGAAGATGTCGATGGCTGGCGCATGCTGGGTTGGTCCTATTTCAATATGGAGCGCTATGGCGAGGCGATGGATGCATATAAGCACGCCGTCGCGCTGGCGCCGGATAATGCCGATTATCAATCCGCCTATGGCGAATCCATGGTCCGCGCCGCCGGCGGGTTGGTTAGCGACGATGCGCTCGCCATATTCAACACAGCGCTTGCCCTCAACACTGATGACCCCCGCGCGCGATTTTTCAAAGGTCTTGCACTCGATCAGGCCGGTGATGCGAACGGCGCCATCACAGCCTGGATTGAGATGATCAATACCGCCCCCGCCGGCGCGGATTGGGTCGATGGTCTTTCCCAGCGCGTCTTTGAAAAAGCCCGCCAGGCCGACATCAATTTAGACGGCCGCCTCGCCGCCGCGCCGAACATTGCCAGCGCCGCGTCGTTGCGCGGTCCAACCACAGCGCAAGTTATGGCGGCAATGGAGCGGCCCG
Source organism: Hyphococcus sp. (assembly GCA_021776415.1). GTDB lineage: Bacteria > Pseudomonadota > Alphaproteobacteria > Caulobacterales > Parvularculaceae > Hyphococcus. The sequence continues at coordinate 93,815 of JAJFFY010000081.1, forward strand.
CAAATGATCGCCAGGCAATGATCGAAGGCATGGTCGCCAGCCTGGCTGCCCGCCTTAAAGAAAACCCCGATGATTCTGAAGGCTGGATAAGGCTAATCCGTTCAAAGAGCGTTCTCGGTCGTCAGGACGAAGCCGTGGAAGATCTGAAATCCGCGCTCAGCGCTTTTGAAAATGCGCCGGAAACCAGAGCCCGCATCATCGCCGAAGCGCAGGCCCTCGGCGTTCGCGTTCAATAGCATCATGGGATCAAACTTCCTGATCATTGTTTACCTGCTTCCGCTCGGCGTCGTGCTTGTGGCATATTACTACCTCAACAACCGCGCCTCACGCAGAGCCAGCGCCGTTCAGACCGCCGCCGCCGAGGCCGGATTGATCGAACCGCCATCACTGCATCCGGTAATTGACCCTTCCGTCTGTCTTGGTTGCGGCGCCTGCGCCACGGCATGTCCGGAAGGCAATGTTTTGGGCATCATCAAAGGCAAGGCGGTTCTGATTGAGCCGACCCACTGCATCGGCCATGGGGCCTGCGCAAAAGCGTGCCCGACTTCTGCGATCTCGCTTGTGTTCGGCACCGAGCAGCGCGGCATTGATATTCCTTTTGTCGGCGCCGATTTTCAAACCAATGTTCCGGGCATTTATATCGCCGGCGAGCTTGGCGGCATGGGGCTTATCCGCAATGCCATCGAACAGGGCCATCAGGCGATGGATGCACTTCATGCATCGCTCATTAAAGACAACTCTGACTATCTTGATGCAGTCATAATCGGCGCCGGACCCGCCGGATTTTCTGCGACGCTCGCAGCAAAGCAGCATGGATTAAACAGCGTCACCCTAGAGCAGGAGACGCTTGGCGGCGCCGTTGCACACTACCCCCGAGGCAAGCTTGTGATGACGCAGCCGGTAAATTTACCCATCATTGGCAAGGCCAAACTTAAAGACCCGAGCAAGGAACATCTCCTTGAGTTCTGGACGTCGGTTGAGAAAAAATCCGGCATCATCATTCAATATGGCGAGCGCGTTTCAGAGGTAAAACAAATCCATGGCGGCTTTGAAGTTGTCACCACCAAGCGCGCCTATAAGACAAAAACCGTTCTATTAACAATCGGCCGGCGCGGCACGCCGCGCAAGCTTGGCGTGCCTGGGGAAGACTTATCAAAAGTCGTCTATCGCATGATTGACCCGGAACAATATGCCGGCCGGCGCGTGCTTATTGTTGGCGGCGGCGACAGCGCGCTTGAGGCCGCCGCCGAGATTGGCGAACAAGATGGCTCATCAGTCATATTATCTTATCGGAGCGCCGCATTTTCACGCGCACGCCAACGCAATCGCGAACGCGTTGATCGACTAAAGGCGGACGGCGTCGTCAAAGTGGTCATGGAGTCTACCATTAGTGAAATCACGCCTGACCATATTGTGATCGAAAAGAAAGGCGCAAGAAAGAAGGTCGCGAATGATGACGTCATCATCTGCGCCGGCGGCATATTACCGACCGCATTTCTCAAAACGATCGGCATTGAAGTCGAGACAAAATTCGGAACAGCGTAGCCGGGTTGCAACGCCTGTTTCCAAATGAACTAGACTTAACGCGGCGCCGCCAGCGTCTCCAGCGCTATTCTGGTCGCCCGCATCCGGCGCCGGCTTACCGGGATTTCTTCGCCATTATTCATCACCAGCACGCGCCGGTCGCGATCAATTACCCGTAATTGATGCGCATGCGCCATATTTACAATATAGGATCGGTGGATTCTCAAAAACGAGGCCGGTAAACGTTTTTCTAAAACTTCCAGCGTGTCGTCATGCAGAAAGCATTGACCGCTGGCTGTCGAGATTTCGATGTAATCCCCTGCGCCAGAAAAGCGCACGATCAAGCTAATGGGAATGATATCAGTGCGACCTTGAGCACGCACGATGAGCCGCATTTCACCACTGCGCGCCTCGCGAACCCGCGCCAACGCTCGTGACAAACGCTCAGCGGAGACGGGCTTGGGGACAAAATCAACAACATCATGATCGAAAGCGTCAAGCGCGCGATCAATATTTGCAGAAACGATCACCGTTGCAGGCTGATCCGTCGCCGCAGCGCGCAATATCTCAAACCCATCATGGCCAGACAGATCGAGGTCAAGCAGCATTAGATCAATCTTGGTTTCACGGATCAGTCGTTGCGCAATATCCAGACTCTCCGCGACGGCAATATCATCGATATCAACTGCAAGTTCTGCCGCGACCAAACGTCGGAGGCGCCGTGCGGCCGGCGCCTCATCTTCTACGATAAGGATTTTCATGGCGTAGCGCCGTCAAATGACAACGTCGAGACCCATCGTCCGCCCTCGCCCGGCGCGCTCGAAAAGGATGCGGTATCGCCAAAGGCTGTCACGATCCGTTTTCTGACATAGGCGAGCCCTTCGCCGCCCTCGCCTTTTGTTCTGCTGCGCGCCGCCGCTGCCGGCGGGGCTGTGAATGTTAGCGTAACCCGCTTGCCCGTCTGCGATTGACGCAACGTAAATTCGGAGCCGTCAGCAAACTGTCCATGGGTAAAGGCGTTTTCAACAAGGGTATGGATCACCCCCGGCGGGACGCGAAGCCGTTCGTCTACATCGTCAATCTGGAGCGAAAAGGCGCGATCAACACGGTAGGACATCACCTCAAGATGGCGCCGACAGAGGGCAATTTCATCAGCTAGCGGAACAAATTCCCTATTACTCATATGCGATAACAGGCGAAGCTCCTCGGCAAAGGCGTCAATCATTTTGACGCCGGTTTTCGGGTCGGATTCGATCCATTCCGCCAAAGCATTTAGCGTATTCATCAAAAAATGCGGCGCGATTTTCCGGCGTAGCAATTCCAGCTCCATCTGGTCTGCACGGCGCCGAATATCTTCCTTCGCGGTCTTGATTGCGCGCATAGCGCGCGCCTGGTCAATGAAAAACACGATGGTCAGCCCGCCAGCCGCAAGATAGAAATTTCTGTCGAGAAAATTCTGTCCATCAAATATCATCAGGGCGAGAACCCCGACAAGCGCAGCGCCAGCAACGCGCGCGCCCTTGTCACCACGCCTCGCCGGCCCCGCAACAGCGATTAAGGCGACAATGATCGGCAACAACAGACTAACAAGCGCTTTTGTATCAAAGCCCGGAGCAAAAATTGCTATTGGCATCAAGACGAGGACAACCGCTAAGTATTTTTTCCATCTGTCAGGCTGAAAGCGTTGTGCAATGTAAAGGATCATCGCCAAGGAGAAGCCGGCGGCGCATAAAGCAACTGCAATCAGCCGCCAGATCTGCCATGGATAATCATAGGCCACAAACCCGCGCAGAGATTCTGCAAACAGCTGCGTTCCAGCAAACAACGCCATCAACGCAATGAAAATCGCACCGCTATTTTCGCGATCGCTTAGCCATAAAAATCCGAAATAGATCGCCGCCAGAACAAAAGCGCCGGTTGTGAGGAGGGCTGGAATATAAAAAAATGCAAGCAACGCCGTCGTTGTCTCTGCCGATACGACATAAAGGTAATGGAAAGGAGTTCTCACAAGAATGGGATTATGAAAGCTCGACATCTTGATCGCGATGTCGTTCGTGCCGTCGGTCAGCAATCGACGCGGGATGAAGAATGCTGCATCCAAATGGCCAGGGTCCTCTAACGCTTGGGAGCCGCCAACGGCGCCATTGGAAGCGATCCGCTCACCGTTCCAATAAATTTCGCTCGAAGCCAGGGCGCCAATATGCAAGACCAGCGGTTTTTCGGATTTTATAAATCCATCCGGCAAATCGATCGTCGCGCCGAGCCAGATAATCTTGTTCTGTGGATTAATTTCATCGACATCGCGCATCTCGCAGGACGAATTTGTGAACACCGGAGGCGCCGCTGCGGCGTTGTCGCAAACAATTGCGCGGCGAACGACGTGCACAAATCTGGCATCTTCTTGGGCGCTCGCGGGCGCAACCATAGTGAGGAACAATAAGGTGAGGTATTTGAGCATGCGTATCAACATCCGCTGACTATAACGCCTTTTATTCCAACCCGTCATACCGTTCATCGGGCCCAATCCGCCGATCACCGATTGAGCCGTGCACCGACGGCGCGCGGCTATTATGAGCACAGAAAAGTAACCTGAGGGACATTTCATCATGCCAGCTCTGAATAAAATTGCCGTAATCGCGGCGCTTGGTTTGGTTGCCGCCTGCGCCAATATCGAGCCGCCCGCGCCGCAGATCACATTTGAGGCCTATGAGTTCGAAGCTCAAAACGGTGAGAAGGTACAAGCAGAGCGCGGCGTTTTCAACGTTCCGGAAAACCGCAGTGACGCCAATTCGCGTGAAATCGAGCTTGGTTTTGTCCGGTTTAAATCAACCAGCGACAATCCCGGCGCGCCGATAATATACCTCGCCGGCGGGCCTGGCGGCTCCGGCGTCGGTACCGCGCGCAGCAGGCGTTTTCCTTTGTTCATGGCAATGCGCGAATTTGGCGATGTCATCGCTTTTGATCAACGCGGAACCGGGATGTCCAATGACATTCAAAAATGTGAGACCGAACATCGCTTTCCGCTCAACGAGCCGGTGACGATTGAAAAATCATTTCCGCTTTTGCGCCTTGCGGCCGATGAATGCGCCGCGATTTGGCGCGAGCAGGGGATTGATCTTTCAGCCTATAATACGGCTGAGAGCGCGCGCGACATTGATGCGCTGCGCCGCGCATTAGGCGCCGAGAAGGTCAGCCTTTGGGGCATCAGCTATGGATCGCACCTTGCCTTCGCGACATTGAAGGTCATGCCCAACAACATCGACCAGGTCGTCCTTACCGGCATTGAAGGGTTGGGCGACACGGTGAAACTTCCCGCGCAAACAGACGCTTATTTCGCGCGGCTGCAAGAAGCAATTAACGCCGATCCGGACGCTGCGGCAGCCTATCCCGATCTCGCCGGGTTAATGCGCCGTGTCCATGCAAAGCTCGATGCCTCACCCGTTGAGACAACAGTCGAGGATTCGTCTGGCGATACCGTGACGATGAAGATCGGGAAGATCGAAATGCAGATGGTGTCGTCTTTTACAATCTCTGATCCATTTTTCTCGGTGCGTTTGCCAGCCACCTACGCCATGGCGAACGCCGGCGACTTCAGCCGTATCGCGCCGCTCATCTATCAAAACCTGCGTCGCGATCCGGTTACATTCCGCGGCATGCCCGAGGCGATGGATATCATGTCCGGCATTTCCGATGCGCGCCTCGCATTGGTGCGCGAACAGGCGAAGACTTCGCTTCTTGGCGACGTTCTCAATTTCCCGATGCCGCATCTGGTCGGCGCTTTCGGTCTTGATGATCTTGGCGATGAGTTCAGAACGCCTGTGAAGACGGATGTCCGCACGCTCATCCTCACCAGCACGCTTGATGGGCGCACTTATCCTGCTGCTGCCGCCATAGCCATTCAGGGCTTTTCGAATATGACGCAAGTCATCGTCGAAAATGGCGGGCATAACGTATTTATGCAATCGCCGGAGATCAGCGACATCATTTTGCGTTTCATGCGCGGCGAAAATGTTCCGACCACAGTCACACTGGAAACGCCGAAATTTCTTTACTAGAGCGCCGGCGTAGCAGTAAAAATCTAGGTCATCGGGCAATTCGTGTTAATCGCCCGGTGACCTAGTACGTAGCCGCCAATTTCACCGCTTGTCATCGCGTGTATGGGCCCTGCACCACATAAAAAATCAGCTGGATTGGGTTGCTAGCATAGGAGCATTGTGGCGTATGTAATCTGTATTCAATGCTCAAGGCTGCCCACATATGCGCAAACGACACCAGGTCTTCATAGCCAACCAATGGCGCGACGCCGACGACGGCGCGGTTATGGAAGTCACCAACCCCGCGACCGGAAAAACCATCGGAACAGCGCCGCGTTGCGGGCGCGCTGAAACCGCGATTGCCATCGATGCCGCCTTTGAAGCTTTTGAGGGCTGGCGAGATACACTCGCCGATGAGCGTGCGGCCATTCTCATGCGCCTCCACGATGCAATGATGGACCAACAAAGACCGCTTGCAGAAATCCTTACCGAGGAAATGGGCAAGCCGATTGCCGAAGCGATGGGCGAGGTCGCATTTTCTGCGCGGTTTTTTAAGTGGTTCGCAGAAGAGGCGCGACGCGTTTATGGCGACACCATCCCCTCGCCCTGGCCCGGCAAGCGGATTATCATCGCCAAGGAGCCTGTCGGCGTTGTCGGTGCGATCACCCCATGGAATTTTCCAAGCTCAATGATTGCACGAAAACTTGCCGCCAGCATGGCGGCCGGCTGCACCATGGTTATCAAGCCCGCATCACAAACCCCGTTTTCAGCACTGGCCTATGGCGACCTTGCCGTTGACGCTGGCGCACCGCCAGGCGTTGTCAATATTTTGACGGGAACGGCGTCAGAGATTGCCGGCGAAATGTGCGAAAATCCCAAACTCCGGAAAATTACTTTTACCGGCTCAACGCAAATTGGAAAACAACTCGCCGCTCATGCCGGCGCGCATATGAAACGCATATCCATGGAGCTTGGCGGCAACGCTCCCTTCATTGTGTTTGACGACGCCGATATTGATGCGGCAGTCGATGGCGCGATGATCGCGAAATTCCGCAATAGCGGACAGACCTGCGTTTGCGCCAACCGTATATTAGTACAGTCCGGCGTCTATGACGTATTTACCGAAAAACTAAAAGCCGCGATTGGTAAATTAAACGTTGGCGATGGAATGGCGCCCGATGTCACCCAAGGCCCGCTCATTGACGAAGCTGCGGTTGCGAAAATGGAGAGCCAGATCGCTGACGCACTCGAACATGGCGCCCGCATCGTTGCCGGCGGCGGCTCCCATGCGTTGGGCGGCCTTTTTTTCCAGCCAACGCTTCTTGTTGACGCCAGCGCGGAAATGAAAATCTTTTCAGAAGAAACCTTCGGCCCAATTGCTCCGATCTTCAAATTCGACACCGAAGAAGAGGCAATAGATATGGCCAACGACACCGAATATGGTCTTGCCGGCTATGCCTACACCACCAATCTCGGACGCGCATGGCGGCTGAGTGAAAAACTTCAATATGGCATGGTCGGGATCAATGAAGGCCTTGTCTCAACGGAAGTTGCGCCGTTTGGCGGCGTAAAACAGTCCGGCATCGGCAATGAAGGATCAAAATACGGTCTCAATGACTATCTCAATATTAAATACTCTCTGTTCGGAGGGTTAAACTTATGACCGAGATGAAAACTTCAAGACGGGCTTTACTGAAAACGGCCGGCGGCGTCAGTTTTGCCGCCGCGCTCGGGGCGCCCATTCCGTTTGCCCGGTTTCTTGCGCCCGGACTGGCGCCAGTGGCGCTGGCGCAAGCTGTCAGCCCGGCTGCGTTAAACAAGGACGGTCTCACCTTATTGAACGACCGTCCGATCAACATGGAAACGCCGCCACATCTGCTTGATGATGCGATCACGCCCGCCACACGCTTATTTGTTCGCAATAACGGCCTTCCGCCGGCGGTTGAAACCGTTTCAGCCGAGAACTGGCGGCTGGCCATTGACGGCGAGGTGGAAACCCCGCTCGATTTAACCATCGCTGACCTTAAGGCGCGCTTTGAGACCGTCACTTTACAGTTGCAGCTCGAATGCGGCGGCAATGGGCGTAAATTTTTCAAGCCGGGCGCGTCGGGCAATCAGTGGACCTTTGGCGCAGTCGGCTGCCCACAATGGACCGGCGTGCGCCTCAGCGATGTTCTGGATGCTGCGGGCGTGAAACCGAGCGCGATTTACACCGCGCATTTCGGCGCCGACAAACACCTTTCAGGCGATCCCGAAAGGCACCCCCTATCGCGCGGTGTGCCCATCACAAAAGCGATGGAGCGGCATAATCTGATCGCATGGGCGATAAACGGCGAGGCGATGCCCGCACTCAACGGACACCCCTTGCGTCTCGTCATTCCCGGCTGGCCTGGGTCATGCTCGCAGAAATGGCTTACACGGATTAATCTTCGCGACAAGGTTCATGACGGCGCGAAAATGTCAGGGAAATCCTACCGCATGCCGGCCTATCCTGTCGCTCCGGGCACCTCTGTTCCTGATGAGGATATGACGATCATTCATTCAATGCCGGTAAAATCGCTGATTACCTATCCGCAGACCGGCGTCAAGAAGCGCCCCTCTTCTGCTTTTGAAGTGCGCGGGCATGCATGGGCGGGTGATGACGATGTTGCAGCTGTTGATGTTTCTATTGATTTCGGCGCCACATGGCGGAGCGCTGATCTCGACCCGCCCGACAACAAGTTTGCCTGGCAGCATTGGCGTATTGACGTCACCCTGCCCGAGGCTGGTTATTTTGAAATATGGGCGCGTGCGCGCGACAGCCAAGGCCGGAGCCAGCCGGCGACAACCCCGGGATGGAACCCGAAAGGATATTTGAACAATATGCAGCACCGTATCGCCATATTCGCGGTGCTATGATGCGATCTGCGCCCGGAGTATCGCTGTTATTTTTTGCCTCCGCCGTTGCGTTTGCCGGCTGGGGCGTGGCTGAGCGAAAACTTAGCAGCCAGAATAGTTTCGCGACATCACCTAAGGCAGACGCCGCCGCCACACACGCAACGCGCGCCAGCAGGATTGCAGCTTTTGCACAAAACTGGGACCCCGAGCCGCAATATGATGTTCATTTCAATGCCCTTGATCCGTCATTTGAAATTGCCGCCGCCGCAGAGAGTGTCTTCAACCCGTCCGACGACTATTGGGGGCTGCCACGCGATGGCGGATATGAATTGGTCAGTGCATATTGCAGCGCCTGTCATAGCCTCAGTATTGTCATGCAACAAAAAGCAACGGCCGGGCGCTGGAATGAAATCCTTGACTGGATGGTAGACACACAAGGCATGGCGCGCCTGAACCCAGAGGATCGAACGACGGTTCATGCCTATCTGAGCGCCCATTTCTCTAGCAACTAAACCAAAGCCGTCCATCATTCGTCATTAATCGACCGCCTCAAACAGCGCTCGCTCGGCGTCGGTCTCCTCGCCCCATAGCGTGTTGAATATCCATGGGCCTTGTGCGTTTACGCCGCCATTGGCCCAATGCTGGTAGTTGGAAAGGACAACGCCTGGAAAGGCCGCGCTCATTTGCTCCGCTTGCAGACGGATGATCGCCGCATGGTGCGGGCCTGACTGCCAGGCTTTGTAAAAGGCGACCGCCTCGGGGTTACTCGCCAGCTCCCGATCAAGGCTGTCATGGCTGGAGCCTTCATATTGGCCGATATAGCGCACGCCATATTGATCTGCGATGGCCTCGTGGCGTTTGGATTGCGCGACCACCCAGGCGATATTTTGCGGCCGCACCGCCGGGTCGGCCATGTAATCAAACAGCGTCTGTGCAAGCGCCGCCGGATCGGCGTCGAGACGGCGCAGCCATTCCGCCCGCCAGGCAGCGCCTTTTACCGACGCGCCGAACAAGCCGCCGCCAGTGTCATGAAAGGCGCCTCGATAATAGCCGGTCATCGCCAAGCCATAGCGCGACATTGGCTGTGCGAGATCACTACCCACATAGTCCTTCACGCCCTCAAGCGGGCCAATGATTTGCGCGTCCCAGGCGGTCTGTGCGCCGAGCACCATGGTCCATTGTTGATCGGCGCGCCCCGCCGCATCTAGCGCTCGGGCGAAGGCCTCGGCCAGCCGGGCCGAGAGATAGCCATAGGCGCCGCGCGACGGGTTGCCGGAATAGGTTTTGCCGGTCCGCTCACGGAGCGTCTCGGTCAGCGACCAATACCACTCGGTCGCATAACCAAACCCGCCGCCCCAGTTCCAGGTCTCGTTAGCCAGCTCCAGATAGAACGGCCGGTCAATAGGATAGTCGGTCGCGACCATCGCCTTGACGATCAGCCCGGCGTAATTGTCCCACTCCTGCGAGGCCTCAACCGCGTCGAATTGCGTCGCGATCAGCGACTTGCGCTGTTTCTGGTCGGACATCGCCGCAAGCCGCTCATTCAGCCCATCGGGCGCCCCCAGGCGGCCGGGCGCGTTGATCCATAAGGCGACGCCAGCCTCTTGCGCCAGCTTAAACTGCGCCTCAATCGGCACGATGCCGCCGCCCCAAAACTGCGCGTTCATATCCGGGATCTGATCGGCGCGAGTGACGCGGTCCTTGCTTCCGATGTTCCAGTCCATTGTGCGGACGATGTCATAACGAGCAAGCCTGCGAACATAGTCCGGGTTGAATATCTTGCCGGCCTTTAGCGCCGCTTCATGCTCGGCGCGGTAGATGCGGATATTGCGCACGCCGCACCCATCGCGAAGGCGATCCAAAGAACATGGCCCGATCTTTCGGATCGCCGCGCTCGCCCAGCCGCCGCGACGGGCGTCATAACTCTCTCGCACGCGGTTGGACCCTTCGCGGGTCTCCGGCCCCTCGCCGCCGGAAAGCCCGCTGCCGATCGCGCCGTCGCCATCCCATTCGATAATATAATCACCGAGATAAAAGTCGGTGTTATGCTTTGCGCCAGCGCGCAAAATCCCGACATCAAATCCCCAGGGGCGGTCTTCCGGAATTTTTAAAAATGTCTGACTCTCATGGTCAAACACATCGGCCGGCCAGTTTTTGTCGGCGGCGTTGACCTGCAATATATTGATCAGCGGGTCCTCGCCGCCCCAATAGGCCATGCGGTTGACGCCGATCTGCCACAGGGCGCCGGCGGGCGGGGCTTCGTCTGACGCAGCGGTTTGCGCCTCGTCAGCTGCCAGCGCAAACGCCGGACAAGTACAAACCATCGCAAATACGAACAGCACCCGGCGCGATAATTTCACTGTCCAATCCACGACTTGTCTAAATCTCCTGTTCGCCGTCCATAACAATGATCCGGCTTTATGAAAAAATAGGCGCGCCAGCAGCGCGATCGTTACCTCTAATACCTGTAGCTCTTGCCTAATCGTTGAAGAAATAGCGGCATTCCCGATTTACTCATATCGATCGACCAATTCAGAGTCTCGCCAAGGCTCGCCATCGCCGACTGTTCTTCAATAGCATAGCCTTTACATTCGACCCGCACCCATAGGCGAGCGGTTGCCGAACGCGCGGGCACGCCGGCTTCAATATAGAGCGAATTACCCTCGCGACGGATCGTACCTCCAGAGGAGCGGAATAAATTCCAGGTCTCGTCCGTGTCTTCATTATGAAGCCGCCCGCGAATGGCGCCTGTACGGATTAATGTGTCAATGTCGGCGGAGAATCCGTCGGGGAAATTTATCTGTAGATGGACGTCATATTTCGCCGGGTCATGATCGTTCTGTACTTGATAAAATGTCGCTTCCCCTGGCGTGTAGGAGGCGTTGATAATCCGTGCGCCGTAGGACGCCTCACGGGCGACGGTCGGTTGCAAACCGGGCAGACCATTGCTGATCGCTTCAATGCCGCCGGCGAGATCGGCAGGCGTCGCGGTCATGATGACGGCAAGCAAGCCAAAACCTTGTGCAAAGGCGCCTTGCCGTGTGATCGGCTGGAAATAAAAAATCGAGACCGCGCCAACCGTCGTCATGCCGATAACGACCATCCATAACGGGATATCCGGAAAACCAAGCATAGAGCCAAGCTCAGCGATCCAGCGATTGAGGGTGAACAGCGCGGAGGCCTCGCCCTGCTGCTGATAATCAGTGATCAACGCGGCTATAATGCCGGCCGCGCCCGCAAGCCCGAGCCCGACTATGTCGCTGATGCCGAATTCTCCCGGCGCTTTGAAGCCGCGTTTAACCCCATACATGTTCAGTCTCCCAAGATTTAGCCCCAGCGCCTAGTTAATCACAAAGCCGGCGCGGAATTAAGACACACTTGCGTGCCTGCCTCAAAAACCCTGCCGTTTTGGCCTCACACCGCCGAAATCAACGTCAAAAAGATGTTCCAGGCTGGTGCGAGAAAGGCCGTGTTTTACAAAATCATACGGCGTGACATTGAGCGCTTTGATGAGCGTGCGTTCAATCTGAAGGCCGGCGCCCGCATCATCCGGGGTGACGTCGAGATCGATGAGGTTGATACAGCCAAGGTCTTGTTCAAATGACGATATCGTCGCCAGGCCGCCGCCGCAGGACCAGCCAAGCGCAATCCGGTTTACACCTTCATGGGCAACGACCAGCGCAGTACGCCATTTATCATTAAAAACAAGCGCTTCCAGCGCAGCAACGATACGCGTCTGCGCGTTGGCAAAAAGCTCCCCGTCAGGGAGAAACGCCGCGCCCGGCTCGCCCGCGCCATCAAAAGAATATGCCAGACGCGCAGCAAGCTCCTCGCGCGAAGTCGCTTGTAGCCACCCGCTTTTCAACTCCTCCAGCCCTTCCCGGACAACCAGCGCGGGAGGATTATCTCGCCCCGATAGAACAATCTGCGCAGTCTGGACGGTGCGCGGCAGCCCCGAGCAAACCGCAAAGTCGAATTCAATATTGTGCAGTGCATCGCGAGCCGCTTCGGCTTGCCCGCAACCTTCCTCGGTCAGCGGCACACTGCGCGGATCGGTTATTCCCGGGGCAAAATAATCCACATGCCCATGGCGCATCAGGTAAATCCGCCGTCGTCCCGCTCCGTCCATAATATCGCCGCCTCATATACGTTTCCCGCCGCGTTTAGCTAAAACCGCTCCGTATAGCCAGAAAACTCGCAAATTTGCGCCCTGGAAGGCTCGCTTCGAAAGCGCCGTAATGCTAGGCTCACTATCTGGTACTGGGGTTTTGTTGACAGAGGGGAAGGCCGTTCGCGATGGGGTTGCGTTCTCCGACTTATTTTTCGGGCGCGTTTTTGTGCCTGGCAATCATATTCACCACTGTTTTCAATTTTGCGATCCGGACCAATCCGGACGCGGCGCAAAGCCGTTTTGAAACGCTTGTGGATGCTGGCGCACTGCGCCGCGCGACGTCTCATGGCGAGCGCGCGATCGCTTTACACCTCAAACATAATGCCAGCGAAAACGATATCGCGGCGCTAAAAGTAAAAACCGCAACGACACAAATTGCGTGGAAAAATTATACTCGCGGCGCCGAGTTGATGCGCCAGGGATTGTCAACGCCGTGGGGCGAGGCGCTCGATCAGACGACGCGCATAGAGATCGAGAACCGGCTCGGCCAAGCCTATATTAATGCTGGCCGGATTGAACAAGCGGTGTCTATTTATGCATCGTTCCTTGAACTGGCCGGCGACGCCGCCGTTCAGTCTGACGTCGATGGCGCCGACGAGATTGCCAGATATTACGCAAGCATGGTCGTTGCCGCAGACAGCGCATTTGCCGGCGCCCTCAATCATACCAAGCCATATAATATTACCGCCGGCAGCCTTGAGCAAACCCTCGCCACCGCCAATCACATGGCAAGCCTTGGCGGGTTTTATGGTGCGCGCTCGGACGCGGAATACGCCGCCGCCGGACTTTTATCCGCCGCCTATGAGGCACGCAAAAAAGTATTAGGCGGCGATCACCAAAACACCGTGCAGATCACTTTAATATTGGGCCCGCTCTACACTAAAATGGGCCGACTGGATGATGCGGAAACCCTTTATCTCGACGCCTTCCACGCTCAAGAGCGCGTCAAAGGCGCCAATAGCCCGGATCTCAGTCTTTACATCAAGCTTCTGGCCGGTCTTTACGAAAAGCAGAACCGTTTTACAGAAGCGCAGGCGCTTTACGAACATATGCGTGGGCTGTTTCGCGACGCCTTTGGCGAACAGCGTTACGCCATCAATCGCGTGCAAGATCGCCGCGCTTATATCAACCGACCGGTCTCGCAACAGTTTCCACTGGAAATGGGCTATGCGCCTGGCGATCTGGTATCGACCGCGGAATATTCGGTGCCTACCAGCAAGGCGCCCTCTACCGATGAGATGAAATTACGGCTGGCGCCGGATGCTGACGCCGACCCGCGCGAGGCGAATTTGCCGGTGCGTCTTGCACAGCTAATCTCACTGTGCCGCAATGAGTCTGGCGAACGGATTTCGCTGCGCTCCGGTTATCGTTCCTACAATACCCAGCGCATTCTTTTTGATCGCAACGGCGCGCGAGGCACGGTAACGCCGCCGGGCGTTTCAGAGCATCAAACCGGGCTCGCCGTCGACATTAATGTCAGCAACCGCTTCATGCGCCAAAGTGATCGCACGTCTCAGTGCTTTGAAGAAAACGCATTTCGGTTTGGCTTTATCCTCTCCTACCCGCCGGACAATAACTACCTGCCTGGAGCGGACAGCTACGAGCCCTGGCATTGGCGCTATGTTGGCGTGCAGACCGCACAGCTCTACCGTGAGGCGGGACCATATAATCGGCCGCAGGAATTCCTCGCCGCCCTGCCCTGCTATCAGGAGCGCGCGGCAACCGGCTCATTCCCGACCGCTGGCGAGACCGACATCTGCCTTGAAGAGCCGAAAATTATCACCGCAACCGCGAGTGAAGAGGCCGATAAACAACCCTTTGGCGAAAACCCCGAAACGGCGCGCATCTTGAATGATAGCGGCAATACAGCGCGAGTTCGCCGGTAACGGAAACCACAAGCGCGTCGTTACGAGCGGGATTGATGAACAGCGACACAATTTTTTCGCCGCGGGCGCAGATTGCTTGCGTTCTGGGTGAGGCGTCGGCGCTGGAAGCGTTAACTACAGCGTTTCATCGCGCCGGTTTTGCCATCGCCAAACCGGATGCCGGCATCAGCGCAGATATCGGCCTGATTGACCTGCGCAACCAGGCCGTGTCGCCGCGAAAAGCAAAAACCATCGCCGGCGCCCTGCGTCGCAAATCGCCAGAGTCGCCTCTGGTTTTCCTGGTCGATCCGAGCTTGGATGCCGCAGTGCGCTCAGCGCTTAGACGGTTTGGCGAGGTCATCCCCGCACACGACCAGCTCGATCATGTGGTGGTCCGATGCAGGGAAATTCTCCGCCTGCGCAATATCGCCGAGGAAACCGGTGAGCGCTTAAAGAGCCTCGCCACGCTCAATCGGCTTGTGGAATTCCCGGTGATCACCACCACCAACGCGCAAACCCGAATTCTGATCGCCGGCGCACCGGGCCCGGCGGCGATTGCCGCCGTCAATGCGGTGGGCGCGATTGCCGGGGACGCAACTTGCGTCTTGAACGCGGGCCAAGCGATGCGCGCGCTTGAGCATGATGATTTCGATTGCGCCATTTTCCTGCCGACGGCGGAAAACGATCCCATGCTGGCCTTCATCCGGACCCTGCGACGCCATCCCAAACACGCGCATCTCGCCATCATCCAAATCGCCGAGCACCCCGCTGACCTCGCAAATTATGCACGCAAAGGTGCCCGGGATTTTGCCCTGGCGCAGCAGATTTCTGTCGAGCTGGCCTCCAAGGCGCAACTCGCTTCGCGCCGCGCCAGATTGATGCGGTCGATGCGCAGGTTTTTAAACAGCTGCAAGGGCGAAGGCATTCGCGACGCCAGCTCCGGCGCCTTTACCTCATTGTTCCTGACCGAACATGCAAACAGGGTCTGCGCCCGGGCCGACCAGACCGGCAGAGCTTTGTCGCTCACCCTGGCCAGCCTGTCCGACCCCCACGGCCAGGCCAGCACCACTCAAACGCTTAACCATGCAGCGCGACTGATTAACCGGGTCACGCGCGCCGAAGATATGGTTGCGCGGATTTCACGAAAAAAATTCATCATCCTCAGCCCGGCGACCAATGTTGAGGATGCGACAAAAATTGGCTTACGGATCAGCGGCGTACTTTCCAACACCGCGTTTCGCAATGAGCGCACCCAAAAGCCCTACGCCATCGATGTTGTCACGAAATCCTATTCACGGACGCGCGGCATGTGCATAGAAGAATGCGTCGCCGCCGGGCTCAAGGCTATGGATGGCGCCGCTACCCCTCGCCGGCGATCTCCGCGATAATCGCTGCAATCTTGCGCGTTCCTTTGAGGCGTAATTTGTCGCCTGGCCAGGCTTGGCGATAAACAAACTTCTGATCGGGGCGCAATTTCACATCATGCAGCGAGTCTGAGATAAACTTCACAAGCCCGGCCGGGTTTGCAAAATTATCATTACGGAACGTAATAACCGCGCCCTTCGGACCGGCGTCAATCTTCGCGATACCAGCGCGGCGGCAAATCATTTTGATGGCGACGATTTCAAGCAGATGGTCAACCTCCGCCGGCATGCGCCCGAACCGGTCCACCAGCTCTGCTGCAAAGCCGTCAATTTCCGCTTCCTCTTCCAGCCTGCCGAGACGGCGATAGAGCGCCATCCTGACATCGAGGTCGGCGACATAGGTGTCGGGAATAAGCACCGAGGCGCCGACATTAATCTGCGGCGACCACACCTCTTGCGCCGCCGCGCCGCCCCCGCGCAGCTCCGCGACCGCCTCTTCCAGCATGTGCTGATAAAGCTCCACGCCAACCTCTTTGACCTGGCCGGACTGCTCCTCGCCGAGAAGATTGCCGGCGCCGCGAATGTCGAGATCGTGAGACGCCAGCGTAAAGCCAGCGCCCAGCGTATCCAGCGATTGCATAACTTTGAGGCGGCGTTCAGCGCCTTCGGTGAGTTTCTTGCGGGTGCTGGTGGTGAGGTAAGCGTATGCGCGCTGTTTTGAGCGCCCAACCCGGCCGCGCAGCTGATACAGTTGCGACAGGCCGAACATATCCGCATGATGAATAATCATCGTATTCGCCGTCGGAATATCGAGGCCGGATTCAATGATAGTGGTTGAAACCAGAACATCAACCTTGCCTTCGTAGAAGGCTGTCATGATGTCTTCGAGTTGGCCGGGGCTCATTTGGCCATGAGCAATTTTAAACTTCAGTTCCGGAACTTCGTCGCGCAAAAACTCTGCGATCTGATCCAGATCCTTAATCCGCGGGGCGACATAAAAGCTCTGCCCGCCGCGATAATGTTCGCGCAACAATGTCTCGCGCGCCACCACCGGATCGAACGGGCCGACCGTAGTGCGCACCGCCAGACGATCAACCGGCGGCGTCGCGATCAGCGACAGATCACGAATGCCGCTCATGGCGAGTTGCAACGTCCGCGGTATCGGCGTTGCCGTCAGCGTCAACACATGGGTGTCGCCGCGATATTCTTTGAGGCGTTCTTTGTGTTTGACGCCAAAATGCTGCTCTTCATCGATCACCATAAGCGCGAGATCGCGAAACTTGATGGTCTTGGCCAGCAGGGCGTGGGTGCCGATGACAATATCGACCTGACCGCTGGCCAGTCCCTCACGAACCGCGCTCGCCTCCTTCGTCGAGACCATGCGCGAGAGCTGGCCGAGTTTGACGGGAAAGCCTTTGAAGCGATCGGTGAAGCCTTTGAAATGCTGGCGCACCAGCAGCGTTGTCGGCGCGACAATCGCCACCTGACGCCCGGTCATCACCGCGGCGAACGCCGCGCGCAGGGCAATCTCGGTTTTGCCAAAACCAACATCGCCGCAAATCAGCCGATCCATGGGCCGGCCGCTGGCGAGGTCTTCCAAAACGTCGGCGATTGCGTTTTGCTGGTCTTCGGTTTCCGCAAACGGGAACCGCGCACAGAACTCATCATATGACCCGGCGGTTGGCGCAATTTCTTCCGCGGTCTGCATCGCCCGTTTCGCGGCAATGGCAATAAGTTGTTCGGCAAGCAT
This sequence comes from Hyphococcus sp., assembly GCA_021776415.1. GTDB lineage: Bacteria > Pseudomonadota > Alphaproteobacteria > Caulobacterales > Parvularculaceae > Hyphococcus. Next base: position 111,400 of record JAJFFY010000081.1, read on the forward strand.
TTTGATGCGCGCGCGCATCTTCGCCTTGCGCCCCTGCCAGGCCGCGCCGCCAAGCTTGTCGAGCTGTTGGCCCCGATCGTCCGAGCCATAACGCGACAGGAGGTCGATATTCTCGACCGGCAGAAACAATTTGTCGCCGCCGTGATAGACCAGATACAGACAATCATGGGGCGCGCCCTGCACTTCGAGAGTTTTCAAGCCCTCATAGCGGCCGATGCCATGCTCCACATGAACAACGACATCGCCGACGCTGAGGCTTGAGGCTTCGGTGAGAAAGTTCTCAGCACGCTTTTTGCGCGAGCGCCGAACCAGCCTGTCGCCAAGAATATCCTGCTCGGAAATAAACGCGGTATCAGTGGTTTCAAATCCGGTCTCAAGCCCTAAAACCGCTGTTTGCAATTGCGCGCTGTTGGCGCCGACCGCCAACCAGTCGGCGGCGTGGACAATCTCCCCGGCGCCATGATCGCTTAGCACCGCGCCCATGCGGTCGGCCGATCCTTCCGACCAGCAGGCAATGACGGTCTTCTTGCTGTTATCGGCCAGCGTGCGCGCATGCTTGTAGACGGCGTCGAACACATTGGTTTTTTCAGCCGCCCGTTCAGCAGCAAAGCTGCGCCCGACTTTAGCCGCAAGGTTATAGCAGCGTTCGTTATCCGTAGGCGCAAACGGCGAGAGCGGGCGAAGATTGGCGTTATCAAGGCGCGTGCGCCACTCATCCGGCGTCAGGTAAAGCAATTCCGGTTTGAGCGGGCGGTAGGCGGGCGCCGAAAATTCTGAACTGCGCGGGCGCGCCACTTTTGCGTCTTCCGCGCGAGCCTCAAAATGATCGTTGATCATGGAAAGTCGCGCATCTGTCGATGCATCGGCCAGATGGTCGGTAAATACTATTGCGCCGTCGATAAAATCAAACAGCGTATCGGTAGTCTCGTAGAAAAGCGGCAACCAATGCTCGGCGCCCGCATGCATGCGCCCGGCGCTGATCGCTTCATAAAGCGGATCATCCCCGGCGGGGCCGAAGGCTTTGACAAAGCCGGTGCGAAACCGCGTGATGGTCTCGTCCGTCAACAAAATCTCGCAAGCCGCCGTGAGGTCAAACCGGGTGAGCTGGCGCGTTGTGCGTTGCGAGGCGGCGTCAAAGGCGCGGATCGATTCCAAACTGTCGCCGAAGAAGTCGAGCCGTACCGGTTCATCAGCACCGGGTGGGAAGATATCGACCAGCCCGCCGCGCACCGCAAACTCCCCGGCCTCGCGCACTGTCGATGCGCGCGCAAAGCCATTGGCGCCGAGATATGAGGTCAGCTCGTCCATGGTGATCGCCGCGCCCGGCGCCAGCGACAGCGCCGCTTTTTTTATGACCTCATGGGGCGGGGTTTTCTGGGTCGCGGCGTTGACCGAGGTCACGACAATCATCGGCCCTGCGTTCTTCAGGGAGCCGATGGCCGCGAGCACGGCCATGCGCCGGGAAGAAACCGCAGCGGAGGGCGATACCCGGTCATAGGGAAGGCAATCCCATGCGGGAAAGTCTAACACCGCAATTTCAGGTGCAAAAAACTGCAGCGCTTGGGTCATCGCCGCTGCGCGGGCGCCATCGCGCGCAATGTGCACCACCAGCCCGCTGCGCGCGCGCGCCGCATCAGCGACCGCCATCGCGTCAGCGCCCTCCGGCGCGCCATAGACCGGCAAGCGCCCGTCAAATCGCCATGCCGCTTCAGCGCTGATCTGCGCCACACCAGAGACCATAGTTTTTGCCGAAACGTTCATATGCCCTCAACGCAAAATGCGCGACCGCCGGATTTGGCGGTCGCGTGGAACAGGGGATGTAAGCGCCGTCAGGCCTTGAGGCAACCGCCTAGCGCGCAGGTTACCGTGCGGATGGCCGCATCAGCCAAAAGACCAGTCCGAGCGCCGCCCATCCGGCAAGGAGGCCCCATTCGGCAGGCCAGGCGAGCGCTGAAGGAGAGAATGGCATATAGAGCATCAAGATGCCGACACCGAGAATAAAGGCGAGAACGCCGACAGCGACGCCGCCGGGCGCGCGAAACGGGCGCTCCATTTGCGGCTCGCGCAGGCGAAGCACCACAAACGCAGCGGCGACGAAGGTGTAGGCGATAGTTATGCCAAAAGCGCCGGCATTGACGATCCACACGAGCGCATTTCGCCCCAACAAAGGCGCGGCGACCGACAGCCCGCCGACCAGCGCAATCGCGGTCCATGGCGTGCCGAAGCGTGGGTGCACCTTGGCCAGGAAACGCGGCAGTTGTTCGGCGCGCGCCATTGCGAAAAGCGCCCGGCTGCCGCCGATAAGAAATGAATTCCAGCTGGTGAGGATGCCGCCAATCCCAGCGACAATGACAAAGGCGGCGGCTTTATCCGAACGCCACCAGGCGCCCGCCGCGTCCGCCGTCGCGATATCGACAGTGTCCGGGTCCATTGGCGCGAGCCCAACCGAAAAAACAATGACCAGATAAAAAGCGACCGCCAGCAGGATCGAAAAAATTAGCGCCCCGCCGATCTCCTTTTTAGGCCCCGCGATTTCTTCTGCCGATTGTGGAATGACGTCAAAACCGACAAACAAAAACGGGACCATAATGATAACTGCGAAAACGCCCGAAAACCCTTTCCAGGTTTCAATATCAGCGGGAATACGATCAATGTTTGCAAGGCCGCCAACGATCAGCACCGCGCCCGCAGCAAACAAGAAAACAACGACAACCGCCTGCACCCGCGCCGCAAGCCGCACGCCCCAAATGTTGATGACAGTGATCGCAAACGCCGCAACGCCGCCGAGCGCAGCCTCGTTTGCATGGACACGATAGCCGGCGATTTCCCACAACGGCCAGGCTTTGACTTCCGGGAAGAGATAGACAACTGCAACCGGCAAGGCGATCGCCTCAAACGCCACGACCGAGACATATCCGAAAATGATCGACCAGGTGCAGATGAACGAAGCGAGCTTGCCGAACGCCCGCTCCGTATACGCATGTTCGCCGCCGGCGACCGGCATGGCGGAAGCAAGCTCCGCATAGGTGAGCCCGATGACGATAATAGCGACAGCGCCCAGTGCAAAAGCGACAACGGCGCCGACAATCCCGGCATTTGCCACCCATGTTCCTGCAAGGATAATCCAGCCCCAGCCGATAATTGCGCCGAAGCCAAGAACAGCCGCATCGAAACGGCTCAAGACACGCTTTAATGATTGCTCAGCCATGCGCCTGGTTCCTGTCATTGCCGCGATATTAAATGGTTGATCACATTGCTGGGAAGTTTGTTGCGCCTACAACAGCTTGAACGCCATCAGCCGCTCAAACACCGGCCCGATTATCTGCGACGGCGGCGGGTATTTCTGCGTCGCCCAATCATAGAGGTGGCGGTCATCGAGCTCAAGCAAGGCCTCAAACTCATCGAGTTCAGGGTCGTCGAAGCTCGCAATATTGGCCGCAGCAAACCCGCCGATCAGAAGGTCCGCCTCCTTAAACCCGCGATAGGTAGCGCGATAAAGCAGCTTTTTGCGGCGATCTTCGATTTTCATCGGTAATTTCTTCTCTTCAATGCGTTGTTGTGGATAAATGGTTGCCGCGCGGAGCGCAAATTCCGATAAATTCGCCCCATGCGACCCGCCATCCTCAACCCGCTTTTTGCCGACGTTATCGCCCTGACCGGCGTCGGCCCTAAAATTGCGGCGATGATCGGCAGGGTTGCCGGGCCCCGCATCGTCGATCTCACACTGACGCCGCCGATCAACATTATCGACCGCTCCAAACGGCCAAAAATCGATGCGGCGGTATTTGGCGAGCTGGCGACTTTCCTGGTGACTGTCGACAGCCATGAGCCGCCGCCCAAAGGCCGCCGGTTGCCGTATAAAGTCATTTGCTCTGATGAGACAGGTTTCATGACCCTGGTGTTCTTTCATGGCCGCGCTGATTATTTAAAACGCGCCCTGCCCGAGGGCGAGCAACGCCTGGTCAGCGGCAAGCTGGAGGAATTCAGCGGCGGCCGGCAAATGGTTCACCCGGACTATATTGCCGATCCGAACAAGCCGGAGGATCTGCCGCTCTATGAGCCGGTTTATCCGCTGACCGCTGGTCTGTCTTCTTCTGTGATGCGCAAAGCCGTGGTGCATGCGATGGAGCGCGCGCCCGATTTGCCCGAGTGGCAGGACGAGGCCTGGCTAAAGGCGCGCAAATGGTCCGACTGGAAATCATCGCTTGCGGCGGTTCACGGCCCGACATCATCGGACGATCTTTCCCTGTTGACGCCGGCGCGCATGCGCCTTGCCTATGACGAGTTGCTCGCCAACCAGCTCGCCTTGATGTTGATCCGCAAAGCGCGGGTGAAATCCAAAGGCCGCGCCATCGTCGGCGACGGGCGGCTGGTCGCAAAAGCAAAGGCTGCGCTCCCCTTCATGCTCACCAATGCACAAACCCACGCGCTGGGCGAAATCTTTGACGATATGCGCTCGCCCGAGCGGATGGTGCGGCTGCTTCAGGGCGATGTCGGGTCCGGCAAAACCGTGGTTGCGTTTATGGCGATGCTGACGGCGATCGAAGCTGGCGCGCAGGCGGCGTTTATGGCGCCGACCGAGATTCTCGCCCGCCAGCATATCGAATCGCTGGGCCCCCTTGCCCAGGCAACCGGCATTCGTCTCGAAATCCTGACCGGGCGCGACAAAGGCGGCATCCGGCGGGAAAAGCTGGAGCGCTTGGAGAGCGGCGATATTGATATGCTGATCGGCACCCACGCAATCTTTCAGGAAGGTGTTAACTTCCGCGACCTCGCCATTGTCGTCATCGACGAACAGCACCGCTTCGGGGTTCATCAACGCGTCTCACTGACGCAAAAAGGCGCGCGGCCTGACCTTTTGGTGATGACCGCCACCCCCATTCCGCGCACGCTCACGCTCACCGCTTATGGCGATATGGATGTCAGCCAGATCACTGAAAAACCACCCGGCCGCAAACCGATTGATACACGGACGATCCCGTTAGAGCGGCTGGATGAAATCATCGACGGGGTGCGCCGGGCGGTCGCTAAAGGCGATCAGGTCTATTGGGTCTGCCCGCTGGTGGAAGAATCTGAAGTTTTAGAGCTCACCGCGGCGGAGGAGCGCTTTGAAAATCTCAAGGGTGTTCTCGGCGACCGCGTCGGGCTTATCCATGGACGGATGTCGGGAGCGGACAAGGACGCGATCATGGAGCGGTTTTATGACGGCGACCTATCGGTTTTGATCGCCACAACCGTGATTGAAGTTGGCGTCGACGCGCCCAATGCAACCATTATCATCATCGAACATGCCGAACGCTTTGGTCTGGCGCAGCTCCACCAGTTGCGCGGCCGGGTCGGGCGCAGCGACAAGGCCTCATCATGCATTCTTCTGTACAAATCACCGCTGGGCGAGACCGCCAAAGCGCGGCTCAATATATTGCGGCAAACCGAAGACGGATTTTTGATCGCCGAGGAAGATCTGCGCTTACGCGGCGCCGGCGATCTTCTCGGGGCGGCGCAATCCGGCTTTCCGCGGTTCCAATTGGCCGACCTCAGCGTCCATGGCGAGTTGCTCGCCGCCGCCCGGGACGACGCAAAGATGGTCACCGAAGGCGATCCTCAACTGAAATCATCCCGGGGCGAGGCTTTACGGGTACTTCTTTACCTTTTCAGCCGCGACGATGCGGTTAAACTGTTAAGCGCCGGCTGATGGTCCAGGTTTTTTGCATCTGGTCTTGATCCTGCATGCATATTCAATCAGTAGCGTTGTTAAGATTTATTGACGGAAGGCGCCATTTACCGCTGCCATCAGTGGCAAACTGAATATTTGGGAATTTTCTATGAGCGTAAAACCCAAGAGCGAGAAGCCTGACAAAGATATGCTTGTCTCGCATATTTACGCCACCACCATCGCGCCGGAAAATTATGATTCCCTGATGGATTCGATAGAGTTCTTTGTCGGCGCCGGCAAAGCCGCGCCGGCCGATCTCGCACTCGATAGTCATTTCCAAACCGCGCTGAAGATCCTGAACCGCATGGGCAGGCGGCGCCGGGAACAAAAACGCGAAGACGCCCTCGTCCGCAACGCCCCGGGACCCACTTATGTAACCACTGCATGCGGGCGGATTACAACAATGAATAACGCCGCCAAGGCGCCCTTGCCATCACAGCCTACAACACTTCAGGATTTGAATATCGACGATGAAGTGCTTGCCCGGCTGTTCGGCTGGATGGAAAATGAGAGCGAGGCTGGCGCCGACATATTCATCGAACCGGCGATGATCGGCGAGCCGGCGCAAAGCAGTTGCATCATTGCGCGGCGCCTGACGCCCCTGAACGACACCGTTGAGGAAAAAGCCGAAGGCCTTGAACATTTTTTTGTAACCACGGTCGAGCTGCGATTTTGTCCCCAGCGAGCACAGCATTTCCTGGCGGCTTTTGAGCTGACAGAAGCCGAAATGGATGTCGCCATCGACCTCGCTAATGGCGTCAGCCCGACAGATATCGCCAATAAGCGCAAGACATCGATCAATACCGTCAGAGCACAAATCAAAGCAGTTCTGCGCAAAACCAATACGACCGGTGTTTCCGACCTGGTGCGGCTCATATGCGGGTTTTCCGCTGGCCTTGCCGCAGCGATTAACGCCTCAGACGAGCCGGTATCAACAGATCCCGTCTCTAATCTGAGACAGCGTCACATGATGGCCCTGCCCGATGGGCGGCAACTTTTTTGGGTGGAACAAGGCGATATGACTGGCCTGCCGGTGATCTGTCTGCACAGTTTTCTGTATGGCGTTGACTGGCCTGATGACGCCGTTGAAGCGCTTGCCAGCAAGCATTTGCGAGTCATTTCGATCTCTCGCCCAGGCTTCGGCGCATCGGACTTTGCTCCATCCGCCTATGGCGATGACCTCCTCAACACCGTGGCAAACGATATCCGCCAGCTGATGGATCATTTGGGAATTGAGCGGGCCATCATTATGGGCCATGTCATAGGGTCGGTTTACGCCTTGCGCTTCGCACTCCTCCACCCTGCCCGCGTAGCGGCGTTGCTTGCCGTTTCTCATGCGCCGATCTGGCGCGATGAATGGCTCGAGCAACTACCAAAACGTCAGCGCATTATCGCCCGCATTACCCAGCATGCGCCACACCTTCTGCCTTTTGTTACGCGCGCTGGCGTTGCGCTTATTGACGCCGGCTACCTCGAGCAATTTGT
>JAJFFY010000082.1 GCA_021776415.1 Hyphococcus sp.
TGCGCCGTCGCCGATGAAATCGAAATAGGGCGCAAAGCGGCTTTCCTTCAGCATACGGTAGGTATTGCCGCAAACGGGAAATGTTCGGCCCTTTTCCATGTGGTGATGGCTGTCCAGCGCCAGCGCATCGTCGCTATGGGCAAGCCCGCCCTGATAGATAACCGCCTGGCCATAATCCTCGCAAGCCGGCTCCAGCCCGTCAATTTTGAACAGGCGGTAGGTCGCGGAATGAAACCTGGCTTGCCCTAACCTTTCGCGCAGGGCGTTATTGTTGATTTCAATCGGCTCGTCACTCACCAGCCGCGGGTCGGCAAAGCCGGCGGTCTTGGCGATGTTTAAGAAATCATTCCAGTAAAGCGCGCCGCCGAGACACTCTCCTTGCGCCACCGGGTCATGGCGTAGGGCCTCCGGCGAGCGGCGGTCCGCATAGACGTCGGAGAAGTAGAACTCACCGCCCGGTTTCAACAACGCATGGGCGCTGCGGAACACCGTTGCTTTGTCCGCAACCAGATTAATCACGCAATTTGATATGATCACATCAAAGCTGGCCGGCTCAAGCGACAGCGCTTCAAGATCTTCGATATCGCCCTCGATGAAGCGAACATTGTCAAAGCCGAATTTTTCCGCGTGCCAGTCCTGATGCGCGCGCGCCACGGCGAGTTGCTCGGGCGTCATATCAACACCGATCACCTCGCCCTCAGGCCCGGCAAGCTGGGCCAGCGCATAGGCGTCCTGACCGGAGCCGGAACCAAGATCGAGGATGCGCGCGCCGGAAAGCGCCATCGGCGCGACCAGTCCGCAACCATAATATCGCGCCGAGACTTCGGGGTGAATATTGGCGAGGATGGTTTTAATATACTCAGGCGGCGACGCAATTGTGCAGCAAGCGCTGGTCTGCAGATCCGAGGTCGCCGTCAGCACTTTGCCGTAATAGTCTTTTACGTTGTCCTGAATATTCATCATAGCGCCTTTCGCGGTCCTAAATTTAGCGGTAGCCGATCTGGCGCGAACATCAAGCCAATTCGCACTTTTCCCACGAATGTGAATGAACCCGAAACCGTCGCTCTATTGCCACACTTGAGTGCAGATAATCGTTATAGTGTAGGCTAGGGGCGGGGTGTTGAAGAGAAGGTGGCGTTAATGCCGGTAGCGGCGCTTAAGACGCGGGTTAAAAGGTCGATTGAAAAGCGCCTTGATCAGGCGGCGGCGGTCTATCTGAAAGATGACCGCCTTGCGAGCGTTGATTTCACCAAGCCTTATGGGGAGCCCGCGATCAACGCGCCGACATCGGTTTCCTGGCGGATATTTAAAAACCCGGTTTCTCTTTTTATCGGCGGCGTCGCGGCGGTGATTTTGGAATTCGCCGAGCCGCGGGTGCGGTCCGGCGTTTGGGAGAACACATCTTTCCGGCGCGACCCGGTCACCAGATTGAAACGCACGGGGCTGGCGGCGATGGTCACAGTCTATGGCGCGCAGAGCGACGCCCAGGCGATGATCGACGGCGTCAATCGCCGCCATCGCAACATCGCCGGCGTCACCCCATCGGGCGCGCCCTATGCGGCCAGTGATCCCAAACTCCTGACCTGGGTGCAGGCAACGGCGGCGTTCGGGTTTCTTGAGGGCTATTCAACTTATGCGGCGCCGCTCAGCAGCGACGATCAGAATCGCTATTATAGAGAAGGCCAAACCGCAGCGGCGCTCTATGGCGCGACCGACGCGCCGGCATCACTTGAGGACCTGCACGCGCTTTTCGCCGAGATGAAACCGCGTTTTGAGCGCTCGGATATTATTTTCGAGTTTCTATCCATCATGAAGAAAGCGGCGGCGTTCCCGCAGCCCGCGCAGTTGGCGCAACACTCACTTGTTCGCGCCGCCGTCGACATTATTCCCGGCGATATCCGGGAGGTTCTCGGCCTCGACAAAAGCTACGGGCTGCGCCCATTCGAGCGGCGGGTTGTTCGCCGGATGGCGCGGCGCGCGGATCGGCTGGTCTTGCGCTCCGGCCCGGCGGCGCAATCTTGCCGTCGCTTGGGTCTGGCTGATGATTATCTTTACAGGCAGTCCTGAGCCCGGCGCGCATTGATTTGCACGGATGGATCAACTGGCATATTGAACCCGTATTCGGCATATGGGGTTTGCCTTAATCACCGACCAGGCGCGCGAACGCCGATCATCTACGGGGCAGACCGTTCCGCCAGAGCAGGCCAGACACAGGAATTTTCATGACCACCATCACCCCCGAAATTGTCGCCGAGCATGGCCTGACGCCGGAAGAATATGACCGCGTCAAGGAGCATATGGGGCGCGAGCCGAATCTGGTTGAGCTTGGCGTGTTCTCGGTCATGTGGTCGGAGCATTGTTCTTACAAATCCTCTCGCCGGCATTTGAAAAAGCTCCCCACCAGTGCGCCCTGGGTGATTTGCGGTCCGGGCGAGAATGCCGGGGTTATCGATATTGGTGAAGGTCTGGCGGCTATCTTCAAGATGGAGAGCCACAACCACCCGTCCTTCATCGAGCCCTATCAGGGGGCGGCGACCGGCGTTGGCGGGATCATGCGCGATATCTTCACCATGGGCGCGCGGCCCGTGGCGAACCTCAACGCGCTGCGCTTTGGCGGCTGGGGTCATCCAAAAACCCGGCATCTGGTCTCCGGCGTGGTCGCCGGGATTGGCGGTTATGGCAATTGCATGGGCGTGCCGACGGTAGGTGGCGAGACCAATTTCCATGATGGCTATAATGGCAATATTCTGGTCAATGCGATGACCGTCGGCGTCGCCGAAAAACACAAGATTTTTTATTCCGCCGCACGCGGCGCCGGCAACCCGGTTGTCTATGTGGGTTCCAAGACCGGCCGCGACGGCATTCACGGCGCGACCATGGCGTCGGCCGAGTTTGATGATGCGTCGGACGAGAAACGCCCGACCGTGCAGGTCGGCTATCCTTTTAAGGAGAAACTCTTGCTTGAGGCCTGCCTTGAGCTGATGGCGTCTGATGCGATTATCGCCATTCAGGATATGGGCGCGGCGGGACTGACTTCGTCGTCTGTCGAGATGGCGGCCAAGGGCGCCAATCTGGGAGGAGGGGGTTTTGAACTTGATCTCGATCATGTGCCCCAGCGCGAAAACGACATGACCGCCTATGAGATGCTGCTGTCGGAAAGCCAGGAGCGCATGTTGATGGTGCTGAAGCCGGGCGAGGAAGACGGCGCCCGCGCGATCTTCGACAAATGGGGCGTTGATTTCGCGGTTATCGGCGTCACCACCGATACCGGCCGGCTGGTGATCAAACACAAAGGCGAGATCGCAGCGGATTTACCTGTGCCGCCGCTGGCCGATGGCGCGCCGAATTATGACCGTCCTTACAGCGCGCTGGAAAAACCCGCGCCGCTTGAAGACCCGACGGTGACCTATCGTGAAGCGCAAGCCGTC
>JAJFFY010000083.1 GCA_021776415.1 Hyphococcus sp.
GATCGACGATGTCGATCTCGTCAACATGAATGGTCGAGTCTATGATCCAAATATCGGTCGGTTCATGTCGGCGGATCCGTTCATCCACGAGATCACTAATAGCCAAGACCTCAACCGCTACTCCTACGTCCACAACAACCCACTCTCCTACACCGACCAGAACGGCTACGGCTTTTTCAAGAAACTCGGCAAGTTCTTTAAGAAGATATGGAAGCCGCTTATCGCGATTGCAGCGGCCTTCGCGCTACAGTTTTATATTGCTCCCGCAATTCTTGGGGAGGGTGTTGGGATTGGAGCATTCCAAGCACTCAATCCCCTAACCCAAGCGGTTGTGTCTGGTGTTAGTGCAGGAACAGCGAATGTCATTTCAACCGGCAAACCCAAAGCATTCCTCACAGGATTCGGTCAAGGTATAGCGACTTTTGGCGTGGGAAGCGCATTTAGTTGCAGCGCATGCTTCGGCAAGGTGGTTGCTCATGGAGTCATAGGCGGTGCTTTTTCTGAAGTGCGGGGCGGTAGTTTTAAATCCGGCTTTCTCGCTGCGGGGTTTACGTCAGCTGCAGGAGCGTTGGACCTTGGGTCAACTCCTGCAAACCTTATAAGGGGCGCTGTTATTGGCGGAGTTGGTTCAGAGCTTGGCGGCGGTAAGTTTGCCGATGGTGCTGTCACAGGTTCGTTTGTATATTTATTAAACGACTTGGCGCACCGGGAATATCTATCTCAAGTGTATGAAGGATTAAATACTTTAAGAGAAAATCTTAACGGTATCACTGACATAACCGTTGAAAAATTGGCCGCCGCATCCACATCTTTGCCGCGATGGATGAGGACAGTATTTGCGGGCGTAGATGGACAAGCGGCATTCATTGGAGGAGTGACCGCCGCGGGCGGGGTTTATTTAGATAGATGGAATGGGGACAATGGAAGGTTCTTGACCGTTGGCGGAATTGTCGGCGGAGGCGCTTCAGCTGGATTATTTGTGGGATTTCTCCCTGGAAGTGCAGGTGACTTCTGTTGTTATTTTGGCACCGCTGATTTGTCAGCAAAGCTTGTTAAAATTCCTGGTGCAAAGAAGAACTTAGGAATCAGTTTGAGTCGAATAGAGGGTATATCCACGGCTCCTTGGGGCGGGTTTGAAACTGGATACCTAAACGGAATCGTTGGATATACATTGGGAGCTGGTGGATTTGGTTTCAGTGCTGGCGGTGGATATACTTATACTTGGACTTTTGGTAGACCTAGATTACAGGGTTATTAAATATCGTGAATTTGAGTTTTGTGTGATGTTCGACTAGTTTAGGTTGTTGATGATTGAGAGCTTCAAAGAGAGATTATTTTTGATGGTTACTTATGTGGTCGATAATTTTGATCAAATTTCCGCATATGCATTTCTTGTGGTGGTCTTGGTTGGTATTCTTGTCGCAACCCAATTGAGGGGTGTAGGGCCAGTCAAATTTTCATTCGGCTCAAGCAGTTCGAAACACTTAACACCGTTTGGTAGAGTTCTATTTGCATTGTTTCGAATTGCTACCTTTATTTTGATTGCCTTTTTCATTTTCTATCTATTTGTTCGAGAATGAATTGCGTTGTGTTGTAACCCGTTGACCCAACCCCTTTGAGCGCAGCCGTGTTGAGATAGTACAAGTGGCTGAATTGGTTGTCACCGGAGGTTAGATTTTTCCGGCTTCTGAGCCCCTAGAAATGCAAAGTATAGCCTCAAAGGATCTTTGGTGTATTAAACCACTTGAATATGCGCGGCTACACCCTCCTCGAACTCTTAATCGTTCTCGCCATCATCGCCTTCGCTGCCATGACGGCGCCGGCAGCGTTCAACCTTGTCCGCCATGACTTTGAAGTCACAAAACTGACCGAAGCCATTCAGGGGGAGTTCCGCCTCGCGCGGTCGCGGGCGATTCTTGACAATGAGATGGTTGCAACGCCCGTCGAGGTGGTGAGCAGGCGGCTACGGCTTGGCGCGGACTGGTATGACCTCCCAAAAGGGATTAGTGTTGAGATCAGTGATCGCAACCTCGCGACCGATGGCGGCAATGCAGCAGTGTTTTATCCCGACGGCAGCTCCAGCGGGTTCGAGATTCTCATTCGCGGTGAAAAGACGACGCGGCTGGTCGCGACGGGTCTCAATGGAAAAACAACGATCAGCACGGTTCCCGACTGACCCAGGCGCTGGAAATCAGGCCGGCTTTTCTCTCATCGAAATATTGACGGCGCTGGCGATTTTGAGTTTCTCGCTTGCTGTGCTGATGCCGACGCTCGCCAACAATTTGCGCATCGGCGATACCGCGCGAACCCAATCCATCGCCCGGTTGCACATCCAGTCGCTTCTTGCGGAAGTCGGCGTAACGAAACCACTCAAGGCAGGCGAGCAATCTGGCGACTATGGCGACGGAACCAGCTGGCGACTGCAGATAGAACCCTATGGCAGTGAAGCCGAACAGGCGCGCTGGCCGGTCGCCGCCTATCGCGTGACCGCGACCCTATCCTGGCCAACGCGGGGCGGTCGCGAACGATCTCTGTCCCTCACGACCCTGCGCGTCGGGCCAAAGGCGACCGCGTGAGCTTGCAACCAGATATCGCAAGCGTCCGCAGACGCCGCGCAAGCCGGGGTTTCACTTTGCTTGAAGTGCTGATCGCTGTGTCGCTGTTGGCGCTCTTATCTCTCATGGTCGTGAGCGGCTTACGCTTTGGGGTAAAGGCTTGGCGCAATAGCAGCGCAGTGGTCTCTAGCGTTGAGGAGATCGGTTTTGCGCAACAATTCCTTCGGCGTTCACTCACCGGCGCCTATCCGCATCTTGTAGGCAAAGGCGTACAGTTCGTTGACTTCTACGGAAGCGAGGCAGAGCTGAGTTTTCTCGGTCCGGTTCCGCAGTCGGTCTCACCAGCAGCGCGAGCGCATCTCACCATTCGCACAGAGCCGAGCGATGGCGGCATGAGCCTGGTCGTGGAGATTCGCCCGGAGCTGATGCGCCCAGACGAAAACACCGCGATCATCACTGAAACCTTGCTCGATGGTATGGAGAGTTTCAAATTTTCCTATCTGGCTGAAGGCGAAACCGATTGGCGCGACCAATGGGCTAATGAGCCGCGCCTGCCAGTTCTTATTCGAATCGAGAGCGAACCAAGAAATGGCGACAGGCGGATTTGGCCAGCGCTGATCGTATCGCCGGGTATCGATGTTGATGTTTCGTGCCGTTATGATCCGCTCACGAAATATTGCCAGGGGCGGCGATGATGAAACGTCGGTATCGACAACACCCAACGGCAGATCACCTTAAGGCAAGCAAACGCTCTGAGCACGGCTATGCACTCATTCTGGTTTTGTGGAGCTTGACGCTTTTGTCGCTTATTGCGGCGATGCTGATATCCCAAAACCGTATTGCCTCTCGGTTGGAAGCAAACGCCTGGCATCGACTGCAAGCAGAAGTGGCGGCGGATGCAGCAACGGTGCGCGGCGTCCTCATGCTCTATGATCCTGAGACACATAGGGCGGGTGCTCTTTATGGCGCGGCGATACCCTTCCAGTTTGAGGGCGCCGATGTTGAAATAGCGATACAGGATGAGTTTGGAAAAATCGATCTTAATGCGGCAAGTGGTGATTTGTTGCGCGCGCTTCTGGTCGCCGCAGCCTATTCGCCGGCAGGTGCGGATGTGACTGCGAACCGGATCGTTGAATGGCGCAACGCCAACGGGAGGCGCCCCAAGGACGTTATCGAACAAGAGTATCGTCAGGCGGGCCTGGCTTATGCGCCGCGAGGGCTACCATTTCAGTCAAAAGACGAGCTTAAATTGGTGCTGGGGGTGACAAGTGAGGGTTTCGAAAAACTTGTCCCCGCCATTACAGTATTCTCGCAGTCTGGTGCTATCGATCCGAGCAAGGCGTCTGAAATCGTATTACGAGCGGCACCAAGTTTGAGCGCTGCGGCTGTCAACAATATCCTTACCGCTCGATTGGCGTCTGCCTCAGAACGCGATGATGCAGAGGCAAGCGAAGCTTCCGACGGCGTCATTCGCGTACCACTCAATGGCCGGGCCTTTGCTATATCGGTAACATTCCAAACCAGGGGCAACCTCCACAAGGTTGAAACCATTGTTCGCCTGACGGGTGACCCAAACAAACCATACTGGGTTCTTGAGCGACGAAATATGTAAAACGCAGTGCGCCCTATCGTTGGCAGACAACTCGCCTTCCCACTGCTTTTTACCAACAGCACCATGGCGCCTATCCAATTTTTAAAGCAATTCTAGTGTGGGGTAAATTGTGGGGTGCCGAAGCGCAGATTATAAAAACATAATGACAATCAATGCATTATGATAGATCATGGCGGAGGGGGTGGAATTTAACGCTTACTCTGAAAAATTATGAAGGCCGCTGAACACTAGAAAACATGCCGTAAACTACCATAACTTCCCTATGGAAGTGTATGAGGAACTATGATTAAACACAAGCCCTAACCGTAGGTAGGGCCGTGGGTAGAGAAATCAACAGATTGGCAGCGGTTGCGCTTAGAACCCTCGGGGAGGGGAAGCACCCTGACGGCGCCGGGCTCTATTTTCAAGTGAAGGGCGCCGGGCGCAGTTGGTTATTCCGGTATGAAATCGACGGCAAAGATAGGTGGATGGGATTAGGCCCATTCCCGACGGTTTCGCTTGCGAAAGCCCGTAAGCTGGCGAGGAAATCCAAGGGACAGCGTGCAGAAGGGCTTGACCCTATTGAAGAGAGGCGCGCCGATGACACCGCGCAGCGGCTCGCCAGGGCCGGCACAATCTTGTTTCAGGATGCGGCAGAGCGCTATATCAAGGCGCACTCAAAGACATGGAAAAATGCTGCCCATCGCCAGCAATGGACCGCAACGCTCAAGACCTACGTTTATCCGGTTTTCGGCTCGCTTCCTGTTTCTGAAATTCGCACGACGCACGTTCTCAAAGTCATTGAGCCTCTATGGACAGCGAAGCCGGAGACCGCCTCGCGCATTCGGGGCCGGATTGAAAAGATTCTTGATTGGGCGGCGGCGCGTGAATTGCGCCCGCGCGGGGATAATCCGGCGCTATGGCGCGGCCATCTCGACAAAGTTCTCCCGCCCCATTCAAAGGTCCGCAAGGTCCGTCATCAACCGGCGCTCGCTTATTCGGATGTTCCTGAGCTTGTGAGCGAGCTTCGCGAGAAGGGCGGGATAAGCCCGCTGGCGCTTGAGTTCACGATCCTTAACGCCACGCGCACGATTGAGACCATCGGTGCCGAATGGTCGGAAATCGACCTAGTGGCGAAAATCTGGACAGTCCCCGGATCGCGTATGAAGTCTGGGCGGTTGCATCGGGTTCCGCTCACCGCCCGCTCCGTCGAAATTCTCAAAAGCCTGCCCCGTGAAATCGGTAATGAATTTGTATTCATCGGCGGCAAGGCCGGCCGGGGTCTAAGCAATATGGCCATGCTGGCGCTTCTCAAAGGCATAAGATCCGGCGTTACCGTTCACGGGATGCGCGCCAGCTTCAAAACCTGGGCGCGCGAACAGACGAACGCTTCCCGCGAAGTAAGCGAGGCTTGTCTCGCGCACACCATCAGCGACGCGACAGAGGCGGCCTATGTGCGCGGCGATCTTTTCCAGAAACGGCTACGGCTCATGACGGCGTGGGCGCGATATATCGAAGGGACAGGAAAATGACGGGCCCATGGATCGGAAACGACGGCTGGCCGCGCGATTTGCCCGACGGGCTGACCGAGGCCTTGCGGTTAATTCCGGGGTCGGAAAAGCGTTCCGATGAAGAAATTGAAAATATGGCGCGCATGGTTTGGGGCATCGCCTCGCTGGCGCGCGATGAACAAAATCTCCCGAGAAATCAATCAGCAAGTAATCCAAACTCGGAACAGGAATTACAAAAGCTGCATAAGTTATGTGATCGACTCGCTGATCACATAGAGGAAATGAGGCGCCCGGCCATAGAGGTGCTTGTTGCCGAGGGCCTCGCCCCCTTTGATTTAGCCGAAAAGGTTCGTGAGGCGCGGGAGGCAGCCCGGCACGCATTCGGCTCGCTCGAAGAGTCGTCCTCAAAGCGAGGTCGCCCCGAAAGTATAGAAGCGCGCGAAGTCAGCAATATTGCTGCGGAGCTTTGGAATGAATTATCTGGGCAGAGGCCAACTACCACGGGCGATCCAGACACAGGCCGAAGAAGCCAAAAGCCCGGCAGTTGGCCTGCTGTCTTGGACAAAATCTACAATTCCTTGAGAATAAAGGCCAGTGTAGATAATCAGGCCCCGGCCGCAGCTAAAAAACTAAGTAAGAAAATTAGGCGCAAAAATGGCAATTAACTTACTTAGACCGCCGTCGCACACCTATTCATTATGAAGCCACCGGAAAACGACCAAAAGGTCTAGCAGGTAGTGACATGAAAAAGATTTTACGCCCCGAATCGACAGCGCAGGTGATCGATACTCCGTTGTCCTCTCTCTACGAAATGGTCCGCAAGGGCGAATTTCCGAAACCCGTCAAGATTTCATCGCGCCGTTCTGGCTTTCTTGAAGAGGAAGTCAACGCGTGGATAGACGCGCGCCGCGCCGAACGTGATGCGCTGCCCGCCTAACAAAAACGCCCCCGGCGTCACGGGAGCGTTTTCTGCGTTGAGGCTCACCAGAAATCAGGACGGATAACTTGTGAACGTATCAATACTTAATTCGAACCGCGCTTCGGCGCAAGGGCGTCGGGCAATTCGCACCCTGACGGAGTGGCGTTTTCATTCATCGCCGGGCGACGTTTCCCGCGTGATATGGGCGCCGGTCACAGTCGCTCGCGCCTTTTACGGCTCGCCAATATCCGAGAACTTTTGTTTAGAGCTTAAGGATATCATCGGCGGCGGCGATTTGGCGCTTGTCAACATTGGCGATGAAATCATTGCCTCCATGCCGCTGGAAAACTTTCAAACTTTGGCGGTCAGGGCATGAAACAGACAAGTTTCACCGCCGCAGAGCTTGGGAAAATGTGTTTCCCGCCGCTGCAGCATGTCATCAATCCGATAATTGTTGCGGGCACGGCGACAATGCTTCCAGGGCGTCCAAAGTGCAACAAAACGTGGCTTGCGCAAGAGCTGGCGTTAGCGAAAGCCATGGGCGCTCCCGCGTGCGGAGAATGGCAAACCGGGGAACCGGGCGACGTTCTTTTCTACGCGCTGGAAGACAACCAGCGCCGCCTAAAGCGGCGACTGGAAATGCTGCGACCCCGTGGCGAGTGGCCGTCACGTCTGACCTTCCGACTCAAGGCGCCGGCGTTGGGCGCTGGTTTTCGCGAAGAGGTTGAGCAATGGGCTCATGGCGCCGACAATCCGCAGCTTGTTATTGTCGATACGTACAGCCTCATTTTGCCGCCGCGGCAAAAGCAGAGCTACCTTAGCGATTACGCCGATAGTGCGGCGTTCACGCAAATTGCGAGCGATCTCAACGTTGCGATGCTGGCGATATACCACACGCGAAAATGCGACGCTGACGACGCTCTGGACGCCGTTAGCGGCACGACCGGGATTGCTGGCGGCTTTGACAGCGTATTGGTTTTGCGCCGCTCGGCGCAGGGCGGATTCATTCTCGAAGGCCGTGGCCGGGATATCATGCCTTTGGAGCTGGGCCTTGATTTTGACGCCGATAATGCACGCTGGTCGGTGCTGGGCGATGCAGCGACCGCATTCATGGGCGATGAACGCAAAGCGATACTGGATGCGCTGGCACAGTTGGGCGAGGCGGGTCCGAAGGACATTGCCGACCGCGCCGGCTTGTCGCATGACTCGGTTCGCCAGCTTCTAAGAAAAATGGTTGAGCGAGGCGCAATCAATAAGACGGGGTATGGTGCTTATACCCCCGCTCACACTGTTCACACTTGCCCCCCGTTTAAGGCCGAACTGTGAACAGTGTGAATACTGTGATGGGGGGGTAATAGGTTCCTATAGAGGCGGTGCGGCATGACAGCGACGTGCCCAACTTGCAGCCAGCCCTGGCCCCATACTGGCGTTTCATTGTTGCTGAGCGAATGCAAAGAAAAAGGCGTCCCGGTTTTTCGCGGCCATCTTATTCGCATGAAAGAAGACGGCCCCGCGATAACAGGTTTAGCGAGTCATACGCTGCAAAACTGGTTGAGCATTGGGAAACTTACGCGCCACCGACTTGCTGGCCCTCGCGTGTACATAAGCTTGCGCGAAATTGCAGAACTTTCTTGAAATAGATTCCCGGTCTTTCCCGCATCTTCCCGCCAACATTTTCCGAAATGATCAGCGAGCGCCATTGTTGCCACAAAGGGATCAACCTATGCGGAACTATCAAGACGACCAATTCAAAAGCGCCGCCCGCGCGATCAAGGCATTAGCCGCGAATGGCGGCCACGCTATGCCAGCGATCAGGGAACTTGAACACAGATACGGTGACAAATCCGCTGAGGCGCTGTTTCTTGAAAAAGCGGCGGTTAGCCCGGCCTTAACGACATCAGCGGGCTGGGCGGGGAATCTCTCAGAAACCGTTGGGAATGCGCTTTTTGACTCGGCTAAGGAGGCCGGCATTCACGGGCAATTGACGCAAGTACCTGCGAATACAAAACTTAACGGGATTGCAACGGGCGCGGCGGCAGCATTTGTCGCCGAGGGAAGCCCGGTGCCAATAACGAGCCTCACCGTTAGCGGCGATGAACTGCCGACTAAACGAGTCGTCGCAACCCTGGTGATTACCAAAGAACTGGCGAGATTATCAGACCCGCGCGCCGAAGCGGTATTTGAGCGCGAATTGCGAACAGCGATTGTTAACGCCATCGACGGCGCAGTGCTTAGCGCTGATGCTGCAACCGCCGACACGCCTGCGGGCCTATTTAATGGCGTTACCCCCCATACTGCGACAGCTGGCGAGACGGCAGACATTCGCGAGCTTGTAGATGACTTTGGAGGCGATCTCACAACGGCCTTTTTTGCAGGGTCGCCGAAAGTTCTGGCGTCGCTCAATTCCGACGCGCGCCCCCTTGTCGGAATCAGAAATGGTGAATTGCTGAATGCCCCGGCCTTAGCGAGCCGCAACGCCCCGGCGGGCACTCTGGCCCTTATTGACGGCGCCGGCGTCGCCTATGCCGATGAAGGTTTCGAGGTTTCGATTGCAAGCAATGCATCGGTCATCATGAGCGACGGGCCAAGCAGCCCAGGCCAGCAAGTAAGCTTTTTTCAA
The DNA here is from genome assembly GCA_021776415.1 of Hyphococcus sp. GTDB lineage: Bacteria > Pseudomonadota > Alphaproteobacteria > Caulobacterales > Parvularculaceae > Hyphococcus. The sequence continues at coordinate 9,197 of JAJFFY010000083.1, forward strand.
GCGGGCTTGATTGGCATTCGCATCACCCGTCACGTGGACTGGGCGACCGTCCGGCCTGGATCGGTTGCATTTATTTCGGGGGCTGCATGGTGATCAGCACACAGCGCATAATCAAAGAAGTACCTCGTGAACGCCTTGAGGCCATTGCAGTCCGGCTAGCGAAATGGACGCGCTCGGAACACCACTCAAAGGTTGAGGGCGCCGACATAGCGGCGCAGCTTGGAAAGCTGATTGAGCATGTAGTGCTTTCACTTCCTAGCGAGGATGAGCCATCGCATGAACAAGTTGGGAACGCCCTTTGCTCACTTCTGGTTTTTCACACAAACACCGCACTCAATTACAGGCCGCAGGAATGCCACTCGTGAACGCCAAAGAAAATCCAAACGATTTGGAATCCCTCACCAGCGACTTGAGCGACGACCAGCGCGCCTATGTCAAAGCAATTGCCGGTGTCGTCACAAGGCAAATTGATCTCAGGAATGCCGAGCTAACAGCGCGACTTGATGCGCTTGAAATGGAGTTCCAGCTTTTCGACGCTGATTTGTATTGCAAGCAAATGGCCGGAATGCTCGGCAGGGCCACTAGGGAGATTGTCGGCGAACAGACTAAGCGCCTGGACGCTATGGAACGAAAGATTGCCTTTATTGAAAGTGTGGCGGAGGCCGCTAAATGACCGGGGGCATGCCAACAATCTCTTATAGGAAAACGCAGGCCGGCGAATGGACACTTTTTGTGTATTATTCCCCCTAAAAAGGTTTTGAAGTTTAAAAAATGGGCGCGCGTGGGGGCGGGGGTTCTGAAACAATCCTTGGGGGTTTCAAAGCCGGCGGGGGGGCGTTTTTTTGCACGTCCGCAATTGAAACATCGAAACCATGGCCAAAAAACCAAACGATATGAGGAAGACAATGGCGCGACAAAGAACACCTAACGAGAAGGCGAAGGTGCTGGGTCTCGACGTTAAAGACCCGCAACGCTACCGCATCCGCGCCAACCCCATGACGGCGCCGCTGGGCGTTCCTCCCAAATGGCTTTCAAAAGAGGCCACGACAAAGTGGAAAACGCTGGCGGCAGAAATTCCATGGTTGCGCAAGAGCGACCGCCAGATGGTGGCGATCACGGCGAGTCTGGGCGCTTCATTGCAAGCGGACCCGCTCAAAAACATTTCTGCGCTTTCTGAATACCGGCGCCAGCTATGCGCGCTGGGCGGAAGCCCGGCGGATCGCAGCAAGATTTTCATGCCTGATGAAAACGACGAGAATGATCCGGCTAGGGAGTTTATTCAGTGAAGGCGTTGGGCCAGATTGACAGCGCGCGTTGGTATCATGGCGGGCCATCTAAGGCCGCCAAATGCGGATGGATATTGCCCGCCGATGTTGCCGGCATCCGCGAAAAAAATCCATTTTCCCGTACCTACCAAGCTGATTGCGTTTTCGTTACAACTGACATTGATTTGGCAATTCAATTCGCAGCCAAGGTCGCGAAGAAAGGCGGCGCCGTTTTTGAGGTCCAACCTGTTGGAGAGTTGGAGCTTGATGCCGGCCACGCAATTGATGGCGAGGGTGAGGCATACACCTGCGATCGCGCCCGGATAATCCGCAAGGCGAATGTACCAGGCAAGGCGCTTAAACGCGCACGAAAGAAGTGGACCGAGGTAGCTTGCGAAATGCTGCGCGAAGGCGTGTTCGATGAGACCGGAGAGGCGGCGGAGGAAAGGATATGCCAGGTTGCTGAACAACTAGCCGAAAGGCGCGTTGCCAGGGCAAATTGAGACTTCTAATTCTTGTACGCCGACATTTGAGCGAGAGACAGCGATCGATGACCATAGAACTAACAGGACAGGCCGGCGCTGAAATTGAGATTACCGACGCTATGATTGAAGCGGGAACTAGGTTTCTTTGGGCCTCCGGACGTTGAGATTATCCAGCAAACGGACCGGATCAACTATTGGTTTCCCAGCTATTGAGGCGTTGTCTCTCGTCACGGCGAGATATTGAGAAAAGCGAACAAGTCGCTCTTTAGTAACAGAGAATGAGTCATTCCGAGCACACAGCATATCGTGTGTAAGTGGTTTTGGGAGACTGTCCTGATAAAATCCGGTCAATGAAAAATAGGGCTGCAAAAGGTACTGCCTGTCTGGATTGGCTAAAGGGTTGTGTAGTATTGCATAATGGGCAACTTGGTTGCGACGCTCGCGTTGTTTGTTAAGATTCTTAAAAAGCGTATTCCAAGCTGTTCGAAAATGGCCGTCGTCCGTTCTTTCATCAGCTAGAATGAAATTGTTCGTCACTTGCAACCGCGCCCTGAATGATTGGATAGTTTCAAAGGCGGCTGCTAGTGGGTGCTTGTGATTGCCAACGATGGGTTTCACTTCTGCATCATTTAAGCGTAAGAATAAGCTGGTTGTAGAAAGCTCAACCATGGCCCATGTCTTCAGGCATCGACCAGCAAGCATTTCAATATCTTCAGACACAACGGCTTTTTTATCCATGATAAAATCCCATGACAAGAAGTTCAACGAAACGCTAAAGACGTTACTGAAAACTCCGCCTACGCCGCATAAACCAATTGTTAACCAAAGCGACAAAGGTAAGAAGAAAGACAATCACGCCGCCGGGAAAGCTAAACGTGATCGCCCGTAGTCACCTACAAAGCCTACTTCTTAGGCTTCTTCGGCTTTGGCAGAGTCTCCACTACCGTCGTATTCGGACGGCGCTTCGCTTCCTCGACCGTGATAAATTCACCGGTCTTGGCATCTCTACCGATCTTGCGATCCTTAGACATGGGTATTCTCCATTCTAAGCCGGGCGGTTATGCCGCCCACACTGAGGCGCACCATGCGCCCCGCCACGTATCAGGGTCACGCATGCGAATCAGTGATCGCGGGCAAGAGTCTTCGGCGCCGATTGCTCGGAGTCGAGTCCGCTTTTTCCTTAAATGCCGTGCTTGATTTTGCGCCAGCGCAGGAAACGCTCTGCTTCCAGCTTAAACGAGCGCTTCACCAATCCGCCGATAGGTCAGGCGCTTGCCTGTGATGCCCTTCAAGGCTTCGTTGGCGCGCGGCGGAAAGGACACCTTGCAGCGCGCAACAACTTCGGTTTGTTCTTCTTTTGGAAGCGTCGCAACGTCAGCGGCGGCCGAGACGGAAATGTTTCCGCTCTCCACGGCCTGCTGCAATTCGACGGCGCCCTCTTCGCGGACATTGCGAGCGCGCTCAACACTTTTTGGGCTGACACTTAGAAGACGAAAGCTCCGCCAATTGACGTACCTTCAACTTTATCCGAGCGCTGCCCGTCTCGAAGCGTAGCCAGCTTGGTGGCAACCATCGCCTGCTGGCTTTCTGATAGGTTGCGGTTAATGCAGCATCCGCCCGGACGGCGGTAATTCGAGCTTGGTTCCGGTCTCAATCACAGTCGCCAAAGCCAATAAAAATCGGTAAGACTCTTCCTTAATCTCGTCGCGATCTCTAAGCGCCAGCAGGCGGATTTGCTTAGCCATGATTTCCCCGACCTGATCCTTACTCATTTTTGTGTTTCCTCTTGCAATTTAGCAGCATTGCAGACGGGCCTGGCAATTGCATAGACAACAAAGCATCGCTTCACTGAGTTCATCAATGCGTACCGGAGTTTATCAGTCACAGGGTTTTTCATTGCGACCAAGGGGATGGCTTCTGATTTTGGACTAACGGGCCATGCTTCTTTGAGGCTCAGTCCACCAGCTTCGTTGATAGCATGTGCAACGATTCCAGGTTTATCCTCGTCTTGAATGAATACTCCAAGGTCTCCGTAATCTGCTGGCTCTTCACGCACGAGGAAATAGTAACCTGGCTTAACTGCTGGGTAAGTTTTGTCATCGGAAATCTCGATAGCACCAGTCCATTCGCCGTCCTTAATGTTGTTGATTATCTCCACGGCAATCGGGCCATTATCGGATTGAAGTCGGATTGGTTGATGGGCATTCACTTCTTTCAATTCTGGCATTATTAGTTTCTCCGCATCGTGATGTTTTCCTTCAGGTCGCGTGCCTCCTTTGCGTAAGCCCCTAGGTAGTTCATAATTCCGTCGAGGCGTCTGATCTGTTCGTAAAGAAGGTGACTACATCCATATCTAAGCCGCTCATTAGGCCATGTGATTTCTTCATCCCCTATAGCTGCCTCGACCGTATGCAATAACCAAATCACTTCAGCGATATCATCGACGGCTTGGATTGGCCGGTTACGGGGTGTTTTAGGTGTGGCGTTGGTCATTGCGTTTCCTTTTTTGCTGGCCCAGCTAGGGCGGGAACTCGCCTGTAGGTAGGGCCGTAGGTTGCACAGCCCTCTTCAAAAAAAGCTCTTTAAAAAACAATTACTTAAGAACATTTATGGCGGAGGGGGTGGGATTCGAACCCACGGGACGCGTAAACGCCCACCGGTTTTCAAGACCGACGCATTCGACCACTCTGCCACCCCTCCGATTTGGGCGCCTCGATATTGCTTGTCGAAAACGTGGGACGGGTTCTAGCGCGCCCGTCCGAAATGACAAGCTGGCCAAGAGGGGCAGGCCAGCGGAGCGGGCGGCGCAGCCTTGGCGGCCCTTGGCTGGCGCGGGTCTTTGCCAAAGAGTTAACGCAAGATTAAGGTTTTCAATTGTTTCCTCCTCGCACTCACGCCGGGCGCCCGCGTTGCCGCACCGGAATAAGTCGGAACCAGAATGGTCGTATCAGTTTTGCCCCGCTCTTTCTTCACCCAGGCCGCGCATAAGCCGCTGATGGCGGTGATGTTGGCTTTGATGTTGGCGCTCGCCGGTTGCGCCACGCCGCGCTATGGCGCGCCGCCGTCGCCGCACCACAAAATTGGCAAGCCCTATAAGGTCAACGGCAAATGGTATCGCCCGGCACACAATCCCGACTACAACAAAGTCGGCACGGCCTCGTGGTATGGGCGGGACTTTCATGGCCGCGCGACGGCCAATGGTGAGAAATATAACATGAATGCGCTGACCGCGGCGCATACGACGCTGCCCTTGCCGTCGATGGTGGAGGTGACCAACCTCGACAACAAACGCCGCATTGTGGTGCGCGTGAATGATCGCGGGCCGTTCGCCTCGAACCGAATTATCGATCTCTCGCGGGCGTCGGCGCGCAAGCTCGGCTTTGAGAAAAAAGGCCTGGCGAGGGTGCGCGTGCGCTATCTCGGCCCGGCGCCGTTACCCGGCCAGCGCGGCAACCGCATCTACGCCAAGGCCGCGCCAACACCGCCGGCCACAGCGGCAAAAACCCATCCGATCACCGAGGCGCGCAACGGCGTCACCGGCGCGGTGAGAGTGGTTGAAAAGCCGCCATTAGCGAGCGCGTCGCCAGCTCCATCGCCAACAGTTTCGGCGCCAACAGTCTCGCCGCCGCCGCGCGCGACAGCGATTATTCTGGCGTCAGCGCCGGCATCGCCATCCGTGCAGCCGCAAGTTGCTCCGCCCGTGAGCGATACCCCCGAGGCGCGCCAGCCCTCTGAGGCAAAGCCAAACCCTGCAAAATTGACCCCAGCCGCCGTGACAATCCTCTATTCGATCCGCGTGGCGGCGCTATCAAGCCTTGATAATATCGAGGCGGTGCGCGCCTCGCTCGGCGATGTCGGGACGTTGCGGCTTTCGCGGGTTGAGCGCGATGACGACCGGGTGTTCTACCGGGTGAATATGGGCCCCTATTCAGAGCGTGCGGAAGCTGTCAAACGCTTGGAGGCGGTGCGCGAAGCAGGGTATGGTGATGCGAGGGTGATCACGATTACGCCGTGACGCCGCCCTGAAAGAGGCGATATCTGATGGTCAATAGCTGGCGCCAATGCCGGGTAAAGGACTGCTGGTACAAAAAGGAGTTAGACGTGCGTTTGTCTGGATTAATGTTTGCCGCGATTGCGGCCTTGTTTGCCTCTCTCAGCACCGTTAGCGCACAGTCGCTGACGACGCTGGCGGAATATGCCGTCATCATGGATTTTCGCACTGGCGAAATTTTGTTTGAGAAAAATGCGCGCGTCCCAACCGCACCGTCGTCAATGTCGAAGCTGATGACGGTGGCGATTGTTTTTGAACGGCTTAAGGAAGGCTCTTTGAGCCTCAACGACAAGTTTGACGTCAGCGAGAAGGCATGGCGCAAGACCGGTTCAAAAATGTGGGTGCGCGTCGATACGCAAATCGCCGTCAAGGATTTGTTGCGCGGCGTCATCATTCAGTCCGGCAATGATGCGAGTATTGTGTTGGCGGAAAATATTTCCGGCTCCGAGGATGCGTTCGCCGAATTGATGAACCGCAAAGCCCGCGAATGGGATTTGAATGATTCAAGCTTCGCCAACGCTACCGGATGGCCCGACGAGAACCAGAAAATGAGCATGCGTGATCTGGCGCTGCTCACCCGCAAGATCATCCACGAATATGGCGCTTATTACGCTTTGTTTGCCGAGCGTGAATTTACCTGGGAGGAAATTCGCCAGCCGAACCGCAACCCGCTGCTCGATGCGTTTGACGGTGCGGATGGATTAAAAACCGGGCATACGGAAGATGCCGGTTACGGTCTTGTCGGCTCGGCCATACGCGATGGCGAGCGGCGGATTATCGTTGTCAACGGATTGGGATCGGAAAAGGAACGCGCGACCGAAACAGCGCGTCTAATCCGCGTGGCGTTCAATGATTTCGCGACAAAAACGCTTTATGAGCCTGGCGATGTGGTTGGCGATGCGCAGATATTCAAAGGCAAGGCGAGGACCGCGCCGCTGATTGTTAAAGAGCCGGTGCGGCTGATTGTTCATCGTACGATGCTCGATAAAACCAAAGCCAGCATTGTCTATGAAGGCCCGGTCGCCGCACCGATCCGCGCCGACCAGCAGATCGGCTATTTGAAGGTCGAGGTTGATGGCGGTGAAACCAAAGAATATCCGCTCTATGCCGGCCGCGGGGTTAAAGAGCTTGGCGTTCTCGGCAAAATCGGCCTGGCCGCAAAAACTTTGCTCGCAAAGCCTGAGCCGCAGGTAACAGCTGGGCAATGAGAAACGCATGACCGGCGTGTTTATCAGTTTTGAAGGCGGCGACGGCGCCGGCAAATCGACCCAGATGAAAATCCTCTGCGAACGGTTGCGCGCAGCCGGACACGAGGTCGTTCAAACGCGTGAGCCCGGCGGATCCGACGGCGGCGAGGCAATCCGTGAGCTGATTGTCAAAGGCGCGAAGGACCGCTGGTCGCCGCTGACGGAAGCCTTGCTAATGTATGCGTCCCGGCGCGATCATTTGGAGCGGACGATCTTGCCGGCGCTGGCCAGCGGCGCAGTGGTGATCACCGATCGCTTTGCGGATTCCTCCATGGCCTATCAGGGCGTCGCCGGCGGCGCCGGTGTTGAAGCCATGAACGCGCTGCATGCCCTGGTGGTGGGCAAGCACGATCCCGTGCTGACGATCATCCTCGATGCGCCGACCGAGGAGGGGCTGCGCCGGGCCGATGTCACCAAGGGCGAGACCCGGTTTGAGGAAAAAGGAGCGGAATTTCAGCGCAAGGTGCGCCAGGCCTATCTAGATATCGCCAAGGCTGCCCCGGAGCGCTGCGTAGTGGTCGATGCGCGCGGCTCGGTTGAGGCCGTGGCGACGCGCATTGCCGAGGTGGTCAGGCAAAGATTGCCGGCGGTTTTGAGCTGATCCGGCTTTCGCTGGCGCGGCAAAACTCCTAAACCTGTTTCCATGTCCGTAGATCTTATGCTCCCCAATGAACGCCCCGATCAGATCGGCCGCGAAGCGGTTGAGCACGATTTGCGTGGGACCATCGCTGGCGGGGCGCTGAGCCATGGCTGGATTATCGCCGGGCCCAAAGGCGCCGGGAAAGCAACGCTCGCCTATCGCATCGCCCGCGCCATGCTCGATCCGGCGGCGTTGATGAATGATCACAGCTTCGACATGCCGCCCGACAACCGCACCTTTCGGCTGATCGCCCAAGGCGCGCATCCGGATGTGTTTATCGCGGAGCGGGCATGGAATGAGAAAACATCACGCTATCAATCTGATATTACTGTCGAAACCATCCGCAAATTAACCTTGTTCCTGAACCGTACGGCGGCGCTTGGCGGCTATCGGGTCGCGATCATCGATAGCGCCGACGATCTTAACCGCAACGCCGCCAACGCGCTTCTCAAAGCTCTTGAAGAGCCGCCCGCCGATACGCTGTTGCTGCTCTTGTCGGCAGCGCCCGGCCGGTTGATCGCCACCATCCGCTCGCGCTGCCGGCGGATTGATTTGCGCCCGTTGGAAGATCCAGAGATTATCGCGCTGTTGAAGCGTGAGGAGCTGGCTGAGGGCGAGGAGGCCGCGCGCATCGCCGCCCATGCCGGCGGCCGGCCGGGATATGCGCTGACACTGGCGGCGGGCGAGGGGGCGGGCGCGATCACCCTCGCCGACGGCTTTCTTGGCGCCGCACGCAAGGGCGGGGAAATCACGCAGATCACCAGCGCGCTTGCTGGTAAGGCAGGGGATGCGAAGTGGGAAATTTTCAAACAGGCGGTGTTGGAATGCCTGTCCGATGGTGCGCTGGCGGCGGCCTGCGGCGCAGCGCTCGAAGGCCCGCTTGCGGGCGCCGCGCCGGCGTCTTTGCTCAGCGCTTTTGAACAGCTGACTATCCTTGCCGAGCGCGGCGATGCGCTCAATCTTGATCGCAGCCAACTGATCGCCGCTATGGCCTATGATTTGCGCGCTGCGCTTGCGACTTCATGATCGGCCCGGCGCAATGTTAGTCGACAGTCACGTTAATCTGCACTCAGAGCGTTATGACGAAGATCGCGACGCGGTCATCCGCGCAGCGCTTGACGCTGGCGTTGCCTATATGCTCACCATATCGGATAAGCTTTCCTCAACCCCGGCGATAAAAACCATTGCCGACGCCCATGATTTTATCTGGCGCAGCATCGGCGTTCATCCGCATTACGCTAATGATTATCCGAAATTGACCGCGCGCGAATTGATCGACCTGGCGGACGACGAAAAAGTCGTCGGAATTGGCGAATGCGGGCTTGATTTTTATTATGAGCATTCAGATCGGGCGCTGCAATTTCCGGTGTTCCGGGCGCATATTGAAGCGGCGCGCGAGACCGGATTGCCGCTGATTATCCATACAAGAGACGCCGACGAGGAAATGCAAAAGCTGCTTATGGAGGAGCACGGGAAGGGGGCGTTTACGCCGCTCTTGCATTGTTATACCGGCGGGCCGGCGCTGGCAGAAACGGTGCTTGCCCTTGGCGGCTATATTTCGTTCTCCGGCATTATCACGTTCAAAAACGCCGGTGATATATGTGCGATCGCCGAGGCCGCGCCGCTGGATCGGATCATAATTGAGACCGATTGTCCGTATCTGGCGCCGGCGCCTATGCGCGGCCGGCGCAATGAACCGGCTTTTGTCACCCATGTGGCCGCAAAGCTCGCCGAGGTTAAAGGCGTGAGCCTGGAGACGATTGCCGCCGCCACGTCCGAGAACTTCTTCCGATTGTTCGCGCGCGCCAAACCTTCGGGTGCGGATCAATGAGCAGCACGAGTAATTTACGGGTCACCATCCTCGGCTCCGGTTCGTCGGGCGGCGTGCCGCGTTTTGGCGGCGCTGACGGTTCCGGCGACTGGGGGGCTTGCGACCCAAATGAGGAGAAGAACCGGCGCACGCGTTGTTCCATTCTTGTTCAGCGCGCGCACCGCGAATTCGGCTTTCGTCATGACAAGATCACCAATGTGCTGGTCGATACATCGCCGGACATGCGTGCGCAGCTTCTGGCCGCAAAATGCTCGCGCCTTGATGCGGTGCTGTTTACCCATGACCACGCCGACCAGGCCCATGGCATTGATGATCTACGCGTCTTTGCGCTGCAAATGCGCCAGCGCATGCCGGTCTATATTGATGATGCGACCGCTGGCCAGTTGCTTGAACGGTTTGATTATTGTTTTGCGCAAAAACCCGGCAGCTATTATCCGGCGATCTTAAAAAAAATCGACATGCCGCCATGCGGCGAAGGCTTTGCCATCGACGGTCCCAGCGGCGAAATTCCAGCGACCGCCTTCCTGCAAGATCACGGCAGCGTCGACTCGCTCGGCTTCCGGTTTGGCGGCATTGCTTATTCCAGTGACGTTGTCGGACTGTCGGAAGAAAGTTTTGAACTGCTGGATGGCGTCGACACCTGGATCGTCGATGCGCTGCAGGAAAAACCTCACGCCACACACGCTCACCTCGATATGACGCTGGAATGGATAGCCCGGGTAAAACCACGTCGGGCGATTTTGACCAATCTCCACGTGCACATGGATTATCAAAAGCTCAAGCGCACGCTCCCACAAGGCGTGGAGCCGGCCTATGACGGTATGATTGCCGAGGTCGCTGGCTGACTATTCAGGCCGCGGCGAGGGGCGCCCGGTTGAGATGAAACCACGCACAAGGCGCTGTAAATGAGCAAATTCTGCTACCGACACCGCCGCGTTATTCAACTATCATTCATCTCGAAATGGAGTTGCAATATTATCTGCCGCGGGCGGACCTCAGAGATTATGTCCGCGCCTATTATTACTTCGCGACCGATGTCGCGTCTGTGCAGCCACTTTGCGCCGAGCTTGGCAATATTCGAGTTTTACTGAATGGGTCGGGTGACCTTTATATGCCGGGTGCGGATCAACCCACGCGCATTACATCGACATTTTTGGTTGGTCCGACCATGGGCGCCTACACCATGCATGCCGATGCCGGGACACGCGTCTTTGGCGTCGGTATTCGTCCGCGCGGATGGGTCAAGCTATTCAACATCAATGCATTTGAAGCCGCCGACCAGGTGTTTGACCTTTCTGATGTCGCCCGGCGCGTCGCCGGCGTTGAGCTTGCCGAGGTGGTCGGCGCCGCGGACCCGCGCGAGATGGCGACAATTTGCGACCGCTATTTCACCGCCTTGCTTGCGCGGCGCGCCAAACGGGCGATCCCATATCCGCAAGCTATTGAGGATTGGCTGCTGCATGATGAAACCCTCGATCTCGACCATCTGATGGCGATGACCGGCGTGTCACGACGGCAGACAGAACGGCTGGCCAAGATGTATTTTGGCGCCTCGCCGAAGCTTCTGCAGCGTAAATATCGCGCCTTGCGCGCCGCCGACACGATCCGCGCCGGACAGTCGCCCTGGCAAAACGCCGCCGGTCCTGGATATTATGACCAGTCGCATTTCATCAAGGAATTCAAAACCTTCATCGGCGTTACGCCAGCGCAGTTTTTCACTGCGCAGACCGCGTTAATGCGCGAGGTTCAGGCGAAACGAAGTTATGACATCGTGCAAGCGCCATTGGCGAGTGTTTAAATCTGTAAAACCACGCAGTTTTGCAAATTACGGCCAAAATCTCCTATAGCCGCCCAGCATGGCAGCCTAGCGTGATCCCAACATCAGGGGGAGATCCCTAGCTCTGGGCAATCCATTTGGGGGAGTTGCCTGGGCATAACACGCCGGCAGCATCGTTTATGAAGCTGTCGGCGTTTTATTTGGGCAGATGTACGCTTGGGTGCGTCTCAGCTATGCTATAATTTTCGACAATATAAATTGTGCGTCATCGCTATGCAGGGCAAAATGTAGATGCGCGGTCACTGCCTGCGGTTTTCCATGCCGCCGTATATGATCGAATTTGGCCGCGTTCTGCTGCCCTATAAGATTGGTCTTTAAAACAGGCGTGGCCGTTACTCGCTATCGGCAGGCGGCGATGAGGCAACCTGGCTGACGCGCGAAATGATGCGCCATTTGCCGTCACCTTCTCTGAGCCAGATATCTGTGAGATTGAAATGCGGCGGTAATTTGCCAACACCTTCGCGCTGCCAGTCGAGTGACCAAGTCACTTGAGCAACCGCGACATTATCTGTCACGTCGATTTGCGCAGAAGTAACTTCGCCCGAGGACGCACTCATGCCAGTCATGCCGAGATAAGACGCTTTGTCTATCGGCGCCGCGTCTGAGTAAGCACGCACGAGCCGGAACTCCGGATGCATCATCGCGTCGACCACATCCATATTACCAGTGAGCAATGCAGCGACCCAAGCTTTTTCCTGCATCACTATAGTTTCTTTCGCCGAATGTGATTGTTCCGCGTAAGATGGATGGATTGCTGAAAGCAAAAATAACACACAAATCAAACGTTTCATATTTCTCCCCTTAGATGGCGTCAAAACTGTATTAGCGCATAATGACCCAAAAAGCACTCTTCGTACTGAACGCAGAACTAGTATCCATTGCTTATCAGAGTCAGATAGTTATGGCGTGCCGGCGTTTGTCGTAGCCTCACTTTAAAATGCCCTAGCGCCCCGGCCGGTAATCGGCGGTGGCCTCGGCGATGACGGCTTCCAGGGTCATTGGCGGGGTTTTCCATTGGCCGCCGACAAACATTTCGACCTGGTCGGCATAATGCGGCGACGCCCGGTCTAGCGTTGCAGCGCCGAACTGGTGGATGGTATTAATCTCGCCAACTCCTTCGGGCGACCAATCCGCATAGAGAATATAGGTGTCGCCACCCGCCGCCTTCAGCGGAATATCTTCTGCATTGCCGCTCGGATAAACCGCGCGCAAAGTGTCGGGTCCGCCGTCAATGGCCAGATCATATTTTCCGCGCCGGAAATGCAACACCTCGCTCCAGGTCGGATCGACGCGTCCGAATTTTTCGGACAACACGCTGGCGACCTGTCGCAAGGCCTCAACATAGTCGGGCTCGGCGGGGTGGTCGTCATCGATCAGATAGCCCCTCGCCTTTTGTGCGGTGAGAATGGCGAGCGCGGAGGCGCGGTCGTCGTGATCAACGGCGCCGTCCCACTGCCGCAGCGTAGCCATCGCTTCAAGCAATAGCGGCTCGTTAGTATCTTCGCGCAACAGAGCGCGCACCAGCTCCATCAGCCGTGAGGACTGCGCATAAGTGTGATCCATCTTGTAGCTCAGGAATTCTTCCTCACTGATGTGGAGGTCAGTTCCGTAGAGTTCCTGAAGGCGAATGCCACGATTGGTGGTGCGCGTATCAATACCGAAATGCGGGGGGAAGTCCGCAGGGTTCGCGTTGTCCCCCTCGCCGGTGGCGTTAAACGGCGTATGGTTGGCATTGACGATATAGCCCGAAGCGGGATTGATGACGCTCGGCACGGCGCTGAACGGCCGTTGTCCACGCCACAGGGTTTCAGACCGATCGCCGGGAACTACGCCGGACCAGTCATAACCCGCATCGCGCACCGGGATCGCGGCGTTATAAAAATAGCCGACATTGCCCTCCCGGTCAGCATAGATGACATTGAAACTCGGCATTGCGCCGATCGCCATCGCCTCGCGCCATTGGTCAAAGTTTTGCGCTTTGTTCATCGCGTACCATTGCTCAATGGTCTTAATATTACCGGCGCCGGCATAAGAGACCGCAAAGACGCCATGCTCGGTTACGAATACCGGTCCGTGAACGGAGTAAAGCGACGGCCGCGTCACCGGCAGGCTGAAAGGTCCAAACAGTTTGACGCGAAATTTTACTTTACCGGCGTCAAAATCACGCCATTCACCGTCAAATTTGTACTTAGTCGGCTTTTTCGGATCATCAACGGTCAGCTCATAGACGTCGACCAGGTCTGGCCGGTTGACCGTATGCGCCCAGCCGAGATTGGGCGTTGCTCCGTGCAAAACCATTGGCGCGCCGGGAAACAATCCGCCGATAATATCCCACCCCTCCTCCGATTTGAGGCGCGCCTCATACCAGGCGACGGGCCCTTCATAGGGTTGATGGGAATTGACCATCAACCTTGTATGCCCATCGGTAGACCGCGCGGGCGCTACCGCCATGGCGTTGGAGCCGAGCTCATTTTCTTCACTGATGCGCAGGAATGCTTCGCGCGCAGTCTCGGCGGCTTTTGTGGTTTTAACGTCGCCTTCAAAGATTGCTTTCAGCTGCGCATCAAGGCCATAGAAAAATGGCGTGCGCGATGTAAAGCCGGCAATAACATCATAGGCGGTGACCGGCGCGGCGCCGGGAGAACAGTTGGCGCGCCTTTGCGCACACCAAAGATTGAGGCCGGCGGCGTAGGCTTCAGCGACGGCGCGGGTCTTCGGCGCTAGGTCGCTTTCGTATTTCTCCTTAACATCGCTGCCAATCTTCAGAGCGCCAATCAGATAATCTGGGATCGCTGCATCCTCGCCTTTGCGTTGGGCGAGCGTACCGCGCGAGAAGAAGACCACTTCTTCAATCGTCGCCCAG
>JAJFFY010000084.1 GCA_021776415.1 Hyphococcus sp.
TAGAGCAGGTGTTTTTGGAGTAGACCTGCTCTAGGTTATTATTGATCGCGTGATCGAAGCGGAAAACCGGTTTCCACTTTTCCTGATCACGCTTTAGAGGAGTAAACGCGATGGCGCGTGATGAAGGACGAGGACGCGGAAGAGGCCGGGGTCGTGGACGCGAACGCGAAGAACGCGACGAGTTTGTTGACAAGCTGGTCGCGATCAACCGTGTTGCGAAAGTGGTCAAGGGCGGCAAAAACTTCGGTTTTGCAGCGCTGGTCGTAGTTGGCGACCAAAAAGGCCGTGTCGGTTTCGGCAAGGGCAAGGCGCGTGAAGTCCCCGAGGCGATCCGCAAGGCGACCCAGGAAGCCAAACGCAATCTGATCCGGGTGCCGCTGCGTGAAGGCCGCACGCTGCATCATGACGCGTCTGGCCGTTGGGGCGCAGGCAAAGTTGTGTTGCGCGCGGCGCCAGCTGGTACTGGCATCATCGCCGGCGGTCCGATGCGGGCGATTTTTGAAACCCTTGGCGTTCAAGATGTGGTTGCAAAATCAATCGGTTCGTCGAACCCCTATAATATGGTCCGCGCGACGATTGATGCGCTTAAAGATCAGACCAGCCCACGCTCGATTGCCGCCAAGCGCGGTAAAAAAGTGTCGGACATTCTTTCTCAGCGGACCGGCGGCGGGCAGGCCAGCGTTACAGAACCCGCCGGCGCGACGGCATAAGGAACGAGACCGATGGCAGCAAAGAAAACAATCAAGGTCCGTCAGACCGGCAGCGCAATTCGTCGCCCGCAAGATCAGCGCGCGACGCTGGTCGGATTGGGTCTTAACAAAATCGGCCGCGTGCGCGAGCTTGAAGATACTCCTTCAGTGCGCGGAATGATCAGCAAGATTGCACATATGGTGGAGATCGTCGAAGACTAGACGACAAACCAGAAATTTGTCCGTAAGCGGACATTAACAGGCGAGGCGGTAAGGCTCAAATGAGCAACCCCGTCGAAAGTCGAGGACAACATGAAACTCAACGAACTTTCCGATAATAAAGGCGCGCGCAAGAACCGCATGCGCGTTGGCCGGGGCATTGGTTCCGGCAAAGGCAAAACCGCTGGCCGCGGCGTTAAGGGCCAGAAATCGCGCTCCGGCGTTTCCGGCATCCGCGCCTATGAGGGCGGCCAGATGCCGCTTTATATGCGCTTGCCAAAACGCGGCTTTAACAAACCCAATCGGGCGAAATACGCCGAGGTCAATATTGGCCGCGTGCAAGTGGCGATTGACGCCGGCAGGCTTGACGGCTCAGCGAAAGTTACCGCCGCGACGCTGGTGGAAGCTGGCGTTTTGCGACGGGCGCTTGATGGCGTGCGGCTTCTCGGTGTTGGCGAGCTTAAGGCGAAGGTTGATTTTGAAGTCGCCCATGTATCGGCCGGCGCCAAAGCCGCCGTTGAAAAAGCCGGCGGTTCGGTGACGGTGCTGGAAGCCAAGCTGGAAGCCAAATAGAGTTATGGGCGAGGGTTGCCGATCGCGATTTAGGCGCCACATGAGCTCGGTTGGGGGAACAGCCGGGTTTTATCATTCGCCCCAAAGCCAAGCAGGTGAATTGCTGAAATGACATCCGCAGCAGAACAATTTGCGTCGAACATGACGCTCTCATCCTTCGCCAAGGCGGAGGAGCTGAAAAAGCGCCTTCTGTTCACACTGGTCGCGCTGATCGTCTACCGGCTTGGCACCTTCGTTCCCTTGCCGGGGATTGATCCGGCGGCGTTCTCGACAGGCTTTCAAAGCCAGCAAAACGGTATTTTGGGCACGCTCAATATTTTCGCCGGCGGCGCCGTTGAGCGTATGGCGATCTTCGCGCTTAACATCATGCCTTATATCTCGGCGTCGATCATCATGCAGTTGATGTCGGCGGTTATTCCTTCTCTTGAAGCGATCAAGAAAGAAGGCGAGCAGGGCCGGCGCCAGATCAATCAATATACGCGTTACCTAACCGTCTTTCTTGCCACCATGCAGGGGTATTTCATCGCCGTCAGCCTGATGGGATCGCCAGGCGTTGTCTCTAATCCGGGACCGTTTTTCTTACTGACCTCGGTCATCACACTCGTTGGCGGCGTGATGTTCCTGTTGTGGCTTGGCGAACAGATTACCGCGCGCGGCGTCGGCAATGGTATTTCGCTGATCATCTTTGCAGGCATTGTGGCGGAACTGCCGCGGGCGATTGCGGGTCTTTTGGATCAGGGACGCACCGGCGCCGGCATTGGCGGCGGCACGATCCTTGTGATCGGTTTCCTCGCTCTGGCGTTGGTTGCCTTTGTGGTCTTCATGGAACGCTCGCAACGCCGGGTTATCGTTCAATATCCGCGTCGTCAGGTCGGCCAGCGCATGACCCAGGGCGAGAAATCCCACCTGCCGCTGAAACTGAACCCGTCAGGCGTTATCCCGCCGATCTTCGCTTCTTCGCTGCTGTTGTTGCCGGCAACGGCCATTGGCGCGATCGGTGATAATTCACCCGATTGGCTGCAGACGGCCGGCTTCATGTTTGCCCCAGGGCGGCCTTTATATATTGGGCTTTACGCATTTTTGATTATCGGCTTCACGTTCATTTACACGTCTGTTGTCTTCAACGTCGAAGATGTCGCTGACAATTTGAAAAAATATGGCGGCTTCATTCAGGGCTATCGCCCTGGCGCACGCACGGCGGAATATCTCGATTTCGTTGTCACCCGGCTGACCGTTATCGGCGCACTCTATTTGACATTAGTGTGTATTTTCCCCGAACTCTTAAAAGCTGGATCGGGGCAATCGATCCCGGTCTATATTGGCGGCACGTCACTGCTCATTGTGGTCTCGGTGACGCTCGATACCGTCTCACAGATTCAGGGCCATCTGGTCGCGCAACAATATGAGAGCTTGATCAAGAAATCGAAACTACGCGGCGGCGGGGGGCGTCGATGATCGTCATTTTTCTGGGGCCGCCGGGCGCCGGCAAAGGCACACAGGCAGCCCATATTGTGAAAAAATATGGCGTTCCGCAGCTTTCTACCGGCGACATGTTGCGCTCAGCGGTCGCCGCACAAACGCCGGTTGGCGCTAAGGCTAAGGCAGTCATGGATGCGGGCAATCTGGTCTCTGACGATATTGTCGCGGCGATTGTCGAAGAACGCATCGAGCAGGATGATTGCGCGCCGGGATTTCTGCTGGACGGGTTTCCGCGGACCATTGTCCAGGCGGAAATGCTGGACGCGATGCTGACCAAGAAAGAACGCGGCGTTGACGTCGTCATCGAGCTGCGGGTGGATGAAGAAGCGCTGCTTGGAAGGTTGCGCCGGCGCATCGATGAGACCCTTGCCCGGGGCGATAAGCGACGTAAAGACGACAATGAAGATACCTTCAAATACCGGCTTCAGGTCTATTGCGACCAGACCGCGCCGCTGATTCCCTATTACGAAAAACAGGGGAAATTGAAGGCTGTAGACGGGATGGGATCAGTGGAGGCCGTATCGGCTGAAATAGATGTCATTTTGGACCATTTCAGGCGATGAATTTGCCTGAAAATGGTTGACGGCGGGGCCGGCGCGACTATATCTACGCGCTCTCCGCCATAAGGAGTATCGCTCGCTCGGCTCGAGTTTATTCGCGCCGTCGCGGGCTTCGTTGCATGAATAATGGCTGGCCCGGCCGCTTTGCCAAAAAGCGTGAAATGGGGCGGAGAACGAGAAAAAAGGAAGCTATTTGTGGCCCGTATTGCAGGCGTCAACATACCGACCAACAAGCGCGTAACCATCGCGCTGCGTTACATTCACGGCATCGGTCCGGCCAAGGCCGCCGAGATTTGCGAAACTGTCGGCATTCCAGCCGAACAACGCGTGCAGGATCTTTCCGATGCGGACGTTTTGCGGATCCGCGAAGCGATTGACCGCGACTATATGGTCGAAGGTGATCTGCGTCGTGAGACTGCCGTCAACATCAAACGTCTTATGGACCAGGCCTGCTATCGCGGTCTGCGCCATCGCCGCGGCCTGCCGGTACGCGGCCAACGCACACACACCAACGCCCGCACGCGCAAAGGCCCAGCCAGGGCAATCGCCGGCAAGAAGAAATAGGGATTAACCTCAATGGCTAAAACACCGGCAGCGCGCGTTAAGCGCCGTGAGCGGAAAAATATCTCGACCGGCGTGGTTCACGTCAATGCGTCGTTCAACAACACGATGATCACCATCG
>JAJFFY010000085.1 GCA_021776415.1 Hyphococcus sp.
TAGCGGTCTCCACGATAAAAAATGGACACGTGAAGAAGCCATCGATTACCTCATCACCAACACGCCAAATCCTGAAGGCGACTGCATCAAGGCGATTGAGCGCTATATCGTCATGCCGGGTCAGGCGACCGCCTATAAAATTGGCATGCTGAAAATTCTTGAACTGCGCGGCCGCGCCGAGGAAGCGCTCGGCGATGATTTCGATGTTCGCGCATTCCACGACGTTGTCCTGAAAAACGGCGCCGTGCCGCTAGCGATCCTCGAAGAAAATGTTGATGCGTGGATTGCTGAGAGCGAGGCTTCTTAAGTAGCACCCATACAGAAAAACCCAGCGCAGCCTATTGTCGCTGCGCCGGGTTTCCCACTAGAGCAAAATCTGATCGTACCGATCAGGATATTTGCTTTAGATTCTTAGTTGATCGCATTTTCTGGCGCCCAACCGGTATCCACTTGGTCGGAAAATGCTCTAGAAACCTACCATGACATCCGCTCCCAACCCCCGCCCGCCGGTATCGGCAATTATCCGCACCTTTAACGAAGAGCGCCTGATCGCCGATGTGGTGCGCGCTGCGCTGACGGCGGCGCGGGAAGTCGTTATTGTCGATTCCGGCTCCACCGATCAGACCGTCAGCCTTGCGCGGGCGGCGGGCGCGCGCGTCATTGAGCATGAGTGGACCGGCTGGGGCCGCCAGAAACGCATCGCCGAAGACGCCTGCGAATATGACTGGATGCTCGATCTTGACGGTGATGAAGTGGTGACGCCGGAGTTTGCGTACGAGCTGGCGGCGCTGTTTGTCGATGGCGAGCCGCCAAAGAAAATCTATCGCACGATGCTGGCGTTAGTTCCTCCGGTGGGCGAGCCGTGGATGAATTTCGGCAACCAGACCCGGCACAAAGTTTATGACCGCCGCATCATTCGCGCGCCGGACCATGATGGCTGGGACCAGTTCAGGCTGCCGAAAGATATCGAAATCGGCCATATGGAGGCGCGCATGCTGCATTACGCTTACACGGACGTCGCGCACCTGACGACAAAGCTCAATCGCAATTCATCGATCCCGGCGCCGCTAAAATCGAAACCCTATTTGTTTTTACGAATCGTTTTCGGCATGCCGTTCTATTTTGCTAAACGCTATTTTCTCGACCAATATTTTCGCGGCGGCATTTACGGCTTCGCGCTCGCCCGGATATATGGCCACGCCCGCTGGCTCCGCGACGTTAAAATGTGGGAAGACCACCGCAAGGGCTAAGCCCCGTGCGATGCGGTCTTTTTGCAGGTCATCAACGCCAGCCCGAAGAACACCACATGCGTCACATTCATCGCCACCGGCAAGATATAAACGCCCACGGCCGGCGCCGCCCAGTAAAGCGCGAAAATCGACCCCAGGATTGTCACCGGATTGACCACCGCCATCCACCTTGGCAAGGCCGTCCGTCCCCGGAGGATAAGCACAACCCACAGCGCCGATACCGCGACCATAGCGACGCGCAATATGTTTACCAGCGGCTCATTATGCGCCGCCATGCGCTGCAAAAGCTCAGGACTGGCCGCGCCTTCGCTGATAGCCTGAACGGTGAACGCCAAAAACGCGCGCTCGCCAAGCCAGACGGCGCCGATGGCAAACGCATAAGCGCCGATCAGGAAAAACGCCGCCGCCAGCCCGCGTCCCGCCGGAGCCAGCAATCTTTCTAAAAACCAATAGCCGACAATATATAGCGGCGCCGACAGCACAGCGAGGTAATAGCCAAGCGTCAGGCGCTCGCTCGATATCTGTTGGAAATATTCATAGCCGGCCTGCTCGTAACCGCCGGCGGCATTGAACTGAATCAAAAACTCAGCGACGCCAACGAGCAGCGCGCCGGCAAGCCCTATCCATCCGGCGAACCGGCCAAGCCCACTATTGTCGTTCATCCCCGCCTCCGGCGTTGCTAATCAATTAGCGGCTGGCGCTCATCGCGATGCGCTCGCCGGCTGTTGCGCTGTCATGAAGTTTAACAATGCCGTTCTGGAAGCGCGCTTCAACCGTCGCCTCCGTCGCCTCGCCGAGACCAAAAATCATTTCCGCCGACTGGTCAGAGCCAAGCCCCTGGCTGGCGGTAAATTGTTTTGTGCGCACCATCCCATCCGGCGTCGTCACGGTGACGATGGCGCCAAGCGAGGCGGTGTTATCGGGGAGGCGAACCTTGAGCCAATTACCCGTATCAACGCCGCTGATGAACGCTTTGGCCGTGCCCGCAATATTCGCCCAGACCAGATCCGGCCGGCCATCATCGTTGAAGTCGGAGACAATCGGCGCGACGGCGTAGTTGCGGTTGACGGCGCTGGCGCGCTTTTCAACCGGCCTAAACTTGCCGTCCGGATATTGCAGCATGATTTTGCAGGTATATTTGTGCAGAAACTCTTTGCCGGGAAAGCGCGCATAGTTTTGCGCGGCCAGCAAATCCTCGCGCCCGTCGAGATTCATGTCCGCAAAGACAACCCCCCAACCAAAGCCGATGCGCGCGGTGCGGGTTTTCCTGGCGGCATCGACAAACTCCCCGCCGCGCTGATTTTGAAACAACATGTAGCTGGCGTTAAACGGCGCATCCTCGTCGAGATTTCCGCGCAGCAGCTTTTCAGGCAAGGTGTGACCGACATTGGAAAAGTAGAAATCAACAAATCCGTCATTGTCATAGTCGCCCGCAGCGATGCCCATGGGGTAGCTGTTGATCGACGGGTTATCAACACGGCGCATGGGGAACGCGCCGGTATTGTCATAGATTTCAACCACGCCGGTATCTTGAGCAATGACGAGGTCGCTATCCATGTCGTTGTCGATATCGACAAACATCGCCGTGAAAGTGTTGTGCTGGCGCCAGACTCCGGCCTGTTCAGAAACATCACGCCAGCTATTGTCGCCCCGATTGATGAACAGATGACTATAGCCGCCATAGTCCTTCGCAAAGTTATTCTGCTCTGTGACCAATTCGTTTTTGAGATAGCCGGAAATGTAAAGATCGACAGCGCCATCCTTGTTGATATCGCCAAGCGCGATCGACAATGGCGTTGTATTGTCCGCTAACGGAAGATTGAGGTTCTGGCTGGTAAAGCCGGCGCCGATATTCATATGCAGCCAGACGCCGGATTCGCGCGCCACAAACAGATCGACCCGCCCGTCGTTATCGACATCAATCGAGACAGCGCCATGGGTGGCGTCCGCATCGCCCTTTTCAAAACTATAGCCGCCAAGCGGGTGAAACGCGCCACCATCATAGCCGAAGATCGCATCGGCCTGGCCCTTGCCGCCGCCCATGAAAATCTCATCAACGCCGTCGCCATCAACATCGATTGCCGCCGCCGCCATAAACGGCAGCGAGTTATCAAGATCAGCCTGATGGGTGAAGGGCAGCGAGACTTCCGCAAACCGAAGATCGGTCTCGCCCTGTTTTTTCCACTCCAGCTGCCACAGCCGGAACGCCGCACCGCCGGTCGCCGCCACTGCAACGACCGCGCCGATGGCGATCAGGGAAACGCAGCCCACGCCAATGATGAAAACTGTTCTTCGCATGTGGTCCCCGTTTTCTGTTTCGCCGCAAAATCCGCGCAAAGGGTAGGCGCGCCCGCGCCGGGGCGCAATTCACGGGGCCGTGTTAGTCGGCGTAATAATCCTGTATAAGATTAAGCGTCTGTATGTCCGGCTCGCAATATTCGCAATCGTCAATCGAAGGCCGCGGCGGCAGTTTGACCGGCTTGAACGCCGGCTTATTGAACTCATAAGGCGCCTGATCGAGGATCGCGCGAATAATATTGAGCCGCGCCTTTCTCTTGTCATTGCCGTCAACGACCAACCATGGCGAGCGCTCCGTCGACGTCGCTGCAAACATTTTATCGCGCGCCTGGGTGAATTCGATCCACAAATCGCGCGCCTTCAGATCGATTGGCGAAAGCTTCCAGCGTTTGCGCGGATCGTTGGCGCGATCCTGAAAGCGCTGTTCTTGCTCTTCCGCCGAGACATGGATCCAGAACTTGATCAGGATCAGCCCGCTATCGATCAGCATTTTTTCAAACAGCGGAACCTCGCGCATGAACGCTTCATGTTCGTCGTCGTTGCAAAAGCCCATCACCGGCTCAATCACCGCGCGGTTATACCACGAGCGATCAAACAGAACCACTTCACCGCCAGAAGGCAAGTGCTTGACGTAGCGCTCAAAATACCACTGCGTGCGTTCGCGATCGGATGGCTTGGGCAACGCCGCGACACGCCAAATCCGCGCATTCATCCGCCTCAGGATGGTTTTGATCGCGCCGCCCTTGCCTGAGGCGTCGCGCCCTTCAAAGATAACGGCGATTTTCAGCCCCTTGCGCTGGACCGTCTCTTGCAGCTTGGCGAGCTCAAACTCCAGCTCCGCCAGTTCTTTTTCAAAATGTCGTTTTTTCATGGCGCGCCCGATGGCTCCCCTTGCGGCGTGAAATGATAATCCTTGCGGCAGAACTCGCAAACCACATTGATGACGCCGTCCTCAACCATGTCGCGCAACTCGTCTTCGCTGTAGCGGGACAGCACAGCCGCAATTTTCTCACCATTGCAGCCGCATTCGGCGCGCACCGGCTGGGGCGCGAAAGCACGCACGCCATCTTCGTGGAACAGGCGATAAAGCAAGGTCTCGGCGCTGATTGCCGGGTCGAGCAACTCGTCGTCCTTGACGGTTGCGACAAACGCCGCTGCGCGCGCCCAGACATCGCGGTCTTCATCGCTTTTCAAAATCTCCTCGCCGCGCTCGCGGGCGCCGCCTTCGCCGGGGACAAATTGCGCCATGATCCCGCCGGCGCGCCACCGGTCCGGCTCGCTCGGCGCCGACAACCGCCCAACCGCAAGCCGGATCACCGTCGGTATCTGCTCGGACTGATTAAAATAGGCGATCGCCGCCTCGGCAAGACTGGCGCCTTCAATCGGCGTCACGCCCTGATAGCGCTCCATATCCGCACCCTGATCAATGGTCATAACGATATGCCCCTTGCCAAGCAGCGCAATGCCGGTTTGCTCAACATCGCCATCGCGCAGGCTCGCCGTCGCGCGCAAGGCCCCGCCCGCGGTATAATCGGCAACCAACATCGACATCGGGCCGTCGCCTTGCGCCTGGAAAATCAGCTTGCCATCAAACTTCAGCGATGCGCCCATCATCGCCACAAGACACGCCGCCTCGCCGGCAAGACTGCTGACCGGATCGGCAAATTGATGCGCCTGCAGAATTTCGTCGATGACGCCGGAAAGCCTGACCACATGTCCGCGCACCGCTGTTTCACCGACCTGAAAAGGAAAAATGGCGTTATCTGTTAATTCCTGGCTCACATTAATACCCTTGATCTGGGCCCCGCAATTTATCGCGGGCCCTTAATCCGTCAGCCTATAGCCGGACCGGAACAGCCCGTAACAACACAGGCCAAAAATCAGCATCAGCGCCATGGTCATGGTAACGCCAACCGTAAGACTGGCTTCAGCCTGACCGGTAAAGCCGGATCGGAAGCCGTCAATCAGATAATAGACCGGATTATATTGGCTGGCCGTACGGAATGGCTCCGGCAGTCTTTCTACGGAATAAAACGTGCCGGACAAAAACGTCAGCGGGGTGATGACAAAATTTGACAACGCCGCGAGCTGATCGAATTTCTCCGCCCAGATACCGCCAATGACGCCGAGCATGCCGAAAATCACCGCTGCGGCGAATGCGAAATATAACACCGCCCACAAGGCGCCGACATGCATCGGCGAGCCGATAGCGTACATGAAGCCGGCGCTTGTGGCGGCGGTGATGGCGCCGACCATAAGCCCGCGCGTCGCCGCGCCGGCAACAAACGCAACCGTCAACTCCGACGCCGACAAAGGCGGCATCAACATATCAACGATCGAGCCTTGCACTTTGGCGATGATCAGCGACGATGATGAGTTGGTAAAAGCATTGGTCAGTATCGCCATAATGATCAGGCCGGGCGCCAGAAACTCAACATACGGCACGCCAGCCACCGCCGGGCGCGCATCGCCGAAAGCTTGCGTGAAGACGACCAGAAACAACAGCGTTGATACGACCGGGGCAATCACCGTCTGGGTCACCACCTTCATGAAGCGGCGCACTTCTTTGATATAAAGCGTCCAAAGCCCGAGCCAGTTGACCGCGCCAAAGCGGCGTACGCCAAATTCCGCATGCAGGTTTGCGGCGGCCAGGCTGGTTTTTTTCGGTGTGTCGAGGCCGTCCATGGCGGTTTTTCTCTTTGTTGCGGCGCAACGGTGTGCGCTCAGGCGCCAGAGCGATATGCGATTTGGTTGAATCGCATACCGCTCTAGATTCTTGTTTTGTCGCATGATGTTAGCGAAAAACCGCTCACACTTTTTCGCATCATGCTCCAGCCTCCGTCAAGCATGGATATTTATCAACATATTGTGGGCAAAAAAAACCGCCGGCGCCATATTGTGTTTTGTGGGTGCTAGGATACTATATTTAGGCGCTTTAGGCGGCGCTCATATTAGATACACAAGATATAGATTTTAAAGCCGAGGCGGCCTCAGCCGCTGCCGGACCAGCAGGGAGAACGGCGACATGGCATGGACAGACGATAGGGTCGAACTTTTAAAGACACTCTGGGCGGAAGGTCTTTCCGCTGCACAGATCGCCAACAAGATGGGCGGCGTCACTCGCAACGCGGTGATCGGCAAAGTTCACCGCCTTGGTCTGTCCGGCCGCGCAACACCGGCAAAACCACAACGCGGCTGCACGCCGTCGCTGGAACGCCGCGAAGCGAGCGCCGCGCCCAAAGCTCGCCGCCCGGAAGTTAAATCGGTCATTCCCGAGCCAGAATTTATCGCACCGCTAGTGCTCGACACTGGCGATCGGACCACCGTGACCACCATCAAAAACAATATGTGCAAATGGCCGCTCGGTGATCCGGCAAGAGAAGACTTTCATTTTTGCGGCCAGTCGACGCTGTCGGGCAAATCTTATTGCGCCTATCATGCGCATCTCGCCTTTCAACCGCCGCAACGCCGCGACGCACGCCGCGAGCCGCGACGGGTGCTCGCCGCGCCGCAAAAGCGCCGCGCCACTGCGTAATCTTCGGATTTGTTTCAAGAATAAAAAACCCGCCATTGGCGGGTTTTTTGTTTAGCGGGTCGCGTCCAGCACATAGCCGGCGGAGCGCACAGTGCGCACCGGATCGCCCTGGCCGTATTTGTTGAGCGCTTTGCGCAGCCGGCCGATATGCACATCAACCGTGCGCACCTCAACGAACACATCCGATCCCCAAACCGCATTGAGCAATTGCTCACGCGAAAACACCCTTCCCGGATGTTGCATTAAATGATCGAGAAGCCGGAACTCGGTCGGGCCGAGGTGAATTTCCTGCTCGCCACGCATCACCCGGTGCGAGACCCGGTCAACGACAATATCGCCAACGCTGACCGTGTCTTCCGCAAGACCCGGACGAATGCGCCGCAACACCGCCCGCACTCGGGCAATCAGCTCATTGGTGGAAAACGGTTTGGTCAGATAGTCGTCCGCACCGGTATCCAGCCCGCGAATGCGGTCATCTTCTTCGGCGCGCGCCGTCACCATGATGATCGGCAGGTTGCGGGTCTCGGACCGTGCGCGAATACGCCTGCAAACCTCAATGCCGGAGACCTTGGGCAACAACCAGTCAAGAATAACCAGATCCGGCGGGCTTTCCTCGATCCGCAACAGTGCATCCTCGCCATCGGCCGAAAGCGAAACGTCAAAGCCTTCCTTCTCGAGATTATACTCAAGCAAAGTCGCCAGCGCGGCTTCGTCTTCTACAATTAAAATCTGGGTTGCTGCCATTTTTATCCCCGGTCAGCTAATGCGGAACGCCCCGCCCGACTGTCTCGGCGGCGCGGCTGCGGTTGCTGCGGTATCATCACCTTTTGGCGGCGATTCCACAAACGGCGATCCGGTTTCCAGAAAATAGATCGCCTCGGCGATATTGGTTGCGTGATCGCCGACACGCTCAAAGTTTTTCGCAATGAACGCCAAATGTGTGCAAGCGTTGACCTTGGAGGAATCGGCAATCATGGCGAGAGTAATTTCCTGAAACACGGAATTGTAAAGCTCATCAACCTCATCGTCGCCGCCCCACACGGCCTTTGCCGCATCGAGATTGCGGGTCGAATAGGCGTCCAGGATATCAGAAAACTGCCGCAAACTGGCGCGGCCCATGCGGGCGACGCCCATGGCCGGGCGCGATGGCGCCTCGCGGCTGACCACCAGCGTGCGCTTGGCGATATTTTTTGCAAGATCGCCAACCCGCTCCAGCTCGCCGGTCAGTTTCATGATCGTCATCACTTCGCGCAACAATACTTCGGGCAATAATTCGCTCGCCAACAAAGCCATCACGCGGGTTTCAATGTCGCGATCAAATTCGTTCACACGGGCGTCGTTGGGGATGAGATTTTCAGCCGCCGCAACATCGCGGCGTTCAAAAGCGCTAACAGCGCCCTGCAACTGACTTTCCACCAGCGCCGCCATGCGCGACAGCTCGACTTCCAAGAGCCGACGCGCCGAAAAGGAAGAATGTGCAGGCTGTAACGCCATAAAAGTTGCCAATACTCAAAAAAGCCATGTGGACGCTAAGCAAAAAAAGCTGCGACGCGAGGCGGCCCCTAAATGCCCGTTTTTTGTGACAATTTCTTGTCCGGGTCGGTATTCGATAGTGCATTTTGTGCGCTAACGCCAATTCAACGTGGTGCGGACCTGTCCGCCGCCAGGAAATGACACGAAAACGCAGTGCCGCCGCCGGACCGACTTTCAATCTGAAAACCACCCTGATGCCGGTTGGCGATGTGCTTAACGATGGCGAGGCCAAGCCCGGTGCCGCCGCTTTTGCGGCTTTGCTCCAGATCAACACGATAAAACCGCTCCGTCAGCCTCGGCAGGTCAGCGCGTTCAATGCCGGGTCCGAAATCGCGGATCTGAATATAAACGAGATCGTCGACAGGCACATTCAATCGCGCCGCGGTCTGCGCGGCGGCGTCGCCCGCCCGATGCGCCGGCTCGCCATCGCCGCCTAACGCCGGCGCCGATCCGCGCCCAACCCGCACCTTAATCATCGCCGGGTCGCCGCCATATTTAACCGCATTGTCGAGCAGATTTTGCGCTGCTTGAAATAATTCATCGCGATCGCCGCGAATTTTTGTCGGCAGATCGGTTTCATTCAGGAAATCAACAATCGCGCCGGCCCGCTCCAGCAGCGGCGCCAGACTGTCGATGACGTCGCCCGCGAGATCAGCAAGATCGACATTGCCTTTCGGCGGCACATGCTCGTTCAACTCAATGCGCGACAGCGACATCAAGTCCGAGACCAGCCGCTGCATGCGCTCGGCCTGGGACTGCATGATCCCTAAAAATTTCTCGCGCGCTGCCGGATCGTCCTTGGCGTGCCCGCGCATGGTCTCGATGAAGCCAAGGAGCGAGGCGATGGGCGTGCGCAGCTCATGGCTGGCGCTCGCGATAAAATCTGCGCGCATCCGCTCAACCCGGCGCTCACTGGTCAGATCGTGGACAAAAATCAACGCCCGCGTAAGCCCCTCGCCGGATTTGGCGCCAAGCGGGGCGACCAGCGCGCGGCACGACCGCTCCACCGATCCGGTGGTGACGAAATCCACCGTCTGTGGCTCTTGGGTTTTGATGACGGCTTCGGCGGCCTCAAACACATCCGTCGCCCGCAACGCCGCAGCAAAATGACGGCCTTCTATGTTGTCCGACCCGACCAGCTCTTTCGCCGCCGGATTTGCATATTCAACAATGCCGTCCGTATCAAGAATAAATAGCGGATCAGGCAGCGCCTCCGGCACATCGCGGGCGATGCGCAAATCGGCCAACCCGCTGCGCCTTACCGCAAGTTGCTTGTCGACGATGTCAATAATCGGCTCAGCATAGGCGCGCAACGGCGATACCTGGTTGCGAATAAAAAGCGCACCGCCCAGCGCCAGCCACGCGCCAAGAACAACCCGCCAGTCGGCAAAACCGGCGACAATCAGCCCGGCGCCGATCAGTGCGGCAAAGCCCGCCGCCCACAAAAGGTCATGAGCGCGGATAGCGCCAACCATTTTGGCGATCTGTGATGAGAGTTTTGTATTCATGGATAAATTAAACCTGCGCCTTGTGGCTGCATCAGCGTTGGCTTTGGTTTTGGCTTTGGCTGCTCAGCACTGCAAACACCACCCCGCCCAACAGGCCGGCCAACATCTGCAACCCAATCCCCAGCGCATCACGCGCGCCGCCAATCGCCCCGGCGCCGCCGCTGGCGACAAAGGTTTCGATCGCCCAGATCAGCGTGTACATCGCCGCCGCGCCAGCGATCGGATAGGCAATTGGCGACAGGGGAACCACGATGCGTTTGACGCCGGCCGCGACCACAAACCCAATCAGCAGCGCTATCGCCACCATAAGCCCATAGGCCGGCGCCAGGCCGATGAAATTTTCAAAATAGGTCTGCACTTGCTGCGCCGGCGTATAGACGGCGCCGATCTCCGTCTGCTTGACCAACACCTGTTGGGTGTAAAACCCCGCGCCCGCCGCATAAGCCGTCAAAACAGCCGCGATATACGCTGCCGCCAGTTTGATAATCCACATGTTTCCCAGCCTTCCGCCCGTCTTGCCATTGTCGGCAGAGGTTTTGTCACATCACCACCGTTGACGTCGAGCCCCTGGCGCGCTTACGCCTATTAACTGATCAGCCATTTTGCCGTCATGGAGCTTGAAATGACTAATACCCTCCGCCGAACCATCCTTGCCGGCTGCGTCGCCGTTTTTATCGCTGGCTGTTCTGACAACAACGACGCCGCAGCGACGGCCCGCACGGGCGTGACGCCGGGCGGCGGCGGCGGTGATGGATCGCTGCAGAAAAAGCTCGCGCCCGACGCCCCTATGGGCCAACTGGCGCTGAATGTGGAAGTGCTCGCAGACGGGCTCGTCAATCCGTGGTCCCTCTCGTTCTTTCCGGACGGAACCATTTTAGTGACCGAACGGGCCGGGCGCATTCGCGCGATCCGCAACGGCGCCTTGCAAGCCGAACCCATTGCCGGCGCGCCGGAAGTTCTTGCGTGGAACCAGGGCGGGCTTTTCGATATTCTTCCACACCCAGACTATAGCGATAACAACGTCATATTCATCTCCTACGCCCATGGCACAGAAGACGCCAATGGCCTGCGTGTCGCGCGCGCGGTCTTTGACGGCGAGGCGATCAGCGATCTTGAAGTCATTTACGACACCAAGCCGCCCAAAGACACCGGCCATCATTTCGGCGGACGGCTGGTCTGGGGCCCCGACGACAAGCTCTATTTCACCATGGGCGAGGGCTCGCGCTATAAGGAAAGAGCCCAAGATATGACCACCAGCTACGGCGCGGTGATCCGCCTGAATGAGGACGGCTCGGTTCCTGACGACAACCCTGACTTTGGCGAAGGCTCACTGCCCGAGCTCTATTCCAAAGGCCATCGCAACCCTCAAGGCCTTGCCTATGACGGCGCTCGCGACATTTTATGGGAAACTGAGCATGGCGCGCGCGGCGGCGATGAAATCAATATCATCAAACCGGGCGCCAATTATGGCTGGCCGATCGCCACCTATGGCATCGACTATAATGGCGCACGGATTACGCCGTTCACGGAATATGAAGGAACGACACAACCATTCAAATATTGGACGCCGTCGATCGCGCCTTCGGGCCTTGCGGTTTATCGCGGCGATCTGTTTGACAGTTGGGACGGCGATCTTCTGGTCGGCGCGATGGCGCTAACCGCGCTTCACCACATCATCATGGATGGCGACAAGGAAGTTGGCGAGGAGCGTTATCTCGTCGGCGAGCGTGTCCGCGATGTCCGGGTCGGACCCGATGGCGCGATTTATGTGACCACGGAAGATCGCGGCGGCGAGCCTGTCGGCAAGGTGCTGCGTCTGACGCCGCAATAAATATACTGACTATTCGACATGCGCGCGCCGCGCCGCCTGACGGGCGAACCGCAAGGTGACCGCCTTGCGCCGCGCCGCCGCCATCACCCGCGCTTCGGCGGGCCGGTTGATCATCGCGCCATAGGCGTCGGCGAGGATCAGGCCTTCTGACGCCGGCAAAAGCTCCAGCGGAAAGGCCGGCTCGACGGCAAAATAAAAATAATCGCAAAATCCAAGATAGTCGGTCCATTTGCCGTCGCCCTCAAAATCAGCGCGGCAGGATTTCACCTCCACCACTGTCAGCCGGCCCTTGCGGTCAAGTCCGGCGACATCGACGCGGCGGCCATTGGCGAGTTTGAATTCAACCAGCGGCGACAGCCCCAGCTCAATGAACAGGCGGACAACGCCGCGGGTCAGAATTGTCGTCTGGTCCGGCCGCGACAGGGCCTCGCCCGCATGGAATAGAGGCGCTTGTTCGTTCTGCATTTGTTCATGAAACGACACCGCAAGGTTGTCGTCAAGAGCAGCCATTAAGAACGGCGGCGGCTTAGCCCTGGAATTCGGGCAGGCGGACAACCAGCCCGTCCAGCGCATCGCTGATTTTAATCTGGCAGGACAGCCGCGAGTTGTCTTTTGGCTCGGCGGCAAAATCCAGCATGGATTCTTCCATCGCTTCCGGCTTGCCGGTCTTCTCCCGCCAGCTATCGTCGACATAGACGTGGCAGGTGGCGCAGGCGCCGCCGCAATCAGCATCAATCCCCGGCACCATATTACGCACCGCCGCCTCCATCACCGAAACGCCGTTCTCGGCCTCGACTACATGCTCGGTCCCATTGTGCTCGATATAGGTAATCTTCGCCATCACTTGGTCTTTCCCGATCGCGGCCTGGATCGGCCTTACGCAAAGTCTTGAAGGGCGTCATTTAAGGCGCCTAGCGCGGACGGCAAGCCCCAAACGTAGTCGCGCGACATAATCTACGCACTTGTGAGACTTGCATCGCAGAAAATTCCCGCCGATATGGCTGGCTATGAGGCTTGCTTCGATATTTCTGCCGGATGAAGACGCCGCTACGCGCCTTGGTGCGCAGCTGGGCGCGCAGCTCGCCCCTGGCCTGCAAGCCGGCGACGTTATCTGCCTTGAAGGCCCGCTCGGCGCCGGCAAGACAACTTGCGCGCGCGGGCTTATCAAAGCTTTTTGCGGTGCGAGCGAAGTACCGAGCCCGACTTTTACGCTGGTTGAAACATACCAGAATGGCGACGCCGCGCTCTGGCATTTTGACCTCTACCGGCTGGAGCACAAGCGCGATGTCTGGGAGCTTGGCTTTGAGGACGCCCTTGCTGACGGTATTTGCCTAATTGAATGGCCCGACCGCATCGAGGGCTTATTGCCGCCGGACCGGTTGCGGCTGGTTTTCCACATCCAGCCAAGCGGCGGCCGCAGGGTTGAGATTGACGGGCCGGAAATCTGGCGCAAGCGCTTAGAGACGGCGGGATTAATTTGAAGAATCGCGTATGGTCCCGGCGATGAACGCTTCAAACAAAGACAATGCGCGCGCACAATTCCTGGAGCGCGCCGGATGGCAGGGCGCGAAGCTGCGCCCGCTCGCCGGCGACGCTTCCACCCGCAGCTATATGCGCGCCGAGCAAATAGGCCGCAAAGCGGTGTTGATGATCGCGCCGCCAGCGGCGGAAAGCGCGCCCTGCCCACCGGAAGCCAGCGACGCGGAGCGCCGCGCCCTTGGCTACAACGCTATGGCCCGCCTTGCCGGGCCTAACCTCAACGCCTTCATCGCCATCGCCGAAGCGTTGCGCAGCGCCGGGCTGTCAGCGCCGGAAATCTTCGCCGCCGACGCCGTAGAAGGCTTTGCCCTGATCGAGGACCTTGGCGATGATCTTTATGCCCGCGTGGCGGGCGCGGCGAATGAGCCCGAGCTTTACCGAAACGCCATCGACGCGCTGGCGACACTCCGCAAAAACCCGCCCGCGCGCCCGACCCATGACAACTACGCCATGGCGACATATGACGCGATGGCGCTCTGTACCGAGGCTGACCTTCTCATGGAGTGGTATTGGCCGTTAAAAAAATCCGCGCCCGCGCCGGAAAGTCTGCAAGCGGAATATCGAGAGATTTTTCAAAACCTCACCACCGCCCTGTCGCCGCCGCATATGATCGTCTTGCGCGACTATCATGCGGAAAACCTGCTTTGGTTGCCGCAGCGTGACGCGGCGGCGCGCACCGGGATCATCGATTTTCAGGACGGGCTTTACGGCCACGCCGCCTATGATGTCGCCTCACTGCTGGAAGACGCCCGCCGCGACGTTGCGCCGGCGCTGGCCACGGCAATGATGGAACATTACGCACGCGCCGCAGATATTGACCCCGCCGCGTTCATGAACGACTACGCCATCCTCGCCGCGCAGCGCAACGCCAAGATCCTCGGCATTTTTGCGCGCCTCGCGCGGCGCGATAACAAGCCGCGCTATCTCGATCTCCTGCCCCGGGTCGAAGCGCTTTTCCGCAACGATCTGGCGCGCGAGGGATTGGCGCCTTTGCGCGATTTCATTGCCGCGCATTTGCCGGAGCTTGCGCCATGACCGATGCGCCAACCCCAACCACCGCCCCAACTACCGCAATGGTGCTCGCCGCCGGGCTCGGCACGCGGATGCGCCCGCTTGCGGACGATACGCCAAAGCCGCTCATCAAGGTCGCCGGCAAGGCGCTGATCGACTACGCGCTGGATCGCTTTGCCGCTGCTGGCGTTACCAAAGCCATCGTCAATGTGCATTACCTTGCCGACGCGATGGAACGCCATTTGCGCGCGCGCACTATGCCTGAAGTGGTCATCTCCGATGAGCGCAAATTGCTGCTAGAGACCGGCGGCGGGCTTAAACACGCCCGCGCGCATTTCGGCGACCAGGCGATTTTCTGCACCAACACCGACGCGATCTTGATTGACGAAGATGGCGCCGAGGCTTGCGCGACGCTGACCCGCCATTGGGACGCCGAACAGATGGATGCACTTTTGCTTCTGGTGCCGATAGGCAAGACTAGCGGCTATGACGGCAAGGGCGATTTTGATCAGAGTGCGGATGGCCGTATCGCCCTGCGCCAGGGCGAGCGCGCGCCGCTTGTTTTTACCGGTCTGCAAATGATGTCCCCAGCGCTGATCGACGAGGGGCCCGACGGCGCGTTTTCGACAAAATTGCTGTGGGACCGCGCAGGCGCGCGCGGCCGTCTTTTCGGCGCCGCCCATCAGGGCTCTTGGATGCATGTGGGCGATCCGGCCGGACACGCCGCCGCCGAGGCGCAGCTTAAAGCGAGCGCCGGGTGACGGCCGCCCGCGAGCCTTCAACGATATTTTCGAGGCCTGCGCCCCGGCTCTACACGATTGACGCCGGGCGGCCGTTTCTGGCCGACCTGGCCTCAGTGCTGCGCGCATCTATTCACGCCGCGCCAAACACCGAACTTGCCGATGCGCTTATCTACCTGCCGACAAGACGCGCGGTTCGCGCGCTCGCGGACGCGTTTATTGAGACCGCGCCGGGCGGGCGGGCAAGCTTGTTGCCGCGCATCCGCGCCCTTGGTGATATCGATGAAGACGAGTTCGTTCTGTTCGAAGGCGCGGGAAGCGATGAGCTTGATCTGCCGCCGGCGATCTCAGCGATTGAACGCCGCTTGACGCTCGCACAAATGGTCGCCGCCAAGGACCGCGCGTTTGACGGGCAGGAACGCTGGGCCGGCGCGCTCGGCGCCGCTGATGAGCTTGGCCGGCTGCTTGATTCTTTCTATACGGAAGAAATATCGCTGGACGCATTGGAAACACTTGTGCCGGAAGAGCTGGCGGCGCATTGGCGCGCATCTTTACAGTTCCTCACCATCATCACTGAAATCTGGCCGGCCTATCTCCGTGAGCGCGGGCTGATGGACCCGTCCGACCGGCGCGTTAAACTGATCGAGCGGCAAACCGCGCGCTGGGAGAAGACGCCGCCCGGCCATCCAGTGATCATCGCCGGCACCACCGGCTCGGCGCCGGCCGTGGCGCGGATGATGAAACAGGTTGCGCTGCTGCCAATGGGCGCGGTGGTTATACCAGGGCTTGATCTCACCTCTGACGATCATTTCTGGGACAGCATTGACGCGCCGCACCCGCAAGCCGGGTTGAAACAGCTGCTCGATGAGCTTAGCGCCGACAGGTCGTCGGTCGCGCAATGGCCACATGCGGAAGCGGCGGCAGAGGCTTCCGTAATCGCGCGGCGGGAGATTTTTTCCGTGGCGCTGCGCCCGGCGGCGACCTCCGACAGCTGGCGCGACTGGGCTGTCGCCATCAAAACCAACCGCCCGGCGCTGGACGCCGCCCTCGACAAGGTTGCGCTGGTTGAAGCCATGGATGAAGAGCGCGAGGCCGACGCGGTGGCGCTCAAAATCCGCGAGACCATCGATACGCCGGGCAAAACCGCCTTCCTGGTGACGCCGGACCGGGATTTGTCGCGCCGCGTCGCCATGAAGCTGCGGCGCTGGAATATTATCGTTGACGATTCCGCCGGCGTTCCTTTCGCCAATAGTCCGTGTGGAACCTATTTGCGCTTGGTTGCGCGATGGCTGCAAGACCCGTCAGACGCTGTCGCCGTGATGGCGATGTTGCGCCACCCATTATTCGGCGGCAGCCTTGATGGCGCGGCGCGCGCCGGCGCCGTCAGCGCCATGGACCGAGCGTTGCGGGGGTTGCGGCCAACAGGCGGCGGCGATGGGCTGGCTCAGAAAATCAACGCCGCCAAACATTCCGGGCCTGCTGCTGGGTTGCTTGATGGGCTTCTCAGCGGTCTCAACCATTGGCCGCAACCGGGCGCGCCGTTCACCGATCGCCTGATGGCGCATCTTAAAATTGCTGAAGAGCTTGCCGCAGCTGACGACCAGCCCGGCGCGGCGCGCTTGTGGCGCGGCGAGGACGGCGAGGCTGGCGCCGCAGGCCTCGCGCCATTATGCGCCGCCGTCGCCGCCATCAGCCATGACGCGCCGGAAGATTACGCCGCAATTTTCGATCAGCTGATTGCCAAAATCACCGTGCGGCGACGCATGCCCGCGCATCCGCGGGTCGCAATCTTTGGCCCGCTGGAAGCGCGGCTGCAGCACGCCGACGTTATCGTTCTTGGCGGCCTCAATGAGGGCGCCTGGCCGCGCGATGCGGCGATTGATCCGTTCCTGTCGCGTCCCATGCGCCATGATCTCGGCCTGCCGTCGCCAGAACAACGCATTGGGCTTGCCGCCCATGACTTCGCCCAATTGACCGCGGCGCCTGAAATCATGCTGACCCGCTCGACCCGGGCGGGCGGAAAACCAACCAAGCCGTCACGCTGGATTATCCGCCTGAAGAATATCCTGAAAGGCGCGGATGCCTTGGCGCCAATCGAACACTCTGAGCGCTTCAATATTCTGGCGCAACGCCTCGATGACGCCGGCAAGGTCACAACCATTTCCGCGCCGGCGCCGCGCCCGCCGGTAGCCGCGCGCCCGCGCGATTTTTATGTCACCCGGATTGAAAAACTCCTGCGCGATCCATACGCAATTTATGCACGCTATATTTTACGGCTGAAAAAACTCGACAGGCTCAATGAGCCGTTTGGCTCACGCGATATCGGCAATCTCTTCCATGAAATTTTTCACGGCTTTGTCGCGGAAGGCGCCCCGGTCGGCGCCAAGGACCGGTTGGACCGCCTCAATGCGCTATATGCCGAGCATGCACCGCAATTTGGCCTGACCGAGACCCACGCGCCGTTCTGGCGTGATCGCGCGATGGAGACCTTGCACTGGTTTTCCGCCTGGGACGCCGCGCGCGCCGCCATCGGCAAGCCGGTGGTGGTTGAGGACAAAGGCGCCTGGATGTTTGATATGGGCGGCTTTGCTTATTCGCTGAACGCCAAAGCCGATCGCATCGACCGGCTTGATGACGGCGCCGCCATGATCATCGATTACAAGACCGGCGCGGCGCCGACCCTTAGCCAGACAAAAAAATTCAGCCCGCAATTGCCGCTGAGCGGCCTGATTACCGTCAAAGGCGGTTTTGAAGCCCTTGGCGCGGCGCCGGTCGCGGGATTTGAATATGTCCGCGTCGTCGGCCGCAAAGGCGTGAAGGCTGACGATGTCGGCGCCACGGGCGAGAAAGCGACGCAGCATATAGCCGACGCCGAAGACGGCCTTTATGCATTATTGCAACGGTTTAATGATCCGGATACTGCCTATCTGTCGCAGCCGCGCCCGCAATATATGGATGACTATGGCGACTATGACCATCTCGCCCGACGGCGCGAGCGCAACGCCGCCGGTTATCATAGCGACAGCGACGGGGGCGATGAATGACCCCGCTGGAAGAGGCAAAGCGCAACCAAATTTTCGCCGCCGATCCTGTGCGGTCCGCCTTTGTGATGGCCAATGCGGGGTCGGGCAAGACCCGAGTTTTGACCAACCGCGTGGCCCGCTTGCTATTGGCGAACACCTCGCCCGGCAAAATCCTCTGCATCACCTTCACCAAGGCCGCCGCCGCGGAAATGGCCGAACGCCTGTTCGAGGTGCTTGGCGAATGGGCGCTTGCCGATGATGAGACGCTGATAAAGGCTCTGGGCGAGCTTGAAGGCGACGCCGCCAAAAAACGCGACGCTGACGAGCTCAACAAAGTGCGCCGGTTGTTTGTGCGCGCGCTGGAAACCCCCGGCGGGCTTAAAATCCAGACCATTCATTCATTTTGCGAACAGGTGTTGCGGCGCTTCCCGCTGGAAGCCGGGGCGCCGCCGGGCTTTGCGATCATTGAAGACAGCGAGGCGAAACAACTGCGTCATGCTGCGCTGGATGCGGTTGCGTTGCGCGCCGGCGAGGATGCCGCCATCGCCAGCGCCTTCACACGCCTCTCCCGCGCCCATGACGAGAAAAGCCTTCGCGAATTGCTGTTCGGCGGGGCGATGAAGCGGCTTGATTTTGACGCCGCGCTCACCCGCTTTGGCGGGTTTGACGGCCTTATGCGCGGATGCGCCGCCGAGCTTGATGTTGACCCTCAGACCACAGAGGAAATGCTGCAAGCAGAATTTCTCAGCCGGCTCGACAAGCACGAGCTTGAGCGGGCGTATACTGCGCTGGAGGCAAGCGGCGGCAACCCGAAAACCCTTTCCGCAGCTTCTATTAAGGCATATTTCGCCGCATCTTCCATCGACATGCAATGGGACGCACTGTTTGGTTTGTTCATGACAGCAAGCGCCACGCCCCGCAAAACCATCGCGACAAACGCAACCGATAAAATCGACGTCTGGACAAAGCCCTACCTCCTCGACCTACAGGAAAGATTCGCAATCCAATTCGCGCGCCTGAAAGCGCTCAGCATCTATCACGACACTGCCGCCTATCTCCGCCTGCTGTCGGCGCTGATTGATGTCTTTGCAGACATGAAGTCAGCCCGCGCCGCGCTTGATTTCGACGATCTGATCAAGCGCACGCAATATTTGCTGGAGACCACCGACGGCGCCTGGGTGATGTATAAGCTCGACCAGGGCATTGACCATATACTGGTCGACGAAGCGCAAGACACTTCGCCGGCGCAATGGGCGATCATCGAAGCGCTGCTTAATGAGATCAAAAGCGGCGGCGGGGCGGGCAGTGCGGCGCGCAGCTTTTTCGCCGTCGGCGACATGAAGCAGTCGATCTATTCGTTTCAGGGCGCGGATGCGGCACTGTTTGAGGAAAAAGAAATAACGCTTGGCAAGGCGCTGGAAGCCGTCGGCGCCTATGGCAATTTCAATCTGCAAGTCTCGTTTCGCTCGACCGCGCCAGTACTGGAATTTGTCGATGCACTGTTTGCCGCCGACGGCGCGGCTGACGGCCTCGGCCAGCGCGGCGTGCCGGCCCATGGGCTGGCACGCGAGGGCGAGGCCGGCCTGGTCGAGCTGTGGCCGTTAACGCCGCGCCCGGACACGCCGAAGACCCAGCCATGGGATGCGCCGGTTGACGAGCCGGCGGCGAGCGCGCCGGTCAAAGTGCTGAGCCGGAAGATCGCCAGCGCCATCAAACACTGGCTCGGTAATGAGGTGCTGGAATCGCAAGGCCGCACTATTGCGCCCGGCGATATTATGATCCTGGTGCAAAGCCGCGGCGCATTGTTTGAAGAAATCATCCGCCAGCTTGCGCAAGCCGGCGTCCGCGTCGCCGGCGCCGACCGCCTGAAGCTTATTGAAGACCCTGCGGTGGAAGATCTGTTGTCGTTTGCGAAATTTGCCTTGCTGTCGTCGGACGATCTGTCGCTTGCTGAGGTTTTAAAATCCCCGCTCTACGGATTTGACGATGACGCCGATCTATTCCCCCTCGCCCATCCGCGCGGGCCGGCGCAAAGCCTGTGGTCGGCGCTGCGGGAACGGGCGGGCGAGCAGGCGAAATGGCGCGAGGCCGCCGATGAAATCAGCGCCGCGCGCGCCACCGGCCTGCGCCAGGGGCCTTATGCGTTCTTCACGCATATCCTTGACGCCGGAACGCCGTCCGGGCGGCGCCGGTTCTACGCCCGCCTCAGCGAGGCCTCTCGCGACGCGATTGACGAGCTGCTGCGCCAGGCGCTGGATTATGAAAACGCCCACCCGCGCTCGCTGCAAGGCTTTGTTGATTGGTTTACGGACAATGCCGGCGAAATCAAACGCGAGATGGAACGCTCAAACGATGCGGTGCGGGTGATGACGGTGCATGGCGCCAAGGGCCTGCAGTCGAAAATCGTATTTTTGCTCGACGCTCATCGCGGTCCGAACATTCGCCGGATCGGGCCAGTGATCGATCTCGCCCACGACAGCGCCAATGCACCCCGCCGCGAGCGCCTGTCACTGCTGGTGGCGAGCAAGGCCGCCGATGTTCCGGCCACAGACGAAGCGCGCGCCGAGATTAAACGAAAAGCCTATGAAGAATATCGCCGCCAGCTTTATGTCGCGGCGACGCGGGCGGAAGACCGGCTATATATTTGCGGCGTTGAACAGGGCAACCAGAAATCGACCGGCGACAAACCGGTCACGGAAAAGTCCTGGCATGCATTGGCGCAAGACGCCTTCGACCAGCTTGGCGACAGCGCCTGCCAATCCGACGAGCCGTTCTGGCCCGACAGCGATGGCGCATTGCGGCGTTACGCCTGTGCGCAGACGGCTTCGATCAAAAAATCAGACCAAGCGGAGGCGGCGCCCGAGGTCGCTTCACCCGCATGGTTGATGACGCCGGCAAAAGCCGAGACCGCGCCGCTGAGCCTTGCGCCCTCGCGCCTTGCCGACGATGAAGAGGCGGCCGCCGATGGCGTTGAAACTGCAGCGATCCAGGCGCCGGCGCACACGCCCGCCCAATCCCCCATTGCCGGCGACCGGTACTTCCGTGGACGGACGCTTCATCGCCTCCTGGAACTATTGCCCGACGTCGAGGCCAGCCAGCGCGCCGCCGCCGGCGACCGGCTGCTCGCCCGCATCGCGCCGCAAATTGACGCCAATGAACGCGTGCGCTGGCGCGATGAAATTCTGACGGTTCTAAATGACCCGCAATTCGCCGCCGTGTTCGGCCCCGGTTCGCGCGCCGAAGTTAACATCGCCGGCGCGCCAAAAGGCGCAAAGCCCGGCTTGGTAATTTCCGGACAGATTGACCGGCTGGTTGTTGGGGCCGGCGAAATTCTCGTTATCGATTATAAAACCAACCGCCCGCCGCCCAAAGATGTCGCCGACGCATCACCCGCCTATGTCGCGCAAATGGCGGCCTACCGCGCTCTGCTTCAGGAAATCTATCCCGATCATAAGATCAAATCGGCTCTGCTGTGGACCTTTGAAGCGCGGCTTATGGCGCTTCCCGATGCGATGCTCGATCACGCTTTCGCGCGCACTCTTGCGGCGGGTTGATCTTCGCGCATACAGCCCTATCTTTCGCCTCTAGATTCTATCAATCGCGTTCCCGCACCGCCAATCAGGAGTGAATAGCAATGGCTACCAAACCCGTTACCGACACCAGTTTTCCAAGCGACGTCCTGCAATCTGACGAGCCTGTGCTTGTCGATTTCTGGGCGGAATGGTGCGGCCCATGTAAGCAGATTGGCCCGGCGCTGGAAGAAATTGCCGGCGAATATGCCGGCAAGCTGACGATTGCGAAAGTTAACATCGATGAGAACCCGGAAACACCGGGCAAATACGGCGTACGCGGAATACCGACGCTGATGATCTTCCACAAAGGCGAGCTGGTCTCAACCGAGGTTGGCGCCAAGCCAAAGGGACAGCTCACCGCATGGATTGACGGCGTCCTTAAAGCCGCCGCTGCTTAAATTCTTAGCGGTGATCGCGAAGAATTTCGCCAGCAAGATATAATGAGCCGCTGAGAAGAATTCTCAGTGGCTCATTCTTTTTGCCCGCCAGCGCCAGCCGCATCGCCTCTTCAAGCGAGGCGCAGGCCTTCGCGTTAAGCCCGGCGGCGTTGGCGGCGACTTCCACTTCCTCGGCCGGTGCAACACCGTCATGGCGCGCAGCAACCGCAAATAACGCCGATGCCAGCCCGGCGAAAGGCGCAAAATAGCCCGCCGCGTCTTTGTTTGCCTGCATCCCGGAAATCATCACCAGCGGTTTGGGGCTGCGCTGTTCAAGATCGGCGATCGCCTGCGCAATCGCCCGGCCCGCATGGGGGTTATGGCCACCGTCGAGCCAGATCTCCGGCGCTTCGCCGAGCAACTCTCGCGCCAGATCGACCAGCGGCCCGGCGGTGAGGCGTTGCATGCGCGCTGGCCACTTAGCGTCAGCGAGCCCTTTGGAAATATCATCATCGCCTAGCCCGAGCTTTGCAGCGCGTATCGCGGCGACGGCAAGGCCGGCGTTCTCCAGCTGATGGGCGCCGACAAGGCGCGGCGCGGCAAGGTCACAAAGACCGTCATCATCTTGATAGATCAATCGGCCGTGCTCGCTGTGGCAGCTCCATTGCTGGCCGAAGGCGAAAGTCTGCGCGCCGGTTTCTTCTGCGCGCGCCAGCAACACCGCCATTGCCTCAGGCGTCTGCACGCCGATCACCGCCGGGGCGCCGCGCCGGAAGACGCCCGCCTTTTCCATGGCCACAAGCGCGATGGACTTGCCCAGAAAATGCTCATGGTCGAGCGCCACCGGGCTCACCACCGCCGCGATCGGTTGATCGATCACATTGGTGGCGTCAAGACGGCCGCCAAGACCGACCTCAAGAATGAGAAAATCCGCCGGCGTCTCGGAGAAGGCCAAAAATGCCGCACAGGTCGTGGTCTCAAAATAGGTAAGCTTGTCATCGCCGGCCGCCGCGTCACAACGCTCAAGCGCGTCGATTAGTTTTGCGTCCGAGATCTCCGTGCCGCTCAGCATGATGCGCTCATTAAACCGCACCAGATGCGGCGACGTGTAGACGTGGACGGACTTTCCCGCAGCCTCCAGGGCCGCGCGCAAAAAAGCGAT
Organism: Hyphococcus sp.; assembly: GCA_021776415.1. Lineage (GTDB taxonomy): Bacteria > Pseudomonadota > Alphaproteobacteria > Caulobacterales > Parvularculaceae > Hyphococcus. The sequence goes on from JAJFFY010000085.1 coordinate 23,380, forward strand.
TGTCGAGCCTTTGCCGTTAGTGCCGGCGACATGAATAACGGGGGGGAGTTTTTTGTGCGGATCGCCGAGCCGCGCCAGCACTATGTGGACGCGATCAAGCGAGAGATCGATAAGCCGGGGCCGCCTGGCGGCGACACGCGCCAGAACCGTTTCAATATCGCTCAAGGCGTCAGACTTCCTGTTGCGGCGCGCTTATTCAGCCGCTTTGTCGAGCTGGGTCGGCGTTGTCGGCGTCACCTTTGGAGCCTCAAGAACGGCAACATTGGTCGCCGGAGCAGCGGTCGCTGGAGCCGCGCGGCGGCGCTCCTTGATGAGAACGCGCACCAATTTCGACAGCGTGTTTTTTAAATCGCGGCGATGGACGACCATATCGACCATGCCTTTTTCCTGCAAAAACTCCGCACGCTGAAAACCTTCGGGAAGTTTCTCGCGGATGGTTTGCTCAATCACCCGCGCGCCGGCAAAACCGATCAGCGCGCCGGGTTCAGCCAAATGAACATCGCCCAACATCGCATAAGATGCGGTAACCCCGCCGGTGGTCGGATGGGTAAGGACGACGATATAGGGAAGCCCCGCCTCCTTCACCATCTGAACGGCGATGGTGGTGCGCGGCATCTGCATCAATGCGAGAATACCTTCCTGCATACGTGCGCCGCCGGAGGCTGCGAACACAATCAACGCCGCCTTGCGCGCGATTGCCTCTTCGGCCGCCTTCAACATCGCCTCGCCAAGCGCCAGCCCCATTGAGCCGCCCATAAATTTGAAATTCTGGATCGCGATAACCACCGGCGCGCCGTCTATGGCGCCCGTCGTCACCTGCATCGCATCGGGCTCGCCGGTTTTTTTGCGATAATCTTTCAGCCTGTCCGCATACTTCTTTTCGTCGCGGAATTTTAAAGGGTCTTGAACCGATTCCGGCACATCTATTTTTTGATATTCGCCATTGTCATAAACCAGTGCGAGACGCGCGGCCGGTTTCAGCGGCAAATGATAATTGCATGACGGGCAAACCTGATTGGCGGCGTCGAGATCACGTTGGAAAATCATCTCGCCGCAGCCGCCGCATTTGGTCCACAGCGTGCTGCTGCCGTCGTCTTCTTTCTTGAAGATATTTTTGATGCCCGGCGGAATGTTTGAAAGCCAATTCATGATTGAAAAATTTACTCCTTACGCACAGCGCGAACCGCGGTTGAAATATCCGTCGCGAGCCTCAACACCGCGTTAACGCCACTATCGCCCCGGCTGGGCCCGTCATCAAGGGTCAGATCGCTCTGCACCCCAGTTTCGCCAGACCGGGTAAATTCCTCAACCAGGGCCGATCCGACCACGACGGCGTCAGCAAATCTGGCGAAATCTGCGGCTTTTTCCGGGGTTTTGACACCGAAACCGACCGCGACCGGCAGTCCCGATGCGCTTTTGATGCGCGCAACCGCCGCCTCAACCGCGCCGCCAGCGCCGACGCCCTTGCCGGTAATGCCGGCGACCGAGACGTAATAGACAAAGCCGGAGGTGTTTTTGATCACATCGGGCAACCGCGCATCATCCGTCGTCGGGGTGGCGAGGCGGATGAAATCGATCCCCGCTTCGCGCGCCGGCAGGCACAGCTCAGCGTCTTCTTCCGGCGGCAGATCGACGATGATCAGCCCGTCCACACCGGCTGATTTCGCGTCGGCAAGAAAAGCCTCAACCCCATAAGCGTAGAACGGATTGTAATAGCCCATCAAAATGATCGGCGTTTGATCGTCCCCGGCGCGGAAGGCGCGCACCATCTCAAGCGTCTTGCGCAAGGTCTGACCGGCGTCGAGCGCGCGTCTTCCCGCCGCCTGGATCGCCGGACCGTCGGCCATGGGGTCGGTAAAGGCAACGCCCAGCTCGATGATATCAGCGCCGGCCGCGGGCAGTTTTTTTAACAACTCAAGCGACGTGTCCATATCAGGATCACCGGCCATGATGAACGCGATAAAGGCGGCGCGATTTTCGCGGCCAAGTTTTTCAAAACAGGGCTTGATCCGGGACATAATAACTCCGGCGGCCTGACTAGCGCAGCCATCAGGAATTGCAACAGGCGCAGTGATCTTCGCCCGCGCAGGCCTTAGCCCGGTCAGTCGGCCTCGGCGTTCTTGTCCATATAAGCGTCAAGGTCGCCTTTCACCGATGCGACAGCGATTTTGTCCGCTTCGGGTGCGTTTTTCACCACCTCCATCATCGCAAAGGTGCTTTCCAGCTGCGCGCGCATTTCCGGCGGAACCATATCGAGCATGGATTTATCCATCGTCTCCATCATCTGCATCGTGCGCGGATCTTCCTCCTGCATTTTGAGCGCCATGTAAGCGACCATCACCCGGTCGCCCGCATCGCCCCAGCCCATGGCGGAAAATCCGTGCGACTTAACAATCTTGGCAAGACGCGCATGGTCTGCGGGATACTTATCTTTCAGCGCGGTAACCGCTTTTGAATAGGGCTTGAACGCCTCGCCTGGTTTTGGCTTTGTGGCGATGTTGATATTATCAATCTTGCCTTCCGCCTCAAGCCTGTCGCGCATACCGTCAACGCTATCCAGGCTGGCGACAAAGCGCTTGGCCTGATTTTCCGTCAGCGGCTTTTGCTGCTCCGCCGATGCGCCGGCGACCAGCAAAACAAAGGCGCCCGCGACGGCAATAATCATCCGTTGAAACATCATTTATTCTCCCTGCCTAGCGCTGCGCTTTCGTTTGTCGATGGCGCGGTGCGATTACTATTCGTAGCATAACGCGCCGCCGCGCCAATGTGACTTCTGCGTAACGTGACGCGGCTAGATCATCGGGCGATAAATCTGAGCCGCACGCCAACATTCCGCTCATCCCCGCGCCCGCGCGCGAATGCGCGCAGTTCATTTTAGACCGCCTTCGCGGTCGGATGGGAATCCAGAAAAACGCGCACCGGATATGGCTCTGGATCCCCGCTTTCGCGGGGATGAGCGGAGATGGGTTTGGGCCTCAAACTGAATAATCGCTCAACACTCTAACTGTCGGCGCCCGGGCGTTTGCGCTTTTCCTTGGTCTCGCCGCGGCGACGTTTGCTCTCAAGGCGTTTGCGCTTTTGCGATGGCGGCGTGCGGGTGGGTTTGCGGCGCTTCGGCGGCGTGGCGGCGCGCTCGATCAACGCGCCGAGCCGGGCGCGCGCATCTGCGCGGTTGCGCTCGCGTTCGCGGAAGCGCTTTGCCTCGATAATGATAACCCCGTCCTTGGTCATCCGCCGCCCGGCGATACTCCGAAGCCGCGCTTTGACTGCATCATCAAGCGACGGCGAGGCCAGCGCATCAAAACGCAACTGCACCGCGGTCTCAACCTTATTGACATTCTGCCCGCCGGGACCGGAAGCGCGGATGAATGTTTCGGTGAGTTCCCAGTCGGCAATCTCGATCTTTGGTGTAACGACAAGCGACATTGAAGCGCTTTAGCACAAACGACAATTTTTCGCCAAGGACGGGCATTGGCGAAATTCGACGTTAGGTCTTTGCCTTCCAGTATGAAGGCCTTGGGAGATATCTATTGTCCGTGAACAAACCTTAAATAGTATTTTGGCTCTTAACTCTTGCCCGGTTCGGTGATGATTGATGAGATCATGTTGTTGAAGGCTGGGCTGAATTGCGATTTGTTGGTCTGCCAATGATCGAGGAGGCCGCGATCACCCTTCAGCACCACGGTCAACCTAACTTGGCTTCCCTGCCAAATATCCCCATCGAGCGCGCCGGAAAGATGTTGTAAGTGCGAGTTCTGCCAGGTGCGCAGAACATTGCCATAAAATGTGGTTAGTCTGAGCTGATCCGTCTCTGTAAGTTCTTCACCCTTGCGTCCCTTTACGAGCAATGCCGCAAATTCCGGACTCTGGGAAATGAAAAATTCGATTTCGCTGAAGCTGTCCTGAAAATCACTGGCGGCTTGCAGGCGTGATGCCATCGTGTTCTGACGCAACTCAAAGGAAAGAAATAAAATCCCCGCTATCACCCCGATATTGGCGGCTAGCGTCATCCAGCGGTTTAATCGATCTAAGTTCATGTCAGCACCTCATAAAGTCCAATACCAATTCGCCCGTCTTGAATGTTTGTCTCCTTCATAACTTATAAGCGTCGTTTAAACTTGCGAATCTCAATGACCATTTTGAGCCAACAAAAGCCCTCAGCAACGCCCTAAACCGCCGCTTCCCGCCGCAACTCACTCGCGCGTTTCTTCACGCTTTCGGACTTCAATTGCCCGCAAGCCGCCTGAATATCTCGGCCTCGGGGCGTTCTGATGGGCGAGGCGTAGCCGGCGCGGTTGACGATTTCGGCGAAGGCTTCGATCCGCTCCCAGCTGGAACATTCATAAGGCGCGCCCGGCCATGGGTTGAACGGTATGAGGTTTATCTTCGCCGGAATGCCTTTGAGGAGCCGCACCAGCTCGCGCGCTTCATCGTCTGAATCATTGACGCCCTTCAACATCACATATTCAAAGGTGATGCGCCGCGCATTGGATGCGCCTGGGTAATTCCGGCAGGCCTCTAAAAGCTCCGCAAGCGGATATTTCCGATTAATCGGCACCAGCTCGTCGCGCAACGCGTCATTGGTTGCATGCAGCGAGATCGCCAGCATCGCTGAGGTCTGCTCGCCAAGGTCGTGCATCTGCGGCACAACGCCCGAGGTCGAGACCGTGATCCTTCGCCGCGACAGGCCAATCCCTTCACCATCGGAGATCACCTCGATCGCCTTTGCGACATTGTCGAGATTATAGAGCGGCTCGCCCATGCCCATGAACACCACATTGGAAAGCTGGCGGTCAGCCTTGTCGGACGGCCACTCTTCAAGATCGTCTTTAACCGCGATAACCTGACCGATAATTTCCGCAGCCGTCAGATTACGGACCAGTTTCTGTGTGCCGGTGTGGCAGAAGGTGCAATTGAGCGTGCAGCCGACTTGGCTTGAAACACACAACGCGCCAGTGCGGCCGACATTAGGAATAAAGACGCATTCAACTTCGATGCCCGGCCCGAACCCAAGCAGATATTTGCGCGTACCATCCGTCGAGACCTGCCGCTCGATCACTTTCGGGCGCGCAATCTCAAACTGCTCGGCTAACGCCGTCCGCATCTCCTTGCCGATATTGCTCATCACGGAAAAGTCGCGCGCGCCAAAATCATAGACCCACCGCCACAACTGGCTGGCGCGCATGCGCGCTTGTTTCACGTCGAGCCCGAACCGTTCGCGAAGAGCCGCGCCAAGCTCGCTGCGGGTTAAACCGGCAAGGTTTGTAAGCGCCGCCAGAGGCGCGCCGGAGCTGAGGTCTAATTTGGCCATAATGGGATATAAACACGCGCCGCTTGGGCGTCCAGCGATCACGCAGGGTTTGTCTCAAAATTGGTATTTGAAAATACCCCTCACAACGCCGTCATCCCGTGTGCTGTGCAGCACCCGCGCGCGAACGCACGCAAACTTTAGCTCGACCGCCTTCGCGGTCGGATGCTGCTTCGCTGGTCCGGGATCGCTCAGAAGGGTTGCGCCTGCCGATAGCGATCCCGTGCTAGCAGTGCATCACTTCGTGCTGCACAGCACACGGGATGACAGCGCTCAATAATTAAGCGTCTCAAACGGCTAGGCGCCTAGATATAATCGAGCGGCAATTCGGTGGTGTATTTGAGGCGTTCCATGGAGAAGGTCGAGCTGACATCGGAAAACTCGGCGATCGAGATCAGTTTTTTATAGATCAGGTCAAACTGCATCATATCCGGGCACACCAGCTTCATCAGATAGTCGGTGTCGCCGCTCATCCGGTGCAGCTCCACAACCTCGGGGATCCGGCGGACAGCCTCGGAGAAATCCCGCAGCCATTTTTCGCTGTGCTGGGCGGTTTTGACGGCGACAAAGGCGGTCAGTTTGAGATTGACGGCGGCCGGGTCGATCAGCGCCGCGCGCCGGGCGATCACGCCTTCCTCTTCAAGTTTTTTGATCCGCCGCCAGCACGGGGTCGGCGACAGGCCGACAGATTCGGCAATTTCACTAACCGGGGTCGCTGAATCGTGCTGCAATTGCGCCAAAATGGCTTTATCGATGCTATCCATTCTATTTTTATACCATAAAGTAGAAAATAATCGCAACAAATAGTTTTTCTAATCACCTATATAGAGAAAATTTTCATTGAAACCTGCGCATATTGGCGAAAATAGCACGGGACAACATCGCCATGATCAAACGCGCCTTTACTGAGCATCCCGAAAGCGTTGGCGAGAGCTATTTCCAGCATATGGGCATGGCGTTCAGCTTCAGCGCGAAAATGCTTGGCGCCGGGTTCGCTTGCGCGCTGCATGGTTTGTTTCCGTTTTTGTTTGTCCGCACCGGGAGCCAGTGCATCACAGATTTGCATGACTGCATGGTCGCCAATCGCGATCGCCGCCAATGCTCTGAGGTCGGCGAAGACATGCCCGCGCTGGCGCGCGACAAGGCCGAAATGCACGCCGCGCAGTAGCTCGCTAAAATCCCGCAAAACGTCTTCAATGAGACGCACAGCTTTACCCTGATCTTAACCAGATTGCGCGATCATTCTTCCTACCGTTTTTCGGATGGGAGCTCCATTAAATGTCCGACCAGTCCTTGCAAACCAAGATCGCCGCTATTGGCGCGGATGGCTATGTCACCGCTGACGAAGTTTTGTTTTTGCGGCGTTCTGTTTTCGCCAACGGCGTTGTCAGCGCGACCGAGCTTGATGCGCTGTTTGCGCTGGGCGCGCACGCCCAGGAAGGCGATGCGGAATGGGCGCAGTTTTTTGCCGAAGCCGCCGCCGATTTTTATCTGCGCGAGGAACAGCCCCACGGCTATCTCACCCCGGAAGAATTTCAATCGCTGAGGCGCCGCGTCACGCAAGACAGCAGCGCAAACAAGCTTGAGCTCGGTCTGCTGGTTAAATTAATGGAGACCGCGACCGAGACGCCGCCGGAGATGGCCGCGTTTGTCGGCGAGCAGATCAAACAGGCGGTTCTGAACAAACCAACCGGGCCGGCGATCGACAAGGTCGAGATCATGCTGACCCGGCGTTATCTTTTTGCCGCCGGCGGCGATGGCAATGTCGCGGTGACGCGGCGCGAGGCGGAGCTTTTATTCGATATCAATGACGCCATCGGCAAAAGCAGCGATAGCCCTGCCTGGACCGAGCTTTTCGTTCAGGGGATCGTCAACCATCTGATGGCGCATCTTGGCTATAAGGCGCCAAGCCGCGAGGAAGCATTTCGCCGCGACGCATGGATGCGCGACCAGACGGTCGATGTCGGCGGTTTCTTCAAGCGCATGTTGTCGGGCGGCTTTGGCGCGCTAAAAGGCGCCTATTCAAACCATTCTGACGACGCAGATTTCAACGATCAACGCGACGCGGATGTTGCTGAGGCGGCAAAAGTGACCGGCGCTGAAGCCGCATGGCTCGCCGCCCGCATCGGCCGCGACGGCGCCTTTGACGCCCATGAACGCCAACTCATCGAGCGCATGCGCGCCTTGGAAAAAGACCTGCCGGAAGGTTTAAAAGCGCTGCTGGAACGGGCGGCGTAATCACGCGGGCCCATTCAGCACTTATGACCCCGCGGCGCCTTCCTGAAACTTCGCCACGAAGACTGTAATGACATCGGCCCAGCGGCTGATGTTTTGCGCCAGATGCTCTGGCGAGACGCCGCCGCCAAGTTCAATCACATAATCGACGCCGACCTTGTTCTGGCTTTCCAAAATATAAGCGCGGCCGAAAACCTGGCTGTCATTGAAGCTGTTGATGATCCGGTAATCGCTGGTGGTGACGCTGCGGCCGAGATCGAAATTTGCGAAAAATACCAAATTCTCGCAAGCTGGCGGCGTGCCTGAACAGGAAAGCGCCCGCACGAAGAAGACGAAGTCTCCCGCCGCACCTTGCCCCACCGGCGCGCCGGTGGCCGCGTCCTCGATTATGGTCGGGCTCAGCCCCGCCGCACTCAAGGCCGCGCTCAGCTGATCGCCATTGACCGAATCCAAACTCTGCGCCGTCGCAGAGCTAAATGAAAACACCATCGCCGCTGCAATCGCGGCTGCTCTCCGAAAATTGATACCCATAATTTTTACCCCGCCGATACAACCCCAATACTGCCCTATCATGACCGATCGGCGCCCGGCTTGGCAATGGCGCCTTTTACCAGGTGCTCAAAGCGCCGGAACCGCTTATTGACTTGGAAAAAGGGCGCTCTATTTTCGCTGGAGCTGATTGCCGCCGGGGCAAACCGGCCTTATCAACTAGATCACCGGACGATTAACAGGGATCGCCCGGTGATCTAGATTCTTTACTACGCGCCGGTTGATGCGAAAAACCGGCTTCCACTTTTTCACCCGGCACTCTAAGCCCATTCCAGCCGAGCTAATCATACGGGGATTTCATGGCCGACGGCGCAGCATCCGAGCGACCCCTTTCGCCACATCTTCAGATCTGGCGCTTTACCGTCACTCTGGCAGCGTCCATCACCCACCGTATCAGCGGCGCCGTGCTTTATGGAGGCCTGTTGTTGATGGCGCTGTGGCTGATCGGCCTTGCGTTTAACCCGGCGCTGTTTGCGACCGCCTCGGCGATCATCCACTCAGCCCCCGGCTTTATCCTTATTGTCGGCTTTGTGTGGTCGTTATTGTTCCACCTGATGAACGGGCTGCGGCATCTGTATTGGGATTATGGTCGCGGCTTTGCGCTGAAAACCGCAACCATGACTGCCTGGCTGGTCTATATCGCCGCAACACTGGCGACTGCCCTGATCATCTGGGCCGGCTATGGCGGGGGCGCTTAGATGTCAAAAAAAGGCACATCATCGTTCATCCTTCAGCGCGCCAGCGCGGTTGTCCTGGCGCCGCTTTCAATTTGGTTTTTGTTTGCAATCGTTAGCGCCTTAACCGCCGATTACGCTACTGCGCGGGCCTGGCTCGCCGCGCCATGGAACGCAGCTCTGGTTGGCGGGTTTTTCATTATCGGCGCGCTGCACATGCGCATCGGCATGGCGGAAATTATTGTCGATTACATCCATTCCTGGCTGAAAGACGTCCTTCTTTTCATCAATTGGCTTGCCGCGCTCGGTCTCATCGCCGCCGCCGCCTGGTCGATTTACATCATTTCCTTTGTAGGCTGACGAATGACCCAAAGTTACGAGATTATCGACCACCAGTATGATGTTGTGGTCGTCGGCGCCGGCGGCGCCGGTTTGCGCGCAACGCTCGGCGCGGCGCAAGCCGGCCTCAAGACCGCCTGCATCACCAAAGTCTTCCCGACCCGCTCACATACGGTCGCCGCCCAAGGCGGCATCTCCGCCTCGCTCGGCAATATGGGCGAGGATGACTGGCGCTGGCATATGTATGACACCGTAAAGGGGTCAGACTGGCTCGGCGATCAGGACGCCATTGAATATCTCTGCAAGCATGCACCCGACGCCGTTTACGAGCTAGAACATTGGGGGGTTCCGTTCTCGCGCACCGAAGAAGGCAAGATTTATCAACGCGCCTTTGGCGGCATGACCAAAAATTTTGGCGAGGGACAGGTCCAGCGCACCTGCGCCGCCGCCGACCGCACCGGCCACGCCATCCTGCACACGCTTTACGGCCAGGCGGTTAAACACAACGCCAAGTTTTTCATCGAGCATTTCGCGCTCGATTTGATTATGTCCGACGAGGGTGAATGTCGCGGCGTGATTTCCTGGGAGCTCGACACCGGCAAAATCCACCGCTACGCCGCGAAAATGGTGATCCTGGCGACGGGGGGTTATGGCCGCACCTATTTTTCCTGCACCTCCGCACATACCTGCACCGGCGTCGGCAATGGCATGGTGTTGCGCGCCGGGCTGCCGTTGCAGGATATGGAATTCATCCAGTTTCACCCGACCGGCGTTTATGGCGCCGGCGTTCTCATCACCGAAGGCTCACGCGGCGAGGGCGGCTACCTCACCAACTCCGAGGGCGAGCGGTTTATGGAGCGCTATGCGCCGTCAGCAAAAGACCTCGCCTCGCGCGACGTCGTCTCTCGCGCCATGACCATTGAAATTCGCGAAGGCCGCGGCGTCGGCCCGAACAAGGATCATATTCACCTCAACCTCGCGCATCTCGATCCAAAAATCTTGGCCCACCGCCTGCCCGGCATTTCTGAATCGGCGAAGACCTTCGCCGGCGTCGATGTCACCAAAGAGCCGATACCGGTGATCCCCACCTGCCATTATAATATGGGCGGCATACCGACGAATTATCATGGCGAGGTGGTCACCAAACGCGGCGACGACGCCGACGCCATCGTGCCCGGGCTGATGGCGATTGGCGAGGCGGCGTGTGTGTCGGTCCATGGCGCCAACCGTCTTGGCTCCAATTCGCTGATCGATCTGGTTGTTTTTGGCCGCGCGGCGGGGCTTCGTTGCGGCGAAGTGGTCAAGGCCGCAGCCGCCGCGCCAGAGCTGCCGCAATCGGCGACCGATGCGGCGCTGGCCCGGCTCGACAGGTTTCGCAACGCTTCCGGCGCAACGCCAACGGCGGAGTTGCGCGACCGCATGCAGCGCGTCATGCAGGAAAATTGCGCCGTCTTCCGCACCGGCGAGATACTGGAAGAGGGTGTTGAAAAAATCCAGGCGGTCTATGAGGCGATGGCCGATATCGGCGTTACCGACCGCTCCATGATCTGGAACACTGATCTGGTTGAGACCCTCGAGCTCGACAATATGATCGGCCAGGCGGTCGTCGCCATGGAGGGCGCGGCCAACCGGACGGAATCGCGCGGCGCCCATGCCCGCGAGGACTTCCCCGACCGCGACGACGCCAACTGGATGAAACACACCGCCGCCTGGTTTGCCGGCGGCAAGGTCACCATCGACTACCGCCCGGTCCATGACTATACGCTCACGGACGAAATGGAATATGTCGAGCCAAAGGCGCGAGTTTATTGAGCCGCGCCATGAGGGACGAAGAAACAAGAAATCCAACCACTGGCGACTGTTCTTGACCAGCATTCTTCGGGCAGAAGCCTAGCAATCTAATTCTTCCAGAGGTCGACGTTTTTGCGTTCGCGGCTATGCGATTGAAAACTTCAACGAGGTGAGCCCCGATCGCAGCGAAAATATCAACCTGCCGCCAATTGAGGATTGAACTCTTCTTGAGTATACTACCCTCGACAAATTGAGGGAGCCAGAAATGTTCGACAGATTTTTCCCATATTTCGTCGGCGGCTCCGTGGTTGCCTTCATCGCGCTGCGCGTCTGGGGCCAACCTATCTTTGACAATCCGTTGCTAAGCATTTTTTATCATGCCGTTACATTCGCGGCTGCCTTCGCAGCTTTGTTTCTAGCTTTGTTCGCCTTCTTGAAGGTGCTTGCGGTTTTTTTTAGGTCTGTGCCAGGCATCTTTGTTTTGGTCTACGCCGCATTCGTTGTATTCGCCGCCGCATACGCCAAGCTAAAACTCGATGACGTTCTAGATTCGCGGTACGGCGACGAAAAAGAGTTCACGACATCGCCGAGCCAAGATGACTATTACCACGCGTGAAGCTATCGGCAACATCCATCATGTCATTGGCGATTCGCTCATAGCGTGCCTTGAGTTGGTCGATTGTTCTTCCCAACTCACGCGCCTGCTCTAGTGCAACTTGTCCCGCCAACGCTATGCCTGCCGCCGTTAGTGCCGTCACACCTTCGGGAGCATTCCTCTGCAAACTTCGAAGTGTTGCGCCATCCAATCGGAAACTTCGAAGGAATTTAACAATCCTCGCGGCATTGCCCAAAGCCTTTGCCGTAAGTGCTGCTGCCGTGGCGAGTGAGGCGAGTTGTTCAGCAGTTGCTTGTCGCTTCAAGCCATCTGCCTCTCGTTGCAGATCAACTATCCGATCATGTATGCGATCAAGTTCTTGTTTCTTTGAATCATATTCAAGTCGTAAGTCGCGACAGAACGATTTCACTTCAATGATCGGTTTGCGATCATACGCTGCTGTCGCCTTCCTAACCGCTTCAGCAAGGTCTGTACCCTTAAACTCGTTACTCTTAACCATGTGGTTCTCCTGTTTGTTTGAAATTCCATGGCTAAGATTAGGGGCGGCCCAACCCCCGTGAATTGATGTGTGGAAATACGCGCACCGGTTGTTTCCGACGCGTCAAACACAAATCTGACTTGCGCGCGCAAAAAGCGAAAAATACTACTAAGTACATCCCTGCCGGGATGAATTCACTGATGGCGACGACAATTGCCCGCCTCACAATCAAAAGCTGTAGAAGTCTCTATTTTGCGGAACTCGAACGAGCTTCAGTACCCTTCGCGATCGCAAAAAAGTGTCACGCGTGGCGTGACACTTGTCTCGTTGAACGCAACACCAGCCTACCGCTGAAAATTCAGCGTCGCGCGCCGGTTGGTCGATAACCGCACCACGCCGTTGGCGGTTTCCGGCTCAAACCGCCATTTGGAAATCGCCCGCAGCGCGGCCTCATTAAAGCACGCATTCGATGAAACCCCGGCGCGCGCATTGGTGGTGCGTCCGTCTGGCGTGACGTCGAAGAATACGGTGACAGTTTCACGTTCCGACGCCTGGCGCTCGCACCGGTTCGGATATTGCGGCGCCTTCGAGCGGATCAGCTTCGGCTCGATGATGACCGGAACGCGAACCGATGGCGCTGCCGGCGCTACGGCGTTAAGCGCGCTTTGTATTTCATCCAACACGACTGGCAGCGCCGCAACATCAACCGCGGCGACGTCGCGCGCATTTGGCATTTCTTCCAGAGGAGAAATATCGAACAGTATTTCATCAACCACCGGATCGGGGCCAGGCAAGTCATCAGGAACTGGCAGGTCAGATAACGGCAGCTCAAGGATCGGCAGATCCGTGACCGCATTGTCGGCGCCCTCGGAAGCGACAGGCGCCGGATCGTCCGTCCGGGGCGCTTCGGTTTGGCCGCCGCTATCGGCGGCAACCGGCTGAGGCGCCTTTTTAACGGATGGCTCGCGCGGCAATGCCGGCTCTTCCGCCATTGGCGGGCTAATTTGTTCCTTCACCAATTGCGGCCTCGGCGTTGGCGCCGTTACGTGGCCCATCACCCGCAGCTGGCTCCCTGCCGCCGCCTCGATGGCGCTGCCGCGGCCTGTCCCGTCGGCGATCTGAAAAGTGATCCACAAGACAAAGGCTATAATCACCCCGATTGCGGCAACCGACACCAGGCGCACGCCGGCGTCTTCATCCACCGCCTGCGGGAGCTCAACGGGCGCCGCCTGATCTTCAGGCGGCGCAATATCGGTCTTGAACTGGGCCGCAATCGCCTCAGCATCGAGGCCAAGAAACCCGGCGTAAACCTTAACGAAGCCCACCGCATATGGCAGCGCCGGCAGGGCGGCCGCATCGCAAACTTCAATGGCTTCAAGATGGCGGGGTTTTATTTTGGTCGCATCGGCGACATTGGCGTGGCTGAGACCGGCTGCACGCCGGGCGTTGGCGAGGAATACGCCCGCGGTCTCGCCCGCCGCCAGCTTCTGGCGCGAAGCGTTAAGATCGATAATTTCCGCCGCTTTTTCCCACACCATCGGAAACCGCCGCCCACTCTACTCAACAAACCGCACCATTGCGGCCACCTACCCCCCAAGCATAAACGGCGCCAGCGCAAAGCCACGCCGCACCCCGTCCCAACCCGCAAAACCGAGCCATCGCCGGTGCGTACTGCGTTGCAGATTATCCCGGCTTCAAATTAGGATATCATCGATCCGGCAAATTGGTGAATCGGCGGCAAATCGGAGACGGATATGACCTATGAATGTTTCGACCTGACCATCGAGGGTGCGATTGCGCATATCCGGCTGTCGCGGCCAGAAAAAGCCAATTCGATGACGCCGGCATTCTGGCGAGAGCTGCCCGAGGCGGTTAACGACATCTCCGACAACGCCCACGCGCGGGTGATTGTTATCTCGGCGCAGGGCAAACACTTCACCGCCGGCATGGACATTTCAGTGTTCATGCAAGGCGGGCTTGATGCGCCGGCGAAAAATCGCGAGACTGCGGCAGAAGCTTTTCGTCACCATATTGCAATGCTTCAGAGAACTTTCTCAGCGCTTGAAGGCGCCCGCCAGCCAGTGCTCGCCGCGATCCAGGGCGGGGCCATCGGCGGCGGCATAGATCTCATCACCGCTTGCGACTGCCGTTACGCCAGCACTGATGCGTTCTTTTGCGTTGAAGAAACCGCCATCGGCATGACCGCCGATGTCGGCAGCTTCCCGCGGCTGGCCAAAGTCATCCCCGAAGGTTGGGCGCGCCAGCTGGCCTATACCGCAGAACGCCTGTCGGCGGCCAAGGCGCTGGAAATCGGGCTCGTCAACGAAGTTTTCGAGACCCACGAGGCGCTATTGGAAGGGGTGATGAAAATCGCCCGCACCATCGCCGCCCATTCCCCGCTCGCGGTCACAGGCTCAAAGCGGATGATCAACTATGCACGCGATCACTCAACAGCCGATGCGCTCGATTATATCGCGCTATGGAACGCAGCGATGTTGCGCGCTGACGACATCAAGGAAAGCTATGTCGCGAAGATGGAAGGCCGCAGCGCGGCTTATGGCGATCTGCATGCGCTGAAGAAGTCTTTGTAGCAACGCCATGAAATTTCCCTGATCTCGACATTCGAGGGTCACGCTTTTTGCCGATATGACCGCCGGGCCGGGCGCGTCACTTTGGGAGAGGTTCATGGAACTTCGTGCATCATCCGGAGCCCGGTCGCTTGGCCTCAAGCTGATTTTGGTCGGCGGGATCGCCTTTTTATTGTGGATACCCGCCATGATGGTCTACGCTCTCATCTGGGAGCGTTCCACGCGGGCCGACGAGGTTAAGAGCGAAATTTATCAGCTCATGGGCGGGCGCCAGACCATCAGTGGGCCGATTATTCTGGCGCCGGGCGTTATTGATACCGGCAAAACCGACATGAATGGGGCGGCGATCACCCATGCAACAGTTATCGCCTTCACGCCCCAAGCTCTAAACATTGATGCGGCCATAGACACTTCTGTCCGGCGCCGCTCGATCTATGAAGCGACGATTTTCGACGCAGACATTGTCATGAAAGGGCGTTTTGGCGCCCTCAAAGCGCCGCGCCCGGCAGAAGGGGCGTTATCCATCGACTGGGATCAGGCCGTGCTTGCGGTTAAATTCGCGTCCAATAACAGCCTCAAAGGCGTGCGCGAGAACTTGCAGCTCAAACTGAACGGCCGGGCGGCGCGAACGGGTTTTGAGCCTGGCTTTGATACATTGCGCGAGCTCAGCGAAGGTCACAGTTCGATCAGTTTCTATGCTGCCGGCGTCAGCACCGCCTTGCCTATAGACAATCCACAAAATGGATTTTCTTTTGAGCTGTCTCTGCCGCTCTCGGGGGGCGGCGCACTTTATTTCGCACCCGTTGGCGAGGAAACCAGCGTCTCGATTGTAGCCGACTGGCCGGACCCCAGCTTTCAGGGCGCCTATCTCCCCAGCACCCGCAAAATCACGAGCGAAGGATTTTCTGCTGATTGGCGTATTCCATACCTAGCTCGCGGCCTTCCGCGAAGCTTCATTGCTGAGGGCAATCTAAACATACTCAATCAGGGGAAAGTTTTCGGCGTTGAGTTCATCGCCATGGCAAGCCCCTATCAAAGCGTCAATCGGGCGCTCAAATACGCGTTGATGTTTTTGGGGATCGTTTTTCTAACCTTTTTCCTTTTTGAGGCGACGATGGGCGCGCGGGCGCATCCGGCGCAATATATCCTGCTCGGTGCGACCCAGGTGATCTTCTATCTATTGGTGCTCGCCTTCTCAGAACATATTGGATTCGGGCCGGCCTTTGCGATCACAGCCGGGGCGACCGTCTTGCTCACCGGCTACTACGCTGCAACTGTCTTTCACAGCCTGGTGCGCGGGCTAATTGCGTTTACCGCCTTTTCAGGAGCCTATGGTCTGATATATTTGCTGATGAAATCAGAGGATTATGCTCTGCTGATTGGTTCTGTTACGGCTTTTGGCGCGATTGCGCTGACGATGTTCATCACCCGTAACCTGGACTGGTATGGCGCGCGTATAAAAGAATAACAAAGGCGTTTACATAATGGTCCAACTGACCCTGCCACAAAATTCCACGGTCAACAAAGCCGGCAAAACTTTCAAGGCGTCAAAGGATGCAAAGAAAATCCGCGTCTTCAATGTCTATCGCTATGACCCGTCAAGCGACGACAATCCCCGGATCGACAAATATGAAGTCGACACCTCGGACGTGTCGATGGTCCTCGATGGCCTGATCAAAATTAAAGACAAAATGGATGCGAGCCTCGCTTTTCGCCGCTCCTGCCGGGAAGGGGTTTGCGGGTCGTGCTCGTTTAACATCAACGGCTCCAACACGCTCGCCTGCACCGCCAGCCTCGACGATCTCGGATCGGGCGACATCACCATCTATCCGCTGCCGCACCAGCCGGTGTTGAAAGATCTGATCACGGACCTTTCTAACTTCTACAAACAGCACGCCTATATTGAACCATTCCTGATGGCGAAGTCGGACGAGCCGGAAACGGAATGGAAGCAATCGCAGGAAGACCGCGCCAAGCTTGACGGGCTTTATGAGTGCATCCTTTGCGCATGTTGCTCAACCTCTTGCCCGTCTTATTGGTGGAACGGCGACACGGCGAGCGGGGCTGACGAATATCTCGGCCCGGCGGCACTTTTGCAGTCCTATCGCTGGCTTTCCGACAGCCGTGATCAGCATACGAATGAACGTCTCGATAAGCTTGAAGATGAGTTTAAACTCTATCGCTGTCACACCATCATGAACTGCACGCAAGTTTGCCCCAAGCACCTTAACCCCGCCAAAGCGATTGCCGAGGTTAAGAAAATGATGATCAACCGACCGCCACAGAAATCGACCAAGGCGCCGGCTGAATAATCGACTTCGCGCAAATGTCTCTGTCCTGATGAATTAAATCGCATTAAAATCCTGCCACCCGCGCCAGACCGCCCTTTTTCGCTAAATATGGTCAATGAGCGTTAACCATTCGTGGTCTGAATTATGCTATTATCGGCGTTCCGCAACGACGGAGGGCCAGATGCGTATTGCATTGGATTTGGCAATATTCGGCGTGGTTTTGGTTTTTGGGATGACGGTTTTTGAAAGCGCAGCGCTTGGCGCGCTCGCAGGCGTCATCATCGTCGCAGCAGCAGATGCGCTGGTCTGGGACGCGAACAAACGCTGAATACATAGATTTAGAGAGCGCATTCGCATGCGGCATACCCTTCGCGACGCGAACCTATCGGTTCGCTCCTCACGATGAGGATGTGTTGTTTTGCACCCCTTGCCGCCTCATCCTGAGGAGGATTTGATATTGGTAAATATCCAATCCGTCGCGAAGGACAGGCCGCATAGAATTAACATTCGAGATCGATCGGCCACCCCTTCCAACACAAGCAGCCAAACGCCGGCCCAAAAAGCGGCCGTGCTTTTCGGGCCGGGCGTTTCACTCTATCGAGCGCCGGTTGCGGGTTTATACGCGCCGCGACAGCCAACTGAATGGGACCGAAAACGGCGCAAGTCTTCACAATGTCAAACAGCCCGAGCGCGAAGGCGCTCAAACTAAGCCCACGCAGGCGAATTCGCATTCCCTGCGCATGAACGCCGAAAGGGCCTTGATCGGTGTTCGCGATGTCCGTTGTTTCAGGAGCTGATCGCCTGTTGGTCAGGCCGCATATCGACATTGGGGAGAGCATAAGGCCGCC
>JAJFFY010000086.1 GCA_021776415.1 Hyphococcus sp.
TCAAAAGCCCGCCGCTATCGGGCGAAATCCGTTTGATCTTAACATCTTTTCCGTAGCGCGCGCGTAAAAAATCGCCGAGTTGAGCGGTTCCGTCGATGAGCCCCAGCTCTTTGGCCCTTGGCGCGGTCCAGAACGCTCCGGAAAAGATTTCCTCATCCTCCGCCAGCTTACCGGCGCGGCGCGATTGCACCAATTCGATAAACTGCGCATGCAAGTCATTAAGGATGTTTTTCAACCGAGCGACCTCTTCCGGGTCCTCCGGCTTGAACGGATCAAGCGTTGATTTGCTTTCCCCGGCAGTGTGCACACGGCGCTCAACACCCAGTTTTTCAATGGCGTGCTGAAAACCGAAACCGCTGGCGATCACGCCGATGGAGCCGACAATCGAGCTTTCATCAGCATAGATTTCATCGCCGGCGATTGCCAGAATATAGCCGCCCGAGGCGCCCACATCTTCAATGAAAGCGAGCACCGGAACCGCCTTTTCCTGCGCCAGCCGGCGGATCAAGCTGAAGATAAGCCGCGATTGCACCGGCGAGCCGCCCGGCGAATTGACCGCCAGCGCCACCGCGCTCAGCTTGCCGGGTTTGAACGCCGCCTCAATCGACTTTTCAAGGCGCAGTAGAGAAAGGCCCTTGCGCCCCGGCCCGGCAGCGCCGATGACGCCGCCAAGTTCAATCACAGTTACGAGAGGCCCGCCTTCGCCCGTAAACGGAAGCGCGCGCCAAAATTTCATCACGGGGTTTTTGTTTTCAGACATTCGCTGGAGTTAGGCGTCCAAAGCCCCGGCTTCAATCGGAAATCATCCAATTTATGCATAATTCGGCGCTAAAAAGCCGCTGCCCGGCTGCGCCTGTCAAGCTTGACCGCCAGACGCCGCGCCCCCAAGCTAGCCTCGACGTTGAATTTCAAGCGCGAGGACCGAACCCTTGTCTGTCACATTGGCGGCAACCGCAGACCCCAGGACGGCGCTCGACAACCCCTCAACCTTTAAGGTGGCGGTTGCGTCTTTGCGCGCGCTGCTGGCCGACGATCTGGATGCGGTGAACCGGCAAATCCTTGAACGCATGGATTCGCCCGTTGATCTGATCCCCGACCTCGCCGGGCATCTTATCAATTCAGGCGGCAAGCGCATCCGGCCAATGTTGACGCTTGCGACCGCGCGATTGTTTAGTTTTGACGGTGATGAGCACATCAAACTCGCCGCCGCCGTCGAGCTTATTCATGGCGCAACGCTGTTGCATGACGACGTGGTCGACGCCTCCTCACTGCGCCGCGGCGCAGAAACCGCGAACACCATCTGGGGTAATAAGGAAAGCGTGCTTGTTGGCGACTTTATTTTTTCACGCGCATTTGAGCTGATGGTCGCCGCCAAAAATCTTGGCGTGCTGCAGGTTCTCTCGCGCGCTTCAGGCATTATCGCCGAAGGCGAAGTCTTGCAGTTGGCGACGCAAAAAAATGTCGGTACGACTTTCGAGATGTATCTTGCGGTGGTTGAGGCGAAAACGGCGGCGCTGTTTGCGGGCGCAACGCAATCGGGCGCATTGATCGCCGGCGCGCACGAAGCCCCGGAAGCCGCGCTCAAAAGCTACGGACGCAACCTCGGCATCGCCTACCAGCTGATCGACGACGTGCTCGACTATGCCGGGTTTGAAGCCGACCTTGGCAAGACCATTGGTGACGATTTTCGTGAAGGCAAGATGACGCTGCCGGTGGTCTATGCAGTGGCGCGGGCAAAGCCGGAGGAAAAAAGTTTCTGGCGCCGGGTGATCTCCGAAGGCCGTCAGGAGGCGGGAGATTTCGAACGCGCGTGCGAATTAATGCTGCGTGACGACGCCATCGCCGATACCGTCGCCTGCGCCCGGCGCTTTGCCGATCACGCAATGGTCGACCTCCTCAAGGCGCCGGAAAACCAATATTCTACAGCGCTTGGCGAGTTGGTCATGACCTCGGTGTCGCGCGCATCATAACCTTGAGCATTTTCACTTTTCCTGAGTAGCGCAAATGCTCAAATACTATGTTTTGCGCCCTTCTTTATCCGGAAACCGGGCCCCACTTTTCGGGAAATGCTATCATTATTCAGCAGCCTGACGCACAGTACTCGCCTCTGAGGCCGCGACCGGCGCGCGCTTGCCGGACGTTAGCAACCCCGCCCTCAGCGCCGATATATGAATATAGGCGGCGCCCATTGAGAACAGCGCACACAATAAAGCCACCGCAAGCCATTGCCCGCCTGGCGACAGCGCCAGCATGAATATGGCTGCCGCCGCACTGAACGCCGTAAGCGACATATAAAGGACGGCGATTTTCGTGTGTGAAAAACCTTGGCGCAAAAGCAGCTGATAGAGGTGTTCGCGATGCCCGGCGAAAATATTCTGCCCACGAAGGAAACGGTGCGTCAACGTCCAACCGACATCAAAAATAAACGGTAAAAAAATCACCGGCATAAGCATCACGCTGGCATGGCCGGCGGTTGCATTAGCGGCGTATATGCCGAGCGCAGCGATCAGAAAACTCAGCGCCTGACTGCCGCTGTCGCCCATAAACAAGCGCCCCTTGCCAAGATTGGCCGGCAGGAATGCAAAACACGCAATCGCCAGCAAAATCGCCAGCACCGCCGCGACCGGCGCGCCGGAAAACAGCGCAATGACGGCAAAGGCGATAAGGCCGGTTAGGGCGCTGCCGGCGGCGATGCCGTTGACGCCGTCCATAAAGTTGAATGCGTTCATGAACCCGACGATCCAGATAATGGTCAGTCCATCCCCCCAAAGCCCAAGCGAGACCTCGCCGACAAAGGGTATTGGCGCGAGCTGCAAAGGTCCCAAAAGCCAGGTAAAAAGCCCTGCGGCGACGACTTGTCCGGAAAATTTGACCAGTGGCGACAGCGCCCATTTGTCGTCGGCCAATCCAACACAAAAAGCCAGCGTCGCAATCCCCGCCAGTTTAATCGCGACAAAAGTCACCTCGGTCGATCCTGAAAACGCCGCGAGAATAAAGATGCCTGCGAACCAGCCGCCAAAAATACCGACACCGCCAGCGCGTGAGGTGACGCGAACATGGCTGGAGCGCCCGTTCGGATTGTCGGGCAAAAATTTCGCGTACATCGAAATACCGCTCGCCGCCAGCGTAGTCAGATAGACCACCAGCGCTGCAATGCTGATCACCATCGGGCTGTCGGTAAAACTGACCATTGCTTTCCTTCTCGCACCCTACCGCTCTCGATATGCCGAACCGCCTCGTGCGTGATTACCCTAGCGGAGGATCAGCGGCGAGGCCATCGCCCACCACCCCTCATCACGCGCTTCTGACCTGGCGCGCTGCGCATCCTCAGCGGCGGCGAAAAGTGCAAAACACGTCGCCCCCGAACCCGACATCCGCGCGCCGAGCACGCCGCGGCTTTGGCCAAGCCGATTGATGATGTCGGCAATTTCGGGCGCGCGCGCGATCGCTGCCGGTTGCAGGTCGTTGCGCGTCTGGCCCATCAGCTGCGTCAGGGCGTGATGGGAGGTCGCCGCCAGCGCCGGTGCGGAGGGCGCGGCGGGCGCCGGATTTGCCACATCAAACGCTTGAAACACCGGCCCGGTCGGGATTTCAACACCCGGATTAACCAGGCACGCCCACAGCGGCGGCAAGGCCGGACCCGGCGAGACCTCTTCGCCGGCGCCAGCAACCAACACCGGAGCGCCCGTGAGGCAGGCCGGAACATCCGCTCCCAGACGAAACGCCAGTTGCGCCAACACGTCATCGGCGATTTCAATATTCCATAGCTTAATAAGCGCACGCAACGTCGCGGCTGCGTCCGCCGAGCCGCCGCCAATTCCGGCGGCAACGGGAAGATTTTTTTCAAGCATGATCGCTGCGCCTTGGCTTACGCCGCAAGCCTCACGCAACAGCTCAGTGGCTTTCCAAATTAAATTTTCCCGGGGTGGAAGACCACTGAGCGCACCCGCAGCAGGACCAGAAATCGATAAAGAAATATCGTCTGCCGCTTCGACCGTGATGGCGTCGCCGTCTTCGGTAAACACGAAAAGACTGGCAAGCGCATGACGGCCATCACTGCGGACCGGTCCGACATGCAAATATAGGTTGAGCTTCGCCGGGGCCGTCTCGCGGATCATTCGCCGCCGCCATCAAGGCCTACTTCAAGTTTTTTCTCAACCGCCGCCTGTAGCTCATCGCCCGGCTCCAGCTCCAGCACCCGCCGCCACTGATAGCGCGCCTCAATCTGTCGCCCGAGACGCCAGTAAACATCGCCGAGATGATCGGTAACGGTCGGATCGCCAGGCTCCAGCGAGGCCGCCTGTTCAAGATGGCCCACCGCCACTTCATAATGACCACGCTGGTAATTGGCCCAGCCGAGGCTGTCGATAATGGCCCCGGAATTGGGATCGAGAGCGACAGCTTTTTCAATTAAATCAAAGGCTTCATCAAGATTCTCGCCGCGTTCGGCCCAGGAATAGCCGAGATAGTTGAGCGCAATCGCCTCTTCCGGCGCGAGCTCCGCCGCGCGCTTTAAGTCGGCTTCCCCTCGCGGCCAATCATCCATTTCCATAAGCGACACGGCGCGCGAAATGTATAATCGCCAGGCGCCCGCTTCCGGCTCTGCTTCAAGCTCTGCAATTACAGCATCAAGTATTTTCACCGCCTCGCGGTGCTCGCCACGCGCCGCCTCCAGGCCCGACAGAGCAAGCCGCACGTCATAAGAATTCTTCTCGCGGCGCGCTGTCTTGCGCAACATCGATATTGCTTCATCGCCCCGGCCCAGAACATTCAACGCACCGGCAATTTCAATGCGTGTCTGTTGGTAATAGGGCGAGGACGGACTAATTTGCGACAACATCGCAATTGCTTTTTCGCTCTCGCCATAAACATTCAAGATCGAGCCGGAAAGGCGGCGGGCGCCGTCAAACGCCGGATCGAGATAAAGCGCCAGCTGTGCAAATGCGAGCGGCATGTTGTAATTGGCGTCGCCAACTTTAAAGCCTGCCTCTTCCGCGGCGACGCGCTGGCTAACGGTCTGCTGAAGAATGCCGTTAGCGAGCGCATAAAACGCAACCGCCACGCCCTGCGCCGGCGTCGTTGCGGCAATGGGCGGCGGGGCCGCGCCATTATCAAGGCGGGCAAGGCCGGCCCGCGCCGGAATGCGCGCCAGCCCCGGCGTTTCAGCCATAAGCTGATAATATTCGCGCGCCGCCTCAAGGTCGCCCGCACGCTCCAGAAAGCCGCCATAAGCAGCGACCTCAACCGGACCGCCAAAGCTCATCACCGATAGCTGATAAGCGGTTCGGGCCTCACTCACCTGCCCGGCCTTCTCCGAAAGAAATGCCTGTTGCAGCGGGTAAAAACCCTTAAATTCATCGCCGGCATTTTCCCGCAGCGATGTCAGCGCCGCCTCCGGCCCGCCAGATGGCTCCTCCAGCCAAGCGCGAATAATGTTGGTCGTTGCTCTCATATAGGGCGCGACCTCAACATCGAGCAGCGCTGCTCGCGCCTTGACGTAGCCATGATGTTTGACCCCATGAGCGGCAAGCACCATCGCGGCAAGACCATCATCGCCTGCCTCCTCAAGCGCGACCAGCCGCACCGCCAGGGGCTTGGCGGCTTCGATTTTGCCGGCCGCCAGCTGGAAAAAGAACGCGTCGCGCAAAATCTGGGCAGAGCCCGGTGTTTCGGCTTGCGCCGCTGTAAATGCCTGCGCCGCTGCGCCAACATCATTGGTCCGCGCCGCCAGCCTTGCGGAGAGATATTCCCCGACCGTCGATTCCTGGCGCGGGGCGCTGACGCAACCGGCCATAAAAATCACTCCGGCGAGGACGAAAAACTTATGTGATTTAATACGCAAACGGATAATCCTTACATATTCGGATAGTTGGGGCCGCCGCCGCCTTCCGGCGTTGCCCATGTGATATTCTGCGAGGGATCTTTGATGTCGCAGGTTTTGCAATGGACGCAATTCTGGGCGTTAATCTGAAATTTTGGATCGGCGCCGCCATCTTCAATCACCACCTCATAAACACCCGCCGGACAATAACGCTGCGCGGGCTCTGCATAGACCGGCAGATTAACGTCGATTGGGATTGACGGATCCTTAAGCTTGAGGTGCGCGGGCTGGTCTTCTTCGTGATTTGTCGCTGAAAACGCCACATTTGTGAGCCGGTCGAAGGTAATCTTGCCGTCAGGCCTTGGATAATCAAGCGGTGCATGATTTTCCGCCGGTTCGGTCGCTTGTGCATCAGTCTTTCCGTGACCAAGCGTGCCGAAGATGGAAAATCCGGGAATAATCGTATTGGTCCACAGATCGAAGCCGGCAAAGGCGATGCCGCCGATTAGGGTTCCAAATCGCGACCAGAGGGGTTTGGCGTTGCGGGCCTTTTTCAGTTCCGCTTTGACTCCTGACGCGTCATAGGCGTCGCCATAGGCGGTCAGCTCATCGCCCTCGCGGCCCTCGCCGACAGCCGCAAAAGCGGCTTCCGCCGCCATCATGCCGGTCAGCATGGCGTTATGATTGCCCTTGATGCGCGGCAGATTGACGAACCCGGCCGCACAGCCGATCAGCGCGCCACCAGGAAAGGCCAGCTTCGGCACCGACTGATAGCCGCCCTCGGTAATCGCACGCGCGCCATAGGCGATGCGCTTGCCGCCCTCCAGTAGTTTGGTGATATCCGGGTGGGTTTTGAATTTTTGAAATTCCCCATACGGATTAAGATATGGGTTTTTGTAATTCAGGTGAACCACGAAACCGAGCGCGATGGTGTTGTCATTATAGTGATAACAAAACGATCCACCGCCGATATCATTTTTTAGGGGCCAGCCAAAAGTGTGCTGGACATGGCCGGGGCGCGATTTTTCCGGCTCGATTTCCCACAGCTCTTTCAGGCCAATGCCGAATTTTTGCGGCTCGCTATCCGCATCAAGATTAAATTTCGCAATCAATTGTTTGGCGAGCGATCCGCGCACGCCCTCGCCGATCAGGACATACTTTCCAACCAGTTCCATGCCGGGCTCGTAGCCGCCTTTTTTCTCACCATCACTGCCGATCCCCATTTCGCCGACAACCACGCCGCGCACCGAACCATCGTCGCGATAGAGAAGTTGCGA
Source organism: Hyphococcus sp. (assembly GCA_021776415.1). Taxonomy (GTDB): domain Bacteria; phylum Pseudomonadota; class Alphaproteobacteria; order Caulobacterales; family Parvularculaceae; genus Hyphococcus. The sequence goes on from JAJFFY010000086.1 coordinate 7,099, forward strand.
AGCCGCCATGCCGGGATAGATTTCAACGCCCAATTCTTCGGCCTGTTCGGCGAGCCAACGGCAGACATTGCCCATAGAGACAATGTAGCAGCCATGGTTTTTGACCATGGGCGGCATCGCGAAGACCGGCAACGGCAGCGAGCCTGATGCGCCCAGCACTTTGAAACTTTCAGACGCAACGGGCGTATCAATCGGCGATCCCATATTACGCCAGTCAGGCAACAGCCGGTCCAGGCCTGACGGGTCGAGCACCGCGCCGGAGAGGATATGGGCGCCGACCTCAGAGCCCTTTTCGACGACGACAACGTTGATATTGCCGCCCTTTTCCGCCGCCAGCTGTTTCAGGCGGATGGCCGCAGAAAGCCCCGCAGGGCCCGCGCCGACAATGACAATATCAAATTCCATGGCTTCGCGCGTCACAGCTTCAGTATCCATCTGGCGTCATCTTCCTTTTGGGTCGCAAGTTTAGGGGAGCGTTTTGGCAAATAACGTGGAAAAAAGCCATGATAAGCGGCGCCGCGCATAAACGCGGCATCCTATGAGACTTGGGAATTGGGGTTTTCATGACAAACGGCTTGATCATCGGCTTTGGCGCAGCCTGCGTCGCCGTCCTGTTATTTGCCGAATATCGCAGCGAGAGCTGCGCTCGGTGGTTCGCCAAGCCTGCCGCCTCGGCGGCTTTTGTGGCGCTGGCGCTGGCCAGCGGTGGGCTGGAGAGCGTTTATGGCCAGCTGATTTTGGCCGGCCTCGCCTTTTGCATGCTTGGCGATATTTTGTTGATCGCCGGAGACCGGCGGCTTTTTCTGGCCGGGATGGCCGCCTTCGCCCTCGGTCATATCGCCTATGCTTGCGCTTTTACGACTATCTGGGCCGGGTTTGGCGGCCTGGCGGTCATGGCGGGGTTGGCGGTAACGCTGGCAATTGGCGCCACTTTGCAGCGGCTTTGGCCGCACCTTGGGGAATTTCGCGCGCCCGTCGCCGGCTATTGCCTGATTATCGCGGTCATGACGGCGATGAGTTTTGCCACCACCTCGCCCGGCGGCGGCGCGCCCTATTGGCTGGCGGCGGGCGGCGCCGTCGGGTTTGCCGCATCCGATATCGCTGTCGCCCGGGACCAGTTTGTGAAGCCGGAATTTATAAACCGCCTCTGGGGCCTGCCGCTTTATTACGCCGCGCAATTGGTGCTCGCGGCTTCTGTTTCCTTTTAAAGTCCTGCTAGACTGGCGAGTGCAATGGATAGTTCCGAACAAAACTTAGCGGAAGAAGACGCGGCCATCGCGCTGTTGCGCTGGTATGCGGATATGGGCGTTGACGAGGCGGTGGCTGCGTCACCCGCCGACCTTCGCAGCTGGGGCGCAAAACCACCGCCCCCGCGCCAGCGCGCCGCCGCGCCGGCAGCGGCGTCAACGCCAGTTTTCAAACCCTCTGAAGCGGCGCTCCCGGCTGACGAGGCGGTTACAGCGGCGCAAAAAATCGCTGCAGGCTGCGATAGTTTTGAGGCGCTTGAGGCGGCGGTCAAAGAATTTGACGGCTGCCCCTTAAAAGCCGGCGCCCACAACACCGTGTTTGCCGACGGCGCGCCGGGCGCCGATCTCCTGGTCATCGGCGAGGCGCCGGGCCGCGACGAAGATCGCCTCGGCAAGCCATTCGTCGGCCGGGCGGGTCAACTGCTGGACCGTATGCTCGCTGCGATCGGCCGCGACCGCGCTCAAAATACGCTGATCTCCAATGTGATTTATTGGCGCCCGCCCGGCAACCGCACGCCCAGCCAGACCGAAACTGCGATCTGCCGCCCCTTTGTCGACCGGTTGATCGAACTGACCGCGCCCAAGGCGGTGTTGCTAGCCGGCGGCGCGCCGATGCAGGCGCTTCTGGGTGTTACCGGGATCATGCGCGCGCGCGGCGTCTGGCGCGAGATTGAAACCGCTAGCGGCGCGCGCTACCCGGCTTTGCCGATTTTTCACCCGGCATTTCTGTTGCGCCAACCGGCAAACAAGCGTCTCGCTTGGGCCGATCTTCTGACGCTGCAAAAACGGTTAATGGAAGATTAACCTGAATTAATACAGCCTATCTTGTTGGGGATTTATAAAAGCGGGGTCTGCTACAATAATCCAGAAATCGCGGTCATCCGCTAGTGACCGGCCTTCGCTTTTTAACCGAGCCCGCTTTGGGCTAGTATCGGGAATGTTTGATGCACCGAATTTGCGCCATCGTGTTGACGGTCTTATTTTGTTTGTTGCCAGCGTTGAGTTCTGCCTCAACGCCCCTGGCGCCGGAAACAACACTGTTGGACAGCGATACAGCAGCCTCTTTGCGTGTGCTCAGCGAGAGCGATGCGGCGCTTTACCGTGAAATTTTCGCCCTGCAAGAACGCGGGCGCTGGGCGGCGGCGGATAAAAAGATCGCCGCACTCAATGACGAAATCCTCCTCGGCTATGTGCAGTTTCAACGCTATATGCATCCAACCGCTTACCGGTCTAAATATCGCGAGCTAAAACGCTGGATGGCATTTTATGCCGATCATCCCGAAGCCAATAAAATTTACCGCCTTGCCCGCAAGCGCCGGCCGAAAGGCGCCTCCTCACCCGCGCGCCCGATCCCGCGCAAATGGCGCGAGAGCGAAGACGCTGCGCTCGACCCCGCTCTTGAGGCCGATTACGCCAGCAAAAGCCGTCCTCGCCTGCGCCGTATTGAGGGCCGGGTACGCTATCTTTCCAACCGTAACCGCGCCTTGCAGGCGCTCAAAGAAATTGACAAACATCTTGCCCGCCGCGTCATCACCGAGCGCCAATATGACCGCATGCGCTCGTGGATTGCGGCAAGCCTTTATTATCAAGGCTATGTTGGCCGCGCCCGCGAGATCGCTGGTCAATCTGCGCGGCGTAACGGCGACAGCGCCGTATTGTCTTACTGGATCGCCGGCTTGATCGCATTTCGCGACGGCGAGCTTGTAACCGCGCAAGAATTTTTCACGGCAATGGCGGCTGTTCCGTATCAGGATGATAGTCTTCGCGCCGCGGCAGGCTTCTGGGCCGCGCGCACATCTCTCGCTACTGGCGCTCTCAGCGATGTCGCCCCGAACCTGACGATTGCGGCCGCCTATCCGTTCACATTTTATGGCCAGCTCTCCCTCGCGCAGCTTGGGCTCAATTATCACTATGAGTGGGATGCCCCGGTGGTGACCGCAGACGGCCTTGAAAAGCTTCTTGACGCCGCCCCGCGCGTCAAACGCGCTATCGCCTTGGCGCAAGCCGGCCGCGACATCGACGCCAATACCGAGCTGCGCTGGGCCAATGGCGTCATCCCGCCGGAGCTTGACTATGATCTCCTTGCCGTCGCCACGGCGCTGGAGCTTCCCGCCGCGCAAATCGATATTGCGCTTGCGGGCAATGGAAAATATCTTGAAGCCGGACTGTTTCCGATACCTGAATATGCCCCGCAAAGCGGGTTCAAAATTGACCGCGCGCTGCTCTATGCGCTAATGCGTCAGGAATCGAAATTCAAGGTTGAAGCGACAAGCCGGGTCGGCGCCCGTGGCCTGATGCAATTGATGCCGCGCACGGCAAGTTACGTCGCCAAGGACCGCTCCTTGCGCTACCGCAAGGGCCGCAAGCGGCTTTACGATCCCGCCTTTAATCTTGAGCTCGGCCAGAACTATGTCGGCTATTTGATCGACGGCGCCGCTGACGGCGATCTTTTCCATCTCGCCGCCGCCTATAATGGCGGGCCCGGTAATTTGCGCCGATGGAAGCGCAAGATGAAAATCGAAGACCCGTTGCTCTTTATCGAGAGCATACCAAACCGCGAGAGCCGCGACTTCGTCGAAAAAGTGCTCACCAATGTCTGGGTCTATCGCGCCCGATTGGGCCAATCTGCACCGTCACGGGACAAAGTCGCCGCCGGGAAGTTACCGCTTTATGAGGCGCTCGACCAAATCGCCAGCGAGTAGTTTGCGGCGCTAATCAGCTATTGAGATTTTCTACCTTGCATTGACGCCGCCAGGCTCGGCATATGTGCGCGTGGCGTTAAATCTCTCATACAATCTCACGGAGCCGGGTGATGGATCTTGAAGCTGAGTTGGCCCTCTTGGCGGATGCCGATGCGCGCGCAGCAGGGTACCTGAAGTCGGTCGAGGATCGACCGACGTTCCCCTCTCCGCAAAGCATTAGTGGATTGGGTGCGCTGACCGGCGCCTTGCCGCAATCTCCATCCGATCCCAAACAAACGCTGGCGTTACTCGATGAATATGGCGGGCCGGCAACGGTCGCCTCTAACGGTCCCAACTATTTTGGTTTTGTTATTGGCGCATCCCTGCCGACTGCCGCCGCGGCGGAACGATTGGCCGCAGCCTGGGACCAATGTGCGTCCTCTCATGTCAACTCGCCCGCAATGGCGGCAATCGAAAAGACCGCCGGGGCATGGTTGCTGGACGTCTTGGCTTTGCCGAAACAATCTGGCGTCGGTTTTGGCACTAGCGCTACCGCCTGCGGGCTGTCATGCTTGGCGATCGCGCGCACCGGCCTTCTCGAAAGGCTTGGGTGGGACGTCTCCGCAAAAGGCCTCGCCGGCGCGCCGGAAATACGCATCGTAGTCCCGGCGAGCGTTCACATCACTATCAAAAAAGCCCTGCGGCTATTGGGCTTCGGCATGGACCGAATTGTCTATGCGCCGGTCGATGAAAATGGTCGGGTGTTGTCCGACCAATTACCGCCGATGAATGATCACACTATATTGTGTCTGCAGGCTGGCGAGGTGAATACAGGAGAGTTTGATCCGTTTACAGATATCATTCCAAATGCAAAAGCGGCGGGCGCCTGGGTGCATGTCGATGGCGCCTTCGGTCTGTGGGCGCGCGCATCGCGAAACTACAAACACCTGACCAATGGCATTGAACTTGCCGATAGCTGGACTACGGATGGGCATAAGTGGCTTAACACGCCCTATGATAGCGCCGTCGCCATATGTCGCGACAAAACACTGATGGCGAGGACGCTGAATGCTGACGCGGTCTATGCCCAAAGTGAGGAAGACGCACAAAAAAACCTGACGCTGGAATTTTCACGGAGGGCAAGGGGTTTGGGCTTCTGGGCGGCGCTTCACTCATTAGGGCGGGACGGGGTTGAAGAGCTTGTCGATCGCTATTGCAACCTCGCAACCCGCCTAGCCGCAGGGTGCGCTGAAATCGGCATCCCGGTTAACAACAGGGTTGTTCTCAATCAGGTGCTGTGCGCCTTCGACAATGAGGAAAAAACCAAACGCTTCGTCAGTGCGGTTCAAGCTTCTGGAAAAGTCTGGTTTGGCCCGACGGTCTGGCAAGGCAAAGCCGCCTTCAGGCTCAGCGTCTCATCGTGGAAAACAACCGAAGATCACATCGACAGGCTGATCGAGGAACTTGCCCGACATATGTAGTTAGAAATTTTGGCAGAGGTCGCGACCTTGCAGCCCGCCTGTCTAATCCAGGCTCATAACCGTCATGATCGCTGGGCCGAGAATAACCGCGAACAACACCGGCAGGAAGAAGCCGATCATCGGCACGGTGAGTTTCGGCGGCAAAGCGGCGGCCTTTTTCTCCGCCTCCTGCATGCGCAAATCGCGACTTTCCGTCGCCATAACGCGCAAAGCCTGCCCCAGCGGCGTTCCGTATTTCTCCGACTGAATAAGCGCGGTCACCACGCCCTTTACAGAATCAAGGCCGGTGCGCTCAACAAGATTTACATATGCTTGCTTGCGTTCCTGCAGATAGGAGAGTTCCGCTGTCGTCAGGCCAAGCTCCTCAGAAAGCTCCGAGCAACTCTTGCCAACTTCTTCGCCAACTTTTTGAAATGCAGCCTCAACCGACATCCCCGCCTCAACACAGATCAACAACAGATCAAGCGCATCAGGCCAGTGGAGCTGGATTACCTTTTGGCGCTTGCTGACTGCGTTCGAAATATAGATGCCTGGTAGATAAAACCCCATGCCAAACCCGCCCACCGTCGCCAGCAAACGGCCGAAGCTCTCAAGCTCAAACCCGTCCAGCACATAAACATAAATGCCGATAACGAACGCCATTACAAACGGCAAGCTCAGCCGCGCGGCCATAAAGGTGAAGACCGGGCCCTGGCCGCGAAAGCCGGCCATCATCAACTTTTTGCGGGCTGCGTTCTCATCAAAAACCTCCAGCAGTTTGAGGCTCTCAACAACTTCCTTGATCATGCCTTGCGGCGAGGCGTTGCGCAGTCGCGGGTTATTTTTCTTCGCCAGAGATTCACGCTGGCGCTCGCGCAACATGTCGCGATGTACGCCTACAGACTTCATCCGCTCACGCAGCTTATCTTTGTAAAGCAGAGGCTCAAGAATAGTAAAAATGGTCGCAATCGCCGCCAATGACACCAAAAGGGCGATTTGAAAATTGCGATCAGTTACAGCTTCAACAATAGCGTTCATTGGGCGCTCTCTAGACTTTAATTGTGGTCATTTTCTTCATCACCATGATGCCCGTTATCATCCACATACCGGCGCCGATCAGAATGAAATTACCCATGCGGGTTGTGAATAGCGGGTCGAGATAGTCAGGCGAGGCGACCTTAACCGCGCCCATAACCAGAAACGGCAAAGAGCCGATAATGTAGGCGGAAGCTTTCGCCTCGGCGGACAACGCCTTGATCTTGCCTTCCATCAACTTGCGTGAGCGCAAGACGTTGGAAAGGTTGCCGAGCGCCTCAGCAAGGTTGCCGCCTGTTGTCTGTTGAATAAGAAGGACGATGCCGAAGAAGTTTACTTCCTGCACTGGCATGCGTTCATACATCCGCGTCAGCGCCTGCTCCAGCGTCATGCCAATTCGCAAGGCCTCGTTGAGCATATGGAATTCATCATTGACCGGGCGCGGCGCTTCGCGGGCAATGATCTTCAGGCATTCATTGACCGGCAAACCGGATTTAACACCGCGGACGATAACGTCGATGGCGCCGGAAAACTCTTTAATAAATTTCTTTTGCCGGCGGGCGCGTAGAAAATTCACCGCCCATCGGGGAAATCCAAGCCCGCCAACAACAACCAAGAGCCCGGTAATCCATAATTGCTGCCCGGAGACAAGACCAACAAACCCAAAGACTAGCGCACAGATCGCCGATATCATGTAAAAATTCTTCGGTGTCAAATCGAGGCCGGCTTGTTCAAGCATCTGGCTTAGCGAAACGCGTTTTTTCTTTTTCAGATCCTTGGTTTTGTTGTCAAGCGCCGACAGTGACTCGGTGAGCTTCCTACGCCGTTCTTTGTTCTGAGCGTCGGAATTGCCTTGGGCGCCGCCACCGGTGCGCAGGCCGCCCCTGCCAGTATTCAGGGCAGCGACGCGTTTATTGGATTTGTCTTTTTGCGTCGGCGCCAGAAGCACAAATGCAAGTGCTGCAAAGCAAACGACGCCGAGCCCGACAACGATGAGAACCTGCTGATCCATCAGCGTTACTCCGCCGCCGCATCAAGAGCCGCGGCCAATTCTGCTTCTCTGCCATAATAACGTGCGCGATCCCAGAAAGCTGGGCGGGCAATACCAGTTGAGCGATGGCGCCCGAGGATGGCGCCATTCTCGTCTTCACCAGCATCCATATCGTAGACAAACAGATCCTGCGTAATGATCGTATCACCCTCAGTACCAAGGACTTCTGTGATATGCGTGATGCGGCGAGAACCATCGCGCAGGCGTGCGGCCTGGATAACGATGTCGATCGATCCAACGATCATTTCACGAATGGTTTTTGACGGCAGGTTGTACCCGCCCATGGTGATCATCGATTCAATACGTTGCAGCCCCTCACGCGGAGAGTTGGCGTGAAGCGTTCCCATCGACCCATCATGGCCGGTATTCATCGCCTGCAAGAGGTCAAAGGCTTCCGGCCCACGAACCTCGCCAACGATGATCCGCTCAGGACGCATCCGCAGACAGTTCTTGACCAGATCGCGCATCGTTACTTCGCCCTGACCTTCAAGGTTGGGCGGACGAGTTTCAAGACGCACCACATGCGGCTGCTGCAATTGCAGCTCCGCGGCGTCTTCCGCGGTGATAATGCGCTCATCATTTTCAATAAAGCCGGTCATGCAATTCAAAAGCGTGGTTTTGCCCGAGCCCGTACCGCCGGAGATCAGCGTGTTGATCCGGCAGGCGCCGACAATTTCCAGTACTTTTGCGCCTTCCGGCGTAATCGATCCAAAATTGATGAGGTCGGCCATCCGCAGCTTGTCTTTTTTAAACTTACGAATGGTCAGCGCAGCGCCATCAATCGACAATGGCGGCGCAATAACATTGACGCGCGATCCGTCGGGCAAGCGCGCGTCGCATATGGGGCTGGCTTCGTCGACACGACGGCCGACCTGGCTAACAATCCGCTGACAGATGTTCATCAACTGCGCATTGTCGCGGAAGCGCACATTGGTCAGTTGAATTTTACCGCCAACCTCGATGAATACGCGATTGGCGCCATTGACCATGATGTCGGCGATATCGTCGCGCGCCAGCAGTGGTTCTAACGGACCATATCCGAGAACATCGTTGCAAATATCTTGCAACAGCGATTCCTGCTCGGCGATCGACATCTGAACATTTTTGATCGAGATGATCTCGTTGACGATGTCGCGAATTTCTTCTCCCGCCGTCTCGGTATCGAGCTGAGAAAGTTGCGACAGGTCAATCGTATCGATCAGCGCATTAAAGATCGTTGTTTTTGTCTGAAAATATTCATCCGACCGGCCGCCAATTTCAACCGGCTGCGCTTCAGCGGCGCTATCATTGGATGGCTTGATGACGCGTGGCGGCGCTGCCGGCGGCGGCGCACTCTTCTGCGCCGGCGCAGCAGCAGCTGGCGCTGGTTTTTTTGCTGCAACGGAGCCGCGTTTTGCAGCAGACTTTGCCGGCGCCGCTGGCGCGTTAACAGGAGCGTTTCTACGACCGAACATACCCTAATTTACCGTTTCTTTTGAAAGAGACCCGACAGACTGAATTTTGGTTTTGCAATGTTGGCCTCGGTGCGACCGATTAGATGCGCAGACAATTCACGGATCGCGGCGGCCGCTTTAGATTTTGGGCTAACATCAACAATCGGCGCGGCATTAGTAGTTGCGGCGCCAAAAATTTGAGGCTCCCAACTGAACACGGCGGCTGGTTTAAGGCCTACATGCTCGACAAATTGGTCAGGCTGGACCGCAGACATTTTCGGATCAAACTGATTTATCACCAAAGTCGGCGGCGCATCATTGGGGCGCGCTGCGCTCAAAATATCAACCAGCTGTTTGGTGTTGCGGAAGGAGGCAAGATCCGGCGTCGCGGTGATGACAATTTCATCGGCAGTCGTCAAAATCCGCTTCGACCAGCTGCACCACACATGCGGGACATCAACCACCACCGTTGGGGCAGAGCCGCGCACGACATCAAGCACGGTTTCATAAGCCTGGTCGTCAACATCATAATCTCTGTCGAGGGCGCTCGGCGCCGTAAACAGGCTCAAATGGTCAGTGTGTTTTTGCAGCAGGCGATCCAGCAAGACATCGTCCAGACGCTCGGGAGAACTCAGCGCCTCATATAATCCCGCAGAAGCTTCCTGATCAAAGTCGAGGCTCGCCGTACCGAATGCGAGATCGAGGTCGAGGATGATCGTGTCGCTCTGATATTCTTCAGCTGAGCACCAGCCAACATTATGAGCAATGGTCGATGAGCCAACCCCGCCGCGCGCGCCGACAAAAGCCAGCGTCCGCCCAATCGGCGGCGCCGATGGGTCTACGTATAGATCGGCGATCGCCTTAATGATCTGCAGCGGCGAATGCGGTCGGACAATATATTCACTGATGCCTTGTGCAATAAGCTCACGATAAAGAATAATATCATTGACCTGGCCAATGATGACGACTTTTGTCGACGGATCGCAAACCTCAGCAAGCTCACCAAGCTGGGCGAAGATTTCAGCGCCGGAAGCAAGCGTTTCCAAAATAACCAAATTGGGCGTCGCCGCAGTCTGGAATTGATCGACCGCTTTGGCCAGCCCGCCCATATGAATGGTGAGATGAGCTTTGGAAAGACGGCGGTCAATCGCGGCTTGTTCAAGCAGCGTCGTCATCGCCGGAGTTTCACAAAATGCATGAATTGAAATGCGCGGCACCGGCCGGTGATCAACTTCGCTTTCCTCAAGCTCAGTCATAGCTCCGCCATAGGCGCCAGCCTCAACCATTGCGCCCGCCGCGACAAGCGCGCCTGATGTTTCGGCAACAGCGGCGTCAGCGCCTTCCTCAACAGCAGGCGTCGGCGGCGTTTCCGTGACAGCCGGTTCCTCGACTACGTCAGCAGGTTCAACGACGGCGCCGGCTGTATCGGCTTGCGGCGCAGCAGCAATCTCATCACCAGCGGCGCCTTCGAATTCCTCACTAACATCAAACGATGCATCAATGTCTTCATCCAGAAAATCTTCGTCGTCGAAATCCTCGTCGGACAGATCAAGATCGGCTAGATCGGCTTCATCAAAATCTTCTTCGCCGAGAGCCGCGAGTTCCTCGTCAGACAGCTCTTCGTCAAGCCAACTTTCGTCGGATAACCCATCCAAGCCATCATCATAAGGTGCAACGCCCGTGGTCGATGCCTCCGCATCGTCGTCGGCGCTCGGGCCGCCGTCAGCACCGAGAGATGCAGCGCTGTCAGCGACGCCCTGCTCCTCATCTTCGTGCTGATAGGCTGTTTCAGCTGCGTTTTTCATCGTCATCTCCCTGCATATCCCCTTGGCGCGCAATTCAACTACTGCCCTCCGGAGACCTCAGTGCTAATTTCTGAATCGATATCGGAAACTTTAACCTCGCCCTCGCGGTAGGCTTCAAATCCTCGCACAGCGACCGTCGCATCACGCGGCGTAACGCCCGTTGGCGCTACAAGATCATGCGGATCGGCAAGCAGCACTGCGAGATTGTTCATTGACGAACAGCCAAAGTTTTTTGACCGTAAATTTCGGTACTTCCCGTTCATTCCACCTGTCCAGTCGCCGCATTCGCTGGGAGTGGCTACATAGTGCGTATAAGAAGCAATTATTTGATTGCCATTGGCGTCTCCGCCCGTACGATAGGTCGCGCCAGCAAGCGCGGACCACGGCACGCCGGCCTCGTTCAACACTTTGCGAATGTCGGAAGCCATTTCCTGACCATCCAAATCCTGTTCCGTACCCGATGGCGCGGTGATCGTAAGCACCCCATGGCCGCTGCGCATATACGCATCAGCGAAAGCCCGAAGACGCGCTTTGTCCATATCTGATAAATCGCTGGTGGTTTCATCAGCGTCAATCGTCAGGGTCACGGTCTGACTATCGACCGAAATTGGATGCGCTTCAGCAACCGTCATTGCATGACGTTGCCCGTTAAAGGCGCCCGCACATGCGCTCACCGACAGCACAAGCATCGAGAGGAGTGCGTATTTGCCTACTGAATTCAACATTGTCCGTTATCCTCTTAGTCTAAAATAAAGCCCATCGGCCCTTGCAGCGAAGCTTCCTTCACTCCGGCGCCGGCCAGTCCGTATGTCGACAGCAATTTCCCCATCAACATTGTCTCTGCATCTGATGCGACAACGGCGCCTTCCGCAGGGTCGCGCAGATTGGACTCATGGGTTGCCTCAACAAGATACGGTGTGACGATGATTACCAGTTCGGTTTCGTTGTTCTGATAATCGCGGCTGCGGAAAAGTTGTCCGAGAACCGGCACGTCTTTCATGCCTGGCACGCCATCAATGGTTGAACGCATATCTTCTTGGAGGAGCCCCGCCATGACCAGGCTGCCGCCGCTTGGTAATTCGACCGTCGTATTCGCACGGCGCACCGTAAGCCCTGGTATCGACAAACCAGCCGTAGTGACAAGATTGCCGTTATTATCAACCGTGGTCACACCCGGTACAAAGAAGGAATTTTCCGTCGTGACCTCGCTGACCTCAGTTGAAATATTGAGATTGATCCGACCTTTGCTAAGCACCAGCGGCGTAAAACCAAGACCGACGCCGAACTCTTTAAATTCGATTGATATAACGCCGTCATCTTGGCCGACCGGCACCGGAAACTCGCCGCCCGCAAGGAACTTCGCTGACTCGCCGGAAATTGATGTCAGTGTCGGTTCCGCCAGAATGCGAACCAGCCCTGTCGATTCAAATGCTTGCAAGGACGCATCAATCCGCTGAAGGTCGCCAACATTGGTGTTGGTGCTGTTAAGTCCCAAGCCGCCAGTCGCGCCAACCGTATTTACGTTGGAAAATGCGAGTGCCGCATCGGAAAGAACAACTGATCCGTTTGTTGATACGCCAAGCTGCTTGAGGACTTGCCGCTGCATCTCAACGATGCGCACCTTCAGCATAACCTGTTCAGGATCGCGGATTTTCAATAGATTGACTACTTTTGCGGGGTCGTCGACAAATCGGCCGGCAAGCGAATGGGCGTTTGCAGCCTCTGCTGCAGTTTGCACAGTGCCGCGCAGAATTACATTGTCATTGAGCGCATCCACTTCGATACGGCTGTTCGGCATAACCCGGCGCATCACCTCAGCGAGCGCATCCATATCGCGCTCAACGCGAATTTCCAGATTAAGAATCTGCCGGCCACGCGCATCGAAGAAGAAAGCATTTGTCTGGCCGGTCGTAAGTCCCAGCAGATAGACCCGGCGCGGTGAACGCACCACAGCATCAACAACGCTCGGCTGCGAGACCAATACGTCAACAGCCGCTTCAGGCAAGTCGACAATCGCCGCCTTGTTGAGCGGCAGGATAATGCTTTGGGAAACATTGCTGACGCCGCCGGCGTCAATACGCACACTTTGCGTGCCTCGCTGCGCCGCTGCCGGGGACATTAAGGCTGAAGTTGCGAACACGCCGATCAGGGCCGCGACTAATGCGCGTCCAGTATTTGCGTTGATTGCCTTGAAGGCGTTGGTTACGAATGTCATCTCAAACCTCTGTTCGCCAATTATCTTAAGAACTGCCATAACGAATTACCGTTACGTTCGATGAGCGCCGATTATTCACAACTGCATCGCCATCAGGCTTGAAGATACTGCGCAGCACGATACTCATCGAACCGCTCGCCCGCGCTGATGTAAATTCTTCCGCATCATGCGGAGACAACTCCAACGTCACATTGGTTCCGTCGATATAGGGCGTTTCAGTATTTTCAGAATAAATCGTATTCACGGCGAGCACTCGAACCTCTTCGAACAGCACTTGTGTTTTGTCCCCGCTCGTATTGAAGATGTCGACACGATCACCCGGCAAAACAAAACCGCCCGATGCTGTTTCCGGCGACACGCGCATAGTCACCGCGCGCTGGCCCGGCGCAATGATCGCCGCCATTAGCCCTGAATGCCCCGCCTTGACCACTTTTGCATTTACCAGCGGCTCGCCGACCACGATCAAAGATCGCGCAACAGCCTCGGTCAATTCCTCACGCTGTTCCGCGTTGGTGTCAGTTATAAAACTGGGTTGAATTGCTTTCTTCGGCCACGCCACCCAATTGGTGTCTTCCAGGGACAATCTCTCGCCGCGCTGGATGTCGCGGGTTGCGACCAACACACGAACAGTTTCTTCTTTCGTGCGCTCAACGATTTGAAGCGTCGGGCTTTCGGAAGAATTTCCCATCATTAAAAAGAATGCGGCCGCGCCCGCTACGAGCGCTATGCCGAGAATTGCTATGCGACTTACATTCATCTCAAACCAACCTGATTGTTACGCAACTGAGAAGCAGAGATAGGCGATCTCATGGTGTGCGAAACTCCTCAATACTACGTTAACTGACTTTATTAACCGCCGAATATCAATTGAAAGAACGCTGTTTGTGAAAAGCTAAGGAATCCACCCGCCGCGATAGCAACTGCGTATGGTAGATCCTTTTTGCGCTCATGGAGCTCAATCAACCACGGCGCATGAGCGTAAACCGGCAAAATTGGCAGCTTACGAAAAAGCGTCATGAAGATTGCCAGCGCCAACCCTGCTAACGCAGTATTAAAAAGAAAAATATCAAGCGCATTGGCGCCAATCCATGGCGCAACGGCTGCAAAAAGTTTTGCGTCGCCGCCGCCGATAATTTTTCCTGCAAATAAAGCAAAGCCAAGCGCCAACGCGCCAGCCCCAATCAAAAATCCTTCAGCGATTACGCGCGGCGATGCGCCAACCGCAACCCCCGCGACTGGAAAGGCGCAGATGAGTACAATTGATACCCAGTTCGGGATTTTAAATTCGTAAATATCATTCGCGGCCGCGACCAACAGCGCTGCAGGAAATACTGCTAGTATAAGATAGGCTATCACCGGCGATCTCCACGTTTCACCACCGAGGAACTTAAGCGCAGGCCCTTAATGTTCCGTTAGACATAAACGAAAAAAGGAGGCCATCAGGCCCCCTTTTTTGAACATTTATGGTTGCGCGACTATGCCGCACAATCAATACAACGACGACTAGATTGCGGCGTCGATGCTGTTAAAGGTCGTGCTCAAAGACGTGCCAACAGCACGAACTGCTGCGATAATAGCAACAGCAATAAGCGCCGCAATCAAACCATATTCGATTGCAGTAGCGCCATCTTCGTCGGCTTTAAAACGTTTAATCAGAGCTTTCATTTGTCGACTCCTGCTAACTCTACACTTGCACCGCTGAAAGAGTTTCTTTCAACACCTGCATTTTATGTGTGATGCGTAAATGAATCATGAATTTTAAGAAGAAAATTTGCTCAGTATACTAATGTTATAGTAAACGGATATTAACTCTAATTCGCAAATTCATTGAGGCGGCTCATATCGTCAATGATGAGGCCAGGATAGTCCCGTCGGGCAATTCCTTCCTGGATTAACATTGCAACCGCAGCCGCTGACGCCGCCTCTTCCACGCCCGCCTCTTCGGCCAGCGCGCGATGCTTTGGCATAAGCGGCACGCGCCAATGTCCGGAAATTGCGTCGCGCTCAACATATTGGAGAAGGACAGTCAAAACGCGCTGTTCTGGCGCAGCCTCCGCCGCCATGTTACGAAAACGGCGCGCCGCCAACTCGCCGGCAAAATGCGCCGCTATATTTCGCATCAATGACGGCCGCTGGCTCGCAAGCAAGAAAAATGGTTCGGCTTCGATAGCCATAACCTCGAGATCATCTTCGGCCATGACTGAGACCTGCTGAAAGGCGTCGCTCGCGGCGCTCCCAAATGCAAGTTCCATAGCGAAAATGGCGCCCTCGCCAATTTCTTCGATCAACATCGCTCCAGTTTCGGGCTCGATGATCGAAACCTTCATACCCCCGGATATGACGACAAAAAACTCGCTGCCGTCAAACTGGCCTAGGGTGTAGACTGTCTGACCTGCTTCATAGCATCGGACATCGATATTTTCGCGAATGGCGCTTAAGATTTTAGCGGACAAGTCACGAAACAAAGGAAGCGCTGCAAGTGACTCCAATGGGTCATCACTTGGTGCAGACAAGTTGATCGCCGTTGCTGACATCATCGCTACTGAATTCTCCAACACACGCTCATAGCAAACGCGGTTTAAGGCGGAGTAAACCAGGACAGTTAAATATCCGTCGAAGCGCTTAATCTGCTCAAGATTCTTAAGTAATCATTGACGCATAAAGGCTAACCTGCGCTCCAAGAATTAAAGAGGACAGGTTCATGCGCGCATTTTTTTCCGTTTTGGCAACGCTGTTTGCGCTAACGAATGGCGCTCAAGCCGAACAAGTATGGCTGACGATGGACCAGGTACGGCCTTACAGGCTTGACACGCCTGCTGAAAATATTGCTGTTGGCAACCCGGCAATCGCCGATGTGACCGTACAGGATAATCAGAATTTGCTGCTGTTCGGAAAATCGCCTGGATTAACCAATATCTATATATTCGATGAATCCGGTGAAACCATCAAGAATATGATTATTCGTGTGCGTTCGCCAAATTCCGATATGCTTACACTTTACCACGGCGCAGAGCGAACCACATATAATTGCACTTCAAATTGTGAGCCTACAATCACAGTTGGCGATACGCCGGAGGTATTCCTTAGCCTCACCAACCAAGTGCAAGAGAAATTTGACCAAGCCAAGAGCGCTTCAAAGTCTGGCAACTAAGCTAAACCTTATTATCTGCGCGTGGGCGCGACATCGCGCTTAACGTCACTGTTTAGCGTCACCATCTTGTTAGCGCTCAATCTCTGACTCAAAATGGAAGATACGCGGGCGCTCCTGCTGGCGTAACTCCGTGCGACACCAGGCATCGATTTCGCGCGCAGTACGCTCATCAGGCTCAACGTTATTTTTTAGAACGATATGGGCGATCAAACGGTCAACGCCATCGCCGCGGCGTCCGACGCTGATGGCGCAATCGGCAACATGCGTATGGCCGCGAAGCCGAGCCGCGACATCATCTGGAATAACATTGACTGCGCCGATCTGAACCGCACCGTCACGCCTACCTGCAAGGATAAAGGATCGCTCGCTTTTCCATTCAAGAAAGTCGGGCGCCTCAATCTCGCGCTCTACGCCGTCTGGCGCGAGCCGCTTGAGATGTTCGTTTTCACATCGCCAATGATCAAACAGAACAAATGGCTCGCCCGGCGCATCGCGCCACGCGATCAGGCCGGTTTCGGTGGAGCCATATAATTCTCTCAAAACACCAAAACCGGCTTTGCGCATTTCTGCAGCAAGCTCCTGGGTCATCGGCTCGCCGAATGACACCGCCATCGTGTTATCGGGCGCTGCAAGTTCCTCGCGCATCATGTATCGCCACAAAGTTGGCGTCGCGACCAGAACATCGCCATAAGCCATTGTCTGCGTCAGCTCTTCCGGCGTCTTACCGCGAGCGTCGAGAGTTTCGATGTTCTGCAGATTTGGGGTTAAAATAGTCAGCTCAAATCCCAGCAAACTATGAGGCGCGACAAACGACAACATCCGACGGCGGCCATAAAGGATATTTGCCGCCGCAGCCGCATCTTGAAAAACCTCCTCCGCCTTGTGCGTGCGCGCCGCATTTTGCTCATCGCGCGCAGCAGATTTAAATGTAAACCGATCTAGTTTTTGCGATATCGCAGACGAGATCACCGCCGCCCAATCAGCAATCTTTGTCGCCTGGTGGTTTTCAAGAAAACTTCGCTCCAGCCCAAAAAACTCCGCCGCGCGCCCACCGCAGGCCTTTATTTCCTCCGCCGAAAGCGCGATGCCGCCTTCTCCAAACGGCGTCTCGGCAGACCAGGAAGCAATCGTTAGAAAATCAAAATGGCGACTGAAGCGGCGCGACACTTCGTCAGCCGCCGCACCGCCGATCACCCGTGCGATTTGTTCTTCGGTTATAAGAAAAGACTTCACAGGGAGGGAGCACTCTCGGTTAGGCTGCGATAGAGGCAGTCTTGGTACCATGCCCCTAACTGATTGAAAATTTCCATCTGTATCGGCGCCGGCGTGCGGCAGCCACGTTTCAGCCACGCCAGACGAAGACCGATCAGGCTATTGGTCAAAAACGGCGCTCCCTCATGCAAAAACTCGAGATCAAGCGGCGCCTCAGAGATATTAACGCCGGCCTCCGCAGCACAACCCAACAACAAGCCCCGGACAATCCCGTCCAGCGCGCCCTCTTCGCAAGGCGGGGTCAGGACATCGCCGTTCTCCTTGATGACGAAAATATTGGCGCTTGACGCGCAAGCGACACGGCCGTGGCCATTCATCATGATCGCTTCGTCCGCACCCGCCGATTCTGCTTCATTGCGGGCAAGGATATTGTCGAGGTAATTGGTGGTCTTGTGACGCGCCGTAATGCTCGCCTCGCACCGCACATACCGGCTCGGCACAAGGCTAAGCGGTTTATCCGCTGTTTGAATTTGCATCCGCATAAGCGTCACAAGCAGCGCTGGCGCCTCATGACCCGATACCGGAAACAGCAATCCGCGCTTAGACCGCCCCCGCGTGATAGTGATACGGGCCGATGCTTTTTCACCGCCAAGGCCATTTTTCTCAGCAAGTTGGGCGATAATATCACCAATATTGTCAGGGATCGCCGCATTGACCGACAGGGCGGCCAGGCCGCATTTCAGCCGCTTCAGATGCGCATCCAAAAATGCCGGAATACCAGCTTCAACCAATAGCGTCTCAAAAACAC
Organism: Hyphococcus sp.; assembly: GCA_021776415.1. Lineage (GTDB taxonomy): Bacteria > Pseudomonadota > Alphaproteobacteria > Caulobacterales > Parvularculaceae > Hyphococcus. The sequence continues at coordinate 25,197 of JAJFFY010000086.1, forward strand.
CGTCACCGAGTAGAAAACCACGGTCCGCGATATCAATCGCTATAGGGTTTTTTTGATAATCGCCATTAAGCCAAAAAAACATTGCCGGCACCACCTTAACAATAGCGCAGAAAATTATTGATCATGACGCGCCCCTGCGGCGTCAACAAGGATTCGGGGTGAAACTGTAAGCCAAACCATGGGCGCTTGTTATGTGCAACAGCCATAATCTCACCCTCTTCACTCCATGCCGTTTCCACCAGTACAGAGCCGGTCGGCAAAAGCGACGTCAGGGAATGATATCGCCCCGCCGGGGTCGGCGAGGCAACGCCTTCAAAAATCCCGGTTGCGACATGACGTATCATGCTGGCCTCGCCATGCAGCGGATGTTTCGCGCGCACAGTATGCCCGCCAAAAGCCTCAACCAGACATTGATGACCGAGGCAAACGCCGAAAAACGCCATATCCGGGGGCATTGCCTTAGTCAGCTCAAGCGACACGCCCGCCTCATCCGGCGTCTTCGGCCCCGGCGACACTACAATCGCGCGCGGCGCCAGCGCCAGACATTCGGCGACTGTAATTGCGTCATTGCGCACAACCTTGGTCTGCGCACCGCATTCGCGGAAATACCGCGCGAGATTATGCACAAAGGAATCGTAATTATCGATGATCAGGATCATTGTCGCATCCGCGGCGACAAGGCATCCAATGCGCTCTTCGCTTTAATCAGGGTTTCTTCATATTCCGCCTGCGGATTGGAACGCAACGTAACGCCGCCGCCGACAGGCGCAAAAACTGAGGTCGCGGCCTCGTTGGTTATCAGCGTCCGGATCGCGACAGAAAAATCAGCGCCGCCGGCATCATCGAAAAAGCCAATCGCTCCGCAATATGGCCCGCGCCCAACCTTCTCAACTCTGGCGATGGCGCCCATCGCCTCTATCTTTGGCGCGCCGGTGATCGAACCTGACGGGAAAAGCGCGCTGAAGATATCGCTCATGGAGACATCCTCGCGCAACACGCCGCTGATGCGCGAGACCAGATGGCGTACTTTTGTCAGCGTCATCAATTCGCAAATCGCTTCTTCGTCTATCGAGCCGTCAGCGCAGATTTTGGATAGGTCATTACGCATCAAATCGGCGATCATAATGTTCTCGGCGCGGTCTTTTGGATCGTTCACCAAGGCTTCAGCCAATACTGCATCTTCAACCCTGTCGGCAGACCGACCCCGCGTTCCTTTAATTGGCTCGACAATTATACGCCGCCCGCCGTTGTGCGGTTTGACTTGAAAAAACCGTTCCGGCGAATTCGACAGCACCGCACCATCGCGATATTGCAATATCGCGCCAAATTCAGCGTCGCTCTCGTGCGCTATTGCGCGATAGAGATCAAACGGCGAAAACTCGTTATCACTTGTCACTTGCAGGGATTGAGCGATATTCGCCTGATAAAAATCACCGCATTTTATTCTCTCGATGATCAATGATACCGCCGCTTCATATTCCTGCTGCGAGAAGTTCGACGACATCGCTGAAAACGCCGGCAAGGCCGGCGGCGCAATAGGTTCTGTACCAAGCGCGTTCGCCAGTCGCCCGCATGCCGACGCGTCGCGCCCGACCACAAAGGCGCGCTGGTCTTCTCGAGAAAAAACCGCCGCCGCGTCATATACGCCAAAGACCGCGTTGGGGAGATCATAGGGGCTGGCGGGCAGATCGAGATCTCGTTCCATGCTCTTCAGCGCTTCATAGCCGATAAAACCAACAAGGCCTGAATGAAAGGGCACAGGCGTCGGCGCCGCGCTCGCTTCCATTACGCGGTCATCGATGATCTCCTGCACAGCGGCAAGCCATCCAGAGCCGTCATTGATGTCGGCCGTTATGATTTGTGTCGGAAAAGCAACCAGCACCGACCAGCCACCGCGCGCAAGATCGCCAGCGCCGAGCAGATGTGCATGCGCCTCACCCGCCAGCGGCGCAAACGCAACATAAGGGCATCGCCAATCGATTTCCGAGCAGATCATGAGGCTACTGGTAATGCGCGCAGAGGGCGATGAAAAGTGGTTTCACGCCGCTTTTCCAGGCTGGCGGCGGCGCGCGAACCGCCCTATCGACAATCCCAAAGCGACTGGGAGACAGAAATGGCCGACACTGCTGAAAACGCCGGCATGGCGCGCACATTTTACGGCCTAGCAATCGCCGTTCTGATCGGCTTTGTCGCTTATATCGGCCGCGGCATTTTAATCCCGTTGGTGGTCGCCGGTTTTTTATGTTTCCTGATTTACACGCTTAAAGATAATGTTCGCCGCACGCCCTTCGTTGGAAAATACATTCCCAATTGGTGTGGGTTTTTAATCGCCTTCATACTGATCGGCGCGGGCGCGATGTTGTTTGTTGAGATCATCAAATCCAATGTCGAAACATTACTAGCGGAGTGGCAAAATTATGAAGTACGATTGAGCGCGATTTTTAATGACGCACTCGCTTATGTCCGCTCTACTGATTTTTTCCCGCGTGAGATTATCGGCGGCGTTGAACAGCTGCAACAATCCGCGGTTAGTCTTATTCGCCCACTCCTGGCGCAGGTCGCCGGCAGCCTCAGCGGTTTGACCTCAAATTTTCTGACCTTCATCACGATTTTTCTCTACCTTGTCTTTATGCTGATCGAACGCGGCCGCATCTTCAAAAAAATCAACCTTCTCGGCGCCGATGACCGCCAACGCAGCGTTATCAACGAAACCCTCGGCGATATCGCCGCCATGGTCCGGCAATATATTACCGTTAAGACCATGAGCAATTTGATCACTGCCGGCCTTAGCTATGGGATCATGCTAATTATCGGCATTCAGTTTGCTGGGTTTTGGGCGCTATTGATTTTTGTATTGAATTATATCCCGATCTTCGGCGCCGCCTCGGCAATGACCCTGCCGGTGATGCTGGCGCTGGTGCAGCCCGAAGACGGCGGCCTGCGCCTGGCCGTGATCACGCTGGTCAGTCTGCTCGGCGTGGATCAGCTGATGAGCAACGGGATTGAGCCGCGCCTTGTGGGGCGGACATTAAATTTGAGCCCGCTCGTTATTTTGTTTTCCTTAAGCGTATGGGGAACGCTATGGGGGTTTGCCGGCTTGCTCCTCAGCGTACCGATTACGGTGACTGTGATGATTGTTTTGACTCAATTTAAGTCAACGCGGCCAATTGCAATCATGCTGTCCGATGACGGTAATATCTCCGATATCAAACATCCGGTTTGACGGTTCGGCCAGACGCCTCATGCAGAGTCGAAAATTTCCTTGATGATTTCGACAATCGCGCGCGCTTCATCTCCGCGGCCGGAGCCTTTGCGCCAGGCGAGGCCAATTTTTCGCGACGGCGCCGGTTTGTTGAACGGGATGGCTATAAGGCCCGCCGCCTCAGCCAGGCCCTCCTTGACGGCCATATCCGGCAATAGAGTCGCGCCAAGGCCGGCGCGGGTCATCTGCGCCAGGGTGAACAGGCTGGTGCCGTCAAAGCTCGCATTGCCGGCGCGTTCCGATAAATTACACGCATCAAGCGCATGTTCACGCAGACAATGCCCGTCCTCTAGCAATAATAGCTTGCAGTCCTTCAAATCTTCCTTGGCAAGCTTGCGCCGCTTCGCATAGGGGTGGTCCGCATTGCACGCAAACCAGAACGGGTCGTCGCCAATTTCGATAACTTCTGTGCCCGGCAAATCATAAGGTAGGGCCAGAAGCGCCGCATCAATCAGCCCCGCCGCCAGTCTTTCTGCAAGCGCCGCCGTCAGATCTTCACGCAAAAACAGCTGCAGCTTGGGATAGGCTCCGTGAAGGCGCGTGGCGACGCGCGGCAATACAAACGGCGCCACCGTCGGAATGACGCCGAGGTGAAACGCCCCCTCAAGGGGACGGCGCGTACTGGCGGCGCGCGCCAGATCTTCCGCACCCGCAAGGATGCCCGGCGCCCGTGCAGCAACTTCCTCACCTGCCGGCGTCAGAGCGAAGGCGCGGGTGGACCGGTCCACCAGCTGCTGATCCAGCAACGTCTCCATTTCCTTGATCGCTGACGATAAGGTCGACTGGGAAACCAGACATTCCTCCGCCGCCTTGGAAAACGACTGGCGGCGAACCAGCGCCATGAAAAACTGCAATTGCCTCAAAGTCGGCAGGGGGGTCATGAAAGGGCCTCTTCGCCATCAAACACAAATCGGACTAGACGATACTAATTTATAATACAATCTATTTTATAAATTTTCAAAACTTCTATGCACATAGGCGGCATAGCCAGCGCCCGACATCGTCGAGCGCGAGAAGATTGCGATTGATTATAGATATGGCGAGCATTGGAGTCGGCGCCAAACACCCCGGTTCTCTCCGCTGGCGCCCTGGGACCTAATATCCACTAAAAAGGCTGTGTGTGGCGCACATGAACGGTCCGACACAAAGCAGGCCTCATCAGCGCCCATCCAACACACGCCGCGGCGGCGATTATTTAATGCGCCGGACCAGAATTGAGACCCTCGCATTTGTCAATCGAAGGGCGTAGGCGCCCATAGCGCGCCTCTTGATGATAACGTCCAGACCTGAATCAGCGCCGCGGCGGATGCGTAATTTGTTTGTATCGGCCTGGAGCTGCCGCCACACTTGGCCGTTCTCCAAAACGATAAAGTACTTCCCGCTTTTACTGGTCGTGATTGACGCTGTGATCCCGCGTAATTCTTTTTTCCGCTCGCGACCATCTTTTTTGACAAGATTTTCAGCGCCAAAGCTCGCATCCGGGTCAACTGCTTCTGCATCATAAGAGGCGGGGGGGCCCGTTTCAGCAGGTAAGGCGGCGACAGATGTTGTGACTTTTCCACCCTGGCTTTCCGTCTGTTTTGCTTCAGCGGTCCGCTCCAGCGCCTTATCCATAAACTTGGTCGCGCGGTCAAAACAACGAAGCCGCGCCTTTGATTTAGAAATCCCTCGGCACGATGCGATGTCATGCAAAGCGTCGGATTCGGATGGTCCGGCGGCCATGGACGGCGCCACAAAACTGAGGCTCATCAAGAAAATAAGCGCTTTAAAGGTATGCTTCATCATTGTTGTCCGTGCTTTGCCTCAAGGAAGGCGGCGAGCCTACACCATGAAACAACAATACGGGAGGGCCCAAAGAGTGTATTGCGAAAATTATCGCTCTCAATTCTTACATCAGGCCAAACGAAAAACGCCTGGCCAATTCAATGGCCAGGCGTAGATTTTGGTTCGAACAGGGCCGCAGGTTAAGCGGCCCTAGATCGAGGCTCGCACTAGAACCGGAGGTTTGCTCCGACAAAGATGAACCGACCGACTACGTCATAGTTACCCGGATAAGTGTTACCAGAGCTGTTACCCGTCGGACCTACCTGAGCAAAGCCCGGGACAAGCGGCGGATCTTTATCCAGAAGGTTGTTCACGCCTGCACGCAACCGAACATTTTCTGCGATATCCCAGAATGCAGCAACGTCAAAGTAGCTGAAAGCAGGAATCTCGGCCGAAAACGAAGCCGTATCGAGCGTAATCGCACCCGTCGCGGCGTCAATTGAGTTAACACGGTCAACACCTGAAATATACCGCCAGACCGCGCTCAACTGAACGTTGTAGTTGGTCTGATAGGTCGTGGTGAAGCTGTGGACATACTCAGACGTCGGGTTGCCGCAAGCGGCGTTAAAGAAGCCCGCACAATCGAACTCGCCTTGACCTGGAACGGGCAACGTCGTGCTCGCAAGATAGTATGTTGCGTTGTAGTCCCAAGAGAACGCACCCCATTCGTCAAAGTCGTAGCTGTAGGTGATGCGCGCATCAACACCGCGCGTATCAGCAGACGCAATGTTTACCGACGTTGCAACGATATTATTGGCGGTTCGCGGAAGCTGCGTGAGCGATCCATCCGTACCACGATTGATCAAGCTACAAAATTGCGGATCGCCAGTTTGCAGACAGGAGTCAAGCGTGAAAGACGGCGGAATAGCCGAGATAACTTCCTTCAACGCAATGTTGAAGTAGTCGACAGAAATCGTCAGACCGTCGACCTGACGCGGCGTAATGATCGCGCCAACCGTCCAGGTATTGGCGACTTCCGGCGTAAGATCCGGGTTGCCGCCAATGAGGATGTTCAACTGACCGGAGTCCGCCGGAACAAGACCAAACAAGGTTGTCGAAAGGCCAGTATTCGCACATTGAGCAGCCGTCGCCGTCGGCACCTGAGCTGGAGGCGCCGAGCCGGCAATACCAGCACATGGGTCGTTCAGTGTCGTCAGGTTGCCGTTTTGTGGCAGGAAGAGCTCGCCAACATTTGGCGCACGGATCGCCCGCTGATACTGACCGCGGAAGCGGACATCTTCGGTTGGCGTCCAGGATAGACCGGCCGCGAAGGTACTGGTGGTGAAATCACCGCCTGTAATATCGTTACGAATATCGCGAGACCCATAATTGGAATAACGATAAGCGCCGGTGATGCTGAGCTCTTCGATATACTCCATGCCTTCAATCACCGGAATGGCGGTCTCCATGAAGAGTTCCCAGACTTCCGTCTTGCCATTGGTTGGCAGAACAGCGCCGCCGGCCCCGATCAACAGGCCGCCTGCATTCGTTCCATCGCCCTGTGTCGAGAGCTGATCACGACGATATTCAACACCGAACAGGATCGTTGCGGCATTTTCAGCAAACGGGCTCGTCATGCCATAACGCCCCAGATCGTTCTGGATGGTGCCGCTAAAGACAGTCTGTTGCAGGTTGCCGTTCGTCAGCGACGGCGTATCCAGATATTGCTGCAACGCAGGATCGAAGGTCGCGTTTGGATCGAAAGCCGTCAAGAACGGAATACAGGCTGAATCCGTCGCACCTACTGTCGGGTCCAACGGGTCAGACGTTCCGTCAACCGTTGAGCGACATACTGGAGCGCCATCTACAGGAGACGTAACGATATCGAGCGCGCGCGCCACATTTGTCGACGTGACCTGGTTGAACTGCAGACGCTGCAGGCTGGTTGAAGCAAACTGACCAGAAACATCCCATTCCCAATCATCGAATGTGGTGCCGGTGAAGCCGCCAACAACACGGAAGTTGGTGAGCGTGCGATCATCCGTCCGCGGCCCGCCTTCGACGAAGCGGCGGCGGATTTCAGCCGGCGCAAAACCGTCAGTAGTGCCGTCGGCGATATCACGTGAGAAGACGCCGCCGCCTGTGTCGGTGCCGCAAATTCTGGCTAGCAACTCAGCAGAAAGAAGCGGATTGTCACAGTTTACCCGGTTGATTGACGAACCAAAGGCCGCACTCGGCGCAATTTGTTGCGGCGAGTTCGACTGGGTGAAGCCGAAGCTCATATATGCATTAATATTATCATTAATGTCATAGTTGCCGCTGAAACCAGCGTTGAACCGTTCTACATTCCGGCGCAGCGGGTTAAGCGGGTTGAAGTTAAACGGGTTGTTTGCGCCCACCGTAAAGCCGCTGCCATCCGCATTCAGCGAAAAGGACCCGCTGACAAGGTCGGCGCCAGATGCATTGAGAAGTGTGTTCCCCCCAGCATCCACAAGCGGGATCGGGTTGTTCGAACCGTCGAGGATGGCGCTGACGTTAAACACCGTCGGGAAGGGCCCCTGGCCGGAACCGAAGCCAACAACATCCTGATTGGTCGGACCAAACTCGAACAGCGCAACTTGCGAGAAGTCGCGATTGCCCATCAAGGTGCCATTAGAATGCAAATAACGGAAATACGCGGTTACGTTCCCGCGACCGCCGTCAATGTTGGCGCCCATCAAGCCGCTGATGTCATAGGTTTCATTGTCCGTGACCGAACCGGTGACCGGGTCAAAGCCCGCACCGCTGATTAAGGATTGCGCCAATTCGCTGCCGTTGCCGGACTGGGCGAAACCAAACAAGCCATCAATTTCAAAGCCTTCAAAGTCCTTGCGCAGGACGAAGTTCGCAACGCCCGCGATAGCGTCAGAACCATAGACAGCAGAACCGCCGCCGGTCGTGATTTCAACACGCTCTACGAGCTGAGCTGGAACAAGGTTGATGTCTGATGCAAAGCCGCCTTGGGTCGGCGAGCCATAAGGCAAACGCTTGCCGTCAACCAGAACCAGGGTCCGAGTGGCGCCCAGGCCGCGAAGGTTAACCGTCGACGTACCGTTTGCGCCGTTCGCAAAGCCGGTGTTTTGCGAGGTGCCGGTTGTGATGATTTGCGGCAATGTGTTGAGCAAATCAACAACGTCCGTGGTGCCGCGAATGTCAAACGCCTCAGAGCCAATTGTCGTTACCGGGCTTGTCGACCCGACATTGGCGTCTTTCAGCCGTGAGCCCGTAACGACGATGACATCGTCGCTGGTGACATCGTCTTGCGCAAATGCTGGCGCGGCAACGGTCGCTGCAAAGCCAGCGAGCATTGTCGAGCGCATTAGTCGCCCTATATATTTATTGGTCTTCATTGATATCCCTCCGGTTATGTGTGGAGGAATGCACAATCAGCAAGCGCGTACAGCGCCAGTCCATGGCAGACTTACTCATTACGTCCCTCCGGTTCGGCGCGGGGCGCTTGTTCGACAATCCTGCTTTCCGGCTCAGTGTGCGCGTCACACAAGAAGGCAAACCGGCATTAGCAGAATATATCGGCGGAACAGCCCCCGCCTGACCGCGAAGCTAGCGGCGATAATTGATTTGGGTCAACACAAGATCGCTGCCGGCTGCGCTTTGAAAGCCGAGCGTGCCAAAATGGCAACAGATATCGCCGGGGTCCGTAAGGTTTTGGAAACCTTGGTTAAAGGCAGATTAATAAAATATGATGGCGCATTGAGCAGTATGAGGCGCAATTCCTTGCCGCAGCGATTAGGCAAGCGCATAAATTAGTATAATCATGCGCGTTTTCGCCCCTGGCGTCGGGACCTCCTAGCGATATGGACCAATATGACAGCAGATGGATAGAGGTCGCTAACGGCCTGGGCATCGCGGTTCGCCGCTATGCTGGCGGCCCAAAAACACCTGTTCTCTGCATTCCTGGCCTGACCCGCAACGCCAGCGACTTTGACGATCTCGCCCCCAAAATTGCCGCCACGGGGCATGATGTTATCACCGTCAGCCTGCGCGGACGGGGACGCTCGGACCGCGACCCGGATTATCTCAACTACCACCCCGAAACCTACCGCGATGATGTCCTGGCAGTCCTCGACGCGCTCGGGATCGGGTCGGCGATTTTTGTCGGCACTTCGCTTGGGGGGATTGTGACAATGGTGTCCCATGCCTCTGCGCCGGAACGCGTTAAGGCTGCAGTTCTTAACGATATCGGTCCGGAACTGGCGCCGGAGGGGATTGCCCGGATCGCCGGTTATGTCGGCGCGGGCGCCGGCGCTGGCCCGGCGGCGTCGCTTGAAGAGGCTGCGGCGCGGATCCGGGCGATCAATGGAGTTGCCTTCCCGGACGCCAGCGATGCGGATTGGTTGGTGTTCGCCCGGCGCACTTTCCGCAAGACCGAGACTGGCCAATGGGTGCTGGATTACGATCCCAATATCGCCCGCGCGCTCATGGAGCTCGCCCCGGCGCCGGATCTGTGGCCGGCGTTTGAAAGCCTGAAATCTACCCCGACCCTGGTCCTTCGCGGCGCCTTAAGCGATTTGCTGTCGCCGGAGATTGTCGAGAAAATGCGCGCCGCCCATGCGAGCTTTGACTATGCAGAAGTTCCGCGTATCGGCCATGCGCCGATGATGACCGAGCCTGCCGCCTGGGCGGTCCTTGAGAACTTTCTCATGGACATAGACTGACGCGCATTGTGTTGACCCGTGCTCAGCTGGCGGCGCCATGGATCCCGCATTCAGTTTTCGCCGAACCGCGCCAGCGCCCGGCGCGCACATCCTCGCCTGCAGCGACCGGATGGGTACACGGCCAGCAGCCGATCGAAGGGTAGCCTTGCGCGACCAGCGGATGCGCCGGCAGATCGTTCACCGCCGCATACTCGGCGACCGCTTCACTCGACCAGCGGATCAGCGGATTAACCTTGATATGGGCTGCGGCCGCCTCAAAAGCCGGCAGATTGATGCGGCCCGCCCCGTGAAACTGCTTGCGCCCGGTGATCCAGGCGTCAAAACCGTCAAGCGCGCTGGCCAGCGGCGCAACCTTGCGTAGCGTGCAGCAAGCGTCCGCATCGCGCTTCCACAGACCGCCATCGGCGTCTTGAGCCTCAACATCTTCTGCATTCGGACGAATATCACGGACGTCGGTGAGACCAAGCTGGTTGGCCAGCTTGCGCTGATAGCTGAGAGTTTGCGCGAAATGTTTGCCGGTCTCGAGAAAAATCACCGGGATCGATTTATCAATCTCCGAGACAAGATGCAGGAGCGCCGCTGATTCCGCGCCAAAAGACGAAACCAACGCGATGCGGCCGGGAAATTCTACTTCCATCGCGTGACGCAGGATCTCCTGCGCATCCGAACAGGAATATTGCATGGCAAGTCGGCGCGCACGCGCTTCGAGTTCGGATTCCGAGCGCGCCTCGGCCGGCGCTGTCGTGGCTAGATTTATATTCATCAGAAAAAATCCGTTACGCTGCAACAGCGCGGTCAAGACGCTGGCGCCACACCGGCTCCATACGATCGGCGGCAGACTGATAGGCGAGCGAGAATTCGCCCAGCGCGGCGCTCGCGGCTGCGGTGTCATCGCCGGCAAATTCAAACGCATCAAAGCCACAGCGCGCCATAAACAGGGTCTGATCGCGCAAGACATCGCCGCGGGCCCTAATCTCTCCGGTATACCCAAACCGTTCGCGCAACAGCCGCGCTTGCGAGTAGGCGCGGCCGTCCTTGAAGGTCGGAAACTTTAAAATAATAATCCCAAAGCTGGAGAGATCTTCGGCAATGTGTTCAACACCGATATCATTTTCGATAACTAGCGCCGTCGCGTCTGCATGCGCTTGCGGGTTATCGCACCAGTCCTCAAGGCTGACTTCCTGCAATGGCTCTTCCAGTGCAGGGACGAGGTTGGATCCGAATAATTTAAGCAGCGGCATAAAGCGCCTCCTTGAAGGGGTCTGCGCCGATGCGCCGATAGGTATCGATAAATCGTTCATTGTCCTGACGGTTTTCACGGTAGTAATCGACCAGCTTTTCAACCGCCCCCACCGCATCGCCAGACGAAAGCCCGCGGCCGACAATCTCGCCAAGCGAGGCGTCTTCCGCGCCGGACCCGCCAAGCGTGATCTGGTAGAATTCCTCGCCTTTTTTATCGACGCCAAGAATGCCGATATGACCCACATGGTGATGGCCGCAGGCGTTGATGCAGCCGGAAATTTTTATTTTTAACTCACCAATATCTTCTTGCTGTTCAAGGTCTGCAAAACGCTCTGAAATGCGTTGCGCGATCGGGATCGAGCGGGTGTTGGCGAGCGTGCAATAATCAAGGCCGGGACAGGCGATAATGTCGCTGACGAGGCGAATATTGGGGGTTGCCAGCTCTTGCGCCGTAAGCGCTTGCCACACCGCGTATAGATCGTCTTTTTTGACATGCGGCAGCACCAGATTTTGCTCATGTGTGGCGCGGATTTCATCTTGCGAATATTGCGCCGCTAAATCCGCGACCGCCTCCATCTGCACATCGGATATATCGCCAGGAATACCGCCAACCGGTTTCAGCGAAATATTGACGATGGCGTAACCGGGCGCTTTATGGACAACCGTATTGACCCGAAGCCAGCGGGCGAATGCGCCATCACTTGTACGTTTTTGCTCCAGCGCGGCGCTCTCAGCCGGCAGGTCTTCAAAATCCGGCGGGGAAAAATAAGCGCGAATACGGTCAATTTCTTCCCCAGGCAGATCAATTTCCGACTTGCGGATCGCCGCCCATTCCGCCTCCACCAGATCGGTGAACTTTTCAACGCCGCCAGCATTCACCAGAATTTTGATGCGCGCTTTATAAAGATTATCGCGGCGGCCTTCGAGATTATAAACCCGCAGCACCGCCTCCAGATACGACAGCAAATGCTTCTTGGGTAAAAACTCGCGGATAGTGTGGCCAATATAGGGCGTGCGCCCGAGCCCGCCGCCGACAATTACTTCAAACCCGGTCTCGCCGGCGTCATTTTTGTGAATGCGCAGGCCAATATCATGCAGCCGGATCGCGGCGCGGTCATTTTGCGATGCGGTGACGGCGATCTTGAACTTGCGCGGCAGGAATGTGAATTCCGGGTGAAACGTCGACCACTGGCGGATAACCTCACACCAGATGCGCGGGTCTTCGACCTCGTCAGCCGCCGCGCCGGCGAATTGATCCGATGTCACATTGCGAATGCAATTGCCCGAGGTCTGGATGGCGTGCATTTCTACGTCAGCGAGGTCATCGAGAATATCCGGAACATCGACCAGCGCCGGCCAGTTATATTGAATATTCTGGCGCGTCGTAAAATGGCCGTACCCTTTGTCATATTTACGCGCGACATGAGCCAGCTTGCGCATCTGCAGCGACGACAATGTGCCATAGGGGACAGCAACCCGCAGCATATAGGCGTGAAGCTGGAGATAGAGCCCGTTCATCAGTCGCAACGGTTTAAACTGCTCTTCACTCAGTTCGCCGGAAAGCCGGCGCTCCACCTGCCCGCGAAACTGCGCGACCCGTTCGCCAACCAGCCTCGCGTCAAACTCATCATAACGATACATCAGACAGTCTCCGTTACAGGATCAATCGATAAATCTTTTTCAACCCGCGCGATCCAGGCTCGCAGCAAAGGAAAGCCGGAAAGATCGAACCCGCCTTCATGAGCCACGCGCGTATAGGCAACGAGCGCGATATCGGCGAGGGTCAGGCGCTTGCCCGCCAGGTAGTCCGTATCCTGAAGGGTGCGCTCCACCAGCCCCAGCGCCGCTTCACCGCGAGGCAGCCATTCGGCGTCAATTTTTGAATCATCCTGGCCGAGATAGGCTTTGCGAAAGCGCCGCCCGGCAACATAGGGCTCGTGCGAATTTTGCTCCCAGAACAACCATTTAAAGACCAGCGCGCGATCATAAGGATCGCGGGGTAACAAATCGCCGTCATGCGCCTCGACCAGATAGACCATGATCGCATTGGACTGCGTCAGGATGCGTCCATCGGCGAGAGCCGCTGTCGGGACCTGTCCGAACGGATTGATCGCCAGAAACTCATCGGTGCGAGTCTCGCCTTTTAAAATATTAAGAGCGATCCAGTCATAATCGAGCCCTAGATAATCGGCTGTCCATTTTGTCTTCAGACAATTGCCGCTGATCGGATCGCCATAGAGTTTCAGTTTGCCGGTCATGCGCAACACTCCGCTTGAAGACCGAGATCGCCGCGCACCGTTGGACCCGCGCCGCGGATGGTCTCGCGAATGATCGCACGCCCTGCTGGGGCGCCGTCTGCACTGACGTCAATGATGTAGGCGTCAGTAATTTCCCGGACCCGCAACTGCGCGGCGTGAAGCACCGGCGCCACGTCGCCATCATCGAACCGCGCCGCCTCACTTTTTTGCTCTGTCCACAGATCATTGTCACCAAGATACACAACTGCGCCGTCACTGAGACGGTTTCCTGTAATCGCTTTCATGCAACCCTCCTTTGCTCTGCAGCCAGCCCCAACAATGTTTCGCCATCGGCGAGCGCTGCAACTTCGCCAATAACAAGCAGCGCCGGGCCCTGAATTCCGCCCGCCTTGATCAGCGCGCTGATGTCGGCCAGCACGCCTTTGATAATTTTCTGACTTGCGCGGGCGCCATTTTCGATGATCGCCACCGGGGTCGTGCGCCCGCGTCCATGGGCGATCAGCTGGCTTGAAATTTTATCCGCTGTCGTCACCCCCATATAAACAACAAGCGTATTTTTAAGCGCTGCGAGCGCCGCCCAATCGAGATCGGGCTCTGTATCGTCCTTGGCGTGGCCGGTCACGAAGGTCACGGCCTGAGCATGATCGCGATGGGTGAGCGCCATGCCGGCGGCGGCGGCGCAGCCGGTCGCAGCGGTGATCCCGGGGGTTACAAACACCGCAATTCCGGCGGCGCGCACTGCCTCAAGCTCTTCTCCACCGCGCCCGAAGATGAACGGATCGCCGCCTTTCAGGCGAACGACATTTTTGCCTTCGCGGGCCAGCGCGATGATGGTTTGCTCAATTTCCGCCTGCGGGACCGCATGGGCGGCCTTTGCCTTGCCGACATAAAGCCGGTCCGCATCACGCCGCGCCAATGACAATATCTCGTCGCTGACAAGGCGGTCGTATAAAATCACGTCGGCGTTTTGTAACAATCGCAGCGCCTTGATGGTCAGAAGTTCAGGATCGCCGGGCCCGGCGCCGACAATATGGACAACGCCATCTTGCTTTGTGTGCGGACGATTGATGATTTCAAGCATCGCCTCATGGGCGGCGCGCTCATCTCCGTTCAGCACCAAAGCGGCGATCGGGCCGTTGAAAAACGCCTCCCAGAAGCCGCGCCGGTCAGCGGCGTTAAGCTTCGCCTTGACGGCGCTGCGATAACGGCCGGTAAAATCAGCCAGGGCGCCAACATTGGCCGGCAACAGCGCCTCAATATCAGCGCGCAATCTTTTGACCAGAACCGGCGCCGCGCCATCGGAAGAGACCGCAATGGTGAGCCGACCGCGATCAATGATCGATGGCGTCGTAAAATCACAAAGTTCGGGCCGGTCAACGACATTGACGAGCGCGCCAACGGAGCGTGAGATCTCGGCCCATCGCTCGGCCGCCGCCGCATCATCAACGGCGACAAAGACCAGCGCCGCACCGGCAAGGTCTGCGCGAACCGGCGCCGCCTCAATCAGCTCGGCGTTATCAGCCAGTTCGCTACGGGTCGCAGCATCGATCTCCGCCCAGATCACCAACGGCTCGGCGCCGGCGGCGATAACCAGTCGCGCCTTAGCCAAGGCCGCCGCGCCGCCGCCAATGATGACGGTTTTGCGAGCTTTGAGGTCGATAAAGGTCGGAAATCTATTCATGATAGTTTTTCTATAGAATTTATTACTCAGGCATCAGCACCAGGGAACGTAAGCAAAGCTAGTTTTACAACTCTGCCGTCTCAACCGATTATTTTTCGGGCTTGTGATAGGTTTTCTGAAATTGTCCTGCAAAATCCTGATTTTCTTAGGTTTTAGAATATCTAATACGATTTCACTTCTTTGTGATTGCGGAATATATTTTTTGGTATATAGGATAGCTATTGCAAATACCCGGTTTGAAAATCGGAAATGAGGCTGAAATGAAGAAAATACCTCCCCTCAACGCTTTGCGCGTCTTCGAAGCGGCGGCTCGCCATTTAAGCTTTACTAAGGCTGCGGAAGAACTGCATGTGACCCCCGGCGCGGTCAGCCAGCAGATCAAGGCGCTTGAAGATTTTCTGCAGACACCAGTCTTTCGCCGCGAGAAGCGCTCGCTGCTTTTAACCGATGAGGCCCAGGCGAGCCTGCCGGTGTTGCGCGAAGGCTTCGACAAGCTCGCGGAAGCCGGAAAGATCCTCGCGGCCAAATCCGACACCGGCCGACTGACTGTATCTGTGGCGCCATCCTTCGCCTCAAAATGGCTGGTCCCCCGGCTCGACCGGTTTCAGAGCGACCACCCGGAGATTGACGTCTGGGTGTCGGCGGACATGGATGTGGTCGATTTCGCAGTCCATGATGTCGATGTCGCAATCCGTTATGGCAGCGGGCATTATCCGGGGCTGGTCGTCGATCACCTGATGGCCGAAAAAATTGTTCCCGTGTGCAGCCCGCATCTGCTGACCGGCGACAATCCGCTAAAGGCGCCGGAAGGCCTGACTGATCACACGCTGCTGCATGATTCCAGCACCGACAAGGATGAAAGTTGCCCAACCTGGCCGATGTGGCTGAAGGCCGCCGGGGTATGCCACAAGCAAGGCGACCGCGGTCTGAAATTCAACCAGTCGAGCCTGGTGATTGAGGCGGCGGTGGCGGGTAAGGGCGTGGCGCTGGCTAAAGCGGCGCTGGCGCTGGCGGATCTTGAAGCCGGGCGGCTGGTCATTCCGTTCGACATGACGACGCCGACGGAGTTCGCCTATTACATCGTCCATCCGCCATCCAAAACGTCTTCGCCAACCGTCAAAGCATTTGCCACATGGCTTAAAAATGAAGCCGCGACCAGCCTTGATGCATCGGACTTGCGCGAAGCTGCTGCATAAAATAACGCCCGCGCTTGTTTGGGGGGAAGCCAAGCGCGGGCGCAGATAAGCGGTTTGGGGGGGGAGGAGAAAACAACCGCTTTCATATTTGAAAATGGCGCGCCCCAAGCGGTTTTCAAGCGTAGGAACTTTACCGTTTGGTCAGACTGCCCTGAAATGCGATCAAGAAAGCGTGATCCATCTTTATACAGGCTATGTTGCCGCAGCAGCTTTTTTGCCAGCCAGTTGATCAAGGCAATCACAAATCGCTTCAAACACCAGCATGGTCGAGGCATGGCGCTGTGGGTAGTCGCGGACGGTCTCCAATAACGCGAGGTCGCCCCAGCGCACGCCCGTTGGCGGCGATCCGCCAGCTTTCAACATCGCACGCATTTGATCGCGCAATCGATAAAGCTCATCGACAGATGCGCCGACAATATTGCGTGCAACGATGGAAGCGGCGGCCTGCCCGAGAGCGCAGGCGCGCGCCTTCATGCCGAATTCAGCGACCACGCCATCCTTAAGCGTCAGATCAACCTCAATCTCCGAACCACACACACGGCTAATTTTTTTTGCCGTAGCGCCAGGCGCATCAAGCCGCCGCGCCACCGGGATCGCCGCCGCCGCATCCAATATGCCGCCGGAATAAAGATCGCTAATCATGCCACGGATATAGGGACAGGCTCAGAAAAACACCAGCCGACATTTCCGCATCGCCCGAATGACGAATACAGCGACAGGCCAGCGTAACCTGTCAGAAGAACCATACATCAAGGCGCAGATGGCTCATTTCACCTTAGAGCGGCGAGCGAAAACGCCAACGCAATCATATTTTTTTGACGGCGGCGCCAGGAAACTCTTAGCCAGCAAAACCACAGATTTCAAAAAGGAATGCTCGGGCGGATTTCCGCCCGGATCGAGCCGTTTGGTGTTTTCAAAAATCTTGCGCTCCCATGCGCGCCAGTCCTGGGTGTGGTGCCTTGTGTAGCCGTGATAATATGTGTTCGTAACTTCGAAACCAGCCTTTTCCAGCATTTTGCGCAATGAAGCGGTAGTGAAAAAATGCAAGTGGCGCGGCGCATCAAACATTTCAGAACAAATATTGAATGTCTCAAAATGATAGCACCCGCAATTTGGAACTTCACACCAGAAAATACCGTCCTCTTTCAACAGTGTCCGAGCGTTTTCAAGCGCCCTGACGGGATCAAGGCAATGCTCCAGCACGTGGTTCATCGATACCAGATCGAACAAACGACCCTTTACATCTTCGGGGATGGCTTCTGCGGTTCCCTGAAATACGCTGATTACCCTATCCGGTTTGCGGCTCATTGCAGAACCGTCCGGCTCTATCCCGACAGCAGTCCAGCCAAGCCTTGCATAGTCCTCCAGCAGACTGCCGCCGCCGCTGCCAATATCAAGGGCGGCAGCACTGTGCGGTAGCCTATCCATAAAATCCACCGCCGAAACCGGCCGCCCTTTATCCGCCCAGTAGGCCAGCTTGGTTAGAATTTTATCTCTGAACAATCTTTGTACAGATTTAATATGACTTTCGCCTTGTGTGTAATAACAATCAAGGTCATAAAAATTGCTTATCGCCGATGGCGGCGGCAGAGGCGACGCCGAACCAAGATCGCAGGCTTTACAATAGGAGAAGGTTTCAAGCCCGCTTGGCTCGTTCTTCTTTGGGTCGAGCGGCTGACGCAACCAAGGAACCATCTCGCCCTCACAAATTTGACAGCCAGACATAAACTTCCTCTTTATCGACGTCCGCGAAGCAGGCCCGCACGCTCAGGTCGGCGCGTTATACACTTTAGGTGTTAATCTAGCCAAAACACGTGATTAAACCAATCAGCGTTTCCGTTCACGCCCGCAGATGACGCCTTCATATATTCTGTGAAATCCAACGATGAGCAGCCCTGGCCACAGGTGCAGCAACGCGTATGTTATGACGCCGGCTTGTCGCTTTTCTGCCAGGTCCGAGAAAAAACCCGCCCATGCCGGCGCGCGAAAAAAGTGCGACAGCCCCAACAAAGTCAGGGCTATCGCAAATATCAATCGGATCGCTTCAGCGGTATCATCCATTGGCGCGCCCATTTGTAACATTGGCCCGCATCAAGATAGCCAACCTCACCCCATTGGAAAAGCGCCGCGACAGTCTTACGCCAAATCAAACAACAGGACTTCGCTGTCGGCGAGAGCCTTGAACGAGACCGCCTCTTGGCCTTCAATTTTGGCGCCGTCGCCGGCCTGCATGATCGAGCCTTCCGGCAGCTCGGCACCGCCTTTAGCCACTTGCAGCCAGCCATAGCGGCCGGGCGCAAATTTATGCATCAATGTCTCGCCTTCTTTAATGACCGACGCATAAATGTCTGCGTCCTGGTGAATTTGGATCGAGCCCTCGCGGCCGTCGCTCGAGGCGATCAGCGCCAGCCCGCCGTCGCGGGCGGACCCAATGCGCCGCTCCTCATAATGAGGTGTATGACCGGCCACATCCGGCAACAGCCAGATCTGATAAAGGTGCAGCATATTCTCGTCAGAGGCGTTGAATTCGCTGTGGCTAACGCCGGTCCCGGCGCTCATATATTGCACCATGCCGGGGGTGATAGTCCCACCGCCGCCAGTGGAATCCTTATGCGCAAGCTCGCCCTCCAGCACATAGGTGATGATTTCCATATCCTGGTGCGAATGCGTCGGGAAGCCTGCGCCCGGATTGATGCGGTCTTCATTCATCACCCGCAACGCACGGAAATTCATATGCTCCGGGTGGTGATAATTGGCGAAGGAAAATGTGTGGCGCGCATCGAGCCAGCCATGATTGGCCTGGCCCCGGTCAACGCCCTTGCGGATCGTAATCACGGATAGCCTCCTTGTTAAATTTTCGGAGAGTTCAAAAACTATATGGGGCTTATGGTTGAGACTTAAAGAGGCGCTGCATTGGCGCCGGTCACATCTGCGCGACTAAGGGAGCCGCAATCAAAAGCCGCGAAACGGCAAATCCGCCGGGCGTTGCAGCCAGTTTTGTGTTGGCCACTTAGCGGCGCCATCGACGATATGCAGCGTATACGCATGACGTGGCCGCGACGAGCGGTTTTGCGCGCTCATATGCGGCGCACGGCCGTGGAAGATGACAAGATCACCGCGCTTAGCGCAGGCCGGCGCCGCCAAATGGTCGTTGAGCGGCGCATCATCAATCACGTCGGTGACAAGCTTTCCCTCTTCCGTTCGATAATTGAGCAATCGCAAAGGGGCCTTATGGCCGCCGGGCACAAACTGCATGCAGCCATTATCCTCATCGGCATCGTCAATCGCGAACCAAAAGCCGATGCAGGATTCTGGTTCAGTAAAAAGATAGGTCGAATCCTGATGGCAGACGACCTCGCCACCGATCCGCGGCGGCTTGAAGATATACATCGACTGCACCAGCAAAGGATCTGCAACGCCCAATGACGCGGCAACCGCCGCCAGCTCCGGTGTTCGCGAAAACCCATCGAACAGCGGATCAATGTCGTGCATGGCGTGGCCCATCTTGTTGATGGAATGGCGCTTGTCTTGTTTTAAATCGCCCGCCGCATCAAACGCGCCTTCTTCAAAAAAGAACCCGATGTCGGCGCCCGAGCGGATGAAATAATCGTCGCCCAGTTGCACATTCGACTTGCTTGAGAAAAAGCTGCGCACGGATTGGGGATCAAACGCGTCAACCAGCTCGCTGGTGCGGGCTTGCAGCGCTTCGCATGCGCGTGGCTCCACAAAACCGCGCAGGATGATGACACCGGCCTCATCAAACGCGGCGCGCATTTGCGTGCTCAGCAGCCCGCATTCGGGCGCCGGGAATTCGGGCAGGCTGGGTTTTGCGTTCGCCAATCATCAACTCCTTCGCCAGGTCGCGCCCTCGGGGCCGTCTTCAATGATGACGCCAAGCGCCGCCAGATCATCGCGGATCTGGTCGGATCTGGCAAAATCCTTTGCCGCGCGTGCTTCTGCCCGCTCTATCAGCAGCGCATCGATTTCCTCTGCTGACGGACCTTCACTTACGGCGCCTTTAAACCAATCCTCTGGATCAACATTGAAAAAACCCATCAACCGCCCGGCATTCGCCAGCTGCCGGATCGCCTCAGTTCGGGCCTCACCCTTCATCTGGCTGGCGCTATCGCGCAAGGCGTGCAGCGCGGCAAACGCTTCAGGCGTATTGAGATCATCTTCAAGCGCGGCGACGACGCTTTCAGGCGCCGGTCCTGTCACATCGGAAAATTCGATTTCCTCCAACAGCCGATAGAACCGGTCGAGCTGACGTTTTGACTGGCGCAAGAGGCCGTCGGTCCATTCCAGCGGCTGGCGATAATGCGCCGACAGAAGCGCCCAGCGGATCGCCTCGCCGGGCCAATCGGCTAACAACTCATGGGTAAGTAAAACATTACCAATCGACTTCGACATCTTGTCGCTTCCCATACGGAGGAAACCATTATGCATCCAGTATCGCGCGAGCGACGCTCCGTCATGGGCGCAAGCCGATTGGGCAATTTCATTTTCGTGGTGAGGAAAGCGCAAATCCTGGCCGCCGCAATGAATGTCGATGGTTTGACCGAGCTGCTTTTCAATCATCGCGGAACATTCAAGGTGCCAGCCGGGGCGACCACGACCCCAGGGGCTGTCCCAGCCCGGCTCGTCTTGTTTTGACGGTTTCCACAACACAAAATCTGCAGCGTTCTTCTTATTGGGCGCCACTTCAACCCGAGCGCCGGCGAGCATCTCATCGCGATCCGCACCGGAAAGCCGCCCATAGTCATCAAACCGGTCGACCGCAAACAGAACATGACCGTCAGCTTCATAAGCAACACCGACATCAATCAATCGCGAGACCATATGGATCATCGGCTCAATATGGCTCGTTGCCGTTGGCTCTATCGAGGGCGTGAGTGCATTGAGTTCAGAAAGCTCATCTTGATAGATCTTCGTGAACTTGGCGGTAATTTCATCTATCGGGACGTTGTTCTCTTGCGACGCCCTTATGATCTTGTCGTCGATGTCGGTAAGATTGCGTCCATAGACAACGTTGCCGGCGCCATAATGACGGCGCAAAACGCGAAACAGGAGATCAAAGGCGATCGCTGAGCGCGCATTGCCGATATGGGTGTGGTTATAAACAGTAGGCCCGCAGACATACATGGTCACCCGCGCGGGGTCCGCCGGTTCAAAGACGCGCTTTTTGCGCGCCATGGTGTCATAAAGGGTCAGCGCCATGGGTCGGCCTTTTAACTCTCCCAGATTAGCTAACGCCGCCGCGCGCCTTAGGCAATAAACATGGCGCAATAAAGTTGGGGCAACAAATCACTGCGCCGGGCTGGGATCGACCGGCGGCGGTGCTATGCTGTGATTATGACCCATAAGCAGAAATTTCCCGAGCGCGAGACGCACAAGGGTGCGATTGAGGAAACACAGACCTTCACGCCGAAATTCGGCGCCGACGGGTTGATCCCCGCCGCTGTCACCGACGCGGGCGATGGCCGGTTATTGATGCTGGCTTTTATGAACGCAGACGCGCTCGCCAGGACCATTGCCACCGGCGAGGCCTGGTACTGGTCGCGCTCGCGCGGTGAGCTATGGCGAAAAGGCGCGACATCGGGGAACACGCAGCGGGTTGTTGAAATCCGCACTGATTGCGATCAGGACACGATTGAATTGGTCGTCGATCAGACCGGGCCGGCCTGTCATACTGATCGGCGGTCATGTTTTTACCGTGTGATCCTCGCCGACGGCGATGAGATCAAACTCATATTCAAGGAATAACGCTGGCGGCGCATCCAGCCTCACCCCATCCCGGCGACGCCTTCGCGATTGGCGTGTTTTTTCTTATCAAGCGCGCGTGTGAACAGGGCGAGGGCGATCCATGAGGCATGAAACGCAACGCCCGCAATAAACATCCCCACGCCCGAAATTGGCCCGACCGCCATGCGCGCAAAAAACTGATCGAACCCTTCCACCGGCGTCGGGTGGATAATGATCTTGCCGTAATAAGACACCGCCTGGAAACTCAAGATCCACATATAATTGCGCCGGATGCGACGCCCCATCGCACGCCAGAAACCGATATGATATTCCGGCGTCAAATAGTCATTAGCCAGAACATGTTGCCATTCATTGTGGCCCGGTTGGCGCGAATGCAACAGCAAGGGCGCATAGAATTTAGTCTCGATCCAGCGGGCTCTGGCGCGCCAGACATTGAAAAACCGGTAGCGGCGGGATTCTAAAATCAGGAACATCACGATCAGGATGCTCACCAGCAACAAAGGCAGCGGCGAGGCGTCCGGGTTGGCATAGCTGATCGAGAGCGCAATGCCGAGCGTGACCACTGCCCAGTTGGTGGTCGTATCAAGCCGGGTGCGCCAAACCGTCGAGCGATAGACCTCGCCGCGATAAAGATGCGCCAGCGCGCCAATTGCGGCGTTATCGAATTCTCGTCCCGTCTCTTCGGGCTGGCTCTGCCTGTCTTTGTGATCGTCATCCATCCACTCAAGTCTCGCCGCGTTTGCACCGCCCATGCAAGCCGCCGCAAGGAATTGCTGGCGTCCGCACGCGGTGGTGATTATTGAGCGGTGATGACCGCAACCGCATCGCCACCGCTTGAAATCTCCTATCGGCGGATATTCGCCCTTGCCTGGCCGGCCTCGGTCGCCGCATCGGTGACGCCGCTCTTGGGGGCCGTTGATGTCTGGGCCCTCGCCCAGTCCGACCGCCCGCTTGATATCGCCGCGATCGGGCTCGCCTCGGTGATCTTCTCGCTCGCCTATTGGAGCTTTGGATTTATTCGCATGAGTGTGGCCGGTCTGACCGCGCAAGCGGCTGGCGCTGAAGATGAGAGCGAGGCCCGCGCGGCGCTAATCCGCGGGGCGGCCATCGGCGGCGGCATCGGCCTCATTTTAGTGGTTCTGCAATTCCCCATCGGTGCGGCGTCGTTCAACGCCCTCGCCATCGGAACCGATGTCAGCACCGAAACATTTGATGCTGCGCGCGATTATTATAAAATCCGCATTTGGGGCGCGCCGTTCGCGCTCGCTTCTTACGCCGCCTTTGGCTGGCTGACCGCGCGCGAACGCACCGACTATCTTATGATCATAAGTGTTTTCATCACCGGGCTGAACATTATTCTCGATTACTGGTTTGTCCTCGGGCTTGGCTGGGGCGCGGCCGGCGTCGCGGCGGGCACGCTGATTGCCGAAATCGCCGGGTTTTTCGCCTGTCTGGTTTTTGTCGCCATGGTGCTCGCCCGCAATGGCGGACTTGGCGCCCACTGGAAGCGCGCAGAATTTTTTGCGCTGAAAAAACTCCGCCGCACTCTTTCGATCAATCTTGATATTTTTATCAGGACGGTGCTGCTGGCGTTTTCTTTCGCCTGGTTCATCCAACGCAGCGGCGCCTTTGGTGATGTCGCGCTGGCGGCCAACCAGACACTGTTACAGCTATTTCTGTTTACCGGCCTCGCCCTTGACGGTACGGCGATTGCCGCTGAAACGCTGGTGGGGCAGGCGATGGGTGCGCGCGACCCGGCGCGAGGGTTGGCTCGATTTTCTTCGGCGGTCCGGCGCACCTTCATCATGGCGGTGCTGGCCGCATTAGCTTTCGTCGTGTTTTACTGGCTCACGGGCGATGCGTTGATTGCATTATTGACGCCGGAGGGCGTCATCCGTGAGGCGACGCAAACCTATATGCCCTGGGTCATCATCAGCCCTCTGATCGTTGTTGTCGGCTTTCAACTCGACGGTATTTTTATCGGCGCAACCAGAGCGCGCGAAATGCGCAATTCAATGATCATCTCGGCGCCCATCTTTCTTGCCGCCTCGCTGTGGCTCGCCTCGGCCTATGGCAATCACGGGCTTTGGGCGGCGTTCTCACTTTATTTCCTGTTACGCGCGGCAACCCTCGGGGTTTATTTACCGCGCCTCAAAACAGCTTTTGCAAATCAGGCATGACCGGCGCCGACGGCATCAGTGATGGTTTCAAATCCATCGGCTTTCAAAAAGCCCGGCAGATCATTCAGGATACGCGCCGGCAGGCCGGGGCCTTCATAGATCATCGCGGTATAGAGTTGCACCAGGGACGCGCCGGCGAGAATTTTCTCATAGGCGTCACGGGCGCAAGAAACCCCGCCGACGCCGACCAACGCGGTACGGCCGCCAAGCGCTGTATAGAACTCGCGCAACAGCGCGGTCGATGGTGCAAATAACGGCTTGCCGGAAAGCCCGCCCTCCTCGCCTGCATGGCGGCTGCGCAACGCAGATGAGCGCGCGATGGTAGTGTTGGAGGCAATCAATCCGTCGAGGCGCAATTCGCTGACGACACCGGCGATGTCGGCTTTGTCTTCGTCGGTAAGGTCCGGCGCGATCTTTAAAAACACCGGCGTTTCCGGCGCCGCGCGGTCGCGCTCCGCAATAACGCGGACCATGAGGTCTTGGAGCGCCGTCTTGTCTTGTAAGGCGCGCAGGCCCGGCGTGTTTGGCGAGGAAATATTGACCGTATAGAAATCAACCAACCCGCCGAGCGCCGCAATCCCTTTGACGTAATCTTCCGCCCGGTCAACGCTGTCTTTATTGGCGCCGAGATTGACGCCGACTAGCCCACGCTTTTTTCGCCGCGCCAGCCGCGCGGCTATCCGCGTCAGCCCATCATTGTTAAAGCCGTATCGGTTAACCACCGCCGCATCATCACGCAGGCGAAAAACCCTTGGGCGCGGATTGCCGGGTTGCGGACGCGGCGTCACCGCACCGACCTCGACAAATCCGAAACCGAGATCAAGCATTGCGTTCGCGGCTTCTGCGTTTTTATCAAAGCCGGCGGCGAGACCAAGCGGATTTGGAAAATCGATGCCGGCGACCCGAATGGCGAGTTGCGGCGTATTAATTTTGACCTTCGGCCCCTTGCCTGATTTCAGCATACGGATGGTCAGACGGTGAGCGTCTTCCGGATCAAGCGTCGTCAGCGCCTTGGCGCCAAGATCGGCCAGGAACAGCGGCGCCCTCAAAGCACTTCCCCGAAGGCAAACCCGTCCGCCGTTCGCCTCATCCGAATCACACGCGACACCTGGGCTGTTTTGAGCGTTCCATAAAGATGCGGGAATGTCTCGCCGCGCTTAGGCGCCAGCTCGAACTTTGTGGCGGCGGCAATTTCACCCAGCGGAATTTCAAGCGCCAGCAAATCCTCCGCATCGGCAAAATAAAGCCGCGCCGTTTCCAGCGCCTGGGTGCGCGTTGACAGGTGAAAATAGCCGTCGCGCTCATCGATATCGCGGGTTGGTACAGCCCCGAATTTGACCGCGGCGGCCCATTCTTCAGACGTTGCAAGGCGATAGACGAATTCAGGGAGTGTTGTTTCGGTAGCCATGAGCTTCGCCTAGCGCGCGGCGCGCGCGAGGTCCAGTCATGGCCGCCTATTTCAGGGCTGGGCCTTGATGAAAGCACGCTCCGCCTCCCGGCCCACCTCGACAGCTTGTTGAAATATCTTCGCGCGTTTCTGTACGCTGCTCTCAAAGGCGTTTTGCGGCGCCAGCGTCACCGCATCGTGCAACGCCGCCAGGCCGTTCTCGCGCACCGACGGCTCATCATAGGCAAGCAACCGCAACGCCGCTTCATAGGCGATTAGAAGATTTTCCGGCTCTGCCGCGCGAGCGTCGGCAAATTGCTCAAAACCTACCGCCGGGTCCGATCCGTAACGCCCGCTGCCGGCGCGCCGCGCCACCTCCAGATGCCAGGCGCCGGAACTTGAAAGCGCCCACGCATTTTCTGGATCAAGCGTCAGCGCATGATCGAGAAGCTTGCGCGCCTTGCCAGCCGTCCCCGACAAAAACGCACGCACCGGCGACATCCGCGCACCGCGCAACGCATAGCTGATCGCCGCCTGCAAATGTCCTTCAACCAGCGCCGGATTGTCCTCAATCGCCTGCTCGGCATATTTCAGAGCGCGCTTGGCAGCGCGACGTGCAGCCTTGTTGTCGGTCTCAAGATAGGCTTTGGCGTTGGTTGCGCGCGCGGCCAGCGCCAGGTTTTCAGCGCCCGCAGCAGACGCCGCCGCTTCTGCCGCCTCGTCAAAAGCGCCGGAGACGAAACGCGTGTAGGCCGCCTCATCCGGCGCCGCGTAACTTATTGAGCCGGCAAAAAAAGCCGCAAACGTCGCGACAATCATAATGGCCGGTGCGGCCAGCAGATTTTTCATCTGGATTTCCCGTTTCACGCCCCGCATCAACTATAGCCGCTAATCGCCGGGTTTGGCGAACCGAGCCTATTACAATCTGGACAGCGCACGCCAATTCCCCGCAAATGGCGCACATGAAACCGTTTCGCATATTCCTCGGGCTGATCGCCGCCGCCGCTGCTGGATCACTTTCGCAATATTACGGCCTTGATCGAGCCATCGTCTGGACCATCGCCATCACCACCCTGACCGCGGTCTGGTGGGTGACCGAGGCGCTGCCGATCCCGGCGACATCACTGGTTCCGTTTGCGCTGTTCCCCCTCGCCGGGGTCCTCGATCAGCGCCAGGCCGCAGCCGCGCTCGGCTCTTATGTGATCATCTTGTTGATGGCGTCCTTCATGCTGTCAAAGGCGCTGGAAAAATCCGGCGCCCATGAGCGGCTCGCGCTTTACATGATCAATCTGGTGGGCGCATCGGGGCGCCGGCTGGTGCTCGGCTTTATGCTGGCGGCGGCGGTGCTTTCCATGTGGATATCCAACACCGCGACGACGCTAATGCTGGCGACGATGGCGCTGGCGATCCTTTCGCGCTCGGACAACCCCAAGCTTGCCGTACCGCTGCTGCTCGGCATCGCTTATGCGGCGTCGCTGGGCGGGACGGCGACATTGATTGGCACGCCGCCCAATCTGATTTTTGCGGAAAACTATCTGCTCACGACCGGCGCAGAATTCTCGTTCACACGCTGGATGTCGATCGGTCTGCCGATTGTCGCGCTTGGCATTCCGGTGATCTGGATCTGGCTGACGCGGGGCATGGGCGGGGTGAGCGTGCCGGCGTTGCGCGATCCGGGACCGTGGCGCAAGGCTGAAATTCGCACCCTGATGGTTTTTGCTTTCGCCATCTTGTTATGGGTGACGCGGGTTGAGCCGTTCGGCGGCTGGTCCGGCGCGCTCAACATGAACATGGCGGGCGATTCCACCGTCGCCGTGCTCGCCGTCGTCATCATGTTTTTAGTCCCCGACGGCAAAGGCGGCGCCATTCTGGACTGGAAATCAGCCGGCAATATCCCGTGGGGGATGCTTTTGTTATTTGCCGGCGGGATCTGTATCGCATCGGCCTTCCGCCAAAGCGGGCTCGATCTGCTGATCGGCGACAAGCTTGCGAACCTTGCCAACATGCCGGTTTTCTACATGATCCTTGGCCTGTGCCTGTCGGTAACCTTCCTCACCGAAATGACGTCCAACACCGCGACCGCCAATCTGTTGATGCCGCTACTGGCTGCGGTTTCCGCCGGCGCCGGCATCGCGCCGGAACTCCTTATGATCCCGGCGGTAATCTCCGCTTCGTGCGCCTTCATGCTGCCGGTCGCGACAGCGCCCAACGCAATCATCTACGGAACCGGGCGGGTCTCCATCGCCCAAATGGCGCGGGAAGGCTTTATACTGAATATTATGATAGCGGTTATTGTGGCGAGCGTGTGTTTCGTGCTGCTGCAATGAGGACGACCACCAGCGACAGTGTTAAATCCGTCAGATTTCGCGGCTCGCCCTACGCCACCCCATCCACCGTCATGTGTCTTGCCCGCGCGGCGTGCTCAATCGCCTGAGCGCCGTCATCGGGGACTTTGAGCGCGTTGCGAATGAGTTCGAGGACGCGAATTTCGGTCATGTCGAGGCTTTCGTCCGCGGTGACGACATCGACGACAGCCGCATAAGCCGTCTCGCCAAGATGGCCCGGGAGTGCGGTGGCGGCGGCCTCCAGCACTTTGTGCAAGCCGCCATCAGACGACATCAAGGCGCCGCAGGCCTCAGAAGTCTCGACCAGGAGCTGTTCGTCAGCCTCTGTGAACATCGGGAAGGATCGCACCACGCGGCCGATGGTGCGTAACTCCTCATCCCTGATGGAGCCGTCGGATGCTGAGGTGAGGACCATCAGATAGATGACCGCTTCCTGGGGGGTTAGGGCGGCGACGCCATGTGCCATTTGCGTATGCTCCATTTTCGTGATTGCCCGGGATTTGGCCGGAAGCGGGATTTGGCCGGAAGGTAGGCTCCGCACAGCGCCACGGCAACGCCCACAAAAATATTCTTCGCGCGACCGAATGTAACGCCGCGCGCAACATCTTACACCTCGCGGTTGAATAAACCGGCCTGGACTCGCCTCCACAGTTTTGTGCGGGAAGCCGGCCTTCCGCCTGACCTCATGGCGCCGAAATTCCCCTATCTAATTGTATTTACTTATATTTATGTGCCCATCAATCCAGCGGACCGGCTCAAAAATCAATCCTGCGCCAGATTTCCGCCAGCGCGGGGATCGGCGGGCATTGCGGCCCATGGAAAAGTTATCCTCGAGGCGCGCGGCGGCCCTATTCTCACCTTGGCCATCAGGTCTGCGCGGCAGTTTTGCGGCCCGTCCCTCAACCCAGAAAAAGGAGCACGCGTTCTGAGTAGCGCAAGCAGCATATTGTCTTTGCGACACAAACAGACATCGCAACCAGCGTCCGCGAGCAAATACGCTCCGGCGCGGCGCCACCTTGCGTCCAAGTTTTGGGCGTTCGGGTTTTGGGCGCGCAAATTTATGGCGCCCGGTTTTTTGGTTTGTGGCGAAACTTATCGGCGATGCAGGCAAGGCCGTGCAACCACCACGCGCGTAAAGAACCCTCTCACCACGAACCCGCTCACAAAGAAAAAGGGAGCAACAAAAGTTGCTCCCTTTCTTCCGCTCTCGCGAAAAATCGAAGGACACCCCAATCCAGTGAGAACTCGAATGTTCCTCGAAAGCTTCGGTTAAACGCACGCTTTGCAGCTTACGCCTTCCGTCGCTAGACCTTTCGGGCGCGGGCTCTGAATATAACTGCCGTTATACCCAACACTCCCGCGTCCTCCAGATCCGCCTCACCTTTTCCAACAAAGGCTTGCGCCCTCATCACAATCGATGCCGCGCGCCGATCCACAGCTTGACCTGCTGTACACAGCGATTCCAGGTCCCCTTTCCTTTCGCTCTTGC
>JAJFFY010000087.1 GCA_021776415.1 Hyphococcus sp.
CTCTTGATAGACGCAAGAAGGCGCGAACGAGCCGCCGCAGCAAGAGCGTCTAACTCAGAATCTTCAGCGCCGGCCTGTCCCTGCGTAGATAGTGGATCGATCATGTTCATTCAAGTATATAATCGCCATAACTTTTCACCAAATATAGGTTTCATGGCCAACTACCCTCTCAGAGTTGCAAAATCGAAGAATCGATTCGTGTGGGGGTTGTGGGGAAATTACGTGGTTTCCTCTGCCGTCATCCCGGATTCGATGCAGCATGCAATGCTGCTTCGCTGGTCCGGGATCTCTCGCAGCGGGTTGGAGCATGCCGCTAGCGATCCCGTGCTAGCAGTGCATCACTTCGTGCTGCACAGCACACGGGATGACGATGGTAGGAGGGGCGCCGGCGGGGGCTCTTCAACGCAATCCGAAAGGCGCCGACGCCAAGCTTCCGCCGCCGCTCTCAAGACCCCTGAAATATCCCTGAAATAACCCGCCTCAACCCTTTGCAAAGCCTCGCCAAGGCGTTTAAAACGCAGCGGATTTCGTCCGTGCGTGTGAGTCGCATTGCAAGCCGGGCGGATGCCAGTCATGCAGCGTTATCGGTCTTGTTCTCGCCTAATCTTGTTCCCGCTCATTTTTGTTCCCACCCAGTCTTGTTCCAACTGAGTATCGAAATTTTCAAAGGTTGCCCTCATAGGGGTATTCAGCGTTTCTTATGTCGATTGCCGGCTTTGCCTTTTTGTTCTTCTCTTTCGCCGTCATCGCTTCGGCGTTGATGGTGGTGGCGTCCAAGAACCCGGTCCATTCGGTGCTGTTCCTGATTTCCACCTTTATCGCCGCCGCCGGCCTGTTCGTGCTCATGGGCGCTGAATATCTGGCGATGGTGCTGGTGGTGGTTTATGTCGGCGCGGTTGCGGTCCTGTTTTTGTTCGTGGTGATGATGCTTGATGTTGATTTCGTCGAGCTGAAGCAGGGCTTTTTGCAATATCTGCCATTTGGCGGCGCGGTGGCGGTGCTTGTGGTTGTTGAATTAATTATGGTGGTCTCGGTCTGGGCGTTTCCATCCGACGCGGATCTGGCGCTCGCCCATCCCTCGCCGACGGCGGCGCAGACTGTCGCCGATCCCAACGGGCCGACCAATATCGAAGCTATCGGCCTCATTTTATACACCGACTACGTACATTATTTTCAGATCGCCGGGATCATCCTTCTGGTGGCGATGATCGGCGCGATTGTTTTGACCTTCCGCACCCGCGAGGGGATCAAAAAGCAGGACGCGGCCGCACAGGTCGGGCGCAAGCGCGAAGACGGGGTTGAACTTGTCGACATTCCAACCGGCCAGGGACTTTCGTAAGCTGGGCCTTTCATAGGGACGTTTGATTGATGGTAGATTTTGAGGTTGGGCTTGGCGCTTATCTTTCCGTCGCGGCAATCTTGTTCGCGATCGGCATGGCCGGTATTTTTCTCAACCGGAAGAATGTCATCGTTATCTTGATGTCGATTGAGTTGATGCTGCTCGCGGTCAACATCAATCTGGTTGCGTTCTCGCAATTTCTTGGCGACCTCACCGGCCAGATTTTCGCTTTTATGGTGCTGACAGTGGCGGCGGCGGAAGCTGCGATCGGGCTTGCCATTCTCGTCGCCTTCTTCCGCAATCGCGGCGACATCGCCGTTGATGACGCCAGCTTGATGAAGAACTAGGGCCCCGCATCGATGGA
This sequence comes from Hyphococcus sp., assembly GCA_021776415.1. Taxonomy (GTDB): domain Bacteria; phylum Pseudomonadota; class Alphaproteobacteria; order Caulobacterales; family Parvularculaceae; genus Hyphococcus. The sequence goes on from JAJFFY010000087.1 coordinate 1,704, forward strand.
ATCTTTTGTCGTCCTCCTTCCCCTGTTCGGCGCGCTCTTTGCGATGCCGGTTGGACGTGCCATCGGCCCGCGGGCGGCGGAGCTGTTGACGACAGGCTTCTTGTTGGCGGCGGCGGTGATCGCATGGTTTTTGTTATTCGACGTCACCTCGCTGATGGGCGACGATGGCGGCGGCGTGCGGACGATTGAGCTGTTCACGTGGATATCATCGGGCGGCTTTAAAGCGGTCTGGGCGGTGCGGCTTGATGCATTGTCGGCAGTGATGCTGGTGGTGGTGAACTCGGTCTCGTTCCTCGTTCACTGGTATTCCATGGGTTACATGAAGGAGTATGGCGAGCAGCCGCGGTTCTTCGCCTATCTGTCGCTGTTCACCTTCGCGATGTTGACGCTGGTGACGGCGGATAATTTCCTGCAATTATTTTTCGGCTGGGAAGGCGTCGGCCTTGCGTCTTATTTGCTGATCGGGTTCTGGTTCAAAAAGAAGTCGGCCAATGATGCTGCGATCAAGGCGTTTATCGTCAACCGGGTTGGCGATTTCGGTTTCGCGCTCGGTATTGTCGCGGTGTTTTATGTGTTCGGCTCGGTCGAGTTTGACACGGTGTTCAATGCGATCGCCGCAAACACGGATATTACCCCTTTTGGACAAAACGCCGGCGCGCCGATCCAGGCGCTGACGATCAATTTCCTCGGTAATGACTGGCATGCGCTGACGGTGATCGGCGTGTTGTTGTTCATTGGCGCCATGGGCAAGTCGGCGCAGTTCTTCCTTCACACCTGGCTGCCGGATGCAATGGAAGGCCCGACGCCGGTGTCGGCGCTGATCCACGCCGCGACCATGGTCACCGCCGGCGTCTATCTGGTCTCGCGTTGCTCGGTAATTTATGAATATGCGCCGAACGCGGCTGCGATGGTGACGCTGGTCGGTGCGGTCACCGCGTTTTTTGCCGCAACCGTGGCGCTGCTTCAGGACGACATCAAAAAAGTCATCGCCTATTCGACCTGCTCGCAGCTCGGCTACATGTTTTTCGCCGCCGGCGTCGGCGCCTATGACGCGGCGATGTTTCATCTGTTCACCCATGCGTTCTTTAAAGCGCTGTTGTTCTTAGGTTCCGGCGCGGTGATCATCGCCATGCATCACGAGCAGGACATCAAGAAAATGGGCGGCGTGAAGGACGTTCTGCCGTTCACGCATATTTTGATGGTGATCGGCACTGTCGCGATTACTGGCGTAGGCATTCCGGGGCTCTATCTGTTTGGCGCGCCGTTTGGCGCTGCGGGTTTTGTCTCCAAGGACATGATCCTTGAAGGCGCGTTTGCAGCGGGCGAGGTCGGACGGGCGTTCGGGTATTTTGCTTTCGTACTCGGATTGATGGCAGCGGTGATGACCGCGTTTTATTCCTGGCGGCTGATCTTCCTGACCTTCTGGGGCCCGAGCCGGGCGCCGGAGGCGGTTCGTAAACACCCCCATGCTGTGCCCGATGCGATGATGGCGCCATTGATCCCGCTGGCGATCGGCGCGCTTGTGGTCGGCATGGCGTTTTACGGTCAGTTTGTCGGCGACAACAAACAAGAGTTCTGGGGCGATGCGCTCTATTTCAAAACCGCCGCGCATGTTGAAGGCGCAGCTAGCGTTGATCATGCGGGTGCGGACGAAGCGGCGCATGGCGTCGTTGAGCATGCTCCGGCGGATACGCATGGCGGAGAGGCTGAAGTCGCCGAGGCAGGCGATCATGGCGAAGAGGGCGGCCATCATGTTCCGGGATGGGTTTTGTGGGCGCCGTTCCTGGCGATGCTGACCGGCTTGTCTTTAGCCGCCAATCATTATCTGCGCGGCGATCCCTTAAAGCCCGGCATCTTGCGCGAAGGCGGGATGATCTACGCGTTCCTCAAGAACAAATGGTATTTCGATGAGATCTACGACTATCTCCTGGTCAAGCCGGCGTTTCGACTTGGCCGGTTGTTGTGGCTAGAAGGCGACGGCAAGACCATTGATGCGGTCGGCCCCGACGGCATTGCCGCGAGCGTTGCGGCGGGCGCGCGGCGCATCGTCAAACTTCAGAGCGGTTATCTCTATCACTACGCCTTCGCCATGCTGATCGGCATTGCGGTGTTCATCACCTACGTTCTGATTCGGGCGGGGGGCGGCCAATGATCGATAGTTTAGCCGACCAGCACTGGCTTTCGCTGCTGACCTTTGCGCCGCTGATCGGCGCCTTGTTCATCGTCATCTCGCGGATGATGGCCAAGAAGAACGACGACGGCGTCATCGCCGGGCCGGACCTTGAACAGGTCGAGAGCAATGCGCGGATAATTGCGCTCGCCTTTACCGTCGGCGCGTTCCTGATCTCGCTCGGCGTATTTGCGCTATACGACCGCTCGTTAGCGGGCTTCCAGCTGGTAGAAGAAGCCGCCTGGATCGGCGGCGGCATCTCCTACAAGCTCGGCGTTGACGGGATTTCGATCCTGTTCGTTTTGCTGACCACATTCATCATGCCGATCTGCATTCTCGCCTCATGGGATTCCATCAAGTCGCGCGTCGCCGATTACATGATTGCGTTTCTGGTTTTGGAAACCTTGATGATCGGCGTGTTCTGTTCGCTGGATCTGTTTTTATTCTACGTCTTCTTCGAGGGCAGCCTGATCCCGATGTTTTTGATCATCGGCGTTTGGGGCTCCAAGGGCACAAAAGAATTTGCCGGGTTTACACTGCCGAGCCGGGTCTATGCGGCGCTGAAGTTTTTCCTCTACACGCTGATCGGCTCGCTCTTACTGTTGGTGGCGATGGCGTGGATGTATAAGCAAGCCGGCACCACCGACATTGTCGCCTTGCAGCAATTTGACTTCCCCGCCGGCGCGCAGAAATGGTTGTGGCTCGCCTTCTTTGCTTCCTTTGCAGTGAAGATGCCTATGTGGCCGGTCCATACCTGGCTGCCTGACGCCCATGTTCAGGCGCCGACGGCGGGATCGATTGTGCTGGCGGCGATTCTTTTGAAAATGGGCGGCTACGGATTTTTGCGGTTCTCGCTGCCGATGTTCCCGCTCGCCAGCGCCGACTTTGCGCCGTTCATTTACGCCCTGTCGATCATCGCCATCATCTACACCTCCCTCGTTGCGCTCGCTCAGGAAGATATGAAAAAGCTCATCGCTTATTCTTCGGTGGCGCATATGGGTTTTGTGACCATGGGGATTTTCACCGCCACCAAACAGGGGATTGAAGGCGGTCTGTTCCAGATGTTGAGCCACGGCTTTATCTCCGGTGCGCTCTTCTTGTGTGTCGGCATTGTCTATAACCGCATGCATACTCGCGAGATCGCAGCCTATGGCGGGCTGGTGCACCGCATGCCGCTTTATGCGTTTTTGTTTCTGTTCTTCACGCTCGCTAATGTCGGGCTTCCGGGCACCAGCGGTTTCATCGGCGAGATCCTCGCCCTTGTCGGCGCTTTCAAGGTCAATAGCTGGATTGCGTTCTTCGCCGCCTTCGGCCTGATCCTCTCGGCCGCTTACGCGTTGCGGCTGTACCGTCAGGTGATGTATGGCGAGTTGGTCAAACAAGCCTTGATGTCGATCCGCGATGTTGATCGGCGCGAGCTTTTGTCGCTCGGCGCGTTGATGGCGTTCACGCTTTATCTTGGCGTCAACCCGGGACCGGCGCTGGATGTGTTCTCGCCCTCGGTCGATCTGTTGATGGAAAATTATGATGCTGCGCTGGCGGCGGGAGCGTTGCGGTAATGGGCATTTTCCAAACCCTGTCTTTCGCCGCACCGGAGCTTGTGCTTGTGCTCGGGGCGATGGCGCTTCTGATTACCGGCGTCTTTGCCGGCGATAAGTCCGCCAAGAAAATTGGCTATGGCTGCGTCGCTTTGTTGCTGGTTGCTGTGTTGCTGGTGTTGTTCTCGCCAACCGCGCCGACGGCGTCGTTGTTTAATGGCGCGTTTCGCATCGACGCCTTTTCGAGCTTCGCCAAGGTCATTATCTACCTTGCGGCGGCGCTTGCGATTTTGATGTCGGACCAGTACTTCGCCAACGAAAAGTTGCGCCGGTTTGAATATCCGGTGCTGATCGTGCTCGCCGCCTTCGGCATGTCGCTGATGGTGTCGGCGACCGACCTGATCTCGCTCTATATGGGGATCGAGACCCAAAGCCTGGCGCTCTATATCCTCGCCGCGTTTAAACGCGACAGCCGCCGCTCGACCGAGGCGGGGCTGAAATATTTCGTCCTCGGCGCCTTGTCGACCTGTCTTCTCTTATATGGCGCGTCGTTGATTTACGGTTTTACCGGATCGACCTCGTTTGAGGAAATTTCCCGCATCGCCTCACTGGAAGGCGCTAATGTCGGACTTATCATTGGCCTCGTCTTTTTAATCTCCGGCCTCGCTTTTAAAGTCTCTGCCGCGCCGTTCCATATGTGGACGCCTGATGTTTATGAAGGCGCGCCGACGCCGGTGACGGCGTTTTTCGCCGCCGCGCCCAAGCTTGCGGGCATGGCGTTGTTTGCGCGCGTGTTGGTCTCGTCTTTTCCCGGCGCCCTGGATGACTGGCAGCCGGTGATCGCGATGATCGCGGTTGCATCAATGGCGGTCGGCGCGTTCTCGGCGATCCCGCAAACCAATATCAAACGCCTGATGGCGTATTCTTCAATTGGTCATATGGGCTATGCGTTGATCGGCCTATCCGCCGGGACGGCCCAGGGCGTTAAATCCGTGCTCGTCTATATGGCGATCTATGTGGCGATGACGATTGGCGCTTTTGCCTGCATCTTGATGATGCGCCGGCGCGGCGGGATGACGGAAAATATCTCCGATCTTTCCGGGCTCACCAAAACCAATATGCCGCTGGCGCTGATATTAACGGTGTTGCTGTTCTCGCTGGCAGGCGTGCCGCCAGCTGCCGGATTCTTCGGTAAATGGTTAGTGTTTTTCGCTGCGGTTGATGCCGGTCTGGTCTGGCTGGCCATCGTCGGCGTCTTCGCCAGCGCGGTGTCGGCCTATTATTATCTGCGCATTGTCTGGTTCATGTGGTTCGATGAGCCCGCAGAACCGTTTGAACGCGGCGCCGCTCCGGTTTTGCAGTTTGCTGCCTGGGGCTCGGCGCTTTTAATGCTCCCGGTACTGCCGGTATTCATGGGACGACTGATCGAGTTTGCCGACCGCGCCGCGTCGGCGCTGTTTTAGCGCGTGGCGAGGCTTCCCTCAGGCGCCTATCTCGACATCTTCGAAACACTTGATTCCACCAGCCTGGAGGCGCGCCGTCGTGCGCCGCTTGGCGAGCCGGGGCCGCGCTGGATTATCGCCTTGCGCCAGACCGCGGGCTATGGCCGTCAGGGCCGCGCCTGGACCCAGGCGACGGGAGATTTTGCCGGCACGCTGGCGTTCAAGCCGCAAGCCGCCCCCAGCGCGCTCGGGCAGATATCGTTCATCGCCGCGCTCGCCGTCGCCTCGGCGATTGATGAGTTTGTCGACCCCAAAAAGCTCGCCCTCAAATGGCCCAACGACATATTGATCGACGGCGCCAAGGCGGCGGGCATCCTGCTTGAACATATGGGCGGCGCTGATATTAGCAAAGACGGGGCTGCGCTCCTGGCGGTGGGGATCGGCGTCAATATCGTATCGGCGCCGACAGACGTCGCCTATCCGACGGCGCGGCTTGTGGACCATACCGATCGTGCGCCGTCGCCGGCTGATCTTGCCGCGCGTATCGACCATCATTTCTGGGCCTATATGAAAGACTGGCGGGCAAACGGGTTCGCCAATATCCGCCAGCTATGGCTGACGCGGGCGCGGGGGATCGGCGAGACCATCACTGTCCGCCTGCCGAACGAGGAGCTGTCGGGGGTGTTTGAAGGTCTCGATGAAAGCGGTGCGTTGATATTGCAGTCTGGCGCGGAAAAGCGGATCATCAGCGCTGGCGATGTGTTTTTTTGATCGCCCACGCAACAAGGCGAGCGCCCATGCTTTTAGCTATCGATGTCGGCAATACTAATTCGGTTATCGCGCTTTATGAAGGCGCCGATGCGGTGGCGGTGTGGCGCACCTCGACCTCGTCGACGCGCACGGCGGATGAATATGCGGTGTGGCTGTCGCAATTGATGGCGATGGCGGATTTTAAGCTCAGCGACGTTAGCGATTGCGTGATTTCCAATGTGGTGCCGCAATCGATGTTCCATTTTCGCAACCTCTCGCGGCGGTATTTTGGCAAGGAGCCGTACGTGGTCGGCGCCGGCAATATTCCGGGCGTCGAGGTCAGGATCCCTAAACCATCCGAGGCTGGCGCCGACCGGCTGGTCAATGCGGTCGGCGCGTTTACCGCCCATGGCGGGCCGCTGATCGTAGTCGATAGCGGCACGGCGACGAATTTTGACATCATCGGCGCCGATGGAGGTTTTGAGGGCGGGGTGATTGCCCCGGGCATCAACCTGTCGATGCAGGCGCTGCATGAGGCCGCCGCCCAGCTGCCGCGGGTGGCGATTGAGCGGCCTGAAAAAGTCATTGGCGGCGACACGGTTGGCGCGATGCAGTCCGGCGTCTTCTGGGGTTATGTCGGTTTGATTGACGGGCTGATCGCGCGGATCAAATCAGAATATCCCGAACCCATAAAGGTGGTGGCGACCGGCGGCATCGCCGCTCTGTTTGAAGGCGCGACCAGCGCGGTTGATATTTTCGACCCTGATCTGACGATCCGCGGCCTGCACGAAGTTTACCGTCGCCTCAAAGCTGCCGGGACCAAAGCCTGATGTCACATAACGAATTGGTGTTTTTACCGCTCGGCGGGTCCGGCGAAATTGGCATGAACATGAACCTTTACGGGTTCGGCCGGCCGGCCAATCGGCAATGGTTGATGATCGATTGCGGCGTCATGTTCGGCAATCTTTCAACCCCGGGTGTAGACGTGATTTGTCCGGACCCGTCCTATATTCTCGAAGAAAAAGAGGCGCTGCACGGTCTGTTGCTGACCCATGGTCATGAAGACCATATCGGCGCCGTGGCGCTGTTGGCGCCACAGCTCGGCTGTCCTGTTTACGCAACGCCGTTCACCGCGGCGCTGGTCGCCCGCAAGCTTGCCGAGCAGGGCGGGGCGGGGATAGAGCTTAACATCATCGACATGAATGAGCGGTTCGAGCTTGGCCCGTTCGATATTGAATATGTCACGCTCACCCACTCGATCCCGGAGCCGAGCGGCGTCATCTTGCGTACCGAACTTGGAACGGTCTTGCATACCGGCGACTGGAAAATCGACCCGGCGCCGACGCTTGGGCCCAAGGTGGATTCGAGCACCATCGAAAAACTTGGCGATGACGGGTTGCTGGCGATGGTTTGCGATTCCACCAATGTGTTGTCGTCTGGCACATCCGGTTCGGAAGGAGCGGTCAGAAAATCTTTGATCGAACTGATCAAGAAGCAAGAAGGCCGCGTTGCGGTGACGACATTCGCATCCAACCTGTCGCGGGTGGTGTCGATCTGCGAGGCCGCCGCCGCCGCTGACCGCAGCGTTTGCCTGCTCGGCCGGTCGATGTTGCGCATCGTCGAGGCGGCGCGCGAGACCGGGCTGCTGCCCGAGCATATGTCGTTTGTAGACCCTAAAGATGCCGGTCACTTGCCGCGCCAGAATGTGCTTTATCTGTGCACCGGCAGCCAGGGCGAGCCGCGCGCGGCGCTGGCGCGCATCGCCCGCGGCGATCACCGCGATCTGGTGCTGGGCGATGGCGATACGGTGATCTTTTCGTCGAAGATTATTCCCGGCAATGAGCGCGAGATTTATACGCTGCAAAATGACCTGGTCGATCTCGGGGTGCACATCATTACCGAGAAGGATGAGTTCATCCACGTCTCCGGTCATCCCTGCCGCGATGAGCTGAAGACTATGTATGGCTGGGCGCGGCCAAAAATTTCAATTCCCGTTCATGGCGAGGCGCGCCATCTCGAAGAACATGCCGATCTCGCCTATGTGCTCGGTGTTGAAGAGGCGCTGGCGCCGCGCAATGGCGATCTCATTCGCCTAGCGCCGGACGGGCCGGAGGTGATCGACGAGGTGCCGGCCGGGCGGATTTATCTTGACGGTGATATTTTGATGGCCGAGGGCGCAGCGCCCATGCGCGAGCGCAAAAAACTTTCCCATGCCGGGGTGCTGGTGGTGTCCATCGCCCTCGATAAGCGCCACGCGCTGGCCGGCAATGCGCAGCTCTCAAGCGTTGGCGCTGCGATCCAGGATGGCGCCATCCTCGCTGAAAAAATCGAAGACGCTATCCTCGCCATGCCCGAACAAAAGCGCCGCGACGATGAAGCCGTTGAGCTGGCGGTCAAACGCGCCGCGCGGGTCTATTTCGACCGCAACTGGGGCAAGCGTCCGATCATTCAAACGCAAATTCATCGCTTGGGATAAACGCCTCGCTCAACTCTCCCAGCCCATAAACTGTGCGGTAAAGGCGAGCGTATCAACGAGGCCATGGACCAAAATAACCGGGTAGAGGTTTCGCTTCATCAGCAAAAATGTGGCGCCGAAGGCTATCCCAATGGCGCCTGCCGTCACAAATCCGCGCATGCCCTGATAATACATATGGACATAGCCAAAAAACGCGGCGGCGAGAATCACGGCGATGACGGATGCGAATTTGACGCCGCTGAAAACCGATTGCAGCCGGGTAATGATAAACCCACGGAAGAACATTTCTTCGCCGAACGCCGCCGCTGTCCAGACGATGCCTAGCCACAAAAGATAAAGCGGTAAATTTCCCTCGATGGCGCCCCAACGGTCCTCAACGCCCTCGGGGATTTCCGACATGAATTCGAGGCCCAAAACCTCGCCGCCAAGCAGAACGGTCGCCACAGCGATAGCGAATCCGACAAACGCCAGAAGCGTTTTGGGTATGAGCATAAGTTTGGCTCTGACGCCAGGAAGCGGGATCAGCCCCATACCCGCCCATGTCTCACCCCGTATGCGCATATATCCGGTCAACACAACAAGAACGATTATCAGCGATACGGGGCCTGCATAGCGCCATATGTAAGGGTCAAATGATTTTTTCAACGTCAGCGCAAAAGCGACAAAGCCGACCAGTTCAATGGCGGCGATCAGGTTTTTGGATTTTAAAATATTGACCATAATGCGCGCAGCTTACCCAGTCAGCTGGGGCGTTTTATAGAACGTTTGTGCACGACATGTTGCGATGATCGCCAAGGTTATTAACCCATTGTTTGGGCGTAACGCCAAAGGCTTTTTTGAAGTGGCGCGTGAAATGGCTTTGATCGGAAAAGTCGCATGCGATTGCGGTGTCGGCCATGGAATTGCCTGCGATTAACATATTGCGGGCATTATCCAACCTACGCATGACCAGATAGCGATGCGGGCTGGTCCCGAACATCGCTCTAAAGTCTCGCGACAATTGCCACCGGTCATGACCTGTTGCGCGCTCCAGATCTTCCATGGATATGCCTTGATCCAGGCGTTCAAGAATATACTGGCGGGCCAGCTTAGCCGCGTGATAGTTGAAGTTTTTAATCGGCTTTTCAGCGCCAGAGATATCATCCAGCACTGTTGCAAGGTCATACAGCGCATCTTCGTATTCGAGTGTTTCAAATGGCTGGTCGTAAGCTTCCAGCAAGGGCAGGACGACGTCAAAAAGTCTTTTGTCGGAAGAAATACCATCCTCGATAAAGGGCAGGTGTTTTCCGCCCAAGGCAGATTGAATCAATGGCGGCTCTATATAGATCGACCGGTAGCGGAAACCGGCATCGGTTCCGGCGCGTCCGTCATGCAGCTCATCGGGGTAAAGAACAATCATGCCGCCGGGCAGTGAGTGGCGTGCAGCGCCCCGATAATCAAAGCTCTGAACGCCCTCAAGCGTTATCCCAATTGTGTAGGCGTCATGGCGATGGGGCGCAAACGCGGCGCCAGAAAAATAGGCCTCAATGCGGTTAACGTCCCCGCACGCCTTATAAACCCAGTTATTGGTATTCTCGCTATACAATGTTTCTGCACATTCGTTGTTCTTGGCTGGTGATAATTGGCTTTTGAGTGGCAAGTTTCAACGCAGTAGCGCTCAAAGCCCTGTTTTTTGAGACGAAACGGATGTTTCAGGTTCAAAATGGGTGCGGAAGGGCGGCTGATGGCTGACATTTCACAAGAACCGATAATCGCGGTGAATTAGCCGCAGTGAGATTGAGTGATCGAAGCGTCAAACAAAGACATTGATTTCAGGCCTGTTCGTTCTGTCTTAGACATCCCATCATTCCCCCGCTAAACTCCAGGGCGGTCCATTGCCCCCCAATCGCAAATCACAGGATGAGATATGACCATCGCCGGCGCAATTGTGATTTTTATCGTCTGGTGGTGGGTGGCGTTCCTGGCGGTGCTGCCGCGCGGCGTCGAGAGCCGCTGGGAAGCCGAAGATGACGGCGTCAAAGGCGCCGATCCCGGCGCGCCGGTTAACCCGGAGCTGAAAAAAAAGGCCTGGCTCGCAACCAAGATTACGGCGGGGCTGTGGGCGATCACCGTGGCGATCATTTTAAGCGGCGTTTTCAATTTTCGCGATTAATCATTTGCGCACGGTTGCAATGGTAAATGGCCTGTCTTAGCAGTACTACCAACGGTCAAAAGATTGACCGTTGTGCGTTCAAGCGTCACGCAGGCTATCGCGCCATAAGGCGCGGCGGCCAGTCGGCCTTGCCAAAGTACAAAATGAAGAGCTCATTTTGTACTTTGGTATAACGCAATTCCTGAAGTGACGGACAGTTTGAGGCGAGGGGTGTTTTATGAACGATACATCGCCCGCCAATAAATCCGACCGTCCTGATGCGGACCGCCCGGCCGCCAATACGCCTGTTGACGGCGATGACGCTCAGTTCGCCGAAGACCAGACGCTGTCGCCGGATTTTGTCCGCTCGATCTCCGAGATTATCGACAACCGTGATGCGCTGGGATTTGAGTATCTCACCAAAGACCTTCACCCCGCAGACATCGCCGACCTGATCGGACTGCTGCGGCTGGAAGAGCGCGCGGTGCTGGTCGAGATGCTGGGCGGGGCGGTGGCGCCGGATGTTCTGGCGGAGCTTGACGATGATCTGCGGACAAGCGTGGTTGCGGCCATGGGACCGCAGCGGGTCGCCAGGGCGGTTGCAGAACTGGACACCGACGATGCGGCGTTCGTCCTGGAGGATCTCGACGAAGAAAGGCGCGCGGAGATTCTCGCCGAAGTGCCGCTTGAAGAGCGACTGGTGCTGCGCGCCGCGCTCGAACATGAGGAAGACACCGCCGGCCGCCTGATGCAGCGCGAGTTTTTCGCAACGCCCGGCTACTGGACGGTGGGCCAGATCATCGACCGTATGCGCGGCGCGGAAGAGTTGCCCGAGCAGTTCTACGAAGTCTTTATCGTTGATCCGGCGTTCAAGCCGGTCGGCGCCGTGCCGCTCGCTACGCTTTTGAAATCATCGCGCGACACCGTCATCGAAGACATCATGACCGGCGGCGACTTGCGTAAAATCCCGGTGACCATGGACCAGGAGGAAGTCGCCTATCTGTTCGAGCAATATAATTTGATTTCATCGCCGGTCATCGATGCGTCTGAGCGCCTGGTCGGGATGATCACGGTTGATGATGTGGTTGAGATGGTGCGCGAGGAAACCCAGGAAGACATGCTCGCGCTGGGCGGCGTTGAGGCCGATACCGGGCTTTCCGACACCGTGGTTGAAACCGTGCGCTCGCGGTTCTCCTGGCTGGCGGTCAATCTCCTGACCGCGATTGTCGCCTCACTGGTGATCGCGCTCTATGATGCGGCGCTCGAACAGATCGTCGCGCTGGCGATATTGATGCCGATCGTCGCCTCCATGGGCGGCAATGCCGGCACCCAGACATTGACCGTAGTCGTGCGCTCGCTGGCGACGAAAGATTTAACCGCTTCTAACGCCGCGCGGATTATTACCCGTGAAGCGCTGGTCGGTTTTACCAATGGGGTGATTTTCGCGGTGATTATGGGCGCGCTTGCGGGCGCGTGGTATTTCTATTCCGGCTGGGGCGATCAACCCGACGCCGTCCGCCTCGGGTTGGTTGTCGGCATAGCCATGATCATCAACCTTTTCGCCGCTGGCCTTGCCGGTATTCTCGTGCCCATCGGGTTGCAACGCGCCGGCGCCGACCCGGCGGTATCGTCCGCGGTCTTTGTCACCACAGTGACGGATGTTGTCGGCTTCTTCGTGTTTTTAGGACTGGCCGCGGCGGTGCTATTGTAAGGCCTGCGGGGCGCCGATCTGCGCCAGGACTGCGTTATTGCCTTGAGGCCAGCGCCGCGCCTGCCATGATACCAACGATCATGCCGGTAACGAGCCCAAGCCCGACATCTCCCATCATCGCGCCGAGCACAACGCCAAACGACATTCCAAGCGAAAGCCCAATGCCGATTGTTGTCGCTTTACGTTTGTCTGAAGGGTTTTGGTTCACTGGTCGTTCCTAGGTTGTCGAAGGTGGTTTCGCGGTGCGTTGGATTTGCATCAGGGCCGATTATTCGCCTGGAAGAGCCTCGGCGCGTCGAAGCGCTGCGCGTAGAAAATATGCTAAAATAGTATTGCCGACGGTGAACGGTATCAACAAGACGAGCGAAATACGGCCGCCCCATATTGAATCAACAAAAAATATGGCGAAAATCCAAACCAGCGTATGGAGTATTGCAAATAGTAATAGCCGTATGAGTGCGGATTGTCGGCTGACAAAAGGCTCCCCATGTACGTTTTGTTGACTGCTGGGTTGCGCCCCACGCGCCAGCCATACCCAAGCCGCGCCGGCAAGCAAAAAGGCGCTTAATCCGATGGCGGAAGAAATTGGCATTGCGTATTCCCAAGGCGCCAATATCCATACAGCGATATAGATAATGCCAGCCAGCACAAAAGTTCGCCCAGCAAAGCGCTCAGCTGCTATAGTGTGGACAGGATGTCGGCCTTGCGCGTCTAAGGCGCGCGCAAATTTTGGTACTAAATTTCCCGTCACGATCAACATCACGCCAAAGGCAATGGCGACAACGCGTTTGGCGGCGCTATGATCGATTACGTCAAATTCGCTTGCTGCGGAAAATACGAATACGGCAATGATCAGGGTGCCAATGATGAGCGCTGTTGGACGCGCCAGTCTGGAGACATATGTGTGCTTGCTCATTTGTTGATAGCCTCTGATCCTGAAGGCGCCAGTTCTATTTGCTCAATCTGTTGCAATTCCAATCCGAAATTTTGCGCGAATGCCAACAGTGCATCTTCCAGAACCGACATCTGCAATTGGTATACAACCGATTTGCCGTGCTTTTCTGACGCCACCAGACCGGCCTCTCGCAACACTGCGAAATGCGCCGACATAGTCGGCTTTGAAACGTTGAACGCCGCCGCCAAATCGCCAGCGGTCATTGGGCCGCTGCGTAATAGTTCCAACACGCGCCGGCGCGTTGGGTCTGACAGGGCTTTGAAGACGCTACTCATGAGTAGACATTTAGCTAACCGTCTAATTGATGTCAAGAGTAATGCGCAAGAGGCGGTGGCTAAGGGGAGGTTGGGGGACGTTGAGCACGTTTTTATGGCGCCGTCTTAACGGCCGGGAAAACGGGTTCACATGCGTTTTAGTAAGGGCTCTTATTCCGCCGCTTGTGGTTGTGCGCCGAACTGCAATTCGGCGAGGCGGGCATATAGCCCGCCCCTTGCGAGCAGCTCATGATGCGTTCCCTGATCGATAATCCGTCCGCCCTCCATAACCGCAATGACATCGGCTTTAAGAACCGTTGCCAGCCGGTGGGCGATCACGAGCGTGGTGCGATTGGCGGAAATGGTTTCAAATGCGTCCTGAATGGCGCGTTCGCTTTCAGAATCGAGCGCGCTGGTTGCCTCATCCAGCAACAGGACAGGCGCATCGCGCAGAATTGCACGGGCAATCGCAATGCGCTGGCGTTGACCGCCTGAAAGCGTCGCCGCGCCCTCGCCAAGCTGGGTGTCATAGCCTTCCGGCAAGGCCGAAATAAAATCATCAGCATTCGCAGCAAACGCCGCGGCGCGAACATCATCGGCGGACATTCCCGGCCGGCCAAAACGAATATTGTCCGCGGTGGAGCCGGCGAATAAAGGTGCGTTTTGCTGAACGACAGAAAGCACGCTGCGCAAGGCATGGGGGTCGAGATCTTTAATATCGACGCCGTCAATCTTGATGGCGCCGCCTTGTGGATCATAAAACCGCAACAGCAGTTGAAACATCGTGCTTTTTCCGGCCCCGGACGGCCCCACAAGGGCGACGGTCTGGCCGGGTGCGATCTTCAGGGAGACGCCGCTAATCGCGGCCGTATCCGGGCGCGCCGGGTAGCTGAAATCGACATTTTCAAATGCAATCTCTCCGCGAATCGGCTGGCTCAGCATTTTCGGGTTCGTCGGCGCTATGATGTCGGACTTGGCGCTCAGCAATTCCATTAACCGCTCAGTGGCGCCGGCGGCGCGCATCATCTCCGCATATGTCTCCGTCAGCATCCCGACGCCGCTCACGGCGACAAACGCATACATAACAAATTGCGTCATAGCGCCCGGCGTAATCGCGCCGTTTTGCACCTGTACGGCGCCAAACCACAAAACACTGATCAATCCTGCAAGTACAAAAGAAAAAATCACTCCGGTCATCATCGCGCGGACGCGCACGCGTTTGATCGCAAGGTTGAAGGTTTCTTCCACGGCGTTCCCGAAATTGGCCTGCTCTTCTTTTTCACGAGTGAAGGCCTGAACGGTTTCAACCGCACGCAGACTTTCGCTCGCCCGCGCCGAAGCGTTGGCGAGGCTATCTTGTCCGCTGCGCGAAAGCCTCTGGACCCGCTGCCCAAACAGCATGATCGGTCCAAGGATGAGGGGGCCAACCGCCAACACCATCAAGGCCAGCTGCCAGCTTACCACCACCATCAAAATAAGCGCGCCGGATGTTGTCGCTATGGTTCGCAACGCCACAGAAATAGACGACCCCACCACTGTCTGGATCAAGGTCGTGTCCGTTGTCAGACGTGACAGGACTTCGCCGGTGCGGGTGTTGGCGTAAAAGCCGGGACTAAGGGTCAAAAGATGGTCATAAACCGCACGGCGCAGATCGGCGACGACACGTTCGCCAAGACGGCTGATAAAATAATACCGCAACGCGCTCGCAACGCCGAGCAACAGCGCAACGATAATCCCCGCGCCAAAGACCCCCGCAAGCTGGTCGCCAAGTGTAAAGCGTGTGCAAATCTCGGACGTCGTTGCGCCGGAAAACCCGCAATCGACCACCAGGCGAAAAGCGGCCGGTAATAACAGTGTCAGCCCGGAGGCGAGCACCAGAAAAATTGCAAAAGCGGCCAAGAGGCCCGGATATCTTAAAATGAAGGGCGCCAGTCGCCGCAGTGGTTTTGCGCTGCGCGACTTTTCGCGATGGGCGCGGTCCTGCTCAAGCTCGGATGCGAATGTCGATCCGCGATCAAGCTCGACTTGCGCATGGAGCGTATTTGTCGCCGGTTCCGCCGCCATTGAAACTCTCCAAAGTCACGATGATGCGGGTGGGGCCGCAAAAAACGCACAATACCACGAACCGAGCAATGCTGATTGACCACGGCCCCATAGATGGGCGGCTCTGTCTTTGGCTTCAAGAAAAATTTATAAAACAATGCCGAACAGCCGCAAATGCCCTTCAATCGGAACAAGCGCGATCGGTCACTTTTGGCATTTTCAAGACAGTCGCGAAATCTCTGCGAAGGGGAGGGGTTGGCCCATTTTTGCCGTTGATTACCAGTGTGCCGTATGTCCGTTTTTGAGCATACGTTCTTGACTTTGCCTGCAAGGTCGAACGACAGATTAGTGCGCGTTGAATCTTCAAAAAAGAGATTAATTTGTGTATTGCCAGCAAGTCGCGCTGGCGCCGGTTCTGAGCGTTTCAAAAGACCCGCATAATATTGCGCCAACTCGAATAGAAAAAAATGTCGGCGTCTGGCAGATCATCAATGGCGATCAACCGGCGCGCTTTGAAACCGCCATCAGGCGGCGATGGGCGTTTTTCATCCGTCATAAAAATGGGAGCTATGACGATCTGTGTCCATATGGGCAACGGCTGGGGAAAAGCGGTTGCTGGAGATGAGTCTTATGGCTTTGGCGCATCCGCCAATGCCTGTTTGGTTTGTTTAAGCGTTTTCAAAAAACGCTTGGACCTTTTAATATTTAACTCAACTTCGCTGATTTTTTGCTGAAGGAAGTCCTCGCCGTCAAAACTCCCTTGATGGGCGGCTGCCAGTTGTGTTTGAAATTCCACGAGTTGGGAAATGGTAAATCCGGCCGCTTGGGCCTCGCGAATTACGGCAAGCGATAACACGGCGTCGTCGCCATATTCCTTGTAACTATTGGTTTGACTGTCATTGGGCGATGACCGGATCAGCCCCTTCCTCTCATAAAACCTGATTGTGTCCCGGCTGAGTGAGGTTCGCTTTGATAATTCGCCAATCCTCATGACGGCTCCACACTAAAACCATTGACTATACTCAATGGTTATGCACTATTTTGGCGGAACATGTCCAGATGTTTTGAGATGGAGGAAGCCCATGAGCGCCAACTGCCAAAGCTGCGGCATGCCGTTGAACAAAGATCCGAAAAAGGGCGGTATGAATGCTGATGGCTCGCTAAGTACGACATATTGTTCCCTCTGTTATGAGAATGGCGAGTTTCTGCATCCCAATTTTTCTGCATCGGAAATGCAGTCGCATTGCGTAGAGCAGTTGAAGAAGAAGGGGATGCCAAATGTTATGGCGTGGTTATTCACCCGTGGGATACCCAAACTTGATCGCTGGACCGTGTGAGTAATAAACCGGCATCAGTTGAAAGCCGGCTTGCGGGTGCGTCGGGCGAGCGCAGCCAAGTGAGGAACATCACACTCGCGAAAGACCTTTGCAAAAAACGGGACCGCCAATCCATCAAACAATTGATTGATATTCTGCTGAACGGAAAGAAAGCCGCTCAGAATGATGCGATCAAAGTTCTTTATGAAATTGGGGCGGATGAAGCAGCGCTTATAGCACCTTATACGGGTGTTTTTCTCGAGCTACTATACAGCAAAAATAATCGAATAGTATGGGGGTGTTTGACGGCTCTGGCTGCGATCTCGGCGACTGATCCCAAACCCGTATTTGCAGAAATAGATTCAATATTGGAAGCCGCCGATAACGGCTCTGTTATCGCAAATGATCAGGCAGTTGAGATTTTGATCAATCTTGCCCGCGACCAGAAATATCTGAAGACAATCGGCCCTGTTTTGTTGGAAAGACTTCGGCAATCGCCAGATAATCAATTCCCAATGTATGCGGAGCGCATGAGTGTTGTGTTGACCAATGTGTACAGAGCAAAATTTATGACGGTTTTGTCCAAACGACTCGTACAGGGGATAGCTGACAGCAAGCAGAAAAGAGTTGAACGATTGATTAAAAAACTGAGCGCATCGATAACGGCGTGAACGGACTGCCAAGAAATAACAAACTATTGGGATTGCGTGGTTGCCTGTTGCTTAGAGTCTAACCGAAAAGTATTATTGAGCAATTTCATGGACTTGTGATTCTGTTTGTTTACAGACGAACAGGAGATCGACACGTCTTGGACTGAAACCACTCGGAGAAATCCTGACAGACATTGGCTACGTTATGCAAGTGATGTCACGCATGAAGAATGGGCTGTCATTGAACCGTTCATGCCGCCAACGAGCAAGGTGGGAAGGCCGCGTAAGGTACGGCTGCGTGATATCTGGAATGCTATTCAATATATTGGTCATACAGGGTGTCAGTGGCTTGCTATGCCAAAAGAGATTCCGCCTTATTCGACGGTGCAGTGTTATTTCTACAAGTTTCGCGATGAGGGTTTGCTTGAATTGATCAATGACGTGCTGGTGATGGCCGCTCGCCGCCAGGAAGGCCGCGAGGCTATGATGCTGGCAAAAAGATCAAGGGCCGAAATCGTCATATTGTAACCGATACGCTTGGGTTTTTATTATCTTGCGTTGTTCATGAGGCGGATGTTCAAGACCGTGACGGTGCGCGAATCACGATGGATGAGGTTTTGGAACGGTTCCCGTCTTTACGGCATTTCTTTGCTGATGGCGGTTATCGCGGCGAACCTTTAGCGGAATTTATCGGTCAACATGACGGGCGAACAATTGAAATCGTCAAACGGCCTGATGATGTGAATGGCTTTGGGGCAACTTGAAAGTTTGCCGACCAGTCGCTTTGGCGTGAAAGTAGACGTTCCCACAATGGGTTGTGATCGACAATATTTGGCGAATAGCCGCCTCTCACAATAACCCAGCGAATGATCGTATTGTTGGTAGCTTGTTCTATGCCGGAAATTGGCTCTAGTTCTGGGCAAATTCAATAAAAAATAGCGGGAGCAGTGCTCCCGCTATTTTTGCGTTGGTCTCGGTAATTGCTATTTCCGCACCCTGATCATTGCGGGCTGGCTGCCCGGGGTCGACCATAGGCCCAGCTGATGATGGCCCCGGTGAGGAGAAGGATGAGCGCGCCGGGTTCGGGCACGTCGATTGGCGGCTCCGGAGGCTCGGGCGGTTCTGGCGGCTCGACGGGCGGCATGGGCTCGTCGCAGTCGGGATCAACTTCCGGATCGCAAGGCGGCTCGCCCGGCGGAATGAAAATCGGCGGGATAATGATTGGCGGCGGGCCAAGGAATGGCGGCACGAACGGCGGCGGTGAGACAGGCGTGCGAACGCCCGGCGCGCCGGTGCTCAAAGGCGCTTCTAGCGGTGTTGCCGGAACCCGCCCGACTTCGACCGGCGGCGCCGGGTTATAACCGGCGATGCGGATCGGAACCGGGCGGGCCGTCAAAAAGACTTGGAGGCGGCCCTCCGCTGGCCTTCATCGCCGCAGCAGCCGCAATTGACGACAATATCGTTGCGGATATCGCCGACCGCGCGCGTCATCCACGCATCATAATCGCCCTCTGCCGGCCCTGATCGGCCGCCAAATCCACCGCTCCAGACGATGGCGATAGCGACGATCAATGCGGCGACGATGTTGGCTAAGCCGTTGCCCATCATAACTAAACCCTGACTTCTAGCGCTCCGGTTTCCCCAAAATCCACCAAATCCCGGTTTCGGGAGGCATGGCCGCGGAGCGCGGGCAGCTCATGCGGGGCAAACCTCCCAAGTCTCATGCCAAGCCCGGGCGGGGGCTTTTGGTCGGGATTATCGCCTGTTCCCAGACGGTTGCAGGTTTTTCTCAAATTTTCGAGGCGCGGCTTTCGGCAATAATTGTCTCAGATGAGGCCCCTAAACAGCGCTGATACTGGGGGATGTGCAGTTTTGACACAGCTTTGCACAGGCTTTGGCTTTCGTGGTCTTCAGGCCCACACGGCGTCTACCCAATCGGGGCATGGCGTGCTATTTAATAGTTAATACCGGGTTTGCCGGGGCGCTTGCCTGTGTAGTGAATTTGGTATGTGGTTGGTGAGGTAAGAGGGGTTTTGAGGGGTCGATGCGGACGGGAGAGACCGGTCTTAATCTGATCAAGGGCTATGAGGGCCTGCGCATGTCGGCGCATTACGCGCCGAGTGAGCAGTGGACCGTCGGCTATGGTCATGTCTCCTCAGCCCGTCACGGCATGAGCGTGACTGAGGGCGATGCGGAACGTCTGTTAAAGGACGATGTTCAGCCGCTTGAACAATTGCTCGGCGATACCGTCCGGGCGCCGCTTAATCAAAACGAACATGATGCGCTGGTGTCGCTGATTTTTAATATCGGCGAGGAAAACTGGAAGCGCTCGACTGTGCTGCGCAAGCTTAACGCCGGCGACAAAATTGGCGCCGCTAACGCTTTTGAGATGTGGAACAAGGCCTTTGTCAGCAATGAGCTGGTGACGCTTGATGGTCTGGTGCGCCGGCGTGCGGCGGAAAAATCATTGTTCCTGATGCCGACTGACGCCTCGCTTGTCGTGCCGACCTCGGATGTCTTTCCGGCTCAGGAATGCGAGCCGGACTATCTCTCTGATGCGGTTTTAAACGCCAAGCCGCTGGTGAATTTTGACGAGCTGCGCGCCGACCAGAAAAAGGCGCTGACGCCGGAAGAAAAAGCTGCGCGTACGCGCGCGTTGTTCGCCGCGACGCAGGCGCTGTCCGGCGATCCCTCGAAGATGATTATTTCCAAGACCGAAGAGCATGCCGATATGGGCGTGACCATCGGGGTTATCCTCGCCGGCCTTATGGCGCTCGGGCTGACCGCGATGGGCGTGATCTTGCTGCTCGGTCAGGAAGCGCCCGGCCTCGCTGAAGCGCTGGGGCTGAGCTATGACCGCTTTGCCGCGATCTTTGAAAACCTGCCCCTGTGGCTCTCCGCCGTCGGCGCGGCGATGTGTTACTTCATCCTTTATATTCTGGTGAAACGCTCCGCCCGCCATGACCTCAAACGCCAGCGCGCGCGCGACCTTGCCCGGCTGCGGGTTGCTGAGTGAAGCCCAGTCTGAGCGAGCCAAGCTGGATGAGCAGGGGCGTGGGCATTTATCTACTGGAAAGACACAACTGATTCGCCGCCAGCGATGAAGCTGCGGTATTTGCGTCCAGCGTCTGGGCAGCGGCGCGCACGGCTTTGGCGACGCAGCCTTTATAACGCGGCGTAATGTCCACCCATCGGCGCCAGCCTCGCAAAGCATTTGCCTCGGCGCAATTGCAGCCTATGATCTGGCGGGATGTGGGTGCGGCGCCGGGATCGGCGACGCGTAGTTCAAATGGAGACCGCCTTGGCGCTACCTTATAATGTGTTGCGTATCTCTGCTCTCATGCTTTTGCTCTCTGGCTGCGCAACCCTGACCGACGGTTGGGGCGGCTCGAAGGCCGGTCTTGACGGCGCCGTTCAAGCGGCGGAACTGCGCACTGCCGAGCTTGAGGTCGAACTCGCCCAGTTGAAATCAGACAAAGAGCTGCTCACCACTCAGCTGGAGGAATTGCAGCGCGAAAACGTTAAGCTTGCCGCCAATGACGAAGACGCCGCTGCCACCGATGATGCGGCGGCCATTGCTGATGCAACGGCGCTTGCCAATGCTGATTTGAAACTCCGAGACGGCGCTGCTGCTGGCGGCGCGGTCGTGGAAGCAGCGGACGGCTCGGCGATTGCCAGCGGCGCCGCTCCCGTAGCGCCGGCGCCGCGATTGGTGCAGCCGACTTTTGCGTCCACCGATGCGGTTTTTGAAAACGAAGCTGACGGCGACATTGAAACCGCAAGCGTGTTGTTCGGGGTTCATCTGGCTTCTTATCGCAAACCCTCCGAAGCGCGTGAAGGCTGGCGCAAATTGCAACGGCAAAATCCCGACGAGCTTGGCCTGCTTGAGCCGCGCATTGAACGGGTGCGGCTTGAGGAGAAAGGCGTTTTTCTGAGATTGATCGGCGGCGGCTTCTCGTCACAGGAAAAGGCCGCGGCGCTGTGCGCCAATCTCCAGCAAAAAGGCCTGTTTTGCTCCGTATCCGGATTTAATGGCAAGCGTCTGTCGTTGCTGGAAAACGGGTAAAGTTATTTCGGCGGCGTGATTGTGAAACTGCGCTCATCGAAGACGCGCCCGGCATATTCGCCGCCGCCGTCATAGCGCAGCGTTAATTCGCCCTGGCCAAGGGAAAAGAACCCGAGCGGGATCTCGATCAGCCGGCGCGGCGTATCTGGATAGCTGGCGACATTGTCGCGAACGCCCAGCACCTCCGGCTTGGCGCCCGGCGCCGCCGGTAGAAACATCGCCGTCAGCCGCCCAAAGGTGGAATAAGCGCCGGTCGGCTCGATGGCGGCGGAGATCAACAACATCCCTTCGGAATCGCGCAGCAATTTCGTTTCAGACAACACCGCCGATCCGCGCCCCCTGCCGCGCAGCAGCACCGGCACGGATACGCCAACCGCGATGTCGGCCTGGAGGCCTGAGGAGGCTTTGCGAATCAGGGTGCGCGCGGCGGCGGTCTCGATCAGCAAATGCGAGCGCCGCTCGCCCGGCGGCGGCCGGATGCCGTCTTTGAGCCGCACAGTCACTTCAATACGCGCCCCAGGCTCGAGGCGAAACTGCGCCGGCGCGAGCGTGAGATAAGGGGCCGCGCTCAACACCGCGCGGGTTTGCGCATCCGCCGGCGTATAGCCGGTCTCGGTCGCGGAAAGATCGACCCAGGTCACGCGCCCATCGAGAATACGGGTGGAGGGATTGGACAGATTAAAGGTCGCGATGCGGTTCTTGTTAGTCAGCACCTGGCGCAGCGGGCTCAGCTCGATATCAGCGCGGGCCGGGCTCGCCGCCAAAACCGTCATGAATAGAAAGGCCATCGCCTTGATCATTATGCTCGCCTTGGTTTCCAGAATCGGAGCAATCTCCAGTCTATCTGCGGTTTGCTTTCCTCAAGGTAAGCAAAATCCGTGAAAGTGTTGTGTTTTGGCCCGATAAAGGCCTTGGGGTGCTAATTTAATGACGCATGTGATTGTTTTGGGGAACGAAAAGGGCGGTTCGGGGAAATCCACCACGGCCATGCATTTGATCGTCGCGCTGGTTAAAGCCGGGCGCAAGGTCGGGGCGGTGGACCTTGATCTGCGTCAGCGCAGCCTGACGCGGTATTTGGAGAACCGGCGCAAATTCGCCGACCTCAAAGGTCAGACATTGGCGTTTCCTGTGGTGTCGGCGGTTGAACCGTCAGCACTCGACAGCCGCGAGGCGGCGCGGGCGCAGGAGACCGAAAACCTTCAATCGGCGCTTGCAGCGCTTGAGGGATGCGACTTCGCCATCATCGACTGCCCCGGCGCCGACACTCATCTGTCGCGGCTGGCGCATATGCACGCCGACACAATCCTGACGCCGCTCAATGACAGCTTTGTTGATTTCGATTTGCTGGCGCGGATTGATCCTGAAACCAATCGCATCACCGGGCCGAGCCTTTATAGCGAGATGGTTTGGGAGGCGCGCAAGACGCGTGCGATGTCCGGCGTCGCTGGCGGCATTGATTGGGTGGTGATCCGCAACCGGCTATCGGCGACGCGCGCGCGCAACAAAAAGAATGTGGGCGACAAGCTGGAAGACCTGGCCGCGCGGATCGGCTTTCGCCTGGCGCGCGGCTTTGGCGACCGGGTGATCTATCGCGAGCTGTTCCCCATGGGGCTGACACTGCTTGACCTTGGCGGACGCGACGCGCCGGTGCGGTTGTCGACTATGAGCCATGTCACCGCGCGGCTCGAAATCCGCTCACTTGTCGCCTCGCTCGATCTGCCGCAGCCGGCGATAGAAGAACAAGCCGCGTGAGAGTGCTATGCGAGGAAGCTTGGCCTGATACCTCAGTAAACTAATTATGCGTGTAATGGTTACGATTATTGTTTAGTAAAGAAGTCGGGCAAAAGACTATATTTGGAATCTTACATTGAACTTGTTGGACGCATTTATACAATACATAGCAGGCGAGTGGGAGATAATTGCTCAATCGCCCGCATCTTTTCTTACTGGGTGGTTGCTGCTTAGTGCTGTTGCATTCGGTTTGGTACGAATGCGTTACCATGGTGAAATTGCTACGCTGCGCCAGCGTGTTGGCCTTAGGGATGAGCAAATTGCGCAGTTACAAAACAACAACAGCACTTCGCTTAACGACCACGACGAAAAACTTGGTGAATTGAATTCAAGACTCAAATCAATTGAAGATGTAGCGGATGGTCGACAATTCGACACGGAGTTGGCAAGAGCACTGACGGTGGTCGCGAGCAAAAATGTAGGTGTAATCTACTTTTTCAGTGATGGCACCGTTCCTGATGCTCAGCTGTACTGCGACAATATTAGTGAAGCTTTTAGAGCTGCCGGGTGGACGGTTCATGTAGGAATGGTTTTTACAGTCCAAAAAGCAGACGGCTATGACCTCAATGTCAAAATTAAAGAGTCAGTAAAAGGCACTGATAAAACGAGAGTTGTGCTAGAAGCCCTTGGTGCCGCAAAATTGAAATATGAGGTCACGTATTGTAATCCCCGGGCTGCGGAGCCACAGGACGCAGATGCTCAAATTTATGTAAGATAACGACACGATTACAATCGACGAAGGCGACGTCACATATGTCATTTGGTATAATTGCCCTTCTTGCAGCCGGCCTTGGCGCGGGCTGGCTGTTATTGCGCCTTGCGCGCGGCGGCGGCGAGGCGATGCGCAACATCACGCTGATGAAGTTTGTGGTCTGGTTCGGCCTTGCCGCGGCGCTGTTCGCCGCCAAGCTTTGGCCGCTTGCATTTATGGTGTTGGTCGCGGTTGGCGGGGTGATGGCGATCGAGACCTGGCGCGGCAAACAAATCGAAGGTGAAGCCGGCGAGCGCATTACGCCGCCCGCCAAATCCATGACCCACGCCGAAGCGCTGTCGGTGCTGGGGGTTTCCACCGAGGCCAATGTCGGTGACGTTAAAGCCGCACATAAAAAGCTGATCGCGCAAATCCACCCCGATAAGGGTGGTACGGACTATCTGGCGGCGAAGATTAATGAGGCGCGCGATTTGTTGTTGGCTGGTTTGAGCGAAAATGACAAACATTCTGATTGAACTAGGGCCAGCAGGGCTTACATAAGCGTCATACAAGACGCACTGGTTATGTGATAATGCCACAGGCAAAGATCGATCCAGCCATCAAGTCCGTTCACGTCTTTTCTACGGGCGCGGGTGAGCAACACAAAGAACACCGCTATGGCAGCCCGTTGCCGCGGCTATGGTGGGTTTTGACGTCGCAAAGCTGGATTAAAGTTCCGGTCAACGCCTTTGTGATTGAGCATCGCGATGGCCTCGTGCTTTTCGATACGGGGCTGGATCCTGCGATCAAATCGGACCCAAACTATATTGACAGCGCCATCGGCCGGTTCCTTTTACATAGAATATTTCGATTGCATATCGGCCCGGGCGATAGGCTGAGCAATAAACTTGAAGCCATAGGCTTCGCCGCCGCCGATATTCGCAAGGCGGTCATCTCGCATCTCCATTTCGATCATGTGGGCGGCATCGCCGATATCCCACAAGCGGATTTGCTGGTCAGCAAGGACGAGTGGGCGCAACTATCGGCTCCGCATCCTGAACGGGAATGGATTCTTCGCGAGCATATCGAAATTCCCGGCGCGAAATGGCGCCCGATCGAGTTTGCGCCGACCGACGATCCTTTGTTCGCACCCTTTGGCGGCTGTTATGATGTCATGGGGGACGCGTCGATGATCCTGCTGCCGACCCCCGGCCACACGCCGGGATCGTTGTCCATGTTAGTGCGGCAGGGCGGCGGGGCGCCGCCGCTTTTGCTCGTCGGTGATCTCACCTATCAGGCTGACCTTTTAATGAGGGACCAGGTTCCCGGCACCGGCGATGCAAAGCTGCTGCGATCTTCTTTCGCTAAAATCCGTACACTGAAAAAACAATTGCCAGACTTGGTCATCTTGGCCTCTCATGATCCTGCGACGGCGGAAATATTGGCCGCAAGTTACAGCTCCCGCTCATGACGAATGATGGGCCAACCGCCGGGCGGCGGCCAGCGAAAATGGATGCTGTTTTTTTGTATTCTTTGGTGGCTGAAGCGCCGTCAAAACAGCGCGCCGACCCCGTCGGTTATTTTCTCGATCAGCTGATAAATGTGAAGCCCGTCCACCAGACCGTGATGGGCCTGAACCGCAAGCGGGAAGCGCACATCCCCATCTTCAAATTTGAACTGGCCTACGGCGATATTGGGAATGGAAGCGTCGCCATAGCGGGCTACGGGGTGTTCAAACGCCGTGAAGAAAAGCCATGGCGTGCAGGTTACGTATAAATGATCGCGATCTTCGGGCTCGCTCAAGCGAAGCGAGGTCGCTGCGTGCACGATTGCGCGGTCTTCAATATAGCGGCGCAGGAAGGTGCCGAAATCGCTGGAATGCTCGATCGACGAAAAGTTCAGATTGTTGTTTTTGTCGAGCACCGTATGGCCGGTCTTGAGCTGCGTGACCTCAACCGCCTCGTCGCCATCAAGACGCCAGCGAAAATTCTCAACCGATAGGCTCGCCTCGGCAATCGCGAACAGGAGCGCGGCAAAAGGCGGGACATGGTGAGCTTTGGCGGCGGCGACAAAATCCGGGCAGGTGACAACCGCGGTGATGTTAACGGTCGGATCCTCATAGCCGCGAAAAAGGGCGATATGTTCTTGGCGCGATAGCAAGGGGTTGTCTCCCGTTTCTTTAAACCGGTGTTACGCAAACAGCTCTTCCAGAAAATTCGTCATCGCCGCCCAAGACCGGCGGTCGGCGTTGGCGTTGTAAACCGTACCGTGGCTTGGATCGTTAGCCTCGGGGTTGGTGAAGGCGTGCATGGTTCCGCCATAGGCGTGAAGCTGCCAGTCGGCGCCGGCCTCGGTCATTTCCTTTGTGAATGCGACCACATCGTCGGGCGGCGCCATGGGATCATCCCAGCCATGCAGCGCCAGAATTTTTGCCTTGATTGTAGCGCCCGGTGAATTGCCGGGCTTGCCGAATAGCCCGTGAATGCTGACAACACCTTTAATGTCGGCGCCGGCGCGGGCGATATTGAGGACGCACAACCCCCCGAAACAAAATCCGATGGCGGCGATTTTCGTTGCATCAACCTCGGGCTGTTGTTTCACAAGCTCAATGATGGCGGAGAGCCGCGCTCGCAACATTTCACGGTCTTCGACGAAAGGAGTCATCAGCGCCTGATTTTCCTCCGTGGACGAACCAAGAACGCCCTTGCCATAAAGATCGATGGCGATGCCGGTGTAGCCGAGCGCCGCCAGCGCTTTAGCTTTGTCGATTTCAAAATCGGACCGCCCGGCCCAGGCGTGACAGACAAGAACGCCCGGCCGCGCCGACCCATCCGGGCTCGCCAACACCGCCTCATAGGTTTTGCCGTCAATTTTATAGTCAATTGAGCGTGTGGTTATAGCCATTTCATGCCTTAATTTATGGCGATGCGATAATGCGCCTGCCAATGGGGGTGATGCCGCCAGAGGCGATCATATCCTTCTCCTGGCTGAGAAAATCTTCAACAAGGATAACGGCTTCATCAGATTCTGGCAGGGCAGGAATGAGATACCGGTAGAGATAAGGCGCTGTGTGGGTGCTGGATTGGCCAAACTGCGCGGCGACAGCGGTTTGCATTGCCTCGATCGTATGCAGGTCATGATCATGATCGTGGCGCCATGCCGCCTTCGGATCGTTTGCGCGCAATATGTTTGCGACAAAACTATCGCGTGGCGGCGATAAACGGCGTGCAAACCGATCTGATTTTAGCTTAGCCACAAACCAGTTGATTGTGCGCGCGTCGGCTTTATCGAACGCGAAATCTTCGATCAACAAAACGCCATGGCCGGTCAAGCGCGCGCGCGCGGCGCTGATGGCGGCATCAAGTTCATGCATGTGATGCAGCGAGCGCGTAAACAAAATCGCATCAACCTTGTCGGACTGGTATGTGGGCCAGGTCGCGTTGGCGGCGTTAACGCCCCTGGCGCGGGCGGCGACGATTGCATCTTTGTCGCCATCGATTGCCGTCACCTTAAACCCGGAAGTCTCAAGCACCTGCGCCAAATCGCCCTGGCCGCAGCCGATTTCCAGAACGGCGCCGCCCTTTGGCGCATGGCTGGATATAAAATCGGCGGTATGTTGGGTCGCGATATCGACCAGGCGGCGCGGCATAATTTATTCAACCCCGCCAATCCGGCTGATCTTCAGCGTGTTGGTCTTGCCGCGGCGGCCAAACGGGTAGCCTGCGAGGATGATGATCCGCTCACCGTCTTTGCCGCCATGGGCTTTGGCGAGCGTATCGGCTTTCTCGATCATTTCGTGGAAATGCGAGATGTCTTCGGTGACCACCGGCCAGACGCCCCAATAAAGCGCCAGCTGGCGGGCGACGTTCTCATCCGGCGTTGCAGCGATCACCGGGCTGTGCGGCCGGTCGCGCGACAACCGCCGCGCCGTCGATCCGGTTTTTGTATAGGCGACGGCGAATTTGCAATCGAGCACTTCGGCGATGCGCCGCGCCGACAGCGTAATCGCATCCGCCGTTGTGTAGGTCGGGTCCTCGCCGCGGTCGATCTTAAACCCGCCGCTGTCCTCGTCGCGTTCGGTTGCGGTGATGATCCGGTCCATAATCGCAACCGCAGTTGGCGGATGGCGCCCGACCGCAGTTTCCGCCGATAGCATTACCGCATCGGCGCCCTGATAAACCGCAGTTGAAACATCGGACGCTTCGGCGCGGGTCGGCGAAATCGACTCGACCATGGATTCCAGCATATGCGTTGCGACGATCACCGGCTTGCCGGCGCGGCGGCAGGTGTTGATGATCCGCCGCTGCATCAGCGGCACATCTTCCGGCGCGCATTCAACGCCAAGATCGCCGCGCGCCACCATGATCGCGTCGGACTGCTCGATGATCTCATCGAGAAACTCAACCGCCGTCGGCTTTTCAATCTTCGAGATAATCCCGGCGCGGCCGCGGATCAGGGCCTTTGCCTCTTCCACATCGCTCGGCTTCTGCACGAAGGACAGCGCGATATAATCAACGCCGAGCCCGAGCGCGAATTCGAGATCCTCGCGGTCTTTGTCAGTGAGCGCGGAAATCGGCAGCGCCCGCGTCGGCACATTGATGCCTTTGCGGTTTTTCAGCTCGCCCGGCGTGTCGGCTTTGGCGATCAGGTGATGCGCGGTGCGGCTGGCGATGGTGAGTTGCAGCTTGCCGTCGTCGAGCTTCAAAATATCGCCCGGCTCCAAAACGTCGAGGAGTTCCTTATGCGGGATCGGGATGGTGTTTTCGTCATTTGACTCTTTGGCAAACACCAGCCGGTACTCGTCGCCATAGCGCAGCTTGATCGAGCCGGCGGCAAAGTCGCCGGTGCGGATTTTCGGCCCCTGCAGGTCGGCGAATATCGCAATCGGCGTGCCGGTTTCCTTCTCGATGTCGCGAATAGCTTCGGCAACGCGCGCCAGCTTGTCATGGGCGCCATGGCTCATATTCAGGCGAAAGATATCAACGCCGGCGTCATGAATGAGCCGCAGCATCGACGGCGAAGAACTCGCCGGGCCGATGGTGGCGACGATTTTACAAAGGCGGTTTCTCATGAGGGTGCTCGCGGATGATTACACCGGCGACGCTACGCCTATTTGAGAACGTTGAGAACCGGCGGCGGGCGGCTTTATTCGCGCGCAGCGGGCGCTGCGTCCTCGCCGTAAAGCGAGATGGTCGAGATCGACATTTTGGCGGAGCCTTCGATCGGGCGGCGCGAATAGACCACATAGATGAGGGTGTTGTTTTCGGCGTCATAGATGCGCCGGACGGCGATCGATTTGAATATCAGGCTCATGCGCTGGGAGAAAACTTCCTCGCCGGCTTTGTCGAGGTCGATCTCGCCGATGGCGATCGGCCCGGTCTGGCGGCAGGCGATGGAGGCGTTTGACGGGTCTTCGAACCAGTTGCCTTTGGCGACCCGGTCCCAGAAACCGCGATCAAAATGCGACAGATGACAGGTGACGCCGGAAACCTCCGGGTCGGCCAGCGCCTGAACCTTGATCTCATTGCCAACGAAGTCGTTTTTAAACTCGCCGACTTCGTTCTCGCTCGAACGCCCGCAGGCGGCGAGGAGTGAGAGGCAGGCAGTGATCAGGCCAATTCGGACAGTGAGACGCATGAGTTCTCCAAGAGGTTGGGATTGATATAGCGCTGTAGTATTAAGGCGCAAGTTATTCGGAATCATCGCCAGTATCGTGCGGAGTGTCGTGCCTGGATGTCTATAAACGTAGTTTCATAATATTCCGCCATTTCGGCAAATTCTCAAAGTCTGCGACGAAATTTCTAATCATGGATCATTTGTACATCAAAAGAGTGACTGCGCGATATTCGGGGAATGAAGGCATAAAGAACTACGCTGAGTGCTATGATTTGCACACTTCGTTGTGTGAGGGGCATATTCCAACGACTAAATCGACTGAATGGGGGGATTTTATGCAGGTCGCCTCAAATACGAGAGTAGTGCAGCAAGCATTGCTTCATCGAGCAATTCGCCTGTTCGAATCTGCAATTTTTTCCGTTGAGCATGAAAATCTATACTCGATGGTTTTGTCTATTCGTGGTCACTTCGAAACAACTGCGGCGCTTGGCTATCTCCATTACCGACTTGGTTTGGTGAACGAAGGAAAACTCGACTTAGCAGTCTATCATCGTGATGTAGCGTCGCAGGTTCTCTCAACACGAGATGACTCTTTGCTAACCAGAATGAAGGATTCAGGTGAGGAAGTTCTAGAAGCGAAAAACATTCTGAGCATGCTGAAACATGCCGACAAGGTGACGAGTAAGAATTTTTTTGAAAACCAACCACCGAAGAACGATCCGCTAACGGATTGTTACACTTGGCTCTCCGAATTTTGCCACCCGAACTACCATTCGATGAGTGTGGCGATTGATGTAGATAGAGCGGGGCCTAGCTTTCGAATTAGGCATGAGCAGCCTATGCGCGACCGGGAGGCCGACATTCTAGAATATATTCTAGTTTCCGGTTCAATTTTTGTATTTTTGTTTGCCCAAATCAGCGATATAGCGACGGCATTGTTTGCCAAAGAAAATAAATAGCTGGTAGTACATTCTCGCTAAACTAAGCACATTATCTACCCGCAAAGCGCCGCTTTCGCCCCATCATATTCCTCTGCGAGCTTATCAACAAACTGCGCCGTGGTCTGGACATCCTTGACCGCGCCGATGCCCTGGCCGCAGCCCCAGATGTCTTTCCAGACTTTCTTCGCGCCTTCGCCGGCGGATTTGAAATCCATTTTTGACGGGTCGGAGGCGGGGAGGTTGTCGGGATCGAGGCCGGCTTTGGCGATGGAGGGTTTGAGGTAATTGCCGTGGACGCCGGAAAAATAGTTCGTGTAGACAATATCGTCGGCGTAACCATCGACAATGGCTTGTTTATAGGCGTCCTTGGCGTTGGCCTCGGTCGTCGCGATAAAGGCCGAGCCGATATAGCCAAAATCGGCGCCCATGGCTTCAGCCGCCAGCACAGATTGGCCGCGGGCAATACACCCTGACAAAGCCAGCGGGCCGTCGAACCATTGGCGAATTTCTTGCACCAGGGCGAATGGCGAGGTGACGCCTGCATGGCCGCCGGCGCCGGCAGCGACCGCGATCAGCCCGTCCGCGCCCTTGGAGATGGCTTTTTGCGCAAACTTATTATTGATGACGTCATGCAATACGATCCCGCCATAGGAATGGATCGCCTCATAAACCTCCTCGCGCGCGCCGAGCGAACAGATCACAACCGGAACCTGATGACGCACACAGGCCTCCACATCATGCATCAGCCGGTCATTGGAGCGGTGGACAATCTGGTTGACCGCATAGGGTGCGGACGGCTGGTCCGGGTTTTCGTCGTCATGGCGCGCAAGCGTTTCCTTGATCTCGGTCAGCCATTCATCGAGCGCTTCGGCGGGCCGCGCGTTAAGCGACGGGAACGAGCCGATAACGCCGGCCTTGCACTGGGCGATCACCAGCTTCGGCGTCGAGACGATAAACATCGGCGCGCCGATCACCGGCAGGCGCATGCGGGATTTAATGTCGTTAAGGGTCGCCATGGTCGCTCCTTGAAAATTTCTGAACACGCTACGGGAGGGGCGGGGTCGCGCGCAAGCCGCGTTCGCAGCAGTGCGGCAGGGGGGCAGCAGGGGGGCGGCCCCGGCAATTGCTTTTCACAGAAATCCCGCCATAGTTTTCGCCGCACGGGGAGGTGCGCCAATGACGACCCGAGAGATTATCAACCCGCCCCTCATGGCGGATCTCATTCGCTATCAGGCTAAGGAACGCCCTCATGAGACCGCACTCCTGTTTGAGGGCGAGACGTTCACCTATGCCGAGATGAACGCGCGCGCGAGCCGGGCGGCGCAGGCTTTTCTCTCGCTGAGGCTCGGCCCCGGCGACCGGGTCGCGTGGCTCGCGCGTAATGTCGCGACGTTCTGGGACGCGCTGTTTGGCGCCGCCAAGATCGGCGTTGTCCTGACCCCGATCAACTGGCGTCTTGCTCCGGCCGAGGTGGTGCAGATTCTGGATGACGCCGAGGCGTCGATCTTCGTCGGCGAGGCGATGTTCATTGCTCCGTTGAAGGACGTCGAAGGGTTCGCGCCGCCGAAGACATTTGTTCTGAAAGCGGGGGGCGAGGACTGCTTCGACGCGCTGATCGACCGTCAGGATGCGAGCGAGCCCGATTACACGCCGACATTGGATGACATTGTCGTGCAGCTTTATACCAGCGGCACCACCGGCCTGCCTAAGGGCGTGTTACTGTCTAATCGCTGTTACTATGAAGTTGGCGAGGCTGGCGCGGCGGTCGGCCTGATTGTACCGAACAGCGACGATGAAACCGTTCTTCACGCCCTGCCGCATTTTCACATTGCCGGCGTTAATTTCGGCCTGATGGCGATCGGCCGGTCGATGCCGCTAATTCAACATCGTCAGTTCGACCCCGCGGCGATTGTTAAAGAGGCGCAAGGAGAGCGACCGCTCAATTCCTTCTTTGTGCCGGTGATGATCATGATGATCATTGAAGCGGCAAAACAAATGAATGCGCCGCTCGATAGTTTCGTATCGGTCAGCTATGGCGCCGCGCCGATGCCGGAAGCGCTTCTCGATGCGGCGATCGCGGCGATGCCCAATGCACAATTCACGCAGTTCTACGGCATGACCGAAACCACCGGTGGCGTAACGACGCTCGCTCATAAAAATCACGCCAAAGGCAAGAAGCAGCGCGTCTCGGCGGGCGAGCCGCTGCCGGGATGCGAGATCAAGATATGCGACCCTGCGACGGGCAAAGAAGTCGAGACTGGCGAGACTGGGGAGGTTGTTATCAAGTCCAGTTTCGTGATGGACGGCTACTGGAACCGGCCGGACGCGACGGCGGATGTGATCCGGGATGGCTGGTACTGGTCCGGCGACGCCGGTCATATGGACGAGAGCGGTTTTCTTTATGTCGCCGACCGCATCAAGGACATGATCATTTCCGGCGGCGAGAACATTTATCCCGCCGAGCTTGAAAACATATTGTCCGCATGCCCCGAAATCGCCGATGTCGCGGTGATCGGCGTGGCGAATGATAAATGGGGCGAGGTAGTAAAGGTCATCGCGGTGAAACGAGCCGGCGCCCAACTTAACGAAGCAGGCGTCGTCGATTTCCTCCGCGACAAGATCGCAAGCTACAAACTGCCGCAATATGTAACGTTCATAGACATGCTGCCGCGCAACCCGTCAGGGAAGATTTTGAAGACTGAATTGCGGAAGATGCATGAGGGGTAGCTTCCCGCAGAGCTATAGCCCCCTTCGACCGCTTCGCGGCCACTTCCCCCATAAATGGGGGAAGGAGGAGCACGACGAAAGCTTGGGAAATTCTTCCCCCGCTTGCGGGGGAAGTGTCACCGAAGGTGACGAAGGGGGTCTTCAAAACCAGACTAAAGCCCCATCTGCCTTGCCGCCAGGTCATTCATGATTTCTTCCGAGCCGCCGCCGATCGCCATTACGCGGACTTCGCGGTAGATCCGTTCGACCCGACAACCGCGCATGAAGCCGGCGCCGCCGAGGATCTGCATCGCCTCGCGCGCGCAAAACTCCATGCATCGCGTCGCCTGGACTTTCAGAAGCGACAGATCTGCAATCGGCGAGGCGCCGTTTTGCACTTGCCAGGTGCAGTTGTCGAGGTAGGCGGTCGAAGCGTTCACCATACGGACCATTTCGGCAAATTTGTGGCGGATGACCTGATGTTTTGCGAGCGGCTTGCCGAAGGTCTGGCGTTCGCGCGCCCAGGCGGCGGCGTCCTCGATGCAGACCCGCGAGAACGCAATCGCCTGCGCCGCCATGGTCAGGCGTTCCATATTGAAGTTGGTGACAATCCCGGCAAAGCCCGCATTCTCCTGGCCGATCAGATTTTGGGCCGGGACTTCGACGTCGTCAAAGTGAATGCTCGCCGTGTCTGACATCCACCAGCCCATTTTCGCCAGCCGCGTGCGTGAAACGCCCGGCCGATCCGCTTCGATCAGCAAAAAGGAGAGCCCGCCTGCGCCTTCGCCGCCGGTGCGGACCGCGACGGTGAGATAATCCGCGCGGCAACCGGTGGTGATGAAGGTCTTCTCGCCATTGACGACGTAGTGGTCGCCCTTGCGCGTCGCTTTGGTCTTGATATTGGCGACATCGGAGCCGCCGCCGGGCTCGGTGATGCACAGGGCGATGAGTTTTTCACCGGCGAGCACCGATGGTGCGATGCGTTGTTTAATCTCATCGCCGCCAAGCGCGATGATCGGCGGCAAGCCGATGCCGTGGGTCATCAGCCCGGCGACAAGTCCGCCCGAGCCGGCGCGTGATAATTCTTCCGAGGCAATAATCGAATGAAACAGATCAACGCCGTCTTTGACGCCGCCAAACTCTTCCGGGAAGCCAAGCCCGAGCAAGCCAACCGCCGCGGCTTTTTGGTGAAGCTCGCGCGGGAAGGCGCCGGCCTCGTCCCACTCGTTGATATTGGGCGCAATCTCAGCGTCGACAAAACTACGCAAGGATTTGCGCCACGCCTCATGGGACGCGCCCATATGCGGGCAGGGCAGGCGGGTTGCGTCAAACTCCAGCGGTTGGCTCATGCGCCCCTCTCAGCTTTCGCGCGCGCGTTCATGTCCTCGGCCACAACACCATCTGTGTACAGC
The DNA here is from genome assembly GCA_021776415.1 of Hyphococcus sp. Classification (GTDB taxonomy): domain Bacteria; phylum Pseudomonadota; class Alphaproteobacteria; order Caulobacterales; family Parvularculaceae; genus Hyphococcus. Next base: position 36,363 of record JAJFFY010000087.1, read on the forward strand.
GGAACAGCGCGATAGTTTTGCCGGTCTCAACATGGGTGACGCGCGCGTCCCAAAGTTGCGTTGTACGGCCAAGGTGTTGGGCCTCGGCGCGACAGGCGATAACACCGTCGCGCGCGGAGCCGATAAAGTTGGTTTTTAATTCAATCGTTGTAAACCCCGCCGCTCCATCGGGCAGGGCGCGCACGCAACCATAGCCGCAGGCGCTATCGGCGAGCGTGACGATGGAGCCGGCATGGAGAAATCCATTGGGCGCCATCAGCGCCTTGCGGATCTCGACTTCCGCCTCGATCCAGCCATCGCCGAAGCCGGTAAACTTCAACCCAAGCAGGCCCGGCAGGTAGTCTGCGCCGACTTCGTTGGCGGGATCAGAAGTTTGCAGGTCTGATTTGTCCATAATCACTGGCCTCGTTTGCGGATGAATTTCTACAAACGATATCGTTTCACCGCGCAAGCGCAACTGCCCTGTGCAGCCTGTATAAATCCACCCGGTATGTTATGGTGCAATCGCTATGGCGGGCGCGCCTACATTTAACTTCGGAGGACAGCCATGTCTCTTTCCACTTATCTCTATTTTGACGGTCAGTGCGGTGAAGCGTTCGAGTTTTATAAGTCGGTGTTTGGCGGCGAGTTCGCGGTCTTGCAGACATTTGGCGATGGCCCGCCCGAAATGGGCGTAGGCGATGACGAAAAGGGACGCATCATGCATGTCTCCTTGCCGGTGGGCGACAGCGTTCTTATGGGTTCGGACACGGTCTCCAGCTTTGGCGATCCGGCAAAGTCCGGCAATAATTTTGCAATCTCTTTCTCGCCCAAAACCAAAGCCGAGGCGGACAATGTCATTTCAAAGCTTGCCGCAGGCGGTGAGGTTACTATGGATATGAACGAGACGTTCTGGGGTTCTTATTTCGGTATGTGCATGGATAAGTTTGGCGTTCACTGGATGTTGAATCTCGACTTGGGCGCTAAATAGAGCATCCGCTGGCGCTGCGTGAGAAAATACGACCACTTAAGCAACTAGAGAGCAAAGATCCGGATCGATATGTCCGGAATTTGCTCTAGCGTTCGCGCCGCGTCTGCCGCCTTACTGCGCCACGGCCTTGCGGTAGAGATGCCAGGTTGCGTGACCCAGCACCGGCACGACAACGCCGAGCCCGACCAGAAAAACCGCCGCGCCAGCCGCCATGGAACCGGCGATGATCAGCCCCCACAGGGCAATCGTTACCGGACTTTTTGCGGCGACGCGCAACGACGTCGCCACCGCCGCCGCCGCGCCGACATCGCGGTCCAGCAACATCGGAAACGAGACGACATTGGTCGCCAGCACGCCTGCGGCAAAGATGAAACCCGCTGCATTGCCGAGAATGATCAGCGTCCAGCCCTGCGGCGTTGTTAAAACCTGACCGATAAACGCCGCCGGCTCGATATAGCCGCCTACCCCGAGGGTTGCGTCAAAAATGGCTTGGGCGACCACCAGCCAGACACCAAAGACGGCGACCAGCGCAATCATCAATATGCCGACGCTCCAGTTTGAGGCGCGCTTGAACACATCGCCAATATCACCCCAGGAGAAGCTTTGCCCCAGCTCGCGGCGACGGCTGATTTCATAAAGAACGATCGCGGCGAACGGGCCCAGCAAGGCAAGCCCCGCCGCCACCGGGAACGCCAGCGGAAGCAAGTCGCGGCCAAGCGCGTAACCAGCCGCAAGCGCGGCCCCCATGGGGTAGAGTAATCCGAGTACGAATATATGGCTTGGTTTGGCTTTGAAATCTTCAAGCCCAAGCTTCAAACAATCAATCAGATCGGTAAACGTAAGCGCGCGCACCGCGATGTCGCGGGCACTGTGAACTGCGGCACTGTGAACTGCGGCGTCACTCGCTGCAACCTGATGCGTATCCATATGGTTTACCATAGCGCATCCTCTTCATAAAGATTTTATGAGCGTTTATTGTCGCGCGTAAGCAATGGCGAAGCAAGGTGAATTTTGCTATGTCACGCTGAATTGATTGGCGAGAAGTAGAGGAATCAAGCGCTTTCGGGCTTGTTTCCTGGGCGACGTTAGGGCGCTCGGCGGCCTGGCCCGCTTAACTCTTGACCTTGCGGCAGGGCGCCCCAATAAAACACGAAGCAACCGCACGCACGGCGCCTCCAGACCTTTACCAACGATCTGCCCAATATGCACCTATCAATCATCATCGCGTTTCATGCTGAAAAATTTGCGGCGTTGGTACGGCGCTTATTCAGCGGCAAGCGCCCACTCTTTCTGATTTACGAAAGCCATCACAAATGAACGCGGTGAACAAACCCCCGCGCCGGCGTCGCGCTATCGTTATGGTATGGGTGGAGGGTTTTTTTGCGGGTCGCAGTACAGCGGCGTCTTTCGTGCGGTTTGCAGGGATCGGCGTCTTTGCAACCCTTGTCCACGGGCTGACGCTGAACCTTCTGGTGCTTGGCGTCGGTCTTCACCCGACGTTGGCGAATGTCGGCGCATTTCTTGTTGCGTTTTCAATTTCCTATTTTGGGCACTATTATTTTTCGTTTCGTTCGCGCCAGGATCATGTCGCGGCCGCGCCGAAGTTTTTCATCGCCGCCTTAATTGGCCTGACGCTGAACACGTTGACCTTCGCCATTATCGTCAATCTATTGCAGCTGCATTATATGATCGCCTTCGCTGCGGTGATCATCATCTTGCCGCCGATCATGTTTTTGATCTCGAGAAAATTTGTGTTCTCGTCGGCGGGTAACGCCACCTCTGGCGAGACGCCGACAGAACCCTAATGCACTGTTTTTGTTAATAATTTAGTGAAGTATGGAGATAAAGCTTGCATTTTGGCGTCTGAGGGCCCAAATGAGCCATGCGCCAATGATCGAGGGCCGTCTATTAGGCCTGTATTCCAAGCTTTCTACACTCCTCTCAACATCGGCAGCTTATCCTCGGGGCCGGGCTTGCGCCTACCCTTCAACGCCATGTCTGAAAAGGAGATAAAAATGGCTACTGGAACCGTAAAATGGTACAACCCGCAAAAAGGTTATGGCTTCATCGCACCGGACGAAGGCGGCAAAGACGTTTTCGTACACGCAACTGCACTTGAAGCAGCCGGC
>JAJFFY010000088.1 GCA_021776415.1 Hyphococcus sp.
GCTGATAGACGAGATCAGATTATTGATGTCGTTCCACGTAACAAAAATCATGAGCGACGCCAGCAAGACGATGCCCACTCGAAAACCGACCGCTTGTGCTCGCGCCCCCAACGGCCGTCCAGCAATCGCCTCATAGGCGTAGTACAATAGATGGCCGCCGTCGAGCACTGGCACCGGCAAAATATTCAAGAAACCGATTGACACCGACACAAACGCCGCAAGCGAGATAAAATCGATCAGACTAGCCCTGAGCATGATCCCGAAGCTTGGTTTTTCACCATAGCCTGCCTGATCGAAGCCGGACATGGCCGATTGCCCGGCATATTGGGCCATCTTGATCGGCCCGCCAAGCTGCTTTGCGTCCTCTTTCCCGGTGATAATCTTGCCTAAAAACTGGGTCGTTACGCTCAAAACCCGCCAGAGCTCTTTAACCCCTTCGCGAATCCCGCCGACAAACCCGTATTTCTCAAAGCCATAGGCGTTTAGATCGCCGCCTATGCCGAGCTGCCAAACTTCGATGGGATTGCCATACCGGTCCTCAATTTCAGCGCGGGTTGGCACAATGGTCAGCTCGACCTCGGCGCCGCCGCGCAGCACACGAAAACCCATAGGCTCGCCGCTGCTCAACATCACAGCGTCCTGAATTTGCCTGAACTTTTGGATCGAGCGGCCATTAACTGCGATAATTCGGTCACCCGGCATAACGCCAGCTTCCTGAGCCGCTGACGTAGCCAGAACCGAACCGACAACCGGTTCAGAATATTGCCGCCCAAAAGTCATAAACAAGGCGGCAAAAATCGCCACCGCGAGGATGAAATTGGCGACCGGGCCCGCAGCGACGATTGCCGCGCGCGCCCATATTGGTTTGAAGTGGAAGCACACCGCGCGCTCTTCCGCCGTCATGCCTTGGGCGATGTCGTCGGCGTCGCCCGGCTTCGGAAATTGCGTCGTCGCTGGCGCGCTGGCCTTGGCGACCTCGGGCGATGCCTGTGAAGCCGCGTTCAGATCACCGAAAAATTTAACATAGCCGCCAAGCGGCAACGCCGCGATACGCCATTCCGTGCCTTTGCGATCAATCCATCGCAATAATGGCTTGCCGAACCCGATAGAAAAAACATCGACGCGAACGCCGAGCAGTCTCGCCATCGAGAAATGGCCGTATTCATGAATGAAGACGATGATCATTAACAACGCCAGAAAGGCGGCAATAGTGATCGGGAATATGAGAAGTGATTGTAGTGTCATGCCTGTCGCTGAACTCTACCCTGTTTTGCGCGGTTGTTAAGCAGCGGCCCTGACCGCCACACAGACTTCCGCCAACCGGCGCGCCTGCCCGTCAGCGGCAATTGCCTCCTCGAGCGTACTCAGCGCCGCCGGATTTTCCTGCCGGCTCACTTGCTCAAGTACCTGCTCGGTAATTGCGGCAATATCAAGAAATTTGACGTCGCCATTCAAAAACGCGGCGACCGCAACCTCATTTGCCGCATTCAGTGTCGCCGGCATAATCCCGCCCACAGCAACTGCCTCGCGGGCTAAGCGCAGAGCAGGAAATCTTTCTAAATCAGGAGCTTCGAAGGTTAATTTAGATATCTTGGCGAAGTCGAGTTTGGCGCTTGGGCTGGGCATCCGGTCCGGCCAAGCTAGGGTTGAGGCAATCGGTGTTCGCATATCCGGCGTCCCGAGCTGCGCCAGGACAGAGCCATCGACATATTCAACCATCGAATGAATGACCGACTGCGGATGAACCAGAATCTCGATGCGCTCATGGAGAATTGGGAAAATGTGAGCGGCCTCAATCAGTTCAAGCCCCTTGTTCATCATCGTCGCGGAATCGACTGAAATTTTTGCGCCCATGGACCAGTTCGGGTGAGCTACGGCCTGTGCCGGGCTCGCTTTGGACATCTCGTCTGTGCTCCAGCTCCGGAACGGCCCCCCCGAAGCGGTTAGGATAAGGCGGGAAATCCGATTAGGCCGCTCAAAATCAAAGACCTGAAAAATCGCATTATGTTCGCTGTCCACCGGTAGCAGCACGCCGCCAGATTTTTCAATCGCCGCGGTGACGATGTCGCCGGCGCAAACCAGACATTCCTTATTGGCGAGCGCAACCGCAGCGCCGCGCTCCGCCGCCTTCAAGGTCGGGCCAAGCCCGGCGGCGCCGACAATAGCCGCCATCACCCAGTCGGCGTCGCGTTCGGCGGCTTCTTCAATCGCCGCCGCCCCGGCGCCGGTTTCGATATCAAGATCGCTAACCGCTGCGCGCAGATCATCGCCAAGCGTTGCGTCCGCAACGGCGACAAATTTGGGTTTGAACTTACGCGCCTGCGCCGCCAAAGCTTCAACATTGCGGTTCGCAGTCAGCGCCTCAATCTCGATTTCCGCCTCGCCCCGACCGGACGCGAAGTCCAGAAGATCAAGCGTAGAAACGCCAACCGAGCCGGTTGACCCGAGAATGGTAATTTTGCGCGGCCCGCCAGGCGGCCGCTTGAATGCGCCGTTTTCCGTCACTTTATCCGACCCCTACCCCGGTATTTATGTGAGCACCATATAGAGAAAATAGCCGCCCGTCATCGCCGCAGTCGCGAAAATCATGCCGTCCAGCCGGTCCAGCGCGCCGCCATGGCCAGGAATAAAGCCGGAAATATCCTTTAGGCCAAAATTTCGCTTGAAGGCGGATTCTGCCAGATCGCCCATTACCGATGCGGCGCCAAGCGCGGCGCCAGCGAGCAAGCTCAATAATACCGCCTCGCCGCCAATCAAAAAATATCCGGCAACAGCCCCGATGACGGCGCCGCCGATAATGCCGCCGCCAATTCCCGCCCAGGTTTTAGATGGCGACAACGCATAGCTGATTTTCGGCCCGCCAATCGCCTTGCCGAATAAAAAGGCGCCGGTATCGGCCGCCCAGACCGTCATAAACAAGATAAGCGTCAGGGTTAGCCCATGATCGGTACTGAGGCGCAGCCAGATCAACGCGATGCAAGGCGCGATGAGATAGGGCGCGGCAAACGCCGACCAAAAACCAAGCCGCGCATTGCGGCGCGCCAGAACAAAGGCGGCAATCGCGCTGATCAGAGCAATGACGAACGCGGCGCCATAAGTGCCGATCGTCGCAGCGAACAAGGCAAGCGCAGCGCCGCCGGCAAGCGCAAAAAAGCTGGTGCTAAATTCGCGACGCTCGACCATTCGGGTCCACTCGAAGACCATAGTCAGGCACGAAACGGCGGCCAGCACCGCAAAAACCCACCCACCGATATAGATAGCGCCGATGACCAGTGGAATGAGGACCAACGCCGAGGCAAAACGCAACATCAGCGACCGTGTCGACGGCGGCGTTCTTGTGTCGAGCTTATCGGCCGCAGGCGGCGCCAGATTGTTCATCAGGACGGCCCGCCAACGCCGCCAAATCGACGCTCACGAGCGCAATATTCATCTATCGCAGCGCTAAACACTTCAGCGTTAAAATCCGGCCACAAGGTGTCGATAAAAACATACTCCGCATAGGCTGCCTGCCAAATCAAAAAATTTGACGTTCGCTTCTCACCGCTGGTGCGGATGACGAGGTCCGGTTCCGGCGCTGCGCCAGTATCCAAAAACTCTGCGAAAACTTCCTCATTGATATCTTCCGGCTGAAGCTCGCCTTTACGCACAGCCTCCCCGGCAGCGCGGGCAGCGCGGACAATTTCGTCGCGGCCGCCATAATTAAAGGCGATCTGCAAGGTAAATTTGGTGTTCTCCCGGGTCTCGCTCTCTGCCCGGCCGACCAGTGCTCTGATATCTGCGGTCAGATTTTTACGGTCGCCAATAATGCGGACGCACACACCCTCTTCTTTCAAGCGCGGCAAATCAATGACGATGAACTGTTTTAACAATCCCATCAAATCGCGTACCTCGCCCGCGGGCCGGCGCCAGTTCTCTGTCGAAAAAGAATACACTGTCAGACATTCAAGGTTCATATCGCGCGCCGCCTCAACCGCGCGGCGCACCGCTTCAACACCCTCGCGATGCCCCGCCGACCGCGGCAGAGCGCGGGCTTTGGCCCAGCGTCCATTCCCATCCATGATAATGGCGACATGTTTCGGCGCGGGCGCGCGCGCGCAAACCATGCTCGCGCCTTCTGATGTAACCGGTGACGCGCTCATCGCGACAAATCCATTACTCCCGCGCCCCAACCAATTCCGCTGACGGGCTGAACGCTAGCACCCAAAAGCAGTGAACTTTTGCATTCGTGCTCAATCATCAGACCTGCATGATTTCGGCTTCTTTGGCCACCAGCGCATCATCAACCGATTTGACCATTTCGTCGGTAAGTTTTTGCACATCGCCATGCAGCTTTTTCTGCTCGTCCTCGCCAATGCCGTCCGCCTTCTTGATCGCCTCCATACCGTCGCGGCGCACATTGCGGATCGCGATCCGCGCCTGCTCGGTATATTTCGCAGCAATCTTCGCCAGCTCAACCCGGCGTTCTTCGGTCAGCGACGGAATGGGGATGCGTACATTGACGCCATCCACGACCGGGTTGATGCCGAGGCCGGATTCGCGAATGGCCTTTTCGACTGCGCCGATCAGACCCTTGTCCCAGACCTGAATGGTGATCATGCGCGGCTCTGGTATGCTGATCGTGCCGACTTGGCTCATCGGCATTTTTGAGCCATAGGCGTTGACATTTATGGGCTCAACCAGGCTGACGCTGGCGCGGCCAGTGCGGAGCCCGCCAAATTCCGTCTTCAATGCGGTGATTGCGCCATCCATGCGCTTGCGAAGGTCTTTCAGGTTAACTCCGTCGGTGCTCATGGCGTTTCTTCTCCTAATGGCCTTATAGCCTGAAATTACGGCGAAATCTGAGCGTTGTCGCTAATTATCAGAGATTATCGTCGATGTCCCGGCGCCGGTCAGCGCCCCGACAATGCCGCCGGTCTCGCCAATCGGGAAGACGACGATGGGGATACCGCTCTCGCGGGTCAACGATATTGCCGCCTGGTCCATGACTTTGAGGTCGCGCGCCAGGACGTCGTGATAAGTCAATTTCTCAATGCGCTCGGCCGTGGGGTCCAGTTTCGGATCGGCGGTGTAGACGCCGTCTACCTGAGTGCCTTTTAACAAGACGTCACATTTCATTTCAGCGGCCCTGAGCGCGGCTGCGGTATCGGTGGTGAAGAACGGATTACCGGTGCCGGCGGCAAATATCACAATGCGTCTTTTCTCCAGATGTCGCAGCGCGCGCCGACGGATATAGGTCTCACAAATCGCCGTCATCTCAATCGCTGACAGAACCCGCGTATAGACCCCCATCCGCTCCAGCGCGTTTTGCATTGCCAGCGCATTCATCACCGTCGCCAGCATGCCCATATAATCGGCGCTGGCGCGTTCCATGCCCTCAGCGGCGGTTGAAATGCCGCGGAAGATGTTGCCGCCGCCAATCACCAGGCTAAGCTCAACGCCGAGATTTTGAGCGTCTTTTATCTCCCCGGCAATACGGTCAACGGTCGGGTTGTCGATACCATAATCACCCGGCCCCATAAGTGCTTCGCCAGAAATTTTGAGCAAAACCCGCTTATATTTGAGGGCGGATGCATTTGAGGCTTCGGGCGCCTTGGTCATGGACACTGCTTTCGATTATCACCGGACATATATAGAGTACGCTGTCCGTTTGAAATTGAAACATCGCCAACGTCGATCAGCCACAAAAAAGGCGTCGCCCAGACAATTCCGGCCCAACCTGGCCAGCCGCGAGGCGCACGCCACGCGCTGGGTTAGTCTTCGTCGCCGCCGGCCTCAACGCCTTCGCCAAGCTCCAGCCGCTCAAAGCCAGCAAACTCAATCGGCGCGCCGATTTCTGCGGCAGTATTTTCAATTACTTTGGCAACCTTGTTTTCACCGTCGATGACAAAGATTTGCTCAAGCAACACTGATTCTTCATAGAACTTACGGAGCCGGCCTTCGACCATCTTCTCAATGATGTTTTCAGGCTTGCCGGATGCGCGCGCCTGCTCGGCGAGGACGTTTTTCTCGCGCTCGACCACGGCGGCGTCGAGCTCTTCTATCCGGCCCGCTAGAGGGCGAACAGCCGCCACATGCATCGCAATTTGCTTGCCGAGAGCTTCGAGTTTGGCTTTGTCTCCGGATGATTTCAGCCCGACGATGACGCCGATTTTCCCTGCGCCTGGCGTGACCTGGCCATGAACATAGGCCGCTACTACACCCTCGCTGACGCTAAGGCCTGAAGCGCGGCGCAGCGCCATATTCTCGCCGATCTTGCCAACCATCGCAACGATATGGTCGTCAACGGATTTTTCTTCGCCTGGATAGGTCTCTGTACGGAGCTTTTCAAGGTCGCCGTCAACGCCGATTGCGGTTTGCGCAATATTCGCGACCATGTTTTGAAAGATTTCATTGCGCGCGACAAAGTCGGTCTCGGAGTTAACCTCAACAATAACCCCAATAGCGCCGGCGCCATTTTGTTCTACGCCCACGGCGACAAGTCCTTGCGCGGCGGTGCGGCCTGCTTTCTTGGCGGCTTTTGCAAGGCCTTTCTTACGCAACCAGTCAACAGCAACTTCCATGTCGCCATTGGTTTCTGTTAACGCCGTCTTGCAGTCCATCATGCCTGCGCCGGTTGCATCACGCAGCTCTTTTACCATTGCGGCAGTTATACCACTCATCCGGTATGCTCCTCTTATTCGGTTCGTGAGGCTCGCAAAATCGAGCCGTCTCGCGGTTTAATGTCATTGCCATGCGCGCCCGGCGCGACAGCGCCGGTTCGCATCGTTGATATGCTGCGCCGGAAAGTTTTAGGCGCTGGCCAATTGCTCCGGCGGCGGGGCGGACGCATCCGCATCAGTTGCGGTCTCGGCCTTTAGCGCATCGCTCGCTGGCGTTTCCACCACTGGCGTTTCGGCCAGCGCTGGCTCTGCCGGCACATCTTCCATGGCGCCGATATCAATTCCCAAAGCTGCCTGGCTTTCGCCGATACCGTCAATCACTGCGTCGGCAACGAGGTTGGCGTATAGCGAGATTGCGCGCGAGGCGTCGTCATTGCCGGGAATGATATAGTCGATATTGTCCGGTGCGCAATTGGTGTCGACGACGGCGACAACCGGAATGCCGAGTTTTTTTGCTTCGCTAATTGCAATCGCTTCTTTCTTGACATCGATGACAAAGATAATATCCGGCAAACCGCCCATATCGCGAATGCCGCCTAACGACAATTCCAGCTTGTCACGGTGACGGGTCAGATCGAGCAATTCTTTTTTGTTAAGGCCGGAGGCTTCGGCCGCCAGGCTCTCTTCGAAACTTTTCAGACGACGGATCGATTCAGAAATCGTTTCCCAGTTCGTCAGCGTACCGCCAAGCCAGCGCACATTCATGTAATATTGTGCGCAGCGTTTTGCGGCATCTGCTATCGGCTGTTGCGCCTGGCGTTTGGTGCCGACAAACAGCACCCGCCCGCCGCCGGCGACAACGTCGCGGATTTTGACCAGCGCCTGATGCAGGAGCGGTACGGTTTGCGACAGATCAAGTATGTGAATACCGTTGCGATCGCCGAAAATGTAAGATTTCATCTTCGGGTCCCAGCGGTGGGTCTGGTGACCGAAATGCACGCCAGCTTCTAAAAGCTGGCGCATAGAAAATTCTGGCAGCGCCATCTGCAGTAACTCCTTCAGTTTTTCCGCCGCGGCGCTGGTCAACCATCCCGGACATAAAAGGCCCGGGCGGCCACTGAGGAAAGCGCCGCGTGTGAGATGGCGCGGCCTATACGCCCTCTTTAGCTTCTGTGCAAGCGCAGCATCGATAAAGCTTTAGAAATCACCGCCTGAAGGGGCCCCGCCGGGCGCAATGGCCTGAAATAAGGGCGTCCGGGAGCGGGCGCCCAATCACACGAGTTCGACATCAACCACGCCTTCAATGCCCTTCAGCGCACCGCGCGCCGCAGGCGTGCACACGGTCTTATCCGGCAGGGTGATTTCTACCTCGCGACCCGACCCGCCCAGGCGCATAGCCAGAATGATCGCGCCGCGCTCATTGTCGCTGGCGGGTTTAACCGCGGCGAGGCGCCTTTTGACGCCCTCAAGCGCGGCCTGCGATGTGACCGCAACACGCAATTGGGAAACCGCGGCGGCGGCCGCAATATCGAGGCTGCGCATGCCTTCGCAGGTAAACCGGATATCACCGTCGCGATCTTCAGCACTCGCCGACACCAAGACCAGCGCTCCGGGCTCCATCAGGTCGCGTGAGGCATTCAAGGTCTCGGAAAATGCCGTGACTTCAAACTCGCCGGTGGCGTCAGAAAGCTCAATCCAGGCAAACGGCTTGCCGGTTTTTGATCGTCGCATGCGCACCGTTCGGATCACACCAGCCATCTGAAGCGCAGCGCGGCCCGACGACCGTGCGCGCTCTATCGCTTCTGTATAAGGCACTATGTTGAGCCGTTTCAATTCACGCTCATATTCATCCAGCGGATGGCCGCTGAAGTAAAACCCGATCGCTGCGCGTTCTTGATCAAGCCGGTCTTGTGCGATCCAGTCCTCGACAATAGGCAGTTTGGGTTTTTCGAGCTCGGGTGCTGCATCAATCGCAAACAGGCCGCCCTGGTCGCTGTTGCGCTCTTCCGCGATCTGGGCGGAAAAGCGGGTCAGCAAATCCGCCGCGGCGAGCGCCTGGGGCCGCATCGCACACAACCCGTCAAAGGCGCCGGCTCGGGCGAGGTTTTCAAGCGCGCGCTTGCCGACCGCTTTGAGATCGACCCGCTCGGCGAAATCCATCAGATCGGTAAACGGCCCGCCTTCCCGGCGGCGTTCGGCAATAAGATCCATCGCCGCCTCGCCAACATTCTTGACCGCCGACAGGGCATAGACAATGGCCCCGTCCTTAACGGAAAAATCGGCATCGGAATGGTTGATATGCGGCGGGAGAACTTCAACCCCGGTGCGCCGCGCTTCTTTCAAAAACACCGAAAGCTTGTCGGTATTGGCGCGGTCGAGCGACATCGACGCGGCCAGCAGCTCCGCCGGATAGTTCGCCTTCAGCCATGCGGTCTGATAGGCGATGTAGGCGTAAGCGGCGGCGTGTGATTTGTTGAAACCATAGCCGGCAAACTTCTGGACAAGGTCGAAAATCGACGAAGCCTTCTTGTCATCGACGCCGTTCTCGGCAGCGCCGTCAATAAAGCGCACGCGCTGCTTGTCCATCTCCTCTTTTTTCTTCTTGCCCATGGCGCGCCGCAAAAGGTCAGCCTCGCCGAGCGAATAACCGGACAGGATCTGTGCAATCTGCATCACCTGTTCTTGGTAGATGATGACGCCGTAAGTCTCCTTCAGCACATCTTCCAGCATCGGATGCAGATAGTCCGGGTCCGCAATGCCTTGCTTGCGCTCGATATAAGTCGGGATATTCTCCATCGGCCCCGGCCGATAGAGCGAGACCAGCGCGATGATGTCCTCCAGCGTATCGGGCTTCATCGCACGCAGCGTCGAGCGCATGCCGGCGCTTTCAAGTTGGAAGACGCCGACGGCAGCGCCCTCGCCCAACATTTCGAAGGTGGCGGCGTCATCGACCGGAATGGCGCTCATATCGAGCGACACGCCGCGCTCGGCGACAAACCGCACCGCACGGTCAATCACCGTCAGGGTCTTGAGGCCGAGAAAGTCAAACTTCACCAGCCCCGCAGGCTCCACCCATTTCATATTGAACTGGGTCGCGGGCATGTCCGAGCGCGGATCGCGATAGAGCGGCACCAGCTCTTGCAGCGGGCGATCAGCGATGACGACGCCAGCCGCATGGGTCGAGGCATGGCGGTAGAGCCCCTCAAGGCGCAACGCCTTTTCGATCAGCGCCGCAACCGAGGCCTCTTCTTTGCGCATTTCTTTTAGTCGCGGCTCAGTTTCCAGCGCTTCTGCGAGGGTAACCGGATTGGCCGGATTGTTGGGCACCAATTTGCAGATCCGGTCGACCTGCATGAACGGCATATTCAGAACACGTCCGACATCGCGCAACACCGCGCGCGCCTGTAGCTTTCCGAAGGTGATAATCTGCGCCACCCGATCGCGGCCATATTTCTCCTGCACATAGCGGATCACTTCGTCGCGCCGGTCCTGGCAGAAATCGATATCGAAATCCGGCATCGAGACGCGCTCGGGATTCAAAAAGCGCTCAAACAAAAGCCCGAACCGCAACGGGTCGAGATCGGTGATGGTCAACACCCAGGCGACCACCGACCCGGCGCCGGACCCGCGACCGGGGCCGACCGGAATGTCTTCGGTCTTGGCCCATTTGATGAAGTCGGCGACAATCAGAAAGTAGCCGGGAAAGCCCATGCGATTGATGATTTCAAGTTCACGCTTGAGCCGCGCCCAGTAATCTTCCTCCGGCGCCGCAAGCTCGATCGACTTCAGCCGTTCTTTAAGACCTTCACGCGCCTGACGTTCCAACTCCATCGCCTCGGCCTTTAACGCCTCGGCCTCATCGTCGCCGGCCTTTACAAAGCGCGGCAAAATCGGGTCGTGAAAGCGTGGACGAAACGCACAACGTTTAGAAATTTCAACAGTATTTTCAAGTGCTTCTGGTAGATCTTTAAACAACGCCGCCATCTCGCTGGCAGTCTTGAAATAGTGATCCGGCGTCACCTTGCGGCGATCATCCTGATGCACATAAGCGCCGTCAGCAATACACAGCAGCGCGTCATGGGCCTCAAAATCATCCGGGGACGGAAAAAATGGCTCGTTAGTCGCAACCAGCGGCAGATCCAGATCATAAGCAAGGTCCAGAAGGTCCGCCTCAACGCTCTCGCCCAAACGCTCCTTGTGTCGCTGAACTTCAACATAAAGCCGGTTTGGAAACAACGCACCCAACCGCACGAGCGCAGCGCGCGCGTCGGCGCTGCGATTCTCGCGCAACAGCCGGTCGACCGGTCCGTCATAGCCGCCGGTCAGGCAAATAAGGCCTTCGGAAAATCCTTCCAACCGCGCCAGCGCCGAGCACGCGCCCTCTTCATCGGCGGAAATCAAAAACGCTTCACTGGTCAGCTTCATGAGGTTTTTGTAGCCAGCCTCCGATTGCGCCAGCAGGACAACCGAAGGATGGCGCTCACCGCGCGCCAGGGGCAGCGAGAAATCCGACGCCGCGAAGGCTTGCTCAAGACCGATGATTGGCTGAATGCCGGCGCCCGCAAGCGTTGTAGAAACCTCCAGCGCGCCAAAAAGATTATTGGTGTCGGTCACCGCCGCCGCCGGCATGCCGGCCTTGAGGCACAAATCCTTCAGCCGCGAGATTGGGATCGCCCCTTCAGACAGCGAATAGGCCGAATGCAGATGTAGGTGGATGAATTGCGCCGTCATACCGCCTGCGGCTCCTGAAAATGACCTGAAAGAAATGGCGCGCGTTGCTTCACGCCCCCAAAAGCACGCCCCAAAGCTGCGCCGCGCCAATCACCATCAAGAGTACGCCGAGTCCGACGACATCACGCAAGGTTTCGTTTTCCATAGCCATCTTCCTTCTATGTGTTCGTGCTTTGTTCTTTATTCCCTTTTTGTTCCTTTTGCAAGTGAACGACCAGAAGAAAATTGGAGGCGCGGCGATAACGGCGGATTACCGATAACGGCCGGTTTACGATGCCGTCGCCAGCATCACGCCGCTGTCTCCAGCGCCGCGATGTCGCCTTTGCGGATCGCCGGGAGGTTTATGGTGATCTTTTCCACTGGCCACTCCCACCATGCGATTGCTACTAGCCGGGCGATGATGTCAGCGGAAAAGCGATATTTACGAGCCTCGGCCGGATTACCCACGGCAATGGCGTAAGCCGGGACGTCTTTTGCGACCACCGCCTTGGCGCCGATAATCGCGCCGTCGCCGATAGTTACGCCGGGCATAATCGTCGCGCCGGTCCCGATCCAGACGTCGTTGCCAATCACCGTATCGCCGCGCGAGCCGTTGGCGTAATCGATCGTATCATCTTCCCAGCCTTCGCCGAATATCTCGAACGGATAGGTCGATAGACGGTCCATGACGTGATTGGAGCCGTTCATATTAAATTCCGCCCCCGCCGCGATAGCGCAGAAGCGACCGATGATCAGCCGGTCGCCCATATGCTCAAAATGATAACGCACGCAGCGTTCGACGAAATGCTCCGGCCCGGCCGGATCGTCCTAATAGGTGTACTCGCCAATCTCGATCATCGGGTGATCGACAATCGGTTTTAAAAACGCAACTTGCGAAACCCCCGGCAAGGGATACACCGTGGTCGGCTTTGGCCCTGATTTTTGGACAGGCCCCGATGGTTGAACAGGCATAATCAGTCTCCGAATGAATTGCTAAAAAAGTAAAATACCCTGCGATCTACCGATCGGCGCTTGCGACTGGCGTCAGGGATCAGATTTAGCTGTTCATCGGGCTCTGTCCTTCATGCGAGAGTTGAGATTTAGACCGCCGCCGCGCCAATCTCAAGGGTCGGGTACTTTATTCCTCCACCCCTACCCGGTCGGGAAACCTAGGCGTCACTTGCGCATAGAATGCTTTGATCGTCTCAAGGTCAGTTTCATAATCGCCGCTTGTACGCATGACCATGCCAATGCCGCCGACCTTGCGGGCATAATCGAGAAAGCCAAGCGCAATCGGCACGTCGGCGCCATGGGCGATATTGTAAAACCCGGTCTTCCAGTAGCGGGTTTTCGAGCGCGTCCCCTCCGGCGGGATCGCCACCGCCAGCCTGTCTGCTCGCCTGAAAATTTCCACCATCTGCGCAACGACATCGTTGGTCTTGGAGCGATCAATCGGGATGCCGCCAAGCGCGCGCATCAACCAGCCAAAGGGCGGCTTGAACAACGCGTCCTTTCCCATCCAGCGCAAGCGCACGCGAAAATGTAGCGCCACACCAAGCATAAACGGCAAGTCCCAATTGCTGGTATGCGGCGCGGCGATAACCACCACCTTATTCGTCTCCGGAAACGTCCCCTCAACCCGCCAGCCGGCCAGGCGGTAGAGCCCGAGGAGAAGCCCGCGCATGGCTTCGCCGGGCGCGCGCAGGACGGCGTTTAAAAACTTTGCCATCAATGATTCAATACATCATTTAAGAGTTTCGCGCGCACAGACACTACGTATACGCTGCAATCAGAATGACGCCGACCACCAGCAATAATAAAATCAGGCTGAGCATCAGCCAGTGTTTTGAATTCATGATTGGAAACCTTGTTTTTTGCGTTACCTGGCGCCGCGCGACGCGAAAGTCAAAACCAGCGCCACAAGCGCCGGGACGGCCTGGGTGAACAGGATGGTCGGTTTTGCGGTGACGGCGCCGAAGACGCCAGCGACGATGACGCATAAGAGAAAGAATATGGTGACGTCGCGCTTGCCGGTAAACAGCCCCCATAAGAGCCCGGCCGCCAGGAACCCGTTATAAAGCCCCTGGTTGGCCGCGAGCACTGCTGTCTCCGCCGATTGTTCCGCCGTCATCGAGAAAATCTTGCGCCCGATCTCATGGTCCCAGAAGAACATTTCGAGCGCGAGAAAGCCGCCATGCAGCGCGGCGACGATGAGGACGGCGATGAAGGCGAGTGTTTTTATCACTGTGAATCTCCCAGATCTTTTTCCAATTTGTTGCGACGAGCTTCGTATTGCCCCGCTGAGCGAAGCCACGAAAATATGCGCGCAATATGAGCAGGTCTGAATGCCATCCATGAGGCGACAACAATAACGCTAGCATCGGTGTAAAATTCCTGCGCGCTATAGGTAGTCACAAGTTTTTTCTGCGGCTCTCCGAATGGGACGGGCTCTGCGTGTCGGATTTCAATTAATACCGCGCCGAGACTTACGATCATCTGTGGAACATATTGCACTAGGTAGTAGCCGCCAATCAGGAAACTGCCGATCATCACTAGCTGCTTAGCATCAACCTCAATTTTCACATCCCGATCAGAGACCGCGGGATACACAAGCCGCGCCAATTTTGGCGCAACAACCCAAGCAGTTACACCTACCGCTAGCCAAGCGATGACGTGCAAAAAAGAGGTCGCCATCAAAACGACGTTCTGTTCCGAATAGTAGCTACCTGAATAGAGAAGAAAATTCGGTATAATGACAATCATACTAATAATAGCATCAGCCGCCCACAGACGAATAATCAAAATCATGATTGCGTGTACAGGCGTCATGACGCGATCCTAGAATCTTTCATAATCCACCGGCTTTGTTCGATCGATAAACTTGTCGACACTCGGCATCGGGTATTTCAGGCCGGTGGCGCAGTTATAGAGAATAACCCGGTCGGACTTGGAGATGCGCCCGTCTTTCAATGATTGCTCAAAGGCGACGTATGTGGCCGCGCCTTCGGGACAGAGGAGCAGTCCCTCCTCGCGCGCAATCGCGTCTCGCGTCGCGAAAATTTCTTCTTCCTCGACCGCAATTGCAAAGCCGTCGGATGCGCGCACCGCACGCAAGATCAGAAAATCACCAACCGCGATCGGCACGCGTATCCCCGCCGCCGCCGTCCAGGCATTTTCCCATAGCGGCGCATGTTCCTCGCCGTCCTCCCATGCCTTGACAATCGGCGCGCAGCCCTTGGCCTGCACCGCAATCATCTTTGGGCGTTTGGAGCCGATCCAGCCGATAGCTTCTAACTCGTCGAACGCCTTCCACATACCGATCAATCCGGTGCCGCCGCCGGTCGGATAGAAGATCGCGTCGGGCAGCTCCCAACCCAGTTGCTCGGCAAGCTCAAGGCCCATGGTTTTCTTACCCTCGATGCGATAGGGCTCTTTCAGGGTCGAGACATCAAACCAGCCGGCGGCCTCTTTGCCTTCGCCGACGATCTTGCCGCAATCATTGATGAGCCCGTTGACGCGATAGACATCACCGCCCTGCAGCGCGATCTCCTCGACATTCACTGCCGGCGTATCATCAGGGCAAAAAATCGTTGTCTTCATTCCGGCGGCGGATGCATAAGCCGCCATCGCCGCGCCGGCATTGCCGTTGGTCGGCATCGCAAGATGATTGAGACCCAATTCCTTGGCCATGGAAACCGCTACGCAAAGCCCCCTCGCCTTAAACGAGCCCGTGGGCAATCGCCCCTCATCCTTAACGATAATCTCGCCGGAAACGCCAAGCGCTTTTTCACTATGCGGCATCCGGATCAATGGCGTCATGACCTCGCCCAGGGAGATGCGGTTTTCTGCGCGAGCGACTGGCAAAAATTCATGATAGCGCCAGAAGCCATCGGTGCGTTGCGCAAGCTGTTCTTTGCTAACCGCGCGCCCAAGCGCGGCTAAGTCGTAACGCACTAATAGCGGCTTGCCGGCGGCGGACAGGCCGTGGACTTTACCGGCGTCATAACGCTCGCCGGTATAGGAGCATTCAAGATGGGTGAGGAAGGTCACTTTTGAGACTCGTTGAGTAAACTATCAAAAGAATCATCTATTGGCGCAAGGCTAATTTTTTTATCACCATACTGTTTCACGCCTGTAGCCTCATTCCAGATTATATAAAATGCTATGTAACTGTAATCGCCATAGTCACGACAAACTGCACGGGACGTCCATGTTTCAACTGCATTATTGTCGTGATTCTCCAATGACCTTGTGCAGAATAGCTGTACGCGCCAGCGCCTCTCACATTGCCATTCCTTTTTTTGTAAAGAGTTTTCAAAGGACACGAGTACGCGCTCGACGTTTTCTTCAGCTATTGTAAATCGGTTATGATTGAAACAGGGGTAGATTTCATTCAGCCCCGGCGACGCAATAGAAGAACCGATAAAACTCAAACACACAACAATAAAGACCACTTTGGCCATTTTAGAGGATGCTGACATCATTTTTACCGACCCGCGAGCTTCGTCTGCGCCAGTGCAAAATCCGGTTTGAGGAGCAGTGCTTTTGCGTAGGCTTCGCGCGCTTTTTCGGGTTGTTTTTTCGCGTCATAGGCAAGGCCGATATTATACCATGCCGCCCAAGGTTTTGAGATGTCGTTGGCGAGCGCGGTCTCATATTCTATGAGCGCGTCGTCAAACCGGCTGGCGAGAAAAAAGCTGTTGCCGCGATTGAGATAAGCCTCCGCCAGATCATCATCGATCTCCAACGCTGCAGTGAAATCATCAATGGCTGCGTCGAGATCGAGATTGCGATTGTGAATAATCCCGCGATTGACATAGGTCTTCATCTTGTCGCGCCGCGTCATCGCCGGGCTTTTGATGGCCTTGTCGCAAGGCGCGGTATCGCTGGAAAACATGCTATTGGCGTTTTCATAACACTTCACGGCGTCGGTCGCACCGAAGGTCGTCACCGACATTTGCGCGGTCGCGTTAGCTGTGAGCGCAATTCCTGAAATCATTGAAAGGCAAACAAGTTTTGCTGCTGTGTTCATGTCTTTCTCCATGCCACCCGGACCCGTCCTTTGGCGCCGCCAACCATAATGATGTCCGCTGGAAACACATAGCGGAATTAAAGCCATGGGTGCGGCGCCATGTTGTCATTGTGCGATGCAGCAAATAAGGTGCGACCAAACTGCCGCCAATCTGGAGTGCATTCCACATGCCCAAAACGCTTAACGCGCCCCTGAACGCCGTCATCACCGGTTCCACCTCAGGCATCGGCGAGGGCGTCGCTACGGCTTTTGCCGCTGAGGGCTGGAATGTGATGCTCAACGGCTTTGGCGACGCCAGCGAGGTCGAGGCGCTGCGCGCTGGGCTGGAGGAAAAACATGGCGTCAAGGTTTGCTACAACGGCGCCAACATGACCAAGCCGGAAGAAATCCGTTCACTGATCGATGCGGCTGAGACCACCTTCGGACAGGTTGACGTGCTCGTCAACAATGCCGGCATCCAGCATGTCTCACCGATTGAAGATTTTCCCGATGAAAAGTGGGACGCGATTATCGCCATCAATCTGTCTTCGGCGTTTCACACCACTAAAGCGGTGATGGCGGGGATGAAACAGCGCGGCTTCGGACGCATCATCAATATCGCCTCCGCCCACGGCCTCGTCGCCTCACCGTTCAAATCCGCCTATGTCGCCGCCAAACACGGGATTGTCGGCTTCACAAAAGCGATCGCGCTGGAGGGCGCTGAACATGGCGTTACCTGTAATGCGATCTGTCCCGGCTATGTGAAAACGCCGCTGGTTGAAAAGCAAATTCCTGATACCGCCAAAGCCCGCGGCATGAGCGAAGAAGAAGTTATCGAAAATGTCATCCTCGCCGCACAGCCGACAAAACAATTCGTCACCGTCGAACAGATCGGCGCCCTCGCGGTGTTTCTGAGCTCCGAAAACGCCGCCCAGATCACCGGCGCGGCGCATCAGATCGACGGCGGCTGGGTCGCGCGGTGATATCTAAAACACCCCGCGCAGTGTCAGTTTAATGTTGCGTCCCGGTAATGGCGCGGTCTCTTTCAGGAACGACGTGTGCAGGCGCGCGTCTTCATCCGTGACATTATCGGCGCGAAGTTGCACGGAAAGACCGTGATCTTCCCCGCCGGGACGCCAGGTCGCGGCGAGATTGACGAGCACGTAGCTATCGGTCGGCAGCTCAAACGCGCTGATGTTGTTTTGCGCGTCCGCAAGCTCGACTTCGCCGCGAAGATCGAGATGCGATGACGTCGCCTCCATCCCGATAATGCTGCGCAGCGGTGGAATGCGCGGGACATCGCCGCCATCCTCTTTAAACTTTGCGCGGACATAATCGAGCTGGGCGCTGCCAGTCACGTCAAACGCTGCGACAGAAAACAGATCCGCCTCCGCCAGCGCTTCAAAGCCTTTGAAGACCGCATCATTGGCGGCGAAGGTGAAAACCGGCAGGCCGTCTTCTTCATCACCATTCGGGATGAGTGCGATGAAATCCTTATAATCCGTATAGAACCCGTTGACCGTAAGTGATACGCGCCCAAGCTCGCCATGGAGGGAAGTTTCAACACCGCGCGCAGTTTCCTTACCCAAGGTCGGATCGCCCAGCTCAAAGGCGTTGGTCGCGAGATGCGGCCCGTCGGAGAACAGCTCCTCCGGCGCGGGCGTGCGTTCGGTGCGCAAGAGATTAACCCCAAAGAACAAATTCTCACTGGGCTCAACGCCAAAGCCAGCCGACACGCTGAACGCATCAAACTCGCGCTCCAGCCCGACGCTCCGCGCATCGATGCTGGTGTGTTCATAGCGCCCGCCGAGCTGAATATGGAAATTTTCGGTCTCATATTCGCGCATCGTGAAGACGCCGAACTGGTCGGTAATGTTCGGCGGCGTAAAGGCTTCATCGCCGATCGCTTCGAAATCTCGATGTTTGAACTGAACGCCGGAGGCGCCGCGGAAATTCCCAAATTCCTTCTCAATGAACTCGATGCGTCCCTCATAGCCTTCGTTCTTGAAGGTTGTGCCGATTTCCGCGCCCTCCAGCTCGCGATGGATATAGTCGGCGTAGCCGATGCGGATTTTCGTAGTTTCAAAGATCAGGAACGCGCTATTCAACTCGCCCATCAGATCGAAGCGTTCCTGTTCGAGGTTGATGCGAACGGCTTCTTCTTCGCCGCCCGGCCCTTCTTCAACTGCGCCGGGAACACCATAATTGGAACGGATTATTTTGCCGGAGACGCCGATAAAGCCGTTTTCAAAAACCAGCGACCCGCCGAGCGATCCGCCCTTGGATTCAAGATCGGAATTTTCAACGACGCCTAAGGCCTCGCCGACTTCACTGCTGCCAGTTTCGGCTACTTCGAGCGCGCGAAGGCGTTCAGATTTGGCAAAGCCTGGAATCTCATAATCGTCGGTATCGCGATAAAACCCGTCAGCGTGCAGGACGAGCTCCGCCGCGCCAAGCGAGCCAAGCTTGACGTCAAAACCACCTGCGGCTTCGACGGAGTCATCGACCGAGCCGAGGCTGGTGCGCAAGCCCCCATCGACGCCGCCTTCAGGAACCTTGTTCGGAATGCGGCCGTCAAAAACATTGACGACGCCACCCGCCGCAGAGCTGCCATAGTATAGCGTCGCCGCGCCGCGAACAATTTCAATCCGCTCCGCCGTCGCCGGCTCTACTGCAACGGCATGATCGTCACTCACCGATGATGCATCGATTGACCCAATGCCCGCATCAAGAACGCTGACCCGGTCGCCGGAGAGCCCGCGAATAACCGGGCGGCTAGCGGCGGGGCCAAAAAATGTCGATGACACGCCAGGCTCGCGCCGAAGCAACTCGCCGATGGAGGCCTCACCGCGTTTAGCGAGATCGTCTTTCGTCAGGACGGAAGCGGCGATGATCGATTCATGCTCAGGATGGGCAATTGGCGAACCGGTGACGATAATCTCATCATCATAATGTTCGTGCTCATCTTCTTGTCCATTGGCGGCAAATGGATACGCTGCCGCAATAGCTGCGGCCGTTGTTAACAAAATTTTCTTGGGCACTGTTTTTATTCCTTAACCGGCAATACGCAACTCACGTATTATTCATACGTATACGGCGCAGTTTTTACGGAAAATAGGCTTCTTAAAACTACCGGTTGGGAGGCGCGCGCGGCTGCGTGGAATGGATACGGACAAGCGCTGGCGCGCGGCGCGCCGTCACAAAGCAGACCCTCCACAGCATCAGGACCGCCGCAGCAAAGACGAGGCCAGCGGTTGCAACAAGTTTTTCGCCACCCGGCGCAGCAAGAGACAAAACGCAAGCCTGCCCGAAATGCTCGTGCGTGCTGTCGCCATATTTTGCGGCATGGAAGGAAGTGAGAATTTGGGTGAGCGCAAAAGCCACGACCGCGGCGATCAGCGCCGCGCGCAATATAGTCCGCCATTCTGTCGATCTCGGCCTCAAAGCCATATCTCATCGCTGCTAAGAATGTTATTCTATCACAGACTCACAATAACATTCAAGGCGCCTCTATGAGCGCCCATAGATAATCCAATAAACCCCAGCAACGCCGCCGGCGCCGCCGACGATGTTGCCCAGTGTGACGGGGATGAGATTGGCGGCGATGTCAATCAGGCCGCCTTCAGCGCCGACGAATAATCCCGCCGGAATTAGATAGAAATTTGCAACTGAATGCTCAAAACCGAGGGCGACGAAAGCACTGACGGGAAAGACGATCGCGACGGTTTTGCCGATCACACTGCGCGCGGCGAGGCTTAACCAGACAGCAAGGCAGACAAGCATATTGCAAAGAACGCCGCGAAAAAATGCTCCGCCAAAATCCAAAGCGAGTTTGTTCTCTGCAATCCTGATAGCGGTCTCTTTGACGTCGCCAATCTCAAACACGCCGCTCCAATAGACCATGACGGCGAGCATGATCCCCCCGGCGGCGTTGGTGAAATAAGTAACGGTCCAGTTGCGCATCAGCGCTCCTGTCGAGACACGCCTGTCCGCCCACGCCATAACGATCAGATTGTTGCCCGTAAAAAGCTCCGCGCCGCCGACCACCACCAGCACCAGCCCTAACGAGAAGGCGACGCCGCCAAGCAATCTTGTCAATCCAAAGCCTAAAGTGTTGCCGGTAATGACAGCCGTATAAAAAGCCGCGCCAAGACCAATAAAAATGCCCGCAAGCAGACCGAGCATGGCGAGTTTTGATAAAGGAAGCGCGGCTTTGATAACGCCGGTGTCTTCAATGCGCTTTGCAATCTCCGCCGGCGAATAGGCGTCTATGCCGGTGACGTTAGATAGCGATGGCAACCTTTCCCGGTCCTGTTCGGTCATGCCCGCGCACCCGCTGGCCGATCACTCACGATCCGGCTCCGCCGCCGCGCCTTCGCTATCGTCATCAACGGCCGGGATCGCATAGCCGCCGCTGAGCCAGCGGTGTAGGTCGACATCGGCGCAGCGTTTTGAGCAGAACGGCGCATATTGCTCTACCGTCGGCGACTTGCACAGCGGGCATGCGGCGGCGCGCCGGTCGGCGCCGTTATCATTACTCGGAGACGTCAAAGCTGCGCTCCTCCATCTTGTTATCTGCGACAATCTCGAACCGCGCGCCATAGCGATCACGCAGACGATCAAACCATATTGCTCGCGCCTTCATATAGTCATTGAGCGACAAACCCAACCGTAAGTGCAGAACAGCGCGAGGCTCCGCGCGCAGGCGATGTTCGAGGCTGCGGATTGCAGACTTTGCCTGCCAATCGAGCGTAAATCGGCGCCCCGGCAACGGCGTCCCCGGCGCAACATCGGTAAACCTTTCCTGGACCGACTGCGCACGATGGGGCGCGGTAAAGGAAAACAGCCCGGACTTGGAAAAGCTGAAGGCGCCGGCGCCATCGATGCACGCCATTGCGTTCTGTAACTGCTCATTAAAGCGCGCGCGCGCCGCCTTGCCGCTGATCGACGGAAAGTCGATGACGATATGGCCGCCAATATTCCGTAAGCGGATTTGCCGTGCGGCTTCATAAGCCGCCGCGATGGCGATCTTCTCGCGCAGACGCACCGGCGAGGAAGCGGTAAGGCCGCCCGTATCAACGTCAATCGCCGTTAACGCCTGCACTTCGTCGATCACCAGATTGCCGCCGCCTTTTAACGGCGCATAGCGGTCAAAAGCGGTTTCCAGAGCGCTTTCCACGTCATAGACTTCAAACAGCGCCACAGAATGCTGCTCGTAAGAAATATTGGCCTTAACGCCGCTGGCTTTCAGAACCGCACTCGCCTTGCCATCATCGATGGTAATTTCTTCAACGCCCTCGCCGATCGCGATGGTCGCCTCAATCACTGCATCATGAAATGGCGCCAGACGCCCCGGCGCATCGCACTTAACGTCAAAATCATCGAGATATTTCAAAACCGCGCCCTTGCCCTGACGCGGCGGCGACTTGACGACGACGCCGATCAGCGCGCCTTCGGTGACATGCGGTTGGTTGGTTTTATTGAGTGGTAAATAAGCATCCAAGCCGTCGCCGACATCGACGAAAGCTGCGTTAAGCGAACGATCGATGACCCGCACCCTGCCGGCAAAACGACGTCCCGCTCTGGGTGCGATATCCTCGCCTTCGTCGCCGCGCGCCGGACCGAACCAGAAGCGCCGGGTCTCGTCATTTTCAATCAGCGCCGCGCGGGTCGCAGCAACGCCGCATTCAATGATTAGCGTGCGGGCGTTCACTGGCTTGCATCGGCGCGAATATCAGCGCCGGCGAGCAGGTTGGCGACCTCATAAAGCGGCAGGCCCATGACATTGGGATGCGAGCCGATGATGCTGGCAATATGCTTGGCGAATAAACCCTGAATGGCGTAGCCCCCGGCTTTGCCGTCCCATTCCTTGCTATCGATATATTCCTGGACGCCCGCCGCATCGAGACGGCGCACCTTGACGCGGGTCTCAACAATCCGTGTCCGGATGGACCCATCAGGCGTGACCAGCGCGACGCCGGTATAAACCCTGTGCGAGCGGCCTGACAGAAGCGCCAAACAGTCCCGCGCGGTCTTTTCGTCTTCCGCCTTAGGCAAGATCCGCCGCCCGCAGGCGACCGTCGTGTCGGCGCCCAAAACCCGCGCGTCCGGATTGGCCGCCGCCACCAACGCCGCCTTCTCGCGCGCCAGGCGCAATACGTAATCGCGCGGCAGCTCGGCTTTCAACGGCGTCTCATCGATATCGGCAGCGATGATTTTGTCAGGGATAACGCCAATCTGCTCAAGCAACGCTTTGCGGCGCGGACTGGCGCTGGCAAGGATGAGCGGCGCGGCCGTCATCGATCGCCCCTACTTAAAGCGATAGGTGATGCGGCCCTTGCTGAGATCATAGGGCGTCATTTCCACGAGGACCTTATCGCCCGCCAACACGCGAATGCGGTTTTTACGCATCTTGCCCGCCGTGTGCGCGATGATCTCGTGATCATTTTCAAGTTTCACGCGAAAGGTCGCGTTCGGCAGCAGCTCTTCCACTGTGCCTTCAAATTCTAAGAGTTCTTCCTTCGCCATTCATTCCTCAATTCAGGCGATCCACACCGCCGATAAGGGCCTGCGAACCGTTGCGGCGGGAAAATGGGTGGGAACGCGCATAAAATCAAGGAATTTAATCAAGCTCGGGAAATCGGTCGCGCAGACGCCCCGCGAGATCGTCCCGCGCCCGGCGGTAGGCGTCTAACACCGCCTCGCGACCGCCTCGCTCATCTGACGGGTTTTCGATGTCCCAGAACTCGATCGTTCCGTCTGGCGCCAGCCGCCGCGCCTCTATTGCAGCCTCCGGCGTCAGTGCGACCACCACGCCGAATTTCGTCAGATCGGCGCCTGATAGCATCTTCGGCTCGTGATCCGTCATCGAAACGCCGAGCTCGCCCATGACGATTTCAACAAACGGGTCCAGCCCGCCTTCATAGACCCCAGCGGAATCGACCTTGACCCGGTCGCCGGCGGAGCGCCGCAACAGCGCCGCCGCCATCGGCGAGCGCACCGAATTCATATTGCATGCAAAAATTACCGACTGGGCCAATGAAGTATCCTTATCGCATGTGGAAGCTGCAGATCAGCGTGAACAGGCGACGCGCGGTGTTGACGTCAATCTCGATCTTGTCTTTCAGGCGCTCGGTCAGGATCTCCGAGCCCTCATTATGCATCGCGCGGCGCGCCATATCGATGGTTTCAATCTGCGACGGCGCGGCGCTGCGGATTGCGTCGTAATAGCTCTCACAGAGCATGAAATAATCTTTGATGATCCGGCGGAACGGCGTCATCGACAGATGCACTTGGCCGAGCGCGTCACCACCCTGCCGGCGCACGTCAAAGACCAGGCGACGCTCGACATTCGACAGGTAAAGCTCAAACGGGCCTTCGCCGGCGCCGATCGGGCAAAAATGGTTTTCTTCCAGGAGGTCGTAGATTGCGACCTTGCGCTCATGCTCGATATCGGCTGTGGCGGGCGCAAGCGAGCGCTCGTCAAGATCAATCTTGACGATCTTGTAATTTGCCGTGCTGTCGCCGTCGCCGGACATGCCTCTCCCCGAATCGCTCCTGCCCTAGAATCGTTCCGCCGTTGTAGCCGCGGTCCGGGCGCACGTCACGGGTCTTGCACGGTCTGGTCGAAAGCTTTCGCCTGAACTTCAGCTCTTGTGGTAGGCAAGGATCGGTTCAAAGCCACCCATAATCATGCGCTTTCCATCAAAGGGCATTTCGCCCATATCCTTCATCCGGGGGTCAGCCCACATGCCTTTATGCGCGTCTGCGCCGGTCTTCCGGTCGGGCCAGACGACCCAGGAAAAGACTATCTTCTCATTTGGCAAAGCTTTTACGGCGCGACGGTAATCAGTGTGTTCGCCATCGGGAACTTCGAGTTCCCAATTCTCGAAAATTTCAACTGCCCCGAAATCCTTGGCGACCTCGGCGAATACTTTTGCCGCAGCAACATAGGCATCTTTCTTTTCCCCGGCTACGCTCAGGATATATCCGTTGACATACATGTTCTTATCTCCTCCCAGACTGCACGCCTCAGAAGCATAGAGGAATCTGCCCGAAAGACGATTGAATTTTGAAGTCCGAGTTATGACCCGAAACTGACATTTCTGAAGACTTACGCTACGATAAACAGGCGCCAATCCTTGCCCTGCTCGCCGATCACGCAGGCGGCCGGTATATGGCAGGCAGCGATCCGCCGGATAACAAGCCAAGACAATTTCCAAGGCCGGGACCGCTTGAGCCGAGCCCGCCAGTAGCGTAAAAGCCCGCGCTATGTCCCAGATTGTTGTCGCCGCCTTTTACCAGTTCACGCCCCTGCCCGATTTCGAAGATCGCCAGGCGCCCCTCCTCAACACCGCGCATAATAACGGCGTTATGGGCACGATCTTGCTGGCGTCCGAAGGGATCAATGGCACGATCGCCGGCTCCCGCGCCGGTATTGACGCCGTCTTGGCGCATTTGAAAACCTTCCCCGGTTGCGCAGGCCTTGAGTGGAAAGAATCCTATACGGATGACAATCCGTTTCTGCGCATGAAAGTGCGCCTCAAAAAAGAAATCGTCACGCTCGGTGTTGACGGCATTGAGCCGCGAGACAGCCATGAGCGCTATGTGGAACCCCATGACTGGAACGCTGTGATCAGCGAGCCCGGCGCCATTCTCATCGACACGCGCAATGATTACGAGGTGAGCATCGGCGCCTTTGAAGGCGCCATTGACCCCAAGACCACCTCTTTCCGTGAGTTCCCCGAATGGTTCCGGAAATTCCGCGAGGAAAATAATATCACGAAAGTCGCGATGTACTGCACCGGCGGCATTCGCTGTGAGAAGTCCACTGCCTTTTTGCGTATGGAAGGCATTGATGACGTCGTGCACCTGAAGGGCGGTATTTTGAAATACCTGGAAACCGTGCCGAAAGAAGAAAGCCTGTGGCGCGGCGAATGTTTTGTGTTTGACGAGCGCGTGTCGGTTGGCCATGACCTAGAGCCCGGCTCTTATGATCTTTGCCATGCATGCCGCCTCCCGATCACTGAAGACGACAAAGCCTCACCGCATTATGTGAAAGGCGTTTCCTGTCCTGCTTGCCACGACAAGCATAGCGATGAGAAAAAGCGCAACTTCGCTGAGCGCCAGAAACAAGTTGATCTCGCCAAAGCCCGCGGCGAGGCCCATATTGGCGCTGCCGCCAGGCCGAGGAACACGCCATAACTCTTTGTGGTGTAAGGAATATTTATCCAAAATGGCGTATGTTCGGGGACTAAATTGTCTGTACGCGTAAGGAGAAGTTAATGCGGGCTCAATTTCTGACGACGCGCTTCGCGCTGGTGTTATTTCTAGTCTTTGCCGGTATCGCAAACCCGGCATCGGCCAATGAAGACTATCTCGACGCTATCGAGAAAAAAACCATTGCGGCGCTGGGCGATCCGATCAACCCGAAGAATTGCATCGAGGCTACGCCCGTAAAAAATATTCAATGCGTCACCGCGCGCCAGCAACAGCGCGTAGCCTGGGTCAGTGAATTTATAGAGCTAATGAACAAAGACTTCCATCTGGTCGATGGGAAATATGTCTCCAGCTACCTAAAAAATAGCGACGGCAAGCCTGCCATGGCTGCCGATGCGCAACAGGCGATCGCCATTCGTCTTGCTCCAATTGAGAAAACGGCCACACAGGATTGGAATTTCGCCCATACGCAACTTGAGCGCATCAAAGACGAAACGAAAAAGAACCGCCTTTACAGTGAGCTGTTGGTGAGCTTTCAAAAACACCACCCGGAACTGGAGGTGCGCTACAACGCGATTTATGCAAAGTTGCAGACGAAGCTAGTGGCCTGTCATCCGTTTTATGACGGGGAGAACGTCGATATGAACGACGCCGGGTTGAAAGTTGCAAAGGCGTCAAAATTCGATGACTGGCAAAACTGCAACACCCGTGCGGGGACGGATGCATCGGCCCAGGGCAAAGCCGTCACCAATGAGTTTGAGGCGCGCGGCTTTGCCAGTGAATATGACAAACAGGCCACTGCGCGGTTCGACTACGCGACAGGATCACTGGTCTACGGCGTGCAAAGCGAACAGGCTGAGGCCCGCAAAAAATCAAAAGAGCTGAATGAACCCAAAGGCTGTGATGCGGCATGCGTTGCGAGGACGAAG
>JAJFFY010000089.1 GCA_021776415.1 Hyphococcus sp.
GAACAAAGCTGACGGTGATATCGCTTCCATCAATAGCGGCGCCATGACAGGTCCAAAAATCGAACCAACGCCGTAGAGCAGCAGCAAACCCGCGCTGATCGCGACGAATTCGTCTGATTCGGCATGATCATTTGCCTGCGCCGCGCTTAATCCAAATATCGGCATGGCAAAAATGCCGTAAAGGCAACTGCCCGTGAGGAGAAGCGTCAGCGATATCTCGCCCAGCGAACTCAAGAATATTCCACTCGCCGAGCTCGCCGCTGCGACAGCGATCAATACCTTGCGACGATCGATCAAATCCGAAAGATAACCAATCGGCCATTGCGCCAGAGCGCCGCTGACAATCGCTACGCTCATAAATGTCGCCACCATGGCGAGATCGTATCCCAGCCTTTGAACATAGACCGGTGCGATTGCCCAAAAAGCGCCATTGGAAAGGCCCACGCACAACGATCCAGCGACGGCCAGGGGCGAGGTCCGAAACAGCTTTGTTATGTCCAGTCTTGTCCGCGTCAACGGCTCGGGCGCTATTGCTTTGCTCATCGCGACTGGCACGATTGAGACACATATCAAGATGGCAACAAGCGAAAACAAAGCAAAGCCTGCCGGCGACGCTACAGTCAGCAAAAATTGTCCGACCGTCATCGCAACAAGATCAACAATGCGATAGACGGAAAGAGTCTGTCCGCGCGTTTCATTACTGGATTTTTCATTAATCCAGCTTTCGATGATCATATAGAGACCAGCGAAACAGTAACCGGTGACAATACGCAGAAAGATCCAGACCGGGATATTGATTGAAAGCGCATAAGTCAGCGCCGCTGCTGCGGCGATTGCCGAAAGGGCTGTAAACGCCCTGATATGCCCCGCGCGTGCGACCATGCCAGGGGCCGCAAGACAGCCTGTGATAAAACCTACGAAATAACTCGACATCAAAAGGCCGATGGCGAGTAACGAAAATCCTTCGATATTAGCGCGCACCGCAACAAGCGTGCCTTGAAGGCCACCCCCAGCCAGTAATATGGCGGCTGAAATGAGCAATGCGGCTAGAGATATCAACATGCGTTGCATAAATGGCCCATGTATTTAGAGGCGCCGCCAGAACGCAGGAGTATTTGACCCGCTTATCCGACGAGCTCGACAATGCCGGAAGGCCCGCGCGCGTAAAGCGCCATATTGGCTTCGGCGGCTTTGCGCAAGGCAAAATATGTAGGTCCCGAAATTGACACCAACGCCGTCACGCCACGGCGTGCTGCCTTTTCTACAAGCTCATAGGAACACCGACTCGACATAAGGACGAACCCCGCCTTTATGTCGGCGTTTGCAAACGCCAACGCGCCAAGCAATTTGTCCAACGCATTATGGCGACCGACATCTTCGCGCAGCTGCAGAATGTCGCCATCCGGGCTGACCCAGGCGGCGCCATGGACGCTTCTGGTGCGCTGGTTGATGGGTTGATGTTTCGATAGCTCGTCCATTGCTTTTTCGATGACAGCGCCAGAGAGCGAAATGCGGGTTCGCGCAACAACAGGCAGCTTCAGGAAAAACTCATCCGCCGTTTCCAGCCCACAGATGCCGCATCCTGCTTTACCGACCAGGTTGCGCCGTCGCTGGCGTAAATCAAGCCGTTCAAGGAATTTCTCTGCAATCTTTAGCCTGAGATCAACGCCAAGCTCCGTATACATGATATCTAGGCCAAGGATTCCCTCGACGGAATCAACTACACCCTCGGTCAACGAGAACCCCATCGCGTAATCGACAATATCATGGGGTGTCGCCAACATGACGGCGTAGTTACGTTGATTAAAAACGAAAGCCACCGGGGTTTCTTCCGGAATATGCCAGACCTCATCCGCACGGTCGATGCCCAGAGAACAAATGCCGATTTCACGATCCGTTCCCGCGCTTGTCCCAATTGTTTTGATAGGAAACATCGTGGTCTATTCGGCCGGGTGCGTTAAAATCTTGCGAAGCCCCGGCGTTTCTTTTTCATAGGCGTTCTGCCAGTCGGATTTGTGGTTGGCCGGGGCGACCTGAACAGCGGTCACTTTATATTCAGGGCAATCCGTCGCCCAGTCTGACAGCTCGGTGGTCACGATATTGGCTCCGGATTCAGGATGGTGGAAAGTGGTGTAGACAACCCCTGGCATCATCCGCTCAGACAGCGCAGCGCGCAAACTCGTTTCGCCCTTGCGGCTCTGAATTGACACCCAGTGACCATCGCTGATGCCGCGCGCTTCGGCATCCGATGGATGGATTTCTAAAACATCTTCTTCCCACCAGCTGACATTTTCGGTGCGGCGGGTTTGCGCACCGACATTGTATTGGCTCAATATTCTGCCCGTTGTCAGGATCAACGGAAACTTGCGTGTGGTTTTCTCTTCGGTCGGCACATATTCGGTAACAACAAATAATCCTTTACCGCGCACAAAACCATCTTCATGCATAATCGGCGTGCCCTCCGGCGCGCGATCATTACACGGCCACTGAACGCTGCCGGTCTTGTCCAACATATCAAAGGAGACATTTTTGAAAGTCGGCGTCAGCGCCGCAATCTCGTCCATGATATCCGAGGCGGAACTGTGACCCATCTCATAGCCGAGCGCGCGCGCCAGATCTTGCGTGACCTCCCATTCTTGCTTGCCTGTCTGCGATTTCATTACCGGCCGCACACGATTGATCCGCCGCTCGGCGTTGATAAACGTGCCGTCTTTTTCAAGGAAGGACGTTCCCGGCAAGAACACATGAGCAAATCGCGCGGTCTCGTTAAGAAATAAGTCCTGCACGATCAAAATATCGAGCGCTTTCAGGGCCGCCTCAACATGGGTCGTGTTGGGGTCGGACTGCGCGACATCTTCGCCCTGAATATACATGCCCTTATATGAGCCAGCACAAGCTTCATCGAACATGTTTGGAATGCGAAAACCCGGTTCATTGTCGAGGGTAACGCCCCAGGCCTTGTCGAAAGTTGCACGAACAGTATCATCGCTGACCGGACGATAGCCAGGCAATTCGTGTGGGAACGATCCCATATCGCAAGAGCCTTGAACATTGTTCTGACCGCGCAAGGGATTAACGCCAACGCCGCGCCGGCCGATATTGCCGGTTGCCATAGCAAGATTGGCCATGCCCATCACCATGGTTGAGCCCTGGCTGTGTTCGGTGACGCCGAGGCCGTAATATATCGCGGAATTTTTACTGGTTGCGTATTCCCTCGCCGCCGCGCGAATATCCGCCGCCGGAACACCGGTGATTGTCGCGACGTTTTCGGGAGAATTCACCGGGTCGGCAACGAAGTTCTTCCATTCTTTAAAGGATTGAAGATCGCAACGTTCCTTTACAAATTCCTCGTCGATCAGGCCTTCGGTCACCGCCACGTGGGAGAACGCATTCACCAGCGCAACATTAGTGCCGGGCTTCAATGGGAGATGATACGCCGCCTCGATATGCGGTGAGCGCACCAGATCAATCGCGCGCGGATCGACGACGATGAGCTTGGCGCCTTCGCGCAACCGCCGTTTCATTTGCGAGGCGAAAACCGGATGCGCGTCTGTCGGATTGGCGCCTATCACAATAATCACATCGGCTTGGCTGACGCTGTCGAAATCTTGCGTGCCCGCTGAGGTACCATAGGTTTGTTTCAAGCCGTAGCCCGTGGGGGAATGGCAAACCCGCGCGCAGGTGTCGACATTATTATTCCCGAAGGCCGCACGAACCAGCTTTTGAACAAGCCATACCTCTTCCGAAGTACAGCGTGATGAAGTAATGCCGCCGATTGATTTGACGCCAAAGTCCTTTTGCGTTTGCTTTAATCGATCCGCGGCAAAGCCGATCGCCTTGTCCCAGCTTACCACACGCCAGGGATCGGTAATCTTTTCACGGATCATCGGCTCAGTGATGCGCTCCTTATGGGTCGCATACCCAAAAGCAAACCGGCCCTTGACGCAGGAATGGCCGTGATTGGCCTTGCCGTCTTTATAGGGGACCATGCGGATGACCTGATCGCCTTTCAACTCCGCCTTGAACGAACATCCAACCCCGCAATAGGCGCAGGTCGTCAACACGGTGCGGTCTGGCACTCCATGGTCGATGACAGATTTTTCCTGCAACGTCGCGGTTGGGCAGGCCTGCACACAGGCGCCGCAGGAAACGCACTCAGATGAGAAAAAGTCCTCGGCCATGCCAGCCGATATTTTGGAAGCAAAGCCGCGCCCCTCAACCGTCAGCGCAAATGTTCCTTGCACTTCATTACAGGCACGCACGCAGCGTGAACAAACAATGCATTTTGATGGGTCGAAGGTGAAATAAGGATTGCTCGCGTCTTGTTCCGCCTCGAAATGATTGGCGCCGTCCATGCCATAGCGCACATCGCGCAAGCCAACGGCGCCCGCCATATCCTGTAATTCGCAATCGCCATTATCTGAGCAGGTGAGGCAATCGAGCGGGTGATCGGAGATATAAAGTTCCATCACGCCGCGCCGCAGCGCCGCCAGGCGCGGCGTCTGGGTGCGGACGTCCATACCATCTTCAACCAAAGTCGTACAGGAGGCAGGTGTTCCTTTCCGGCCTTCAACTTCCACCAGACACAATCGGCAGGAGCCGAAGGCTGTTAAGTTGTCGGTTGCACAAAGTTTTGGAATGGAAAGACCGGCAATTGCAGCAGCGCGCATCACTGAAACACCTTCGGGAACGGTGACCTTATGGCCGTCGATTTCGAGCGAGACGGTCTTGTCCGCCTTAACGGCCGGTGTTCCAAAATCCTTTTCCTTGAGAATGGCCATAACGCTTTGCCTTACTTTCCAGCGGCTTTAACCGCCGAAATCCTCAGGAAAATGCTTCACCGCGCTACGCACCGGCATCGGCGTCAATCCGCCCATGGCGCAGAGCGATGCGTCTTCCATAAGATCGCACAAATCTTCGAGAATTGCTAAATTTTCTTTGACGTTTTCACCAGCGATGATCTTGTCGATCGTCTCTTTACCCCGTACCGCGCCAATGCGGCAGGGCGTACACTTGCCGCAAGATTCGATCTCGCAAAATTTCATAGCGAAGCGCGCCTGACTCACCATGTCGACGCTGTCGTTAAAAACCACCACACCGCCATGGCCAAGCATCGCGCCAGCTTCAGCCAGCGCTTCGTAATCCATCACGACATCAAAATCTGAGACCGGAACATATGCGCCGAGCGGTCCGCCTGTCTGCACCGCTCTCACTAGCTTGCCGCTTCGCGCACCGCCGCCGAAATCCTCAACGAGTTCACGCAGCGTCACGCCAAAGGCTTTTTCGACGAGACCGCCGCGCGCAATATCGCCCGCCAGTTGAAACGCTTGCGTCCCACGCGAGCGCCCCATGCCAAAATCTTTGTAAAATTCTGACCCCTTTTCCAATATCACCGGGACGCTTGCCAGCGACAACACATTGTTGATGATTGTCGGCTTACCGAACAATCCGCTGATCGCCGGGATCGGCGGTTTAACTTTCACTTCGCCGCGCTTGCCTTCGATGCTTTCGAGCATCGAGCTTTCCTCGCCGCAAATATAAGCGCCGGCCCCAATTCGGATATGAATCTCAAACCCAGTGCCAGAGCCTTCGATGTCTGCGCCGAGAAGCCCGGCGTCTTTCCATATCTCGACTGCCTTGCGCATGGCTTTGATCGCATGAGGATATTCTGAACGGAGATAAATGTAGCCGGTCTCAGCGCCGACCGCGCGACCCGCGATCACCATGCCTTCGATCAGGCTGAACGGATCGCCTTCCATTAACACCCGGTCAGCGAATGTGCCGCTATCGCCCTCATCAGCATTGCAACAGATATATTTGACATCGCTTTTCTGTGCGAGCGCGGTTTTCCATTTTATCCCGGTTGGAAACCCGGCGCCGCCGCGACCGCGCAAACCGGAATCTGTCACCGTCTCGACAATCTCTTCAGGGCGCATTTTCAATGCGCGCCGCAAGCCTGCTAACCCGCCATAGGATTCATAGTCGCGTAAGTCCAGCGGATCGATCACGCCACAGCGGGCAAAAGTCAGCCGTTGCTGTTTTGCAAAATACGGGATTTCTTCCGTCAGCCCGTGTGCGAGGGCGTGATCGCCGCCCTCTAAAAAACCTGCTTCGAACAGGCTCCCGATATCACTCACTGTCACCGGGCCATAGGCGACGCGTCCCTGCGGCGTTTCTACTTCCACCAGCGGCTCAAGCCACAGCATGCCGCGAGTGCCGTTGTGAATGATCGTGAGATTGATCTTGCGCGCCGCCGCTTCAGCCGCAATCGCCGCCGCGACATCATCGGCGCCAACCGACACTGCCGATGCATCGCAGGGCACATAAATTTTCAATGCGCGCCCGGTCATGATTACACCTCACCAGCCGAGCGTTCTCTTAGTAACGCGTGCAACCGGTCCGGCGTTACGCGGCCGTATAACACGCCGTCAATCATCACCGATGGACCCAAGGCGCAATTGCCAAGGCAATAAACAGCTTCAAGGCCGATTTGCCCGTCACTGCTTTTGACGCCGTCAATCTTCGCACCAAATTTCGCTTCAGCCTCTGCTGCAAGCGCCTCGCAACCGACCGCCTGGCAGGCTTCCGCCATACATATCTTGACGACGTGACCAGCCGGCGCCTCGCGCTGGTAATCAGGATAGAAACTAACTACGCCATGTATGTCCGCGCGCGATATATTGAGCGCACCCGCTATAGTGACGAGCGCCTCGTTGTTGAGATACCTTTCGGCCTCCTGAGTTTCGCGCAAGATTTCTAAGAGCGCATCGGGGCGATTGTCATAACGACCGCAAATCGCGCGGGCGCCCGAATGCTCCAAATTGTTGATCAGTATTGCCATCGCCTGCTTCCCATATCCCACTGCCGAATGCCATGTCGGGTATCACGATCTTCATCCGATAAAGTGGTCACTTTCCTCGAACCCGTGCGTATATCCGCTTACTGAGTGCGTTTGTATATTTGTCGCGTCGTCCGGCAGAGCAACATATCTTCGAGCCAGCGAACTTTACTAAACAGTTCGGGTAAAACCTCGTCCTGTAAAATCATTCGGCATTCTGCAGCAAGTTCCTCCGGCAAAGATCCAAGGCTATTTTCGCGGGCAATGAGTGAGAAATGTCGGTAAAATCCGCCGCGTTTTATCGGCGCAATTTTCAGTTTGTCGATCAGCGTTTGGCGCTGCAGGAGGCAGAGAGGGGTTGTAATACCCCAGCCTTGACCATCTGCAACCGCTTCAATTTGGCACGACGAGTTATCGAATTCTACGGTTTCCGGGAATTGCAGGCGCAATCGGTTTAGTTGCGTTTCGGTTTGGCGCCCGGTAGCTGAGCGTAATGAAAATCGTACGAGACATAACTCCTGAAGGTGCGGGCCCAACTCAGTGGAACCTTGATAACTTTGCGGAAAAATTAGGATATAAGGTTCGCTGAAAATTGAATGACGTTCAAGGCCGGTAACATCGTTAATGTTGCTGTCCTCTGTAATCAAAATATCGACCGCATGCGCAAGAAACTCTGCGCGGTGTGCGGGCGTCAGGCCGCTCCAAATCCGCCAGTGATCGCACATATCTTTTTTGTTTTTGAATAATTTTGGGCCGACAAGATTCGCCATGCTTTCCGGCATGGCCACCGTTAACATCGCAAGTTTCTTTTGGTCAGCTTCACGGGCTTCAAGGTAGGCCTCGCGGGTATCACTGAGGAGGTTTTGCCCCCGCCTATACAGCGAGTGGCCGGATGCAGTCAGTACGATCGGGCGCACAGAACGATCAAAAAGTTGTGTACCTACAGCTTCCTCAAGTGCAGCGATCGTCTGCGAAACACCTGACTGAGTCATGCCCAGGGCTTTTGCGCTTTGTGTCATGCCGCCCCGCTCAGCGGTAACGACTAGGACTTGAAGTGAACGCAAGTCAAAATTTTGCGGTATCTGTATCAATTCGATCGACACCCTGTTGTGCGAAGCGTTTCAGAAAACTACCATTTTGAACAATCGCGGCCACCGAGAATACCTTGGTGTAGACTGCATAGCTTGATTAAAAGCGACATAACGCTATCGAAATTGAACAACAAAAGAGCCAATCCTCTCCGATTCAAATCGAAACGACAAAATGACGTGAGTCGGCAATCGCGTCGCTCAAGAGATCCTTGGCGAACGTCAGGCGCTCCTTACGCCATTTCGATTTTCCCGAAATGTCGAAGGGACTTACACCGGTTCATGCAACCTATATTCATGGAGCAAAGCGATCGCCGTTTAAAGTTTTGAGGCGAAAATACCTTGTTGCTCAAACGCAACAGGCAATCTTTTTTGACGAATTATCATGC
The DNA here is from genome assembly GCA_021776415.1 of Hyphococcus sp. Classification (GTDB taxonomy): domain Bacteria; phylum Pseudomonadota; class Alphaproteobacteria; order Caulobacterales; family Parvularculaceae; genus Hyphococcus. Next base: position 8,316 of record JAJFFY010000089.1, read on the forward strand.
AAACGCAATTTTCTACCAAAAACTGTGGGGGCCGCCCTGATACACAACATCAGTTCTGATTATAGTAGCAGCTGATGCACCAGCACTTCTTTACTATTTTTCGAAGCCAACTAGCATTTTACTGAATTGTTGGGCGCCTTCGAGTTTCGCGCAGTATTGCTGTGTCATCGGTTACAGCTACGGTATCGGTGTCTCGATTTAATCGGTTCTCGACGATTCCAATTTGTCGCTGTGGCGTTGCAGACGCCGGCGGAGCGGCTGAGCAAAAATATCCGGGAGGGGTATACCTAATGAATAGACTAATGGCAGGGGCATCAACAATCGCCGTAGTATCCGCGTTAAGCGTGTCCGCGGCTGCTCAAGTGGATACGATCGTCGTGACGGCGACCAAGCGCTCAGAAAACGCGCAAGATGTCCCCGTCGCAGTTCAGGCGCTGGGAAGCAAGCAATTAGATGAATTGCGTGTTGATAACTTCACAGATTATCTCAAACAGCTTCCAGGCGTGACTGCAGGCGGCAGCGGCCCAGGTCAAAGCACAATTTATATCCGCGGCGTTGCCTCAACGACACCGAATCTCACTACCGCAGGTGTTGCGGGTTTGGCGCCAAACGTCGCCTTATATCTCGACGAACAGCCACTTTCACAGCCTGGGCGCAACCTTGACGTTTATGCTGTTGATCTTGAACGAATCGAAGTGCTGTCCGGTCCGCAAGGCACTCTCTTCGGGGCGAGCTCACAAGCGGGCACGGTTCGTCTGATTACCAAAAAACCGGTAATGGGTGAATATCAAGCGTTTGCTAACGCCGGCGTATCGTTCACGAAAGGCGGCGAGGCTAGCTATAAGACCGAAGTCGGTCTCAACGTGCCTGTGGGCGACAAGCTTGCTGTCCGCGGCGTATTTTATCTCGATGACCGCGGTGGTTATATCGATAATGTCGCGGGTTCACGGACGGTTCGAGACTCTGCGCGGTTCCGCCCTGCCGGTACAATACGGCCGAATGGAACCGTTGTTGGCACAAACCGTGCCGGATTCCAGTCTGACCCAGCCAGCATTGCGGCGCTGGATTCAAACGTCACCTTCCTCGCTGCGACAAATGATGCGCTGGTGGAAGAAGACTTCAATGATACGAAATACATCGGCGGCCGGATTGCTCTCCGGTATGACGTCAATGACGACTGGCGCATTACGTTGGGACATGCGCGCCAGGACATCAATTCGGACGGTGTTTTCTTTGATGATCCGTCGCTCGGCGAATACGAGATTCAGCGCTTTGAAAACGATCGTATTGACGACGATTTTCACAACACAAGCTGGACAATAGAAGGCCGGCTCGGAATGTTGGAAATGGTTTATACTGGTGCTTACACGGACCGTGATAGCGCGCAGCGTATCGACTACACCGACTATCTGTTTGCAGGTCAGTATCTGCCTTACTATTTGTGCGACTCGACGGTTACTTACCCGTCATACAACGCATCTTACGGGGGCACAGCAGGTGTACCGCTTGGCACCTGTCAGCCGCCAAATCTGTTTGTTGATTCAACGACCGAAACCACAGTTCAAACGCATGAGCTGCGCTTTAACACCCCACGCGAACACCGTTTGAGAGCAACTGTAGGCGGTTTTTATTCCGATCTTCAGTTGGATGAACGCAACAATTTTAACTATCCCAACAATGTAAACGCAGTCGTTTTCGGCTCACCAGGCTTTTCGCCAAACTTCCCGCAAATGACTGGTTTTTTCTCTGATCCGGGGCCGTTTGCACCAGAAACCATTTTCCGCAATGACATCCGGCGCACAGATATGCAGTTTGGTTTCTTTGGTGAAGTAAACTTCGACCTCATACCTGACCAGCTCACGCTGACTTTCGGCACGCGCTATTACGATATCGAAGTTGACTTTGAAGGCAGCGCAAATGCGTCTTTCTGTAACTCGTTCCAACCGGATGCGAACGCATTCGGCACCGATATCAGTGATCAGTTTAATGGCGACGGCCTGTTTACATTCATTGGAGATTGTAGTCCTGCGGCTCATTTGACCTTTGATGTTGCTGATAATCAGTCTGCGGCTGATATTTTGGCCGCGATGCTTGTTGTGGACGGTTCGGCGACAGCCGCGCAAGCGGGGCAAATTTTTAATGCCTTACGTGCGCCGGACAAAGCCGAAACTGATGGCTTCATTTTCAAAGGGAATGTAAGCTGGACGCCAACCGACGGCATGCTGCTTTATGCGACCTATTCAGAAGGGTTCCGCCCAGGTTTGCTGAACCGGCCTGGCGGCGCTGCGGGTCCTGGCGGCTTTACGGTTCCGTTTGCGATCGATACCGACGAAGTTACCAACTACGAAGTTGGTTGGAAGACCAACCTGTTTGAAAATCAGCTTCAGTTTAATGGCAGCGCGTTCTACGTCGATATCGAGAACCTTCAAACCACGATTTTTGATCCGACAATCACTAATCTGTTCTTCTCAGACAACGCTGCAGATGCTGAGGTTTATGGTGTTGAGGCCGACTTTATCATTGCGCCTGCGTCAATTGAAGGCCTTACGATCTATGGCGCCGTTTCAGTGCTGGATACCGAGATTACAAATGTCCTGACGCCTACCGGCGACGTGACTGCCGGCGCCGAACTCGCTTTTGCCCCTTCCTTCCAGGGTAATTTACGCGCTCGATATGAGTGGTCCGTTGGAAACGACTATATCGCCCATATCATGCCGCAACTTGTCTATTCCGGCTCTTCGCGCAGCGACATCATCGATATTAATGCCGCGAATGTAGATTCCTGGACGACATTCGCAATGTCGGCAGGCATCTCTTCAGAGCAGTGGTCAATGGAAATCTTTGCGGACAATATTAGCAATACGCATGGTGATCTGTCGGCCAATGCAGTTTTCGGCCCGATTCGTACGACGCCGCTTCGACCGCGCACTGTGGGCGTTCGAATTGGGCTGACATACTAGACGTTTGCGCTCAGGCCTTAGGCTGATATAGTTAAAAACGCCCCGTTGCAGACGGGGCGTTTTTATTCGGAGCGAGCGTTTTTTGAAGAGCACTGAAGGTGAGTTTGAAGACGAATTGAAATCCGCGCAGGAATTGATCCGGCGTGGCGAATTTCGTTTGGCGGCGCAAACGATCGAAATGATACTCCGCGACAAACCCAAACATAAAGACGCACTCTATTTGGGCGTCGTGTGTGATCGATATCTGAAGAATTACACAAGCGCCCTGAACAATGTGAACCGGCTGAAGAGCTCGGCGCCCGATTATGGCCGCGCCTACCAGGAAGAGGGCCATATTTTTCGGACTATGGGGGAATCGGACAAAGCGCTAATTGCTTATCGGCGCGCATGTCACTTCAATCCGGCGCTGGAAGCGAGCTGGCGTGCGCAGGGAGAGCTTCTTAGCGCCAGTGGCCGTCCCGACGAAGGCCGCACAGCGACGGTTCAGGCAGAGTGGCTTTCGAGGCTACCCCGTGAGGTCGCGGCCGCCATGAATCACGTTCATGAAGGCCGATTGTACAAAGCGGAAAATCTGTGCCGAAGCTTCTTGCAGAAAAATCCGAAAAATGTCGACGCCATGCGTATGCTCGCCGACATCGGCGCAAGATTCAACATCCTTGACGACGCGGAATTCCTGCTTGAAAGCGCTAGTGTATTTGAACCTGACAATATTCAGGTGCGGCTCGACTACATCCAAATCCTGCGCAAAAAGCAAAAATACCAGGCAGCGTTTGAACAGGCACAAATGCTTTATAAACGCAATCCGTCGGACCCGGTTTTTCAGTCGCATCTCGCCATTGAGAGCATGCATAATGGAAATTTCGAACGTGCTTTCGAGCTGTTCGATCAGGTTCTTGACAGACTGCCCGGCGACCCGGCGACGCTAACCACACGCGGGCACGCGCTAAAGACCTATGGCCGCCAAGAAGACGCGGTCACTTCCTATCGCGCCGCATTTCGATCCGTGCCGGATTATGGCGATGCATTTTTCGGTCTTGCCAATCTGAAAACCTATAAGTTCACGGATGAGGAAATCGACCTCATGCGAAAACAGGAAAGCAATGATCAGTTGGGCTATGCCAACCGGATAAGCATCTGTTTTTCGTTGGGCAAAGCGCTTGAGGATCGCAAAGAGTACGAGGCGTCTTTTTCCTATTATAAACGCGGCAATGAGCTGAAGCGCATCCAGTCACGCTATGACGCTGATCAAATGACCGGAGAATTGCAGAGGCAATCCGAAGTTTGCACGGCTGAGCTTTTTAAAGAACAGACCGAAAAGGGCTTTCCCGCACAGGATCCTATTTTTATTGTTGGATTGCCGCGTGCGGGATCTACTTTGCTGGAACAGATCCTCGCTTCTCACAGTCAAATTGACGGCACGCTGGAATTGCCCAACATTCTCGCGCTCGCACATCGCTTACGATACCGGAATCACATT
>JAJFFY010000090.1 GCA_021776415.1 Hyphococcus sp.
AGGCCGCTACCGCGATCACCAGCAACAGGCTGCGATTACCAAAATGCTGCATGCACCAGCCGCCCAGGATCGGTCCGGCACTGGCGCCGACGCCCCAGATCAACTGCAAGCCGGCATTGGTTTCCAAAGCGTGTTCGGGCGCGGAATGATCATTGGCGTGCGCTGCCGATAAAGCGTAAATATTAAACGTGAAGGAGCCATAAAAAAACGCCCCCAGCATCAGCCACTGCGTTTGCTCGCGCAATAACCACCACAACCATATTGCCGCCAGGGCGGTGCAAACACTGACCCACATCAGCACGCGGCGGCGCTGATAGTGATCAGACAGTTTGCCAATCGGTGTGGTCAGCAGCACGCCGCCAAGCAAGGCGCTGCCCATGAACAATGCCACATCATTATCATTCATACCGGCACTGATAATGACCACCGCGGCCAACCCCCAGAAAGCGCCAGAGACTATACCCGAACACAAACATCCGGTCACCGCCAGTGGTGACACGCGCAGTAGCTTGCGCAAGCCCTGGTGTTCGGTCACCCCTAGCACCGGCTCCTGTACTCTGGTCATGGCCACCGGCAGCAAGCCCAGCGAAAACAGCACCGAGGCGATGGCGAACATACGCAGATCATTGCTGGGTCCGCTCAACAGCAACAGCTGACCCAGCCCCAGCCCGATCAGGGTACAGGTCATGTACACCGAAAACAGGTAACCGCGCTGCGCATTGCTACTTTGCGTATGCAGCCAGCTTTCGATGACCACGTAAATACCCACCACGCAGATACCGGCCAGCAAACGCAACAGGAACCACATCACTGGCGTGACCAGCAAACCATGCAACAGTGCACAGGTGGACAGCAATGTGGCCATGGCCACAAACACCCGCACATGACCGATCTTGCGGATCAGATTCGGGATCAGAAACGGCCCGATCACAAAGCCGACGAAATAGCCGGCCATGATCAGGCCCAACACCGAGATCGAGAACTGCTCCGCCGCGCCGCGCACACCCAGCAGGGTGCCCAACAAGCCTACCCCGGCAAGCATGATCAACATGCCCAGCAACAAGGTCCATATTTTACTGATTGACTTCACAGCGCCTGTACCCGCTTTTACAATACATCATCACTATCTGCGCCAATAAAAAAGCCTGCCAGTATTCTGACAGGCTTAATGCGTTGGTGTTGGTCTACCTGATAATGTCGGATTCAGCGTTGTTGTGGCGTTGCGACGCCAGTCAAGAATTCAGGCCATTCACCGTGCGTCGTTCTTGGCCCTGAACGCTGACAGACCAACTGCATCCGTCATTATCACTTGGATCAGGTGACGATGAACTTGCCATTCATGATCGCAAAATGACCCGGAAAGCTGCACAGGAACGTGTAATCACCACCCACTTCAAGATCGGCAACGCTGAAGGTAATGGTAGTTGACTCACCGCCACCGATGATTGCGGTGTGCGCCAGAACTCGATCATCACCCGGTTTGATGTAGTCGTTGTCCAAACCGGCACCGATGCCGTCGCTGACCACTGCCTGGGCAGCACTGGTAGCAGTCAGCACCCAGTTGTGACCCATGGCTGATTTTGGCAGCGCGCCGACATGCGTCAGGGTCAACTTGACTTCACCACAATCCTTGCTGACGGTGAGCTCTGATGCTGAAAATTGCAAGGCATCGTTGCCGTCAATACTCAGCTCACAATCCTGAGCATAGCCCAAGCCTGCAAACCCCAGCAATGCCAGCAAAACCGTGCTTGTTTGAATAATCTTCATTGTAGTCTCCATGGTTATAAATTCTGGTTTGTGGTCAAGTTGTAGTCAATCACCGAGTAATTCAATAGCAGTTTGATTGAAAAGCAAAATCAGTTTGCAGCACAGCCGATGCATCGCCATTTTGGGTTTGTCGTGGCCTTAAGCCCAGCTTATTCATCATCCGCTGGTCGCGAGGCGCCACCAGAGCCTGCCCCGAACTTGATCCGGGGTTCTGTAGATGGGGCGTTTCACGACCGAGCGCACCGGCAACGTACTCGCCGCTACGGTGAGGATGCACGACTGAGCGAATCGACGCAGCCACGAAGCCTGGCGGCGTCACGACAGAGGGAATGGAGAATATGGCGGGTTTAGAACAGCCGCTGACATTGTCAAGCGCGGCGAATCGCAGTATGCTGAATTCTGAGAGATTGCTTTATAGTAATACTGTTGACTGAAAATCAGAGGAGCCCGGCATGACTATCAGATTTGCTTCGTCGCTGCTGACATTAACGATGATGTTGCTGTTAACCGCCTGCGATCAGGAGTCGGCATCTGACCCAGCAGCCGGTAGCGGCGAACAAGCTCATCAGCAAAGCAGCAGTACTACGGAACCTGCAGCCGATGCGACCAGCAGCATTGCAAAGGCCGACCAGCCCTGTACGCTGACCATGGGTTATGATCTCTGGGCCCCCTACCACTTCGAAGCCCCCGACGGCACAGTCATGGGTATCGAAATTGATCTGATACGCGCACTGCTGGCTGATCAGAACTGCACGATTGAATTCGTCAGGGCGGACTGGGTCAACCTGCTGGAAATGATCAAGCGAGGTGAAATCGATGTGGTCCCGGGTGCCACTGCTGTGGCCGGCAGAGAAGAGTATGCCTGGTTTTCGGTACCTTATCGTCAGGAACTTTTTGAAGTATTCGTGCGTGCAGGCACAACTCTGTCATCAAGAAACATTGTCGAACTTGCAGCCAGCAACAT
>JAJFFY010000010.1 GCA_021776415.1 Hyphococcus sp.
TGGGGCCGGGCCACGTCGATAGTGAGGAATGATGTCTAAGCGCAGCAGCGCCAAGCACAAGCTTGACCGCCGGGTCGGCGAAAACGTCTGGGGCCGGCCAAAATCTCCCGTCAACAAACGCGACTACGGACCTGGCATGCATGGCCAGCGCCGCAAGGGCAAGCCATCCGATTTCGGCATCCAGCTGATGGCCAAGCAAAAGCTCAAAGGCTATTACGGCAACATCACCGAAAAGCAGTTTTCAAGCATCTATGGCGAAGCTGTGCGCCGCCGCGGCAACACCGCAGAGAATCTGATCGGTATTTTGGAAAGCCGGCTCGATGCGATTGTCTATCGCGCGAAATTCGTGCCCACGGTTTTTGCCGCACGCCAGTTCGTCAATCATGGCCATGTGCTGGTCAATGGCGTTCGCACCAATATTCCCTCAGCGCGCCTGAAGCCGGGCGACGTTGTCGAGGTTAAAGAAAAATCGAAAAATATGGCGCTGGTTCTGGAAGCTTTGCAAAGCCCGGAACGCGACATTCCTGAATATGTCGACGTTGATCCGAAGAAGATGTCGGCGACTTTTGTGCGGGCGCCGGAATTTGCCGAAGTGCCATATCCGTGCACCATGGAACCCAACCTGGTCGTCGAATTTTATTCTTGATAACACTTTGCTGCGGTCTGATCGCTGCATTATCAACCATAAAGAAGGCCGCTCTTGTGAGCGGCCTTTTTAATTGTTTAAGCGTTGGCAAATTTACTCTGCAAGCTGTTCCTTAAGGTCGACGATCAGCGCGTCAATGCCGGCGGGCGGCCCGCCATTATTGGCGATGACGGAGGTGAACTGTTCGAGCTGTTCGATCGCCAGCCAGATACCGTCGGCGCCGACATCCATGATGGTTAAATCGCCGTCACGGCTGCGATAGATCCGCCAATGCACCACCATAGTCGCCAGCTGACTGCCCGGCTCGGGGTCGATGATTTCCGAATTGACGATGATGTCGCGTTCCGACCGATCAATTGAGGTCGTGACCCGCAGTTTTTCGCCGGCATAGGTGGACAGGGAATCTTGATAAACTCCGGTTGCGTATTCTTTAAACAGCGGCAGATATTCCTGCTTTTGTTCCGGCGTGATCCGGCGGGCATATTTGCCAAGCGTGAACAGGCCGATGCGGCGCATATCGACATATTTATCGACCAGCTGCCGGATGCCGTCAAATTGCGTTTCCTGGTCCGGCGCATCGAGAAAAGGCTCGGCTTCATCGAGTATGGCCTGAATATAGTCTTCAACCTCTTGATCCGCGAGGGCAGGCGCGGCGGAGAGAACGGCGCTGACAATAATTGCGACGCCCAGACGGTGTGCGACGCCAAGCCGGCGTAGGGTTGTTGTCATTTGCATAGTCTAAGCTCCCAAGAAGCGTGATCAGGAATAGTGAAAACGGGCTCTGCTGTCAGATCACGCGACAAACAAAAATCTGGAGCAGGGCTCTAGTCAAGCTTTAACACCCCTGCGCCGGGCGAACTCATTCAAGCTCGTCAAATTCTTCAAAGTCACCGATGTCCGGCAGATCATCATAATTGGTGCGTCCGTTGGCAATCTCGCGCTTGCGCGACTGTGTGTAAAAGCTGCGTATCGATGCATAATAATCGAGCGAGTTGTCCTTAATATCCTGAAGCGGCTCGATTAACGGCTCGCGCAAGGCGAGCCCGGTGGCGCCGGCGCGGCTGTAACGCGCAAAAGAGGCGGCATCAGTACGAATCCAGACCGCCGGGTCCAAGGCGACATCGCCAATCGCGCCAACGCCGCCGCGGACGGTGCTCGGCCCCAGGAGCGGCATGAACAGATACGGCCCTGATGAGACGCCCCATACCGCGAGCGTTTGCCCGAAATCTTCCGAATGCTGAGGAATTCCTATGCGCTCGGCGGGATCGCCCATGCCGCCAAAACCGATGGTGGTGTTGACGACAAAGCGGCCTGCTGTTTGGCTGGCGCGCTTGAATTCACCTTGTAAGAGATCGTTGATCAAAATCCCCGGCATTCGCGCATTGGCGAGCAGATTGCGCAGGCCTTTGCGCTGCTTTTTGTGTGTGGTTGCGCGGTAGATCTTCGCCGCCGGAACCAGAACCGCGCCATCGATGGCGTTATTGACGGAGAACATTTTGCGGTTGAAGCCTTCCCAGGGGTCCTGATTGGCGTCGCCTTGGTCTGCGGCGCCGTCATTCTTCAAGTCTTCGGCAAAAGCGGCTGCTTCGTCCGCATCTGAAATTTGCGCATGCGCAGCGCCGGCCGTCAAAGCGAGGAAGGCGGCAAGGGTCCAGATCTTTATCGTCACGCGGGTACACTCCATGGCGGCTAGAATCGTCGCTTCCTAAGATGGCGAAATCACGGCGAAAAGACAGGGTTAATGCCTGTGGCTGGGTCAACTTTCCACGATTGTTGCCGCAAGGGCCCATATGTCGGGCATAATTATTACAGTCGGGGCGGAACTAGGATTGTTGCTATCATATAAAGATATCTTTATATGTTGCCGAACATAGTCGCCAGGCAATGAGCATGACCCTTGATAAGACCCTCAGCGTGTTTCGCGCTATCGGCGAAGAGAGCCGTTTGCGAATTGTGGCTCTGCTTGTAAAGGGCGAGCTAACTGTAAGTGAAATAACGACAATTCTTGGCCAAAGCCAGCCGCGGGTGAGCCGGCACCTGAAAATTCTGGTTGATGCCGGGCTAGCCGAGCGCCACCGCGAGGGGGCATGGATGTTCTACCGGATCGCCGGCCAGGTGCAAAATGACCGCAGTCTGTCGGCGGTTCTGGACGCGGTCTCGGCGGTCAGCGAAGCCGATGACCGGATTTTGGCGCGCGACGCGGAGCGTTTTGCGCAGAGCCGAACCGCAAGGGCGGCCCAGGCGGCCGACTATTTCCAGTCGAACGCCAGGCAATGGAGCCAGCTGCGGCGGCTGCATCTGCCGGAATCTGATATCGAAGAGCGGATCGTTAAACTCGCGGGCGACAAGCCGGTAGACGTCTTTGTCGATCTCGGCACCGGCACGGGTCGTATGCTGGAGATTTTCGCTGACCATTATGGTTCGGGCGTTGGTTATGATCTCTCCCATGAGATGCTGGCGATTGCGCGCGCCAATTTGGAGCGAGCGGGGATTGCCCATGCCCAGGCGCGCCATGGCGATCTGTTCTCACTGGCGATGGACGGCGCGTCAGCGGATGTGGTCTGTGTGCATCACGTCTTGCATTATCTCGCCGAGCCTGGCGCTGCGGTGCATGAAGCGGCGCGGCTTTTAAAGCCTGGCGGTTGCCTGATTATTTCTGATTTTGCACCGCATGATTTGGAATTTCTGCGCGATGACCATGCGCATCGCCGGCTTGGTTTTTCCGATGATGAGGTGCGCGACTGGTGCGCGGCGTCTGGGTTGCAGCTTGAAGAGATCGATACTTTGTCACCGGCCTCGGGCGAGAAAAAGAAACTGACGGTAAAAATATGGCTGTGTCGTGCGCCGGCGGATGTTCGCCAGCTGCGTGCACGCAGCGCTGCGTGAGGTTGGAGAATAGAAATGTCAAACCTTCATGTCTCGTTTGAATTTTTTCCGCCAAAGACGCCGGCGATGCACGAAAAGCTGTGGTCGGCGGTCAATAAACTGGCGCCGCTGCGGCCGGACTTTATCTCCGTCACCTATGGCGCCGGTGGATCAACGCGTGAGCGCACCCATGAAACGGTGTCGCGCATCATCAAGGAAACAAAAATCCCGGTGGCCGCGCATCTAACTTGCGTTGCGGCGACGCGCGATGAGATCGACGATGTTTTGAAGTCCTATTGGGCCGCGGGCGTCAAACATATTGTCGCCCTGCGCGGTGATCCGCCGGGCGGGGCCGGAGAGCCTTATACTCCGCATCCGGACGGCTACGCCAACGCCGCGGAACTCGCGGCCGGAGCCAGAAAGATTGCGCCGTTTGAGGTTACCGTCGGTTGCTACCCGGAAAAACACCCCGATTCGCCGTCGATGAACGCCGATATCGAATTGCTGAAACGCAAAATAGACGCCGGCGCCACACGAGCGATCACACAGTTTTTTTATGACAACGCCGCTTTTCTACGATACCGCGATACGATCCAGGCGGCGGGCATCGATATCCCGATCGTGCCTGGCATCATGCCGGTCACGAATTTCAACGGGATGCGGCGGATGGCTGATGTGTGCGGCGCCACTGTGCCGGGTCGTCTGGTCAAGCTGTTTCAAAACCTCGAAGACGACCCATCAACGCGCCGCCTGGTCGCGGCGACCGTTGCGGCCGAGCAATGTCATGAGCTGGCCGAGCACGGGGTCAATCATTTTCATTTCTACACCCTCAACCGCGACGACCTCGCTTATGCGCTGTGCCATATGCTTGGCGTCCGGCCCATGGGTAAACCGGTTGACCATGCGGCGTGAGCGGTTGGCGCTACAACAACAACAATAAAAAGTGACAAAGTTTTATGGGCAAGACCTTCGAGGCGTTAAACGACAGCCATGTGGATTTTATCATGCGACAGAAGATTTTCTTCGTCGCAACCGCGCCACTGTCTGAAAACGGATCGGTCAACCTGTCGCCGAAGGGTTATGACAGTATCCGTATTCTCGATGCGCACACGATCGCCTGGATTGATCTCGGCGGATCGGGGATTGAGACGCATGCGCATCTTAACGAAAATGGCCGCATTACGTTGATGTTTTGTGCGTTTGACGGCGCCGCGAGCATTTTGCGCGTTTACGGTCGTGGCAGAGCTGTGGCGATGGATGATCCGGATTTTCCGGCGTTAAAAGATCTTTTCCCAGCCTACGACCGCGCCCGCGCGATCATCAAAATCTCCATTACGCGAGTTGCTGATAGCTGTGGTTGGGGCGTTCCGTTTTTCGACTACAAAGATGAGCGCGAGCAACTGCACCGACATCTGGAACACAAGCCAATCGAAGAATGGAAAGAACATCGCTACCGGACCAACGCGTTGTCTGTAGACGGGTTGCCGGGGCTTGTCCGCAGGGATGGTCGGGCGGAGCCTAAATGAGCACCAGCACGCGCGCGACATTCGTCAATGTTGGTGAGCGCACCAACGTTACCGGATCTGCGAAATTCCGTAAATTGATTAAAGACGGCCGCTATGAAGATGGCCTCGCGGTTGCGCGCCAGCAGGTGGAAAATGGCGCACAGGTGATCGATGTTAATATGGACGAGGGCATGCTCGACGGCGCCCTAGCGATGCGGACATTTTTGCGTCTCATTGCATCAGAGCCGGACATTTCCCGCGTACCGGTGATGATTGATTCATCGAAATGGGAGGTGATCGAAGAGGGGCTCAAAAACGTCCAGGGTAAGGCGATCGTCAATTCGATTTCCCTGAAAGAAGGCGAGACAGCTTTTCTGACCTATGCCGGGAAAATCATGCGTTACGGTGCGGCAAGCGTGGTGATGGCCTTTGACGAGGACGGCCAGGCCGACACCGCTGAGCGCAAGTTCGAAATCTGCGAGCGCTCCTACAAACTTCTCACCAAGGCCGGCTTCCCGCCGGAAGATATTATTTTCGATCCCAACATTTTTGCCGTCGCCACCGGTATTGAAGAGCATGACAATTACGCGGTGGACTTCCTTGAAGCGACCAAGCGCATCAAGGACAATCTTCCGCATGTGAAAGTCTCTGGCGGGGTCTCCAACATTTCGTTTTCGTTCCGCGGTAACGAGCCGGTTCGAGAAGCGATGCATTCGGTGTTTTTATACCATGCGATCAAGGCCGGCCTTGATATGGGCATCGTCAATGCAGGTCAGCTGGCGATCTATGACGAGATTGAGCCGAAGCTTCGCGAGGCGGTTGAAGACGTAATTTTGAACCGGCGGCCGGATGGGACCGAGCGGCTTTTGGAGATTGCCGAGCAATATCGCGGTGAGGCCGGCCAGGTGATGGTCAAGGATATGTCGTGGCGCGAGGCGCCGGTGGAGGAGCGGCTTCGCCATGCGCTGGTCAAGGGCATTACAGAATTTATCGTTGAGGACACCGAAGAGGCGCGCGCAAAACTCGGCCGCCCTTTGCATGTCATTGAAGGCCCGTTGATGGACGGGATGAATATTGTCGGCGATCTTTTCGGCGATGGCAAAATGTTCCTGCCGCAAGTGGTGAAATCGGCGCGGGTGATGAAGCAGTCGGTCGCTTATCTGACGCCATTCATGGAAAAAGAAAAACAAGAACAAGGCCTCGAACAGGGAAAGCCGAATGGCGTCATCTTGATGGCGACAGTGAAGGGCGATGTTCACGATATCGGCAAGAATATCGTCGGCGTGGTGCTGCAATGTAATAATTACGAGATCATCGATTTAGGCGTCATGGCGCCCACTGCGAAAATCCTCAGCGAAGCGCGCGCGCATAATGTCGATATTATCGGCGTTTCCGGGCTGATTACGCCGAGCCTTGATGAAATGCGCAACCTCGCCTCGGAGATGAAGCGAGAAGGCTTTGACATACCGCTGCTTATCGGTGGAGCGACCACAAGCCGCGCCCACACCGCGGTGAAAATCGCGCCCAACTATGACCACGGCGTTGTCTATGTCACCGACGCCAGCCGCGCAGTGGGCGTTGCCGGGGCATTAGTATCAGAGGACCGGCGCGGCGATTATCTTGATGGCGTCAGGGAAGAATACGTCAAAATCCGTGAGAGCTATGAGAAAGGCGCCAGCAAAGCCAAGCGTATTTCAATCGCCGATGCGCGCGCCAACAAGCCGTCGATTGATTGGTCGGCCTATACGCCGCCAAAGCCATCCTTCACCGGCGTTAAAAGTTTTCGCGATTACGATCTTGCAACGCTGGCGCGCTATATTGACTGGACGCCGTTTTTCTCGTCCTGGGAATTGCATGGGCGCTATCCGCAAATTCTTGATGACGCCAAGGTCGGCGAGGCGGCGCGGGCATTGTTTGACGATGCGCAAGTAATGCTTCGCCAGATTATCGGTGAAAAGGCGCTGACTGCGCACGGCGTGGTCGGACTGTGGCCGGCGAATGCGCGCGGCGATGATATCGTTCTTTATAAGGACGAGACCCGGAGCGAAGAGCTTGGCGTGCTGCATTGTCTGCGCCAGCAAATAGCCAAACGTGAAGGCGGCGTCAATTATTGCCTGGCCGATTTTGTCGCTCCCGAAGAGACCGGCATTGCCGATTATATCGGCGGCTTTGCGGTGACGGCGGGGATCGGCGAGGAAGAATATTCAAGCACCCATGATGCGCGTCACGACAATTATTCCGCGATCCTCTCCAAGGCGCTGGCGGACCGGCTGGCGGAGGCGTTCGCTGAGCATATGCATGAACGGGTGCGGCGCGAGCTTTGGGGCTATGCGCGGAACGAAGACTTCACGCCGGATCAGCTCATCAAGGAGACCTATCAGGGCATCCGCCCGGCGCCCGGCTATCCGGCGCAGCCCGACCACACCGAAAAGGCGACGCTGTTTCAGCTTCTGGCCCCTGAAACAAACGCCGGCATGGCGCTGACGGAGAGTTTTGCTATGACACCGCCAGCTTCGGTGAGCGGGCTATATTTCTCCCACCCGGCCTCGCTTTATTTCGGCGTTGGCAAGATTGAGCGCGATCAGGTCAGCGATTATGCGCGCCGCAAGGTGATGACAGTAGCAGAGACGGAGAAATGGCTGTCGCCAATCCTGCATTACGACCCGGATAAAAAATGAGCGCTACGCGGGGCGTTAACCACTTGCGCCTTCCCATCGGCGCGCTTGCAGATTAAACCGTTCAAATGACACTTTGGGACCGTATAGAAACCACCATTCGCGATGCCGGCAAGCGGACGCTTGGCGGGCTTTTGGAAACGCTGGCTGTGCAAAAGCAGCGCCGCGATGCGGCTGCGTTTTCAATTGCGCTAATCGCCCTGTCGGCAAAGATGGCCAAAGCCGACGGCGTCGTCACTGATGACGAGGTTGAAGCGTTCCGGGATTTTTTCCAGTTTGACGAGCAGGATGCCGACAAAGTGCGCATGGTCTATCAGCTGGCTCAGCAAGATGTCGCTGGCTTTGACGAATATCTCCGCCGCGTCACAAAGATTTTTGCCGAAGCGCCGGCGGTGCTTGAAGATGTGCTGGATTGTCTGTTCCATATCGCCGTCGCCGATGGTGTCGCGCATCCGCGCGAGCTTGAACTCCTGGATCGCGCCGCGCGCGCCTTCGGCGTTAAAGGCGCCGCCTATCATCGCTTGAAGGCGGCGCATCTCGGTCTTGGCGAGGATGATCCCTATCTCATTTTAGGCATCGATCACGCCGCCAGCGAAGATGAAATCAAAGCCGCTTACCGGGCTCTGGTGCGGGATCACCACCCGGATATTTTAATAGCGCGGGGCGTACCGCCCGACCTTTTGAAGATCGGCGAAGGGCGAATGGCGGCGATCAATACAGCTTATGAGCAAATTTTAACCGATTTGCGGTGATTTGCGTGATTTAATGCGGGGTGGGGTGTCTGGACGAAGCCGTCGGCCAATGCTTTGATACCAGTTCCGTGAATCGCGTTTGGTGGTTATTTTGAAAAAGTTGTCGGGGCCTGAAAGTCAAAAATCGGAGCGATCTGATACCGCGCTTGAGCGGGGTGCGGATGCGTTGATATTTCTGGGGTTTTTGATTGTTTCAGCGCTAGCGATTGCCGCGGTTGCGGTTGCCGCGCCGGTGGTTCTGGCGATTTCCGCCATTGCCGGGCTGATGTCTAATAAAACAGATCGCACTGGCTGGCGTCCTGCCGGCGCTTAGAGCGCCGTCTTTCCGCCTAATTACTGTTACATATAAATTCGATTGCTGAAGCTTGCCGGTTTGGCGTAATCCGGCGGCATGCGTTTCTCGTATCATTTTAGGAGAGTGCGTTGAGCATCCGCGAATTATCTATCTGGTTCGCCATGTGTCTGGTCTGGGGGTTTCACTTCGTCGTCATTAAAGTGGCGATTGGTGAGTTGCCGCCGATGTTTTACGCGGCGATCCGGATGACGCTGGTGGCTTTGTTGTTGTCGCGCTATCTGCGCTGGCGACCGGGGCATATGGTCCGGGTGCTGAGCGCTGGTCTTTGCCTTGGCGCGGTGAATTATGGGCTGATGTTTACCGGGTTGAAATTTGCCACTGCGTCTGCCGCCGCGATCGCAATGGAGCTATATGTTCCATTTGCGACGATATTGGCGATCTTATTTTTGGGCGATAAAATTGGCTGGCGCAGCGGGTTGGGCATCGCCTTCGCCTTTGCCGGTGTTGCGATCATTGCCCTGGGCGGCGGTGACGACGCTGACGCAGATACCCATATCCCGCTTGGCGTCGGGCTGGTCGCCGCCGGCTCGTTTGCAGAAGCGATTGGCGCGGTGCTGGTCAAGCAAGCCAAAGCGTTCAAGCCGATTGAATTGCTGTCCTGGTTTGCGGTTGTCGGCGCGATTGGCCTGTGGGCCGGGACGGGGCTGTTCGAGACCGGCCAGTCGGAGGCGCTCGCCGCCAGCAACAAGACCCTGATCGTTGGCGCTATCCTTTATTCAGCCATCGGCGGCTCGATATTCGGCCATACGGTCTATTACTGGCTGTTGCAGCGCCTGCCGGTCAGCGTTGTGGCGCCGAGCGTGTTGCTGACAACGGTGATCGCGATCTTCTTTGGCGTTGTTCTGCTCGGCGACCCGTTCGGGCCGCGGATGATTACCGGCGGCGTAATGGTGCTTGCCGGCGTCGGTTTCGTGCTTTTGCGCCGCGCCAGGAAACAGGACATAAAAGCATCGGTTAATGAACCCGGAGCAGCCTTGTGAAGATGATTGATACGCCATCGCCGAATTTCGATATTCGCGGCCGCGATGTGGATATGGTGATCTTGCACTATACCGGCATGCAGACGGCCAAAGCGGCGCTGGATCGACTGTGTGACAAGAAAGCGAAAGTCAGCGCGCATTATCTGATTGAAGAAAATGGCGATTGTCATCAGCTGGTGGCGGACGATATGCGCGCCTGGCATGCCGGCGTTTCCGCATGGAAGGGCGAGTATGATATTAATGCGCGCTCGATCGGCGTCGAGATCGTCAACCCCGGCCATGAATTCGGCTATCGCGATTTCCCCGAGGCGCAGATTGACACCGTAGTCGCGCTGTTAAAAAACATCCGCACACGCCATGGTATTGCGCCGGGATATGTGCTGGCGCATTCCGACATCGCCCCGCGCCGCAAGGAAGACCCGGGCGAAAAATTCCCCTGGGGACGCCTGGCGGCACAAGGCCTGGCGCTGGCGCCGTATACTGCCGATGCGAAGGCAGGCGAAAATGTTTCCTATGATGACGCGCTGAAAGCGCTGGGCGAGATCGGCTATGACGCCCCGCCAGGCGATCACGCGGCCGCATTGCTGGCGTTTCAAAGGCGGTTCTGTCCAGCGTCATTGGGGCAGGGGTTTGATGCAAGGACCAAGGCGGCGTTGATGGCGGTAATCTGAGGGCGTTTCAATTGTCTGTGTTGCGCTGGTGCTAAATGAGCCAACATCGGGTGGCGCTTCAACACGTTAATCATTTTCGTATGCTGGGACAGGGTGTTGGGGATTTACATACAACATTATATTTTACTACATTAGCCGATTGTAAATGAAGGTGGCCTCTGTGAAACTACACACTGTATTTTGTATCATTTTTGCCACAGTTGGCGGGTGTGATAACGGCAACAACCCCTCCGACGCTCAACAGAAGATGAGCCCTGAAGCAACTCGGCGAGCTCAAAAAATTGAAGAGCTAAAATCACAAAATTTAGATTTCGAATATCTTGGAATGCGTAATTCCACCTTCAATGGAATTAGTTTTGCAAGCACGTCTCGGCTCAACGGCACTGGGTTGGCTTGGCAATCTGAATATGAATACATCGATTACGTGGTCCGAGCATTCTATGGACGTTCTAGAACGGACTACGATGCGTATGCTGAAAAATTAGCAGAATCACTCTTGGTCGAACGAGCGTCACTTGACCCCTACAACTATAAATATATTACGCCAAGTAGACGGGCTGAACGCTATTATCGACGCGCAATGCGCGACAAAATTATTAGATACCGTAATTCTGATATATTCGAAAAACAAGAGGTGAAACCTGAGCTGATCGAAGAAATAAAATCCGATCTTTTGAAAAGTATAAACAGAATCCAAAATAAAGATCAGATTGTTCTTGTAAGCGGAAAGCTGCTTTTAAAATATTCCATCCCAAATGAAACCTTTTCATTTCGCGCGTTATATTTTAGCGATTCTGCCGTTGCTGAAGCGGCCAGATTGGCATCGGTCAGACGACCGGGATATAGCAATAATGAAGGTGTTGTTGAAGGCCAGGAATTTGCTTGGGGCTTGCGTAACAGGGCCAATATTGCGTTCTTTGACATGTCTAATATTCAACTTAAAAAGTCACCCGCCGAAGCGAAATCATTCATTGAAGAATATGGGAATGATACACTTGCAGATGATGTTTTCTCTTTCAGTTTTGTCGCCGCATATCGCTTGGGAAATATCGAGCCCGCGACAAGTTATCCTTTATCATCTGCCAAAAAAGGCGGCATTTTTGTTTTAAGGCAAATTTGCTTCACCCTGAGCAACTATGGATTTGGTTTTTCAGATTCACCATCGCCACAACCGATTCATGTGATGGCTGACGGTGCTCCGAACGCCAAACCTTGCGAACTCTACGCCGACCTGCGTGTGGTGCGTCAATAGTACGAAAAACGGGGCTGGCCTTTCCATGTGTATGACCGATTGGCGCCTTCAGCGCTGGCGCCGGACGAAAATCTGGCCGGTGAAATCCCCCTCGACTTGACCTCTCAGGCCTCAGCAGCCACATCTCCCACGCCAGACGGTCGGATGGTCGCGTTGAGCTTATGCTCACCGAGGAAAGTCCGGGCTCCATGGAGACAAGGCGCCGGGTAACGCCCGGCCAGCGGGCCCATTTGGGCGCGTTGAGGGAAAGCGCCACAGAGAATATACCGCCCCGCTTGCGGGGTAAGGGTGAAAAGGTGCGGTAAGAGCGCACCGCTGCACTGGCGACAGGGCAGGCATGGCAAGCCCCGCCTGGAGCAAGACCGAATAGGGACGGTGCGCCAAGGTCCGTTAAGGGCTGAGGCAGGCGGGTTTTCACGCCGAGCCGTCCGGGTTGGTTGCTTGAGCGAATGTGCAAGCGTTCGCCTAGAGGAATGGCCGTCGCCGCTTTTTTCGCAAGAACAAAGAGGTACAGAACCCGGCTTATAGACCGTCTGGCATTTTTTTATACGGAGTAATTTGCGCCCTACGCGGCGTCTTGCTTTAGGCCGAAAACTAGGAGAAAAATCTCACTTATCCGCGAACGAAAGTGAGCCCCATGCCGAGCTTTGATATCGTCTCCGAAGTTGACCGCGCCGAGGCTGACAATGCGGTGCAAAATGTCACCCGCGAGATTACCACCCGCTATGATTTCAAGGGTTCCAAGTCGACGATCGAAATGAAGGACGGGGTGATATCCATCTTCGCCGATGACGACATGAAGCTGCGTCAGATGCACGAGATCCTCCAAGGGAATATGCAAAAACGCGGGATCGAGCCGGGCTCTCTCGACTATCAAAAAGAAGAGCCGGCCGCCGGCCAGTCGGTGCGCCAGAAGGTGCTGCTGAAAGAGGGCATCGCCAAGGACGTTGCGAAAGATATCGTCAAGAAAATCAAGGGCGAGAAATTCAAGGTCCAGACCGCGATCCAGGGCGATGAGCTGCGCGTCACCGGCAAAAAGCGCGATGCGCTCCAGGAGGTGATCACTTTCGTCAAGGGGCTCAAGGTAGACCAGCCCCTGCAATTCAAGAATTTTCGGGATTAGAGGCTATATCAGTGCTGGCTGTCGCTTATCGCTCTGGCCATCCGCAACACCTTCGGATAAGACCGAAATGGATAAGGGAGTAAAAGATGGCCGATATTGACCAGCCGCTTTTGGAAATCATCAAAGACCACGCGGTCGGCCTCACCGAGGCGCCGACCCGCCAGACGCCAATCGCCGATCTCGGGATCGACAGCTTCTCGATTGTCGAAATAATCTATGAAGTCGAAGAAAAACTCGGTGTTGAAGTGCCGTTCAACGCCAATGAAAATCCATTTGGCGAGATGAAATCGGTTGGCGATCTGATCGACGCGCTCAACACGCTGATTGAAAAAAAATAAAGCCCGCATGACCCGAAATGTTGTTGTCACAGGCATGGGCGTCGTCTCTCCGATCGGCGCTGACTTGGGCGCCTTTTGGGACGGCTTGACGTCGGGGCAAAACGGCATTGTCAGCCGCGAATATACACTCGGCGACGACCTTTCTATCACCCTTCCGACGGCGCCGATTGACGGCGTTGATGAGCGACTGAAAGACCTTGGTCGCGAGCTTTCCCGTGCTGACCGGTTCTCGCAACTCGCGGTTCTGGCTGCCGATGAAGCGATTGCAAATGCCGGGCTAGAGATTGACGACGAGACCGGCGCCCGCATGGCCTGTATTATCGGCACCGGCATTGGCGGGCAGGCGACGTTTGATCATGGTTACGAGCAGATGTTGCGCAAGGGGA
Source organism: Hyphococcus sp. (assembly GCA_021776415.1). Lineage (GTDB taxonomy): Bacteria > Pseudomonadota > Alphaproteobacteria > Caulobacterales > Parvularculaceae > Hyphococcus. The sequence goes on from JAJFFY010000010.1 coordinate 13,549, forward strand.
AGCGCCCGCATCCGCTGTCCATTCTAAAAATTATCACCAATGCGCCGGCGAGCCATATGTCTATTCGCTATGGCGCACGCGGGCCGGCTTTCGCTATTTCCAGCGCCTGCGCCACCGGCGCCCATTCGATTGGCGTTTGCGCCGATCTTATCCGTCATGGCGGCGCGGATGTAGCGCTGGCGGGCGCGAGCGAAGCGGTGCTGACATTTGGCGCGCTGACCACCTGGAAGGCGATGCATATTCTGGCGTCCGAGACCTGCCGTCCGTTTTCAAAAAACCGCAACGGCCTTATCATCGGCGAAGGCGCGGGCGTGTTGGTGCTGGAAGAAGAAGAACGCGCGCGCGCGCGCGGCGCCAACATTGTTGCGCGGCTTGCAGGCTTTGGCATGAACGCCGATGGCAAAGACATGATCAACCCGGAAGTCGACGGCGCGGCCGGCGCAATCCGACTGGCGCTTGGTGATGTGGCGATCAATGATCCGTCTGCGGTTTATATTAACGCGCATGGCACCGGCACATTGTTAAACGATCCGACCGAAACCAAAGCGGTGCGGGAAGTGTTTGGCGCCGATGCCGACGCGCTTATCATGTCGTCTACAAAATCCATGCACGGCCATCTTTTGGGCGCCGCCGGCGGCATAGAGGTGGTCGCCTCAATTTTGGCGCTGAATAATAATGTCGCGCCGCCGACCATGAATTACGACGAGCCAGATCCGATTTGCGACCTCAACTATGCGCCGAATGAAGCGATAGATCGCAAATTCGATATTGCGATTTCAAACTCGTTCGCCTTTGGCGGGCTGAACGCGGTTGTCGCCTTCGAAAAGGTATAGCGGCCTCAATTGTGACGCCCTCAGGCGTGCGCGGCTTTGCGTTTTTTCGGCATGAATTTGTGCACGCCGGTGCGCAGGCCGATAAAGCTGCTGATCATGACGACGATGCCGAGATAGCGCACGATATAGATGCCCAGATCATCAAACAGGGTCGTGAACAGGGCGCCGGTAGAGGCGATAATAGCCTGCACTTCCGAACCGGAGACCGCCATGGCCGTGATCGGCCAGATGGTGCGGTCAATCGCCAGCGCAATCAGCGCCATGCGCCAGATATTGGTGTCTTTCTTGGCATACATTGCGAAGACAAAAGCCAGGAAAATGGCGCGGCCGACATCGGCGCTGGAAAATCCAATTCCGATTATATATTGCAGGTCTTCCATTGTGGCCGCCTCCGTCAGTGTCGAATTCTTATGCCCTATTAACGGCTTATCAGGGTTAACGGAGGGTAAATCGCGGGCGGATTTTCCAGCAAGAAACGGGTGTTTTAGGCGCGAAGGACTCGATATTGTGCGGTCATGGACGAAATGACACGAATTCAGCAACCTTCTCGCCGCGCTGCGCTCCGCGCCGCGGCGCCGCGTGCTGACGCCTACGCCCCGGTGGCGCGCGCGCTTGACTATCTGGTTGAGAATTTCGAAGCCGCACCATCGCTTGAGGAAACCGCGGCCGAGGTCGGCTTGTCGCCGCAACATTTCCAGCGGGTGTTCAAGGCGGGCGCCGGGGTCTCGCCAAAGCGTTTCCTGCAATATCTGGCGGCCGGTGAGGCCAAACGCGAGATGGCAAGCGGCGGCAGTGTGCTTGATGCATCCTTCGCCGCCGGGCTTTCCGGACCCTCGCGCCTCCACGATTTGTTTTTGGCCGCCGAGGCGATGACGCCCGGCGCCTATCGCAAAAAAGGCGAGGGGCTGACGATCCGTTATGCGACGGTCAATGGCCCGTTCGGAGCGGCTCTTATCGGCGCTACTGAGAAGGGCGTCTCCTGGCTTAGTTTTCTGGGCGCCGGTGACGAGGCGATGCAACTTGGCGAAATGAAACAGGACTGGCCGGCGGCGCGGTTTGTCCATGACCAGGATTTTATCGCGCCGCTTGCGGTACGGGCTTTTACGTCCGCCGCTAATGGCCGGCTTGACCAGCCTTTGGGCCTGCATGTTCACGGTACGAATTTTCAATTGAAAGTTTGGGAGGCGCTGTTGAAAATTCCGTATGGCGGCCTCGTCACCTATGGCGATATCGCTCGCGAGCTGGGACACCCGAAGGCCTCACGCGCCGTTGGCGCTGCGGTTGGTTCTAACATGGTGTCGCTGCTCATCCCCTGCCATCGGGTCATCCTTTCCAGTGGCATCATCCATAACTATCGTTGGGGCTCGGCGCGCAAGAAGGCGATTCTGGCGATGGAGCAGGCAGTTTGCGCGGTGGCGCAATAGGCTGCGTCGGCGGGGTGGGTTTTGCATCAACTTTGTATGCTTGTTGTATGAACGGAACGACTACTTTTGATTATCAACCATTATGGCTGAGGTTTCGTGAGGCGAAATTTCATAAAGAGCTCGCCGTCTACGGTCACTTGGCCGTCATTGGTAAAACCCAAACGAGTTATAGCTTTTGAATTTAGTCGAGTCGGAGGGAATAAAATAGTTATCGAGCTAAGGTTCATTTGGTTAAATGCTCGATCTTTGACTTCATTGAATATCTTTCTGCCCCATCCCCAAAATTTGGGATGGAGAACCAGGGCAAAATCAGCTTCCCCGTGCTCTGGTTGCAACCCTCCCCAGCCTGCGAATTCACCATTGATGAGAAAAGCCCAAGGGCCAAATCCATGCTTGTCCCATAGCTGCTTTTTGGCTTTCAAAAAATCTCGACAGTTTTCGGCTGAAAAACCTCCGGCAAGCAATGGCAACTGTTTCCCCACCATATCATTATTCATAAGGTCGATGATCTGATCCTCTTTCACTTCAAAGAGATGCACAAATTCAATTTCACTCATTATATAATCTTCCCGTTGAGCGCCTCTCACATTAGGAAGCTGGCAGTGTGCCTTAAATCATATTGATTTTGTCGCAAGACCGATGGGTTATGCAACAGCCGGTGTCGCTGGCGCGGCGCGGCCGGGCTCTGCGTTCGCGGCATGCGCAATGACGGCGGCGATCTCATGGTACAGCGTATCGGCGTTGATGGGTTTGCTGATATAGCCGTCCATGCCGTTGGCCAGGCAACGCTCCTTGTCGCCGGCCATTGCATTGGCGGTAAGCGCAATGATCGGAATGGAGCAAAGCGGATGGCTTAACGCCCGGATGGCGCGCGTCGCCTCGAAACCATCCATATTCGGCATCTGGATATCCATCAGTACAACGTCAAAATCTGATTGTTGAATGCCGGCCAGCGCCAGCGCGCCATCGGCGACAAGAACCACTTCATGACCGGCGCCAACTAAAAACGCGCGCAATACCTGCTGATTGATGGGTTGGTCTTCAGCGGCAAGAATTCGTAACGCGCCGACGGTGAGATCGTTGCCAGCCTCGTCGTCAGCACTATCTTCCACATCAGTGCGCGGCCTGTTTGCGACATCAACCGGCAGCGTAAACCAGAACTGGCTTCCAGCGCCGAGCGTGCTTTTGCAACCGATTTCGCCGTCCATGCGCTTGACCAGTTGTTTTGAAATCGCAAGGCCAAGACCGGCGCCGCCAAATCGCCGCGTCATCGAAGCGTCGACCTGGGAGAAACGCTTAAACAAACGGGCTTGAGCTTCTTCAGCGATGCCAATGCCGGTGTCGTTGATTTCAAATCTAATGACGCCATGGTCTTTAGAGCCCGTCTGGTAAGAGACACTAAGATCGACGCTGCCTTCCTTGGTGAACTTGATCGCATTGGAGACAAGATTGATCAGTATCTGACGAATGCGGGTGGGGTCCAGTTCAGCCCATAGCGGTAAATTCTCCGCTGCTTTGTAGCTGAGGCGTAAGCCTTTTTCTTCAGCTTTTGATGTCAGTAATTCAACGACCGCGGCGCCGATGCGCTCAGGGTTGAACGGTAATCTTTCAAGTTCGACCTGACCGACTTCGAGACGTGAATAATCGAGAATATCATTGAGGATTTTCAACAGCCCTTCAGCAGAATCGCGGGCGATGATAGCCTTGTCATGTTCAGCGGCTTTTAGGTCCCCCCGCAGCATCAAGTTCAGCATGCCAAGAACGCCGTTCATGGGCGTGCGTATTTCATGGCTCATCGTCGCCAGAAATTCCGATTTCGCACGGTTGGCTTCTTCCGCCTGTATTTGCGCTTCAACAATGTCGGTAACATTGCTCAGTGTGCCAAGCGCCTCTATGGCTTTGCCGGAAGCGTCTTTACGAACACTCCCGCGAATTCGAAACCATTGCCATGCGCCTGTCCCGTCTCCGATCCGGCAATTGACGTCATGGGTTGTTCCTTGCTTGAGGTGCGATCGCCATGATGCGAACACCGCCTCAAGGTCGTCTGGATGCCCATGATCGGCCAACCACTGTGAAAGATCGGCCTGGCCGGGTCGGTTAAAGCCGAGAGAATCAAAGAAATAATGCGAAGCCGTGACGACGCCAGTCTTTGCGTTCCATTCCCAGATCGCTTCTGTTGATCCCTCAAACGCCATTTTCAGGCGCTTCTCGCTTTTTTTGGATTTTTTCGTTGCTTCGTTCATGAGGGCGAAATTGCCAGAAATTTGTCGCGACAGGACCATGCCCAGAACGGCGATGGCCGCGCCATTGGTTGCGATGAGCGCGATCATGGTGATGACAATCAACCGAACGGTGTTTTGAACCAGCGGCTCAAAGGCTTCGGAATTTTCCATAAACGTAGCGTGCGCGACAAATAGCTTTGTCTTCAATTGCGCAAAAGATATCGTGTTGGTTTTGTATGCGCTTATGGCGCTCAGCGCCTCATCGACGTCTACGACATCCTTGGTGCAAAGGGCGCGGGCATGGCCGGCGCCAGCGGCGCGCATCACGCCCATTTCCAGCGGTCCGATCATTTTCAGGCAAGCGATGGGCTGCTCCCTGATTTTGCCGATGATAAATTCAACACTTTTGAGGTCGCTGTCGGGGGCCAGATCGTGGAGCGCGCCATCAAGTTCCGTATTATATTTAAGGTGAAAGAAATTCAGCTTATTAAGCGTTGCGCCTTTCGCTATACCCAATGCGCCGACAACACTGATGATCACCGATGCGATAAACAGGAGATTGATTGCGCTCAGGCGATTTTTTGTTTGCTGAAGCGAGCTATGGGACATTATTCGCCGTTCAAATTCGGTTACGCGTTTGGTGTGCCGCGAAGCACGGCGATGATAGTGTCGTAGGTTTGGGTTAAATTTGCGCAAATCGGACGCGCATCAGCGCCCGGCGCAAACCAAATTTCCTACTATTTTCAGGTGATGGCGCGATAATATATGAACAAAACAAAAACGCCCCGGCGAACCGGGGCGTTTTTATAGGCGTGCAAGTAGTCGTTATTGTCGGCGACGTATTTGGGCGCCCGGTTAAGCGACCGACGCCGTGATTTCTTCCTGTGGGTCGCGCAAAACATAGCCGCGGCCCCAGACGGTCTCGATATAGTGTTCGCCAATGGTTGCTGCTGCGAGCTTTTTGCGTAATTTGCAGATGAACACGTCGATAATTTTAAGTTCCGGCTCGTCCATGCCGCCATAAAGATGGTTGAGGAACATTTCTTTGGTCAGCGTCGTTCCCTTGCGCAGGGAAAGCAGCTCCAGCATCTGATATTCCTTACCGGTCAGATGAACCCGCAGGCCCGCCACTTCGACAGTCTTGGCGTCGAGATTGACGATCAGCTTGCCGGTGGTGATGACCGATTGAGAATGGCCTTTAGAGCGTCGGACGATGGCGTGAATACGTGCGACCAACTCGTCCTTGTGGAATGGTTTGGTCATATAGTCGTCAGCGCCGAAGCCGAGCCCGCGTACTTTCGTTTCAATGTCGCCCTGACCCGTCAGAATAAGGATCGGCGTGTTGACCTTCGATACGCGCAGTGATTTGAGAACATCAAAGCCGGTCATGTCCGGGAGGTTGAGGTCGAGTAGAATAATATCGTAGTCATAGACCTTGCCGAGATCGACGCCCTCTTCGCCAAGATCGGTGGTGTACACATTAAAGCCGTCTGATTTCAGCATCAGCTCAATGCTCTGGGCCGTCGCGCCGTCATCCTCGATGAGCAAAACCCGCATTGTCCGTCTCCTTTTCGCGACGCGGCATCCCCTTAAGACTTATGAACCGCGCATTTTT
>JAJFFY010000091.1 GCA_021776415.1 Hyphococcus sp.
GCTGGCGGCTAACGCTAATGCGTTTAATGCGCTTGCCAATAATGCGCAGGCGTTCAGTGCGCTTGCCGGTAATGCAGAAGCGTTTAGTGCGCTGGCGCACAACGCCAATGCTTTCCAGGCCCTGGCTCAAAATCCACAGGCTTTTCAAGCCATGGCGCGGCACCCGCAAGCATTCGAGGCGATGGCGTCAAATCCAAATGCCTTTCAAGCACTTGCAAATGACGTCCAGGCGTTTAACGCGCTGGCGGTAAATGCTGATGCATTTCAAGCAATGGCGTCCAATGCTGACGCTTTCCAAGCGTTAGCGCAAAACCCGCAAGCATTCCAAGCCTTGGCAAATAATCCGCAGGCGTTTCAAGTCTTGGCAAGCGACGCTAACTTTATGGCGTTGGCGCGCGATGCGAACTTTGCTGCAATGGCGAGCGATCCGGGATTCGCTAGAGCGCTCAACAGTAACTAAACGCAAGAAGGTGTAACTGACCAGAAAGCCGCCAGCCTTGTGTTGGCGGCTTTTGCGTTTGATTAGGGAATGTCGGGAACTGCGGGCATAATACGACTGCTCTGAACCACAGGCGGGGGAATGGAATGCGGGAAATTGGAGCTATACTTGTTTTATCAATTGTCGCAGCGCAAAGCTTTGTGAACAGCGCTGTTGCGCAGTCATTTGAAATGGACATTCAGGAGTCGGATGAACTAAGGCTGCTTTATTTTGATCCGCCACAAACATATCTAACGCCTCATGTAACGCGTAGTTTTTATAATTCTTTAGAGTTTCAGAAAGACACATTTGGATGGAAGCCGTGGGACAAAACCACGGTGTTGCTAAAAGATTTTTCTGATTACGGTAATGCAGCTGCCAGGTCCTCGCCCAATAATGCGTTGCTGATTGATGTGGCGCCGCTAAGCAGAACCTTTGAAACTTTCACGGCAAGTGAGCGCGTTTATTCACTTATGAACCATGAGCTCGTTCACGTAGCGACCATGGATGTATGGAATGAGCGGGACGGTTTTTGGCGCGATTTCTTCCGCGGCAAACCAATGCCGGAACGCGAGCACCCAGAATCCATTCTTTATAACTACTTAGCAACACCGCGCGTGAATGTGCCGCGCTGGTATCTCGAAGGCTCAGCGGTCTTTATGGAAACCTGGATGGCGGGTGGATTAGGCCGTGCGCAAGGCGCTTATGATGAGATGGTGTTCCGATCCATGGTGCGTGACAGTGCGCATTTTTATTCAGCGCTTGGTCTTGTTTCCGAAGGAACCAAAGTAGATTTCCAGGGTGGTGTAAATGCTTATCTCTACGGCACTCGGTTTTTTAATTATCTGGGGCTTAGCTATTCACCGGAAAAGGTTGTCGAGTGGCTGTCGCGCGGCAAAATCTCAAAAGCTTATTACTCAAAACAGTTTGAGCATGTGTTTGGAGCAAAACTGACGACCGTGTGGGATAACTGGATAGAGTGGGAGCATGAATTTCAAAACACCAACCTCGATTCGGTCAGACAGTTTCCGGTAACGCCCAGTGAAAAATTGATCTCGCGCGCGGTCGGGTCCGTTTCGCGCGCCTATTTTAACCCTCAATCAAATAGCCTCGTCGGGGCCTTCCGGTATCCAGGCGTGGTTGCGCATGTGGGTGAGCTTTCACTTGATTCCGGACGTATCAAACGGCTTGAAGACATCAAGGGGCCGATGCTTTACCGCGTGACGTCGCTTGCCTATGACCAGCAGTCTAACAAAGTCTGGTATACGACCGATAATTATGCATTTCGCGACATTATGGAATTGGATGTCGCAACGGGAAAAACAAAGCGCCTCATCAAAGATTCTCGTATCGGCGACCTTGTATTTAATTCAGCTGATAAATCATTATGGGGCATTCGCCACCTCAACGGCTATGCGACATTGGTGCGGTTGCCGCCGCCCTACACGTCCTGGAATCAAATTCACACATTCCCGTATGGCGGGGATCTTTACGACATGGATATCTCACCGGACGGTGAGTTGCTTGCAACGTCCATGGGTAAAATCAACGGCGACCAAATTTTGAATATCTATCGTATTGATGATTTGTTGAACGGTAAGATAGAGGAAATTGTGAGCTATGCGCCCGGCCTCGCTACGCCGGAAGGCGCTACTTTTTCCGCGGATGGGAAATATGTTTTCGGCAGTTCTTATTATACGGGTGTTTCAAATATTTTCCGTCTGGAAGTGGCGAGTGGCGACGTTGAGGTGGTCAGCAACGCCGAAACGGGTTTCTTTCGCCCGATTCCCATGCCTGATGGTACGCTTGTTGTGTTTGAATATACAGGACAGGGTTTCACACCCGTCCGCATCGATCCTCAGCCGCTTGAAGATGTTGGGGCGATTACGTTTCTTGGCAGTGAAGTTGTTAAAAAGCACCCGGCAATTAAAGATTGGGCAGTTGGCTCACCCATGTCCGTCAATCTGGATAATATAGAGCAGCGCGAAGGGAAGTATAAACCACGCAGAAAGATTGGTCTTGGTTCGGCCTACCCAATCATTGAGGGGTACAAGGATGGCGTGGCTTTCGGGTATCATTTTAACTTTGAAGACCCAATGCAGTTTATGCAACTTGACGTGTCGCTTTCCTGGTCGGCGACCGGTGACGTCAGCGGCGGCGAGCGGTTTCATGCGGATGTGCAATATAAAGGCGTGAACTGGCATGCGCGCTATTGGCACAATGATGCAGATTTTTATGATCTCTTTGGTCCGACCAAGCGGGCGCGCAAGGGCGATGCTTTTCTTTTAGGGTACAAGCGCGCTCTCATTTATGATGCGCCGCGTGAGCTTACGGCGACTGCAGATATTGGATACTTTACGGGCCTCGACACGTTGCCCGGCAATCAAAATGTTAGCATCGTTTTTGATGAGATCATCTCCGGCGAGTTAGGGCTGCATTTTACCGACACCAAAAAATCCCTCGGTAGCGTCGATCATGAGAAAGGCTGGCGTTGGGATATCGTCGCAACTGTTGATCAGGGAGCTGGCCAAACCGCGACCAAGCTGCGGGCAGGCATTGATTTCGGCTTTGCGTTGCCGATAAAAAATTCCTCGATTTGGTTTTATAATGCCGGGGGGACATCAAATGGCGAGGATGCTAATCCGCTTGCCAACTATTATTTTGGCGGCTTTAAGAACAATTATGTCGATGACGGAGAAGTAAAACGATATCGCGAATATGATACCTTTCCCGGCTTTGAAATTGATGCGATAGCGGCAAGTGATTTCTTTAAGACTGTTGGCGAATGGAACCTGCCGCCCGTGCGGTTTGAATCGTTAGGCGCGCCAAGCCTTTATCTTGGATCAGCGCGGCCCGCCATTTTCGCAGGTGCTTTGCTTGCCGACCCAGGCGGCGTCATGGAGCGCCACGTTTTTACTATTGGCGGCCAGATTGATTTTAATGTCACGCTTGCGCACCGCCTTCCCATGACCGTCTCATTTGGTTACGCTTCCGGGTTTGAAAGCGGCGTTGACCGGCGCGATGAATTTCTGTTCTCGCTGAAAATTATGTAACAATAATTGCGACACGCTAGTCCCTAGGGCGAAACATGACTGCTGACATTTTGCTAAAAGCGCTGTTCGGATGCTTGCCGGTTCTCGCCTTTTTGGGCGCGCTATTGCATTTCGATTCATTCAAGCTTGTGCGATTCCAAATTGTGTTGCTCACATTGATTGCTGGCGGCATAGCGGCTGTTGCCGGGTATTTCATGAATTCATCCGTAATCGGCGGGCTGGATATCGCCCATTCAGATTTTGTGCGATTTGGCGCGCCGTTAATTGAAGAATCATTGAAGGCGATTGTGGTCATTGCGCTCATTCAGACCAACCGGATAGGGTTTGCTTTTGATGCTGCCATTCTTGGATTTGCCGCTGGAGCTGGTTTCGCCCTTGTAGAAAATTTTTATTATTTGAATGTCGCCTACGACAATCACCTGGCGGTATGGGTAATTCGCGGCTTTGGCACAGCCATCATGCATGGCGGCGCAACAGCAATTTTCGCAATGATGGGGCATATTCTGTCTTTGAACACTAAAATCCCACGCGCACTTCAATATTTACCTGGGTTGGCTATGGCCGTTGCTCTGCATACGGCTTTCAATTATTTTCTCAGCTATCCGATTATGTCTGCCATTGCCATGATGTTGACGCTTCCTGCGGCGTTGGCGGTCATCTTAAAACGTGATCAAAAATCCATTCATCATTGGCTGGAGGTTGACTTTTCTCAACACAAAAAGCTCCTTACTCAAATAAGGGCGGGTGATTATGAAAAGAGCGAAGCCGGACGATTCCTTGCCAAGCTGCACAGACGGTTTGACCGTCTCGTGGTTGATAAGATGGTCTACTATATAGAGTTGCATACGGAGCTAATTCTTGCGGCTGAGGAAGTGTTAGAAGCGCATGAACAGGGTGAAAAAATATCTGTTAGTGCTGAAACCAAACAAAAGTTGGTTTTGCTGCATGAAGTTGAACAGGAAATTGGAAAAATTGGGCTATTAGCGCTACGTCCGCACTTGCACTTCAATAGGCATGAGTTCTGGGAGATTTATATGTTGGAGAAAGAAGCCGGTTTTGCGCACGCGCATGCGCATTAGATCACGCTTTCCTGCCATCCCATAACTTCACTTCTGACGTTCTGAGGCAGATCGAGGAAGGCGCGACCATATCCGAACTCTGTCACAAGACCGGAAGCTGAAGCGACCTGCAATAACTAAAAGAAGAAGTCTGGCGGCCTGATGTCGTCTGGGCCCATTTTTCCTACATGAAGCGATCCCCCATTTAGCCACTCCCCCTTTGCGCTCTCGACCGCAACCGCATATGCTTGGCGGGTGGTAAAAAAATGAGGGGCGACATGCGGGCTGTCCATCTGTTTGTCAGGCTAACGATTTACTATGTCGCCATCTCAGCGACGGTTTTCGCGATCGTGACGGCCTATCCGAGCTTGCTGGAGTTCCTGCCAATCGGCGGCGCAGAGTCGTTATTGAGCGGGCCCGGAGACGATCCGTTTGAGGCTATCGAGATCGGCGCCACGCGGATTTCAAATCTCGGTGAAAGCGTTATCTGGATGGTGATCGCGGTCGTCGGCGCTATCCTTACAATTTTGCCGGTGAGCTGGACCTATATGGCGATCCGTGCGCGCAGCGAGTACGATCAGTCATTGGTCGAGACAATCATTATATTACCGATCGCAGTGACCAGTATCGTTGTGATTGTTCATAATTCTCTTGCGCTCGCTTTCAGTCTTGCGGGGATCGTTGGCGGCGTCAGATTTCGAAACACGCTGAAAAGTTCTGGCGACGCTCTATATATTTTGCTGGCGATAGGTATTGGTCTATCGGCCGGTATTGGCGCGATGGAAATCGCCGTCGTCATGTCTGTGGCCTTCAACTATTGTTTTTTGGTGCTTTGGATCACTGATTTCGGCGCGCAAAAAGGCTCTCATCGATATATGCGCCGGACCTACAAGAAACATTCGGGCGGCGCCACGCAAGCGGCGGATGCGCAAGAATGAACCGTTTCGTCAGCAGCCTCATTTTTGCCAGCTGTCTCGCGGCCACGGCAATGGCGCAGGATAATGCGAGTAATTTTTCTATCACCGGACCGCCACTGCAAGCGCCGCTTGCCAGGGGTTTAGTGGAAATTTCCGGCCTTGCGGCGGCGTCGGAAAATAGTGTTTATGCGCATAATGACGAGCACGGTATTGTCTATGAGCTGACTGTGCCCGGCGGTAAGGTTTTGTCGGCTTTCGCGCTTGGCGACCCGACGATTAAGGCTGATTTTGAAGGGATCGCCGCCCGCGACGGCCGCATTTATTTGTTGACCTCAACTGGGTTGATTTATGAAGCGCCGAAGGGCGCCAACCGTGAGCGCGTAAAATACAACATTTTCGATACTGGCGTGGGGGCGTATTGCGAGGCGGAGGGGTTGGCAAAAGCATCCACCGACGATGAATTTCTGATCTTATGCAAGAGAGCATATGTTTCAGCGCTTGAAGATCGCCTGGTCGTCTTTCGATGGAGCCTGTCGGAACGCCGCGTGGTTACCGAGCCATGGATAAATATTTTGTATACGGATCTCATGCCCAACAGGTTATCGGAGGAGTTTAGGCCTTCCGCCATCGAATGGGATGCGGCGCGCAAATTATTAATTATTGTGTCTGCGCGCAACAAACGCTTAATTGCTGTAGATCAAAGTGGGCGCACTGCCTACGCAAAGACGCTTCCAGCCAAGCGTCATGCGCAGCCGGAGGGCGTTGCACTGATGGCGTCGGGTGAGTTTGTGATTGCTGATGAGGGCGCGCGGCGCGGTCCCGGAAAGCTGTCGGTTTACCAAACGCCGCGTTAGAGCGCCCGTTAATCAGTGCAAGACCGTGCACCATCCTAGCCCCGGCAGATAGAAAAAAGCCGTTTTTCCATCTTCGCCGGATCAGTAATCACGTCAAAGAAACTGTCGAGATATCGCGCCGCTACAGCTCTTTTTTTCTTACTAAGCTCCGGTGTTTGCGCGACGGTTTGATACAGCGCATCGCGGCTTTGAATAAAATGGTTTGCTGCTTCGCGCACGGCATCATTATGAACGCAATAGCCGCGATAGCGCCGGGTTTTGACACTGCGTATAGAAATGTTCTCCGGCGGCACGGCGTATGGCGTATTGACGAGGCCGGAATAGTCAAAATCATAAGGCAGTGGAATAATGTCGCTGCTCGCATCATCGGTGAGGCCGAGAAGTTTTGTGTTGTGACAACAGTCTTTGCCTGCAACGGCGTCATGCATGGCCCAATCAAGATTGCCGATCATATATTGAAACAGCGTGTAGTGTGCGGAGGCTTGCACATCAAGTTGCGATAGGTTGGCGCCGGCGACATCAAGCTCTTTCAATTTGTTTCGCTTGGCCGTGTCGTCAGCATCTTCAATAAAAAACCCGAAGCGCGTGGTGACTGTTTTGCCGTTTTTCGAGTTGATATATTCGATTTCGGCAAGCCTCACCTTAAGGCTGATCGGGGTTATGACATTGAATAATTTGTATGCTGTGTATTCGAGGAGGTAATATTGCTGATAGCTTTTGGTGGGCCGGCAATGGGTGACCAGTTTTAAGCGTTTTTGCCCCTTGAATAGAGAGCCGTCGGCAGGTTTTTCGCTAAACGCCACACGCAACGGCGCGAAGGTGCAGATGTTTTTGTCGCGTCGCGAGTTGCCGCGAGCAGACAATTCTATGGCATGGCGCTCAGGCGCATCGCCATCCAGGAAAAGTACGGCCGGGTTCGGATCGGTCGATCTGTCTGATTTGCTTTTGATTTTTGAAAATGGCGCCTCAATTCGAACTTTTAAAACAGAATCGTCCCGGAAAAGAGGTTTTGCATCCTTTGCATGCAATGGCGAAAGCATCACTGCCATGCATGCGCTAAGAATTGCAGTGCTTTTGAGTAACGTAATCATCACAGATCGCCATCCCCCGCTGCGCTGTCGTCAAGTGTTGTGATTACGCCATTGTCGTGAGCGTAGAGCGCTCCACCCTTGATCTCAAGAAAAGATTTTGTTCCGTCGTAATAAGCCGCGATGCCGGTATCGATTTGTATCAGCCGGCCATTATGATGGGCCGCAATGCCGGTCAGCAATGGTGTGTGGCCAACGACAATGCGGGCGACGCCAAAGGTGTTCAGGACAAGCTCAATCTCGCCTGCAATTGAAAGCTGCACGGGCGTTTGCGTGTCGCTCATTCCCATATCGCTTGCGCGCGTTGTATTGCTCTCTGTACGGATAACAAGACCGCGATACCACAGCGGTCCAGCGGCGTCATTGATGATGCTGTCAGGATCGGTGCTGCGTTCGGTCAGCGCCTTGGCGACTGCGTCGTTGATTTCGTTCAATGAAAATGAAATATATTTCTCACTGACGCCGCCATGAACGAAAAGACTGTCGCCGATGATTACGACCGCTGGGTTTGCGGCTACCCATTCGCCAACATCCCCATCCGGGCGCCATGCGGCCTGGTGTTCGAGTTTACCCAGGGGCGTATCTTCGAGCCATTGCGTCTTGATGTCTTCGCTCGTGAGCTCGGCATCGCGTTCTAGGTAGAACAACTCAATATTATCGCGGTTGGCGTCATAAACTCGTTCGCGCACCCGCTTTGAATCGCGGTTTGCAAATGCGTCATATTCACCTGGATGAACATAGCGAAGATCGCCGGTCATGTTCATGGCTTCATGATTACCGACAAGAGTGACAACGCGGCCGCCCTTGCGCGGCGCCTGTTTTTGCAGCTTGCGTAGATGTTTGATGATCTTTAGCGAGTCCGGCCCACGATCGGGAACATCACCTGTCTGTATGAAGATGGTTTCACCGCCGGCCCAACGTCCGCGTCTGTCAATGATGCCTGCTTCCTGCATCAGGTTTTCAAACGCCTGGTAGTCGCCATGCAAGTCGCCGATAGCGATGATGCGTGGCGGGGCCTCCTGCGCGCTGGCGCATCCGGCGGCCAGGCTCCAGGCTAAAATGGCAATCAACCGTAACAGCATAACAAACCCCCTTCTTAAACACAGCCTATGCGACCGCTCTGAAGTCGCGCTGTCAAGTATAACCGGTTCGATTTGGGCGTTGCGCAAGGATGGGGTAGGTTCTCCGGTGATTGCCACAGGGAGCCGCCCGATCTTTGTAACCACCTTGAAATCGACCCGCGCCTTAGTGTTCTGGCCGCCGGTCGTCCTGTTGCTATTGGCGCTGGCGTTCAGCCTGGCGGATTTTAACAGTTTTCACGCCGCTGTCACGACCGCTAATGGCTGGGTGTTGAGCCGGTTCGACTGGCTTTTCAGCCTTGCTTCTTTCGCCGCGGTGGCTGTGCTGGCCTGGGTCGGGATGTCGTCGCTCGGCGCGGTGCGGATTGGCGGGCCGGATGCAAAGCCGATTTTGAGCCGCTGGAACTGGTTCGCCATCACCCTGTGCACGACGATCGCCACCGGGATATTATTTTGGGGCACGGCCGAGCCGATGTTTCACGTCAATAGTCCGCCGGATTTTGCTGGCGTTGAGGCGCGCTCAGACGGCGCTGCGCGTTTCGCGCTGTCGTCGATGTTTATGCATTGGACGATTACGCCTTATGCAATCTACACCGTGCCAGCGCTGGCTTTTGCGCTGGCACATTACAATCTCGGCCGGCCTTATTCCTTAAGCGGACCTTTATCTCTGGTCTTCGGCCGCGCTGCGACCGGACGGGGCGGCGCGATCATTGACGCCGTTGGTCTTTATGCGCTGGTCGCCGGTGTTGCTGCATCGCTCGGCGCCGGCGTGATGACGGTTGCCGGCGGTCTCCACACCGTTGCCGGATGGTACGATGGCGCATTGATGCGGCTCGGCGTTACGATTGCTATCGTTTTATTCTTTGTCGCCTCATCGGTGAGCGGCATTCAACGCGGCATCAAGGTTTTGTCCGATATCAACGTCAAATTCTTCTTTGCACTGTGTGCGTTTGTTTTTTTCGCAGGGCCGAGTGTTGCGATCTTATCGCTCGGCGGTGATGCGCTGGTTGAGTATGTGGTTGAATTTTTCCCCCGCAGTCTCAGCTTCGGAGAGCGCGCCGGCGATCAATGGACCCGCGACTGGACGGTGTTTTATTTCGCCAACTGGCTGGCCTGGGCGCCGATCACGGCATTGTTTCTGGGGCGGATCGCGGTCGGATATACGGTGCGCGAGTTCTTGTTGTTCAATCTCGCAGCGCCGGCGGCGTTCGGCGCCTTATGGATGACGGTGTTTGGCGGCGCAGTGATTGAAATTGACGCCGCGACCGGCGGTGCGTTGACGGCAGCGCTGAACACGGATGGCCCGGAAGCGGTGATCTATGCGATGTTCCAGACACTGCCCTTGACCGGCTTCATTATCGTCGGGTTTGTTGCGGTGACGTTTATCTCATTTGTCACCGCGATGGATTCTAACACTCATTCGATTGCCGGCATTTGTCTCAAGCCGAATGCGCCCGGCGGACAGCACGGAAGGACTGCGCTGGTTGTCAAAGTTTTCTGGGGCGTGCTTGTGGGCGCCATCGCCTGGGTGATGACGGCGACGACCGGCATTGCCGGTGTGCGCATGTTGTCCAATCTCGGCGGTTTGCCGGGGCTGTTTATTCTGATCGCGATGGGCGCCGTTTTGATCGCCTTGCGCGCCGTCTGGTTCGATGAAGTGAAAGCGGCCAGCCAGCCCGCCTCAGTGAAAATTGAACCCGGGCTAACTACAGAGAAGGCCGAAGCCAGGCCTCCTTCGGCGTAGGCTGAAACCAGGCCCCTTCATCGAAGGCTGAAATCAGACCACTTCAGCGAAGGCTGAAATCAGACCCCCTTCAGCGAAGGCTGAAATCAGAAACGAATGAGGCAATCAATATTTGTCGCTGCAAAGTTGTCTGTCTTGCGGTTTGCGCCTTGATGCGCCGGAACCAGATCCGGTCTCCAGGCCGGATCTGGCCGATGAGCGGCAGGTCGGCGTCGATCACCTGCGCAATCCGGCGATAGCCGCCAACGGTTTGAGCGTCTGGGCCGAGGAGAATGGGCGCGCCGTCCGGCGGGCATTGCACCGTACCTGGAAAGACGGCGCTGCTTTTCATTGCCCGCGCGTCTTCGGATATCATTTCCGCGCCTATGAGACGCAGTCCCATGCGGTCGCCGCGTCGGCCTGCCTTAAACGGTGCAGAAAAAAAATGGCGGACGGTTTTGGGGTTGAAGCTTTCCGTATCCGGGCCTTCCGTTGCGCGCAATATCCAGTCATGGCCAAAATGCGGGCGCAGCGTATCGGGGATATCTACGGGCGCCATCATCGTAGCTTTCCGGCTACCAATCGTGTCTCCTGTGCGCAAGGCGCGACCTTCCAGCCCGCCGAGGCCCGCTGGCATATAGGTTGATACGCTATCGAAAAACGCAAACCCCGCCATGCCGCCGGCAAAAGCGATATAGGCGCGCGCGCCGGCTTGAGCGGCGCCAAGCGCCAGCCGGTCGCCGGGTCTTGCGCTTATGGTTTGATATCTGCCGACGGGTTCGTCGTTAAGCAGGGCGCCCATATCGGCGCCGGAAAGGGCAAAGCCGATATCCATTTCAAAGCTCAGCGCCGGCCCGGTCATGGTGCATTCAAGCGCCGGCGCATCCCACCGATTGCCGACTGCTGCATTGGCGAAAGCGAGACAGACCCGGTCCGCGGCGCCCGATTGCGGGACGCCGAGATGGCGCGCGCCGCGCCGGCCCGCATCCTGAATGGTGGTTTGGAGCCCCGGTCGATCAATGGTCGCAATAGCCATCATTTTTGCGCCCGCCGGATCGCGCCGAATGCCTCGGGCGTGATCGCGTTGAACCGAACTTCGTCGCCAGGTTCAAAAATAAATGGGTGTGTTTCCCGCCCGTCAAATAATGCGAGCGGCGTGCGTCCGATGATCCGCCATCCGCCCGGTGACGGCAGCGAATAAACCCCGGTATAATGCCCGGCGATGCCGACAGATCCGGCTTCAACGCGCAGGCGCGGAGTTTTAAGACGCGGAGCGGTGAGATCTTCCGGTAATTCGCCAAGATAGACAAAGCCCGGTGCAAAACCGAGCGTGATGACGCGATAGGGCGCGGTGCTGTGAAGTTTAATCAGCGCGTCAGCAGTGATTTTCAGCTGCGTGCACAGAGCATCGAAATCCGGCCCGTATTCACCGCCATAACATATCGGGATGTCTATTGTTTTGGACTTCGCGCGCGCCGTATTACGCGGCGTGTTGTTGGTCGCATCCAATAGCATTTCACGGGCATCATCGACACCCAGATGCGCCGGGTCGAACCGCATGGCGACGCTGTCGATGCCGGCGACTGCGTCGTCAACGCCGTCATTACTGCGCAAGGCTCGAGCAACGGCGTTGGCAAAAAGTCCGCTATCGACGTCGCTTGAAAACCCTTCGATTTGGGCGATGAAACCGCACTCGCCAAAGGGTTTGATTGTCGGCGCGTTCATTTGCGCGGCTCTGGCGCCGCAATTGTAAATCCGTCCGCTTCTAGACAATTACGCACAGCGATAGCGGTTTCAACCGCGCCGGGGCTGTCGCTATGAATGCACAACGTATCGATGCCAAGTGTGATTGCACCATCAGCGAGGACCAGCGCTTCGCCGCGCGCCAGCGTCAGCGCCTGGATCGTGCGGGCTTCGATATTTTCAATCACCGCGCCGGGTTCGTCGCGTGGCGCCAGCGCGCCTGATGTAAGATACCGCCGGTCAACAAAGCCCTCTGCGATAAAGCCGCTCCGGCTTGCCGCTTCCAGTGCGGAACCAAGTGGGCCGATTATGGCGGCGCTAAGCGCAGCTTCCGCGATCATCTCGGCGAGCACATTATTGCCCGCAGCGTCGCCATATAAGGCGCCATGGGGTTTGACGTGGCGCAGCGCCATGCCTTCCTCTTCGAGGATGCGTCGCATCGCCGACACTTGTTCAGATATTGCGGCGCGGAGTTCTGCGGGATCACCGCGCAAGCTTTTGCGGCCAAAGTTTTCGACGTCAGGGTAAGATGGGTGCGCGCCAACGGCGACACCGTGTTTGCGCGCCAGCCGTGCGGTAGCACGCATGCTTGCCTCGTTACCGGCATGGCCGCCGCAGGCGATGGAGCATGATGTAATGAGCGGCATTAACGCCGCTTCGATGGCGCGCTGCGCATCGTCGGCATATTCGCCCATATCGGCGTTAAGGTCGATATGAGCCTTCATCACAGCCCTGCCAATATTTTAACAACCGCTCGCAATCCCAGCCCCGCCGTGATGAGAACAACACTGCCGCCGGCAATATTTGCGAGCAGTCCGTTTGTATGCGCGCCCAGAATAGTTTTGCGGTTTGCTGCGTATAGGAGAAAAACTGCAATGACCGGCAACAAAAGCCCATTCGCAAATTGTGCAAACAGAATTATTTTTATTGGTTGCAAGCCGGAGATCGCAGTGAACCCGCCGATCGCCAAAATGCCGAGAGCAACAACGCGAAACTTGATTGCCTTAGGGTCGCTGTCAAATCCGAACAGTTCCGCCGTGGCGTAGCCTGTTGCAAGCGGGGCGGTAATGGCTGACGAGAGGCCGGCCGCGAAAAGGCCTGCCGCCAATAGATAAGTTGCCTTGGGGCCGAAGGCAGGCTCCAACTGTCGCGCCATGTCCGCCGCGTTGTTCACTTCAAGACCGAGGGAGAACAAGCTGCCTGCCGCGGTTGCGAGAACCAGGATTGAAATCACGCCGCCAAAGCCAATGGATAGGCTTGCGTCAAAGCGGGCGTCCCCAAGGTCGTGAGGGCCGGACCAGCGTTTGCGCGCCGCCGCCGCGTGTAAAAAGAGGTTATACGGAACGATTGTGGTTCCTATCAGTCCGATAACGATTGGCAGTGCGCCGATGGGAATTGACGGAACGGTGAGGCCTTTAACCAGCGCACCCATGTCCGGGCCGATGACAACCAGCGCTGTGGCAAACGCAATACTCATCAAAATCACTGCGCCGATAAGCAAACGTTCAATTGTGCGGTAACCGCCGAACATTAAAATGCCGCCAGCGATCAGCGTTATCATGCCAGCCCAAACCTGTCTTGACCCGATATCGGGAAACGCCGCCTCCAGACCGAGAACGGCGCCAGCAATATTGCCACCTTCATAAGCGGCGTTGCCAACCATGAGCGCTGCGATGATGAGGCCGGCAATGGCCCATTTTAACACCGGCGTATTTGCAACGGCGCCGGTAATTGCTTCCCCAAGGCCCATCTGGGCCACGACGCCCAGACGCGCGGCCATCTCCTGCAGAATGATCGCGGCAATGGTTGCGAAGACGAGCGCCCAGGCGAGCGCGTATCCATATGTTGCGCCCGCCAATGTCGCGGTGGTGACTGTGCCCGGTCCGATGAACGCTGCGGCCGTTAGCGCACCCGGTCCGATTGCGCGGAGCTTTTTCAGCACGAGAGTTCATATTTGATCATTCTGCGAGTTTATTGAAGCCGTGCAGAATGAAAAGCCCCAACGAAAACCGCCCTGGCGGTTATGACCGGGCGGCAACGCAACTTGTCTACGCACAAAACTTGTGTGGCTATTGTTCTGAATCTGATCCGGGGACAATTGAGTCACAGACATTCGTCAGCAGTAGCGTTTCTATCGGCGCAATCGGCGCCAAGACTTATATTTCGGTGGCGGGTTGACATGATGGCGCTCATTATATAACTACTATGTTATGGAACTAACTGGTTATATACAACAGCAACCGAACCTGGACGCGGTCTTTGCGGCGCTGGCGGACCCGACGCGGCGGGCGATATTGTCGCGGCTTGCGGATGGTCAGGCCTCGGTCAATGAGATTGCCGCGCCGTTTGAAATCAGCCAACCGGCTGTCTCAAAGCATTTGAAGGTTCTCGAGCGCGCGGGGTTGATCGAGCGAGATGTCGAAAAACAACGCCGCCCGGCTATGCTGAAGGCTGAAACCATGGCGGCGGCTGTCGAATGGCTGTCGGAATTCAAAGAGTTCTGGGAGACCAGCTTCGACCAATTAGATGATGTTCTAATCAGGATGCAGAAAACAAAAAAATAGGAAACCAACTATGAGTGATTCATCAGAATTTATTCTTGACCGCACATTCGATGCGCCCCGCGAAATGGTGTGGCGGGCCTGGACCGATCCTGAATTACTCTCGCGATGGTATGGACCGGGCGTCGAGACCATCATCCACAAATTTGATTTGAAACCTGGCGGCGAGTGGCTCAACGAGATGAAAATGGGTGAAAATTCCATGCTCAGCAAAGCTGTTTTCAAAGTAGTAAAGCCGCTGGAGCGGCTGGTTTGGCATCACCATTCCTCTACAGATAAACAGTGGAACACGGTCTCCAATCCAAAGATGCCGGACTGGCCAGCGGTGCTTTTAACAACCGTGACCTTTGAAGATGAGGGCGCGAAGACCAAGGTGCGGCTGGTTTGGGCGCCGTATGAGGCGAGCGATGCTGAGATTGCCTGCTTTGCTAGCGTTGTGGCTAATATGGGCAAAGGTTGGGAAGGCGGCTACGCAATTATGGATGAGATTTTTGCAGAGTTGCAGGCGAAGAAATAACCATGGGGGATACGATGAACGATAAACCGGCTGGCGGCCTTCACTGGAGTTTCTGGGTGATCGGCGTTGTCGCGTTGATCTGGAACCTAATGGGCGCCATGAATTTCATTATGCAGATGAATCCAGGGACGGTCGCTGAAATGCCTGAGTCCTATCGTGCGATCGTTGAAGCCCGGCCTACATGGGCCACCGGGGCATTTGCGATTGCGGTTTTCGGCGGCGCGCTTGGCTGCCTTCTGCTTCTGCTGCGGAAGTCGGCTGCGTATTATGTGTTTATAGCATCGCTCCTTGGCGTGATTGTGCAACTGACGACGACCCTTGGTCAGCTTAGCGCGACAATCTGTGTTGGCGTATCTGTGTTGGTGGCGGTGTTTTTGATCTGGTATTCGCGGTACGCCGAGCGCAAGGGGTGGGTCCGCTAGAGATTTTCCGCAAAGCGCGTCACGGCAATAAAAAACCGCCCCGGCCGTTAAGGCCGGGGCGGCGACGCAACATGTTTACGCAACAAAACTGATGCGGCTATTGTTCTGAATCTGGTCCGGGGTCAACGGTCTCGGAGACATTTGTCAGCGGTGTGGTTTCGATCAGCGCTACTGGCGCGCCGTCCGGTTTTTTCTGTTCAGGTTTGGGTTGCTCGCGAAGCTGCGGGTTTTGGCGCGGCGTCAACGGTGCTGCGGGAACGCTGTCGAAATTCGGCGTGTCGATATTGGTTGCAGCATATTCGCCCCAATAGGCCGGCTGGTTCATCAGCTGGCGAAAATAATCGATATTGTTATTTGCTACTTGCGGCGGCAAGTCGGAGCGCGCCAGACGTTCGGCGCCGGACAAGTCGCCGGACAGCGCCAGCACCAGGGCAAGATTCTGGCGGATACGCGCATTGCCGCCGGCTTTGCTGGCCGCCTGGCGGAGCGTTGCTTCTGCTTTGCCCAAATTGCCCTCAAGCGCGTAGGAAAGACCTTTGTTGTTGAGCACCGAGATGGCGCGCGGCGCCAGCATCAATGCGCGGTCATATTTCACCCGCGCGGCGGCATGTTCGCCGATCTGGTCGAGCGCCACGCCATAAGCCGATAGAGCGCTCCAATCCGATGGGTTTGCGGCGACGGCGTTTTCAAGATGGCGCACCGCCTCGAAAGCGCGACCGCTCTCAACCAGCACCTTGCCATATTCCAGTGAGACATCAGCATTGTCGGGATGGAGGCCGGAGGCTTTTTGCATCACGGTCATCGCCTCTTCGACCGAGCTGATCTTGCGCAAGGTTTTAGAAAACCGCGTTGCAACAACAGGGTCGGACTGATCGGTGTTGTAGCGCGTGCCCCAAAAGGCGGCGGCGGCAATAGGGTCCATGCTTTGATCGGCGGCAGAGCTGGAAAATACGCCAATTGCGTCGCGATATTGGACTTTCTCGCCGTTGGTGGCGGTCTTTTGCGTTGTGGTGCAAGCCTGGAGCATAATGGCGACGACGGCGATGCCGGCGACTTTTAAGCCAAGCAGAAGAGGGCTGAGAGCCATGATTGTGCCTCGATCACTGAAAATTTCACACTGATCATGCCCACAGGAGTTCAAAAAAGCCTTAAGCATATGCTTAATGTGCAATCGAATTTAGCAAATTAACGGGTTATTGATGAGCAACGATCTCTTGCAAGACTATGAAGCCGGCCTCGCTAAGGCGTCGCGGATGATCCATGCCGTTAAAGATGGCGGCATGGACGCAGGCGATCTGCCCGATAGTCTCAAGCAACTTGCCGCCGCTAATGGCTTTAGCGGCGAGGCCGGTGCGGTTCTGGCCAATGAAGACGGCGTATTGCTTGGCCTCGGCGATGGCCGCGATCCGTTCATTGCCGCCGCCGCCGCCGATAAGCTGCCCAAGGGCGATTATAGCTTTGCGGCTTGGTTAAGCGAAGATGAAGCGCCGCTGGCCTGCCTTGGCTGGCTGATGGGCGGCTATCGTTTTGATCGTTACAAATCGCAAAGGCCGGCGCTGGCGCGTCTGATTGCGCCTTCGGACGTCGATGTGGAAGCGGTTTTGCGCGCCGCCGGCGCCATCGGTCTGGTCCGCGATCTCGTCAACACGCCGGCTGCCGACATGACGCCGGAAGCACTGGAGAATGAGGCGCGGGCGATATCCAAAGAATATGGCGGAGCTATCAATGTCGTTGTCGGCGATGACCTCCTTCGGGAAGGTTTCCCGATGATTCACGCGGTCGGTCGGGCCGCCGCAGCCGCGCCGCGACTGATCGACCTGACCTGGGGGGATCCTGACGCGCCAAAGCTCACCCTGGTCGGCAAGGGCGTCACCTTTGATTGCGGCGGTCTCAATATGAAGGGCGTCGCCGGCATGGCGCTGATGAAGAAGGATATGGGCGGCGCCGCGCATGCTCTGGCGCTCGGGCGGATGATCATGGCGGCGGGTCTGAAGCTGCGCTTGAGGGTGCTGGTCGCGGCGGTGGAGAATGCCGTTGCCGGCAACGCCTACCGGCCTGGCGATGTGCTGGCCAGCCGCAAAGGGCTGAGCGTGGAGATTGGCAACACCGACGCTGAAGGCCGGTTGGTTCTGGCTGATGCGCTGGCGTTTGGCGGCGAGGAAGACCCGGACCTTATGATCTCGCTAGCGACGCTGACCGGCGCGGCGCGGGTGGCGCTGGGGCCTGAGCTTGCGCCATTTTATTGCGATGACGATGATCTTGTCGCCGCCTTGCAAGCGGCGTCAACAAAGCTTGCCGACCCGGTGTGGCGGATGCCGCTGTGGCGCAATTATGATGCGATGCTGTCCTCGCAGATTGCCGATGTCAGTCACATCTCCAGCGGAGCTTTTGCGGGGTCGGTGACGGCGGCGCTGTTCTTGAGGCGGTTTACGCCGGAGGGCGGCGCGTGGATGCATTTTGACCTTTATGCATGGCGGGCTAAGGCGGCGCCAGGCCGGCCTGTTGGCGGCGAGGCGCAGGCGATAAGGGCGCTGTTTGAGGTGCTGGCGGCGCGCTATCTTGCTTGATCCGGACTTTGTCTTGCCCTTCCGGGGCGAACTGTTGCAAGCAGACGATAAGGAAATCTCTACGGAATGAGCCGGCGATGGCGTCTATCGACATATTGACGAACTGGCGCGACGTGATGTGCGATGCGGTGCGTGCTGACGGGCCGGATCTTTCGATGCGGCAATGGTCAATCTTACTGACCGTCTATCTCAATCCGGGCCCGCATACGGTGCGTGCGCTCGCCCGCGATCTCTGCGTGCCCAAGCCGGCAATCTCACGGGCGCTGGATGCGCTTTCCATTCTTGGTTTTGTCAAACGGGTGCGCGATCCCGGCGACAAACGGGTCGTCCTTGTACAGAAGACCCCCGACGGTGCGGTTTATCTCGATGAGTTTGCAAGGCTGGTGGAATCGCGCGTTACGAGTGAACCGGCGCTGGGCGCTCTTTACGGATAAAGTGAACGCGCGCTATTCCAGCTTTGGAAGATCCGCAATTTTAACGCCGGCGATTTGCGCCGAGCCATCTTTGAACTCAATCGGCGCGGTGATTTTGCCGCCGGATGTCATTGCCATCAAGGTAAGCCCTGCTGACGCTGCGCTGGCTTCGGCTGGCGATAAAGCGCCGGTTTTGCCGAGCAGATTGGCAAGTCCCGCCGGGCTTTGCAGCTCGGTTTTCAGCGCGCCTTGGGGGTAATGGCTCTGGTCAAGCTGAAGGGCGCCTGCAATCGCTATTTTCGTGTTCTCAATATCGGCGAAGAAATGCGCAATGTTCAGTGCGCCGCCGGCTTCACGCCAGCTGGCGGCGGGGGTGGGTGTGAGCAGCATATCGGTCGCCGATAACGACATTATGGTTTGCAGTTGCGCGACGGCGTAGGTCTCTCCACTGGCTGAACCCTCAACCCCATTGGCGGCGAGATTGAGGGTTAGCACCGCCGGATCGTCGGGGGCGGGCGCCAGGTCTAAGACCAGTGAGGCGAGGCGGTAGGTTGCGCCATCGCTTTTGCGGCGGCCGGTTGCGTTGCCGGCAGTGACGGCGAATACCCAGCCGCGGGTCTTATCATTTGCAATCGATGCACGCAGATCCGCCGCAGCGCCGCGCCATTCGCCGAAGCCATCGGCGCTTAACATCTGCTCACCGCCTGGCGAGATGATCAGCCGGTTAAGATCGTAGGGTAACGCATCAAGGAATAAAGTTTCCGCCTGCCAACGCCACGCTCCAGACATGGCGATTTCCGGCGCCTCAATATGAACGCGCAGGAAAAACGGAAACCCTTCTGCTTTAACGGCGCCATGAAAGACCTCGAGCCCGGCGGCGCGTTGATCGACGACCCAGACATCAACTGCTTTTTTCATTTCATGCGCGCCGACGCGCCACAAGAGATAATAACCGGCGAGAATGATTGCGGCGAGAGCGAAGGGCGCATAGAGCCAGCGCCTTGATATGCGGAGTGAATGGTCAGTCATCGGATGAACTTAGTTCGATTGAGAAGCCATCGACAAGGTC
Source organism: Hyphococcus sp. (assembly GCA_021776415.1). Taxonomy (GTDB): domain Bacteria; phylum Pseudomonadota; class Alphaproteobacteria; order Caulobacterales; family Parvularculaceae; genus Hyphococcus. The sequence goes on from JAJFFY010000091.1 coordinate 19,543, forward strand.
CGGCCGCGCGCCATCGATTGTCTGCTTAAGTTGATCAAGAAAGACCTTGCGGTCGAGGCCGGGTTTGATTGCCGGCAAGAAACGGATGGTGATTTCTCCGGGAGTTTTTTCCGGTCCGGGATGGCGCCAGAACAGCCCGCTATTATGCGCCGCGGGAACGCATGGTGCGCCGGCGGCGGCGTAAATCCCGGCAATGCCGGAATGAAATTTCGCTGTCTGGCCGGGAGGAATCCGCGTTCCTTCAGGAAAAACAATCACTTGGCAGCCCTCTTCAATGCGCCTCGCGGCTGTTGCACGCAGCGCCCGCAACGTCTTGGCGCCGCCCTTGCGGTCGACCGCGATGTTGCCGGCGCAAGCGACAACCCAGCCATAAAACGGCACCCGACCGAGTTCTTTTTTAAATACAAAAACCGGCCGCGGCATCAATAGGTATAGCGCCAGCGTCTCCCACATCGATTGGTGGTTGGCCGCGACAATGGCGCCGCCGTCAGGGATGTTTGCCTCACCCTCGACGCGGTAGGTGACGCCAGTAATATATTTTAGGGCGCCAAGAGCCATCCGTATCCAGAGCTTTGCTACCGCGCGTGCGGGGTTCTCGCCAAACAAAAGAATCGGAGCGACGGCAACGCCATAGACAAGGCTGCTAGAAAAGATGATCGCCAAAAAGGCAATGCCGCGTATCCGCCCCATCGCCGCCTCAGCGGCCAACAAAGGAGAACAGCGCCGACACGCGGGCGAGAAGATATTTTGTGTATTCGCCGCTAAGCTTTCGCCACGCCTTAAGAGAGTTTGGCCGGCGGTTGTCGTTGAGATAGTCGGAGGCGACGACATAAGGCGTGATTTCCATCTCCGGCATCTGCGCTTTGGCGATAGTGATGGCGCGGGGCATGTGATAGTCGGAGGTGACCAAAACCAGACCCTTAAATTCGTGTTCGCGCGCCCATTGTGCGGCTTCTTCCGCATTGCCTCGGGTTGAGTGCGCCATGCGTCCGAGATCAACGCAGCAGTCAAACCGGTCCGGCGTTCCATCCCAGAATTTCGACAGGCGTTCGCGCGACGTATCGGGATGTACGCCCGAGATCAAAAGCCGTTTGCCGGCGCCGTCAGCGAAGACGGTCATGCCGGCGGAAATGCGCGCACCGCCGCCGCCGGTATAGACGATGACAGCGTCGACTTTGGCTGGCGTCGTTTGCGATGGCAGGGGCAGACCGGTGATGAACACCGCCAGCCCTACCGCCCATATAAGGCCGGCGACAACAAGGCCTAATATTACTCGCTGCAACACGCACTCCTGATCTCGCTGACCGTAAGCCCTGAAGATAGCGGATTGGGGCCCGGACGGTCCAGTATGATTAATACTGCTCGCGCAAAGTATTCAAAACCGTAAGGCGGGCGGTCAGCGCCGTGACCAGGCAGGTAACGACCGGGACAGCAAATAGCCACAAAATCAGCCAGCCGCCGACGCTGAATTGGGGCAGGAAGGCGTCTGCGCCGACGCCGGTGCGAAACGCGGCTGCAGCTAGCGCTAAGGCCAAGAGGGCGGCTGCGAGCCCGGCGGCGGCGCCCCTGAAGCCGAGAATAAAAAACCGCCGCTGGACTTCCGCGGCGATGAAACCGTCGGTCGCGCCGACCAGATGCAAGACCGAGACAATATCGTGGTTGGCGGCGAGGCCGGCACGGGCGGCAAAGATCGAGATCGCGCAAGCCGCCGCCATCACCAGTAGGAAGACGGCAAAGGCCAGCGCCTGGCCGGAGCGCGCGGCGGTGGCGAGGCGATTGTGCCAGACGGCGTGATCGTCAAGCGTTGCACCGGGCGCCGCGGCAGCGAGGCGGTTGCGCAACAGATTGAGGTCGCCGCGCAGGGCGGGCGTGACTTTGACTTCTATCAGCGCTGGAATATTTAAAAATGCCTGGACATTGCCGCGCCCGAGCCAAGGCTCCAGTAGTGCGGCGGTCTCAGCTTCGTCCTGAAGCGTCGCCTTGATAACACCGTCGGTTCCCTCAAGTACGCGTAAGGCGGCCGACGCGCCGGCGGCAATATCCGCCGCGTCCGCGCCTTTGATCTGTACCGTGATTTCTGAGCGAAGCTCCGAGGTCCATTTACTCGCCGATTGATTAATGACCAGAACCGACGCCATGGCAAGGACGGCGAGGAATGAAATCACCGCGATCACGGCTGTCAGGGGCGCGCCGCCGGCGCCGGCTTCCGGCAATAACGGCTCGCGGCGCAATCGCGCGAATAGTGATGGCTTGGGCCATTCATGAACCTCGTCGTCGCCAAGGCTTTCGGATATTTCGGGTCGGTTCATGATGCGCCGCCCGCGCCGGGCGCCCGTGACACCCGGCCGTCGGAAATTCTTAACACAGGTTTACCTAGGGTTTGCACCAAGCGAAGATTGTGAGTTGCGACGATCACTGCAGCGCCGAGTTTGTTCAGCTCGACGAATAATTTCATAATCCGTTCACTCATTGCCGGGTCCACATTACCGGTCGGCTCATCGGCGAGAATAAGGTCCGGTTTTGAGACAAGCGCACGCGCTAATGCGACCCGTTGTTGCTCGCCGCCGGACAAAGTGGGCGGTTTTGCCCCCATGCGGTGACCCAATCCGACCCAATTTAAGAGTTCGCTTACGTCTTCACGGTATTGGTTTTGGTTAACGCCGGCGACCTTCATCGGAAGGGCGACGTTCTCGAAAGCGGTTAAATGGTCGAGCAGTCGAAATTCTTGGAAAACGACGCCAATTCTACGGCGCAGCGCGGGCAGCGAATCGCGTGGCGCCAGCATGGCGTCTTCGCCGAACAGCCGAAACTGACCGCGTGTGGGGCGCAGCCCGAGATAGATCATTTTCAACAGCGACGTTTTTCCCGCACCAGATGGACCTGTCAAAAATCGAAACTCTCCTTCATTCAGGGACATCGTAATATCTTTCAGGGTTTCAGGGACGTCGCCGTAGGAAAGGCCCATGTTTTCAAATTCTACAATCGGCTTGTAGCTGCTGCTACGCTGCATGTGCGTTCCTCAAATTGTTCAGTTCCATATCCCATAAGCGATTCTGAGCGCATATGATAATTACCTGTCCAGATTGCGCGACGCGTTATGATATTGATGACGAGCGGTTTACGCCCGATGGCCGGTCCGTGCGCTGCACTGTTTGTGGGGAAAGCTGGTTTGTGCCCGCGCCGGTGCCAATTGAGGAATTGTCACTGGATGCTCGTATCGATGATAACCCACCGAGAGTAAAGAATAAATCCCGCCCGCGCCCGCCCGAACAGGTGGTGCGCGAAGATTGGGACGACGAAGATACCCCGGCGCAGGCCACGCCTACCCGTCGCAACAGGCCGGTAGTATTAGCGGAACCCGATCCGCAGGATTTTGATGTAGATCTCGATGATGGCGAGGATGACACTCTATTCGAAACGCCAATCGAGAAGGCTAAGCAAAAAGCTGATACCGCGCGGGCGAGGCAGACCAGGCCAGAACACCAGGCAGCCCAAGATCGCGTACCATCCGGCTGGCGAAAGGGTAAGCAATTCATCGTTGAAGATGAAGAATTGGACGCCGAACCAATGTCCGGCGATAAACGGCGCGGAATTTTCTCCAAATCCACAAATCAACAGAACAAGCGGCAAAAAACGGCTTACGAGTCACATGCGCCGGATGATGCCGGGGATGTAAGTTATGATGAGCGCGCTAAAGGTCCGGTAATTACCGATGTGGAAAATAAGCCCACAGATGCACCCAACATTGTCAACGCCGATTGGGAGGATGTGGATGCAG
>JAJFFY010000092.1 GCA_021776415.1 Hyphococcus sp.
GCGAGACATCGGCCTCGGGCGTCGTCGGCTGGATTTTCGGCCTCTTGGCCTTGGGGTCGTATCCGGCCCTATGTTTTTTCTCGGCAGGCATGAGTGCGAACATAGGGCGAACGCCGGGAAATGGAAGAGGCGGATGTCAGCATTAGGGGCGCTCTAGGGGGGGCCTTGAGCCCCTTGTGCGCGCACTCTTTAAAAAAACGATCCCGTAAAGTTGATGAGGTTATGGCTGAGTATTGGGATGAGGATGCTGCCGGTTCGCTCTCGGATCCATAAAAGCCCAAACCCAAGATAGGCGGTAACGATGACGGCCGGCCAGCTGATCACCAACTGTTGGTCTTGAACAAAAGCGCCATGCCCAAACCCAAACAGCAGGGTCATGAGAAGGCCGGCGAGAGTTATCTTTGCGCCTAATATATTGACGCCGCCGATGGGAATGGCGGCAGCAAGTGCGGCAAGCAACACTCCGCGAAAGAATAGCTCCTCATCGAGGCCGGGCATGGTCAATTGAAACAACAAACGTTCTGCGCCGGTATCGCTGCCATCTGCTGCGAGAATTTCCAGGGCGACAACAGACATTACAAGCAAAGCAAGCGCTATGAGCGCTGGCGTTACGGAACCAGATCGTTGCCGCAAAACGAACCCGGCGGATGCTGGTGTGATGGACTTTGTCGTTACTGCAAGGACGCAGAACAAGACAAACGTTGCCAGAACCGAGGCTATTTTCCCGGACCAGTTCCAGTCTAGCTCACCGAAAAATTTCTCAACTGGAATAAGCTGACCGCCAAAGGAAATCGTGGTGAAATATACCGCGTAGAGAATGAGTGCGATGCCGAGCCATGCCGTCCGCAGTTTAACCGCGCCAATGGCGCTTAAAAAGACAGCGATCGCAAGAACAGGCGCCCACCATAGGGCGAATGTCAAAACCATATCCATCGACTTACTCCATCCATCTGCCGGTAATGCGCAACAGGGAGTTGCCAATGCGGCCACTATGGGCGAATATCTAAATTCACCATTAAATTATCTAAAACAGATAATTAATTATCTAATATGGAAATAAAATGGAATCGTCAAGAACCCGCATATGGCTCCGACGGACCAGCATCGCCATGCTTTGGATTATCCCGGTGATCGTGCTCATCGCAGCGGCGATTCTGTTGGTGTATTGGGGCTTCGGGATAAACAATATCGGCGATAACACGCTGGTGCTGTTCGATACGCCGCCGCGGCCTGGTGCGCGGTTGTTGGGTTTTGCCGTGGCGCTGCCCTCGTTACTGGCTTGGCTATATGCGCTTTACAGATTGAGGCGGATGTTCCTTCGGTTCTCGCACGAGCTTTTTGTTGATCGGGCCGCAGCGCTCGACCTTCGCGCTTTTTCACTCTTTACGATCATTGCGGTCATTTTTGATATTGTCACCAGCGGTGCGCGCCGATGGGCGCAAGGCCTGTTTGATAACGCGCCTTTATGGACTCACATCAACATCAACGCCGCTCATCTGTCACATATCTTCACCGCTGTGATTTTTCTCATTGTATCGTTTGTTTTGCTTGAAGCGGAACGCTACAAGACCGAAACAGAGCAATATTTTTAGGCGTGTCGCATGGCCGTTATCATCAGGCTGGATGTTATGCTGGCTTTGAGAAAAATGAAGTCGAAAGAGCTTGCGGCGGCAATCGGCGTGACTGAGGCCAATCTGTCGAAGCTGAAGTCCGGCAATATGAAGGGCGTCAAATTCGACACGCTCGACAAAATTTGCAACGTTTTGAAGTGTCAGCCAGGGGACATATTGGAGCATATTCCTGCGGAGGGTTCATCGGAGGAATAGTCGCCAATCCTCGTCGGCTGAGTTGTCGGGCACATGTTAAAGCTTTGACAGGCCAGGGTGCTATGGATGCTGCTGCATCCGATACAGCGTCCGCGGATCAAGCGACGGCGCCAGCTGCTCATAATAAAGCGCCACAGCTTCAGAAAATTCGCCGCGTGTGACATTGGCCTTGAGGTCGTATCCGGCCCTATATTTTTTCTCGGCGGGCATGTGTGCGAACATTGGGCGAACGCTGCCCGCGCCACCCCTGTTCTCGGGCTTTTTGTCAGGGTTAACATGCATCCGCTTTTGCTCTAGCTTCTATGGCAAGTGCGGGCAGTAATCGACATTTGAGTTTGCGTAACAAGTCATCCGTTCGGCGCCTGGCGCGGGATCGTGACAGCAACAGAAATTCGAAGGGGGCCGTTATGCATAAATTAATTGCAGCTATTTTCACATTGGGATTTTCACCGATTGCCGTTCTGGCGCAGGCGCCGCAGGACGCGGCACAGCAAGACGGCGCGGCGGTTCATGATCTAGGCGACCGGGTGCAAAACAAGACCTACCCGTTGCAACTCACGGCGCAAAACATGGACTGTAAATCGCCGCAGGATTTTCGTTTCGATCTATCGGCGGCGCCATGGGTGATCGCGCTTGAAGATCCGATTGTCCGTCAAGTGCCGCCGGGCGCGAGCAAGAGCGTGAGTGCAATGCTGGATTTCAACGGCACGGCGATCGGCCCGCAACAGGGCGTTGTCAGCACGATTTGTGAAACATGCGGGTATATTCCGTTCGTCAAAAATTGCCGCGCCGACAAGCGCGACGTTATCTTGCAAGTCAATGTCACGCCGGCGCCAATCTCGGTTCCGGCGCCAGCCTCGGCTCCAGCCCAAGACCAGATCGCCGATGCATCTGATGAGGCTGCGGCCGCTCCTGCAAATGAAGATAGCGGTCAAACGAGCGCGCAAGCATCAACCGCTGAGGGTGTCGATGTTGAGCCTTCAGCAAGCGTCGCTACAGAGCCGGCGTTAATCGCTTACGAAATGTCGCCGCAGCTCGATCCGGAACTTGATCCGCATTTAAAACCCGGCGAACGCGCCAAGCTTAACGCTGCGCGCGAAAAAGTTGTGGCCAACGGCGTCGCGGCGGGTGAAGCGGCTGAAGCGTTGCGCAATGCGCTCAAGAAAAAGAAGGATTGCGAGGACGAGCTGGCGGCTTTGAAAGCTGCGCTTGAGCAGGCGCAACGCGATGCGGACGCCGCTCAGGTCGCCGCAGACGCCGCGCAGGATGCGGTTGATAATGGGCCGGAAGCTAAGGCCGTCGATGATGCACAAAAAGCGGTTGATAATTTCCAGAAAGATGTTGACGCAGCGCAGCGCGAATATGATCGCTGGAAGGAAGCTGCGCAGGGACAGCAGGATTACCTTGAGCTGGTTATCGAAGAAGAGGGCAATCTAGACAGTAAGCGCGGCAAGAACGCCAAGGAATATTATGAAGACGCTGACGCCAAGCGCGCGGCGGCGAAAGCGGCGTTGGAACAAACAAAAAATTCGATGGCTGCGCGCGCCGCCGCATTAGCCGCGGCGCAAAACGCACTGAACGCCGCACAAAAGGCCGCCAATGATGGTCCGAAGAAAGCCGCGGCCGACGCAGCGGCTAAAGTCCAGGCGATGAAGGACAAGCTCACTGAGAAAGAAAAAGAATGCCTCGGCTTGGAGGACGCGGCCAAGAAAAGAGCACATACGGCAGGGGTTGCTCAGTATGAGGCTGATCAAGCCAAGAAAGCCGCAAAGAAGGCGGAAAAAGCAGCCAAAGCCCAAGCACTCGACAATCTGAAAGATGAGATCAAACGCAAGAAAGAAGATTGCAAGGATCTTGAAAAATATTGGAACACGCAAATTCGTCAGTTGACCGGCGCCCTTAAAGCGCTTGAACAAACCAAATACTTCAAAGCCGGCCAGTTTTCCGGCCAGCGCGCGGCCCCGGACAAGATGTGGACGTCGTATAAACGCCTCGGGCTTGGCGCTGTACTGAAAGTCGTCAATGTCACCGGGGTGCAAGCGACGCGGCTCCTGACCGGGGGGACAGCCAAAGGCCGTGTCGGCGGGCCGCTTTATGATGTGTTGTTGAAGTCGCTCCAGGTTGCTTATGGCGTTGCCGCTATTCGCCAGAGCGAATTAACGCCGGACACTTACGCCCATGGGCGCACGGAAGGCAAAGCCCTGCGTGACTGGTTGCGCGACAATAATCATGCATGGACCGATCAGGATGGATCGGATGCGCGCGCGGTCGAAGAAAAGATGCGCCAAATCATGAAGAACCGGAACTATGTTGCGGAACAAATCGCGCGGGCGATCGAGGAAATGGAGCGTTGTAAGGCAGAGCTTGCGGCGCTGGAAGCCAAGCTGGCCGCTAAAAAATAGAGTGTCGGCGGTGGCAAATCAGAAGGGAGATATATAATGACAGTCAGGAAAACGATTTTCGCGGCGGCGTTTGCCGCCACATTGGCATTCGCCGCGCCGGCGCTGGCGGCGGGATATATTAAGATTGGCGACATCAAGGGCGAGTCGAGCGACGGTGCTCATCGGGACTGGATTGACGTTCTCAGCATGAATGAGTCTATCGTCAAACCCTCCGGCGCTACGGGCTCGGTCCGACGGCGCGCTTCTGCACAAGTCGGCGATATTGTCGTTACGAAGCCGTTTGACATGTCGAGCCCGAAACTGCGCGAAGCCATAACTCAAGGGCGCACTTTTCCAAAAGTAGAGATCCAGTTTACGCGGGCGCCCGGCGGAGCCGCCTATTATTCTCTCGAGCTAAAGAATGCACAAATAAGCTCTGTCACCGGATCGATCGCAGACGGCGAAGCAGTCGAAGAAATTTCTATCAGTTTTGAAGAAATTGAATGGACCTATTCAACTGACTCTGGGGTCGTTCAGTCGGGTTGGAAAGTCGACAGAGGCGTACGTTAAGCGAGGCGCGTTGTACTGATCAAGCGGCTCGACCTTCGTGCGGCGCCATGTTGAGGAAGACGCTAAATCTGGTAGATTAGCGGCGAAGGCCGTGGCTGTAACCTCGACGTCGAGGATGTCACCAGCTGCGCTCATGAACGAGTTCGTTTTGACCAACTATTAAAAATATGTATACGGATGGAAGTGGTGATTCCGCCCACCCAACGCTAATCACTTGCCATATCGCTTGAAAAGCGGCGCTTTCCTTTCGGGCGCTTCGTGCTATTTTGCCGCAAAGTTCATTCTGAGCTATGGGAAGCTGCCTGAAAACAGCAGGAGACGGTCGATGCTGAGAGTTGTTGTTGTCATTTTTCTATTTATTGCGCCAGCCGCCCAGGCCGCGCCGGCTGACGATCTGGGCGCGCTGATCGATGAATATTGGGCCAATGAGATGGTCGAGCATCCGTTGTCGGCGACCGGGTCGGGCAATGCCGATTATAATGACCGCATGCCGGCCGTAGCGCCTGGGGACCATGAACGCCGTGCCGGACAGGCAACCACTTTTGCCGCCCGGCTTGAAGCGATCGACATGGCTGCGCTCGGCGCCGATGACCGGCTCAACGCCGAGCTGCTGGGCTTTATTTTAAAGCACGACATCACGCTGGCGGCGTTTGACAGCTGGCGCATCCCGTTTTTGGCCGATACCGGGTTTCACACCAATTTTGGCTATGTTGTCAGCTCAACGCCGTTCCGTACAGAGATGGATTACGATAACTATCTAAAACGTCTCGCTGGTTTCCCCGCCTATATCGATCAGAATATTGAAAATATGCGCCAGGGGCTGGCCGACGGCTTTACCCAGCCAAAAGAAATTCTGCCGAAGATTCTGCCGTCTTTTGCCGCACAGATAAAAGACAACGCAGCGGAGCATCCTTACTTCGCGCCGTTTCAGACGATGCCGGACGCGATTTCTAAGCGCCGCCAGAAGGCGTTGCGCAAGGAAGGGGAAGAAATCCTCAATCGGCAGGTGATCCCGGCTTTTGCGCGGCTCTATGCCTTCATGAAGGATGAATATCTGCCGGGCGCGCGCGAAACGCTCGGCGCTTATGATTTGCCGAATGGCGAGGCCTATTACACCGCACGGGTGCGCTTTTATACATCGCTCGATGACGCAACGGCGGAGGAAATTCACAAGCTCGGCCTCAAAGAGGTTGCGCGCATTCGCACGGAAATGGCGGAGGTCATTGAAGAGACCGGCTTTGACGGGAGTTTTGCAGAGTTCTTGGAATTTCTGCGGACGGATAAACAATTTTATGCGCAATCGCCAGAGGCCCTGCTCGAGCGCGCGGCGTGGATAGCGAAAGATATTGACGGGCGCCTGCCTGCCTATTTCGGCAAGCTGCCGCGTCAGCCCTATTCGGTCGAGCCGGTGCCGGCGGAGATTGCGCCGAACTACACCACCGCGCGTTATATCGGCGCCGCCAAAGACGCCGACCGCGGCGGGCAGTTCTGGGTCAATACCTACAATCATGAAAAACGCCCGCTCTATCAGTTAGCGGCGATGGCGCTGCACGAGGCGGTTCCGGGCCATCATCTGCAAAGCGCTTTGTCACTGGAGATTGAAAACGCGCCGGACTTTCGAAAAGACTTCTACCCCCATGCGTTTGGCGAGGGTTGGGGGCTTTATTCGGAAAAGCTCGGCGTCGAGATGGGGGTTTATCAAACGCCCTATGATAATTTCGGGCGACTGACCTGGGAGATGTGGCGCGCGGCGCGGCTGGTGATCGATACCGGGCTTCACGCCAAAGGCTGGACCCGCGATCAGGCGGTCGACTATCTCGCTTCCAACACCGCGCTGTCGCTGCACAACGTCAATACAGAGGTTGACCGCTATATCGCATGGCCGGGTCAGGCGCTGGCCTATAAGATGGGTGAGCTGACGCTATGGGAGCTGCGCGCCAAAGCGGAGAAAGAGCTTGGCGACGATTTCGACATTCGCGCGTTTCACGATGCGGTGTTGAATGGCGGCGGCTTACCGCTGGAAGTGTTGCGCGCGCAGATCGATATTTATATCGCTGAGGCGAAACTGGAAAAGAAATAACCATGGTGGAGCCTGTCCCGATTCTTGAGACCGAGCGCTTGCGCATGCGCGCATTTTCCGGCGATGACTATCCTTTCTTTCGCGCGATGTGGGCCGATGCGGAGGTGACCCGCTTCATCGGCGGCAAGCCCAAGAGCGAAGAACAATCATGGACGACGTTCCTGAAGATGATCGGCCACTGGTCGGTGATGGGATATGGCTATTGGGTGGTTGAAGAAAAGCACTCCGGCGCGCTCATCGGCGAGGTTGGTTTTGTCGATTACAAACGCCCGATCACGCCATCGCTCAATGGTGAGCCGGAAATCGGCTGGGTGCTGGCGCCGGCGGGCTTTGGCAAGGGCTATGCGACGGAAGCGGCACAGGCGGCTGTGCGCTGGGGCGACGATCATTTTGGCGGCGCGCGGATGTCGTGCATCATTGATCCGCCCAACACCGCCTCGATCCGCGTCGCTGAGAAATGCGGGTTTCAAGAGACCGCGCGCACCCGCTATGGCGGCGAGGATATCATCGTGTTGCATCGTGATTAAGGCGGCGTCCCAACGGCTTGACTTGCTGACATTGAGTTTCGATCACTCGTTCCAGCCTAGTGGCGCCTGATAACGTATGTTGTAACACATGAAATTGCGAGAATCACCATTAGGCCAATGAAGCCGGACAGCATCCATTCCACAATAGAGAGATTTTCCATGTCATGTTTCCTGCAGTGTGGCGCATAAGAGCGAAGGTCTGACGAATAAAGTAATGGGCTTCAATCGTGCGCTGCGACCGTCCCAGGTCCTGCCTAGAGGTTTGCCATACATAACAGGACAAGCGATCATCACGATCGCTCCGCCCAAAGATGAAGCAAGAATGCGAAAGGTGATATCATTGGCGTCGACGTCGTCATTATATGCGCCGTTGGTTTCCATTGTGTCGATCGCCATCGTAGTATCTCCTTTTTCATGGTTCCAAAAAACATGATGGTCCCCATAAGTCCAATCACCGATTTTCACGGATTCGCGCTCAGGCCGTGATTTCAGGAAGCCACGAAAACGTGACTGTCTGTGATCCGGGCGGTCGGTGAAAGCTGTCCATTTTATGACGCACGCATTTTTAGAGTGCGCTGATGAAGATCATATTGTTGGCGTCTGTCGTCGCAATTTCTTCCGGATCTACTGCTCACCTTTGGGCCGCACACAGATTCTTCCAAATATGCTGTTGCGCATCGATCAGTTTTTCAGCTGACATGATGCGCGCCATTGCGTCGTAAATAGATTTTCCAGCCCCTTGTCACAATCGATCCTCCTGTCTCGTCTAGGGCCTGACAGGAGGATCAAATGATCAAACGATGGATTTCCGGACTGCTGGCGGCGATGGCGATCGGCAACGGGCTGTTCATGCTCATCGCCGGCAAGCAATGGTATCTGACGGCGCCGGGCGCCAGCGATACCGGTCCTTATAATTTTCATTTTGTCGCCGATATCGGAGTTGCATTTCTTGTCGCCGGGGCGGGTCTTGCCGCCCGCGCATGGCGCCCGCGTTACTGGCCGGCGGCGCTTACCGGCGCGGCGTTCTTATTCGGCCACGGGCTCATTCACGTCGCCGGATTGCTGGGCGGTCATGCCCATTACGTCATCATCGAGTGGACCGGCATTGTCGCGCCGGCGGCGCTGTCGCTCTGGGTTGCATTGCCCGCTAAAGGAGAATTCAATGCTTAGATTTTTTGCCGAACGCGCTCTTAAAAGCTTTTCTGATCGCTATGAATACGATGTTTCTTATATGCGCCATATGCTGAAGGTCTCACCGTCGGCGTTTTTCAAATTCGCCAAGCTGACCGAGCTCTCCAAACATTGCGAGGCGGCGCCGAAAGACGCGCTCTTCGCCGCGAAACTTGTTGGCGCGGTTGCCGAAGATTGCGGGCCCTGCGTGCAGATCGCTGTCAACATGGCGCGCGAGGCCGGCGTTGACCCCGCACAGATTGAAGCGGTGTTGAAACGCGACCGCGCGGCGATGAACGCCGATACGGCGCTGGCGTTTCAGTTTGCCGATGCAGTGGTGCGCCGCGCACCCTACGCTGATGAGGTTCGCGACGTGGTCCGCGAACAATGGGGTGATGCCGGCGTTATTGATCTGGCCCTCGCAGTCCAGATCGGGCGGGTCTACCCGATAGTCAAGCTTGCGCTCGGCTACGCCAAAACCTGTAGCCGGGTGCGTATCGACGACGCGCCTGTGGATGTTGTAAAAGAGGCGGCGTGACGACGGACAAAACCACCGACGATCCTATCGCCGCCCATCGCGGCCGGTTGATGGGGCTTGCCTATCGCATGCTCGGCTCTATCGCCGACGCCGAAGACGTGTTGCAGGACGCCTATCTGCGCTATGCCGGCAATGAGCGCTCGGATATCCGCTCGACCGAGGCATTTTTAGTCACCGTCGTGACGCGGCTATGTCTTGACCGGTTGAAATCAGCGCGCGCCAAGCGCGAGGTCTATGTCGGACCATGGTTGCCGGAGCCGGCGCCGGATGCCGATGCGCTGTCGCCGCATACGGCGCTGGAGCTGGCCGAAGATCTCTCATTTGCGCTTTTGCTAACCCTCGAACGCCTGTCGGGGCCGGAGCGCGCGGCGTTTTTGCTGCATGATGTATTCGACACGCCTTTTGCGGAGATCGCCGCCGCGCTCGGCAAATCTGAAGCCGCATGCCGTCAATTGGCGGCGCGCGCCCGCAAAGCCGTGCGCCAGGAGCGCGCCGGCCGGTCGTCTTCGCCGCCTCAGCATCGCGCGCTATTGCAACGCTTCATTGAAGCGGCGGCGAGCGGCGATGCGGCGCGGCTGCAGTCGTTGCTGACCGATGACGTTGTGGCTTATTCTGATGGCGGTGGCGTGAAGCTCTCGGCGCTGCATCCAATCTTTGGAGATAAGAATGTCGCGCGGTTCTTCACCGGAGTGGTGCGAAAGGGCGCCGCGCGCGGTGAGGAATTCAGCTTGCAGCCGACGACGTTGAACGGCATGCCGGGATTGTTGTTATTTGTGAATGGCGCGCTCGATCAAACCGTCAGCATTGATGTCTGCAAAGACCGCATCGCCGCGATTTATGTCGTTCGCAATCCTGACAAACTAAAAGCGCTGTCGCCGCAAAGTCTGAATTGAAGACAGCGGGTTAGCGCTCACAAAATGCGTCTTTATAGGTTTCCCGTAACACCTGTTTTTGGACTTTGCCCATAGCGTTGCGCGGCAGGGCCTCGACCCAGAACAGCTTTCTCGGGCGCTTGAATTTGGCCAGCGCCGCCAGCGCCGTGTCGATGGTTTTATCATCGACCGGGCCCTCTTTGGCGACCAAAACCGCGGCCACGCCCTCGCCCATATCGGCGTGGGGAAGGCCGATGACGGCGCTCTCGTGAACACCCGAAACCGCGTCGAGCGCGGCCTCGATTTCCTTCGGATAGATGTTGTAGCCGCCGGCGATGATGAGGTCCTTGGCGCGGCCGATAAGGGTAAGGCGGCCGCCCTCGTCGAGCGCGCCAATATCGCCGGTTATGAAGAAACCATCGCTGCGAAACTCTTGTTTTGTTTTCTGAGGCATGCGCCAGTAGCCCTTGAAAATATTAGGACCTTTGACCTCGACGATACCCGGCTCACCGGGCGGCAGGGCAGCCCCGGCGTCATTGGCGATGCGCAGCGAAACGCCGGGCAGGGCGAACCCAACCGTGCCGGCAAGGCGCGTCCCGTCGAGCGGGTTGGAGGCGATCATGCCGGCTTCGGACATGCCGTAGCGCTCCAAAATCCGATGGCCTGTGCGCGCCTCGAATGCGTTAAATGTCTCATCCGTCAGCGGCGCGGATCCGGAGATAAACAGGCGCATATGCGCGGTCTCATCTTTGCCGAAATCACCTTCGGCGAGGAGGCGGGTATAGAAGGTCGGCACCCCCATCATCATGCTGGCGCGCGGCAGTTGGCGGCGGATTTCTGCAACATCAAACTTCGACGAGAAGATAATTTCGCAGGCCGACAACATCGCCGTATGCAGCGCGACAAACAATCCGTGAATGTGAAAGATCGGCAGCGCATGGATCAGCACATCTCCGGGCGTGATCCCCCACAGCGTGTTCAACGTGATTGCGTTGGAGGTTAAATTGCCATGGCTGAGCATCGCGCCTTTTGAGCGGCCGGTGGTGCCGGAAGTGTAGAGGATCGAGGCAAGGTCATCTTCATGGCGCGGCTGAATGTGGTCGAACGGCGCGGTGGTTTGCGCGGCGTTGTTCAATGTGCCGTCGCCATCGGCGGCGAGTGTGAAGATGGTTTGAACGCCGGCGGATTTTGCAATCGGCGCCAGCCCGTCATGGTTTTGCGGATCGCAGATAAACACCGACGGCTCGGCGTCATTCAGGAAATAGGCAACTTCCGCAGGCGTATAGGCGGTGTTCAACGGCACATAGATGAGGCCCGCGCGCAGGGCGGCAAGGTAGAGCGCGACGTTGTCAGGCGATTTTTCGACCTGTACGACAATGCGGTCGCCGGGCCGCGCACCGGCCTCAATTAACGCCCCGGCGATGCGGGCAGCGCGCGCGTCAACCTCGCCATAGCTCAGCTGGGCGCCCGGTAAGGTTAAGAACGGCTTGGTCCGGGCGCCGTCAAAACGGCGCTTTAACGTTGCGTAGAAATTATCGAGGCCCATAGCCCGATCAAAGCGTATTTATGGGTATTTTCAAGTAGCTTACGCCATTATCTTCAGGCGGCGGAAAATGCCCGGCACGCATATTAACCTGTACCGCAGGCAAGATCAGCCGCGGCATGGACAGCAGTGCATCGCGCTTTTCGCGCATCTTAACAAACTCGTCCTCGCTGACATCGCCGCCAATATGCAGATTGCCCGAACGCTGCTCGGCGACGGTCGATTGCCAGGCAAATTTGTCCCGCCCCGGCGCCTTATAGTCATGGCAGGTGAAGATGCGGGTCGCATCGGGCAAAGCGAGGATTTTTTGAATCGACCGGTAAAGCCCGCGCGCATCGCCGCCGGGGAAGTCGCATCGCGCGGTGCCGTAGTCCGGCATAAACAAGGTGTCGCCGACAAAGGCGGCGTCGCCGATCACATAGGTGACGCAGGCCGGCGTATGTCCGGGCGTATGCAAAACCCGCGCATCCATATCGCCGATCTTGAATGTTTCTCCATCGGCGAACAGCAGGTCGAACTGGCGGCCATCGCGGCAAAAATCTTGCTCGGCGTTGAAGATTTCACCGAAGGTTTTTTGAATGAGCGGAACCTGATCACTAATTCCAACCTTGCCGCCAAGTTTTTCTTTCAGGTAAGGCGCGGCGGATAAGTGATCCGCATGCACATGGGTCTCTAGTATCCATGCAAGTTTGAGCCCGCGTTCGGTAATCGCCTCGATAATTCTGTCGGCGGATGTGGTGCTGGTTCTGCCGCTGGCCTGGTCGTAGTCGAGCACGGAATCGATAATCGCGGCTGTGTTTGTTTGACAATCAACCGCCAGATGGCTGGCGGTAAATGTGGTCTCGTCAAAAAACGTGATGATTTCCGGTTTCATGGTCTTCCCCCTTGGCGGTGGATTTGTGGTTACGGTAATAGACAGTTTTGGGCGCCCGCCGCTAGCTGCGACGACGGAATGCCGACCCAGATCCCTCCCTCAGGCTATCCCAAGCCGGGTGGTTGCTATGGACGGCGCCCTGCGGGGCCCTCACCATCTAGCTTGGCGCGCGCGGCTGGGCTAAAACGCGAGGCTCCGGGAGATAAGACCATGTTTGACGAAGAAAATAACGCCAACTCGAATTTCGACCGCCAGCTTGGCGGCTCGATTGATGCGGCGGCGCAATGGCTGGCCGCGGACCAGAAACCGCAGGGCTATTGGGTCGGGCGGCTGGAGTCCAACCCTTGCATGGAGGCGCAGTGGATTTTGGCGCTGTGGTTTGTCGGTCTGGAAGAACACCATCTTCGTCTGCGCCTTGCGGCATCGTTGAAGCAGTCTCAGCGCGAGGACGGCGCCTGGCAGATCTATCATGACGCACCCGCCGGCGACATCAACACCACGGTGGAGGTCTATGCGGCGCTGCGCTCCATGGGAACGCCGGCGGATGATCCGACGATTAAAAAGGCGCATGCCTGGATCATGTCGAAGGGGGGCTTGAAAAATATTCGTGTTTTCACGCGTTACTGGCTGGCGCTGATCGGCGAATATCCGTGGGAGAAAACGCCGAACCTGCCGCCGGAAGTGATTTATCTTCCAAACTGGTTTCCATTTTCGATTTATAATTTTGCACAATGGGCCCGCGCGACGCTGATGCCGATTGCGGTGCTCTCCGCGCGCCGGCCATCGCGACCCTTTCCGCCGGAAAATCGCCTTGATGAGTTGTTCCCTAAAGGCCGCAGCAATTTCGATTATTCCTACCCGGCCAAACCCGGCGCCGATATCATTGATAAAGTATTTTTATGGATTGATCGGGCGCTGCATTGGGGCCAGTCGGCGGGGGTCACGCCATTGCGCAGGGGCGCAGTGAAGCGTGCGCTCGAATGGATCATCCAGCATCAGGACGCCGACGGGGTCTGGGGCGGGATCCAGCCGCCCTGGGTCTATTCGATGATGGCGCTCTATAATGAAGGCTACGCCCATGACCACCCCAACGTCGCCGCAGCGCTCGGCGCTCTCGATGATCCGCGCTGGCGCGTTGATGTCGGCGAGGCGACATGGATCCAGGCGTCGACCAGCCCGGTCTGGGATACGCTGCTGGCGCTGCTTGCCTTTGATGATTGCGGGCTGAATGAGGCCAATTCCGAAGGCGTCGAAAAAGCGGTCGACTGGGTACTGGATCAGCAGGTTCTAAAACCCGGCGACTGGCAGGTCAAAGTCCCTCATGTGGAGCCCGGCGGCTGGGCGTTTGAATATAAGAATTACTTTTATCCTGATACAGATGACACGGCGGTGGCGCTGATTGTGCTGTCGCAGTTTCGCGACGACCCAAAGTGGAAAGCCAAAGGCGTCGATAAGGCGATTGAGCGCGGGCTCAACTGGCTCTTGGCGATGCAGTGCAAGGGTGGCGGCTGGGGCGCGTTCGACAAGGACAATGACAAGACCTATCTGACGCGCATTCCGTTTTGTGATTTTGGCGAGGCGCTTGATCCGCCCTCGGTGGATGTTACCGCGCATATCGTCGAGGCGTTTGGCAAGCTCGGCTTTCGCACCGATCACCCGAATGTCAAACGGGCGATGGATTATATGAAAGCCGAGCAGGAAGCGGATGGCTCCTGGTTCGGGCGTTGGGGCGTCAATTATATTTATGGGACCGGCGCGGTGTTGCCGGCGCTGGAGGCGATTGGCGAGGATATGACGCAAGGCTATGTCGCGCGCGCCTGCGACTGGCTGATCTCCAAGCAACAACAAGATGGCGGCTGGGGCGAGAGTTGCGCGTCTTACATGGACCCGGATATGGCCGGGCGCGGGCCGACAACAGCCTCGCAAACCGCATGGGCGCTGATGGGCCTGGCGGCGGCGAACCGGCGCGAAGACCGAGAGGCGATTGAGCGCGGCGTCGCGTTTTTGATGGAGCGCCAGAAAGACGGAACCTGGCTGGAGCCGGAATATACCGGCACGGGCTTTCCGGGATACGGTGTCGGCGCGACCATCAAGCTCGGCGATCCGTTGCTGACTGAGCGCCTCAAACAAGGCCCGGAGCTGTCACGAGCCTTCATGATCAATTATAATCTTTATCGCCACTATTTCCCGTTGATGGCGATGGGGCGGGTACGGAAGATATTGGCTTGATTTGTAGTGGTGCTTGCGCATGTCGCTTACCCTTCGCGACGCAGACCTTCGGTCTGCTCCTCAGGATGAGGAAGTTGTAGTTTTAAAGTAAAAAACCTCATCCTGAGGAGCCTTGACGGCGATAGCCGTCAAGGCGTCACGAAGGATAGGATGCAGACCAACATCACTAATCGCTTACCGGCGTTAGTTCCGTCCGGCCATAACGCCGCCATCTACGTCCATGATCGTTCCGGTGATCCAGCTGGCGTTATCGGAGAGCAGAAACTCTATCGCCGCAGCAATGTCTTCGACGCGCCCGACGCGGCCGATGGGGTGGAAGCTGTCGAAGTTTTCCGTCAGGGTTTCCTCGATTTTGTCCTTATCAATGAACGAGCCGAATATCGGCGTGACGACGACGGCCGGCGAGATTGCGTTTACGCGAATGTTGAAATCAGCAAGCTCCAGCGCCAGCGTTTGGGTCAGCGAGTGGATGCCGGCCTTGGCCATGGAATAGGCCGATGACGGCGTTGCTTTGATCGCCTGTTTCGCCCACATTGATCCGATCGAGACAATCGAGCCGCCGCCATGGGCGCGCATATTTTGCGCGACGGCCTGGGTGATGAAGAACAGGCTTTTGTTGAGGTCGTTATACTGATCGTAAGTGTCTTTACCGTGTTCAAAAAATGGCGTCGGTGCAAAATATCCGGCGGCGTTGACGAGATAGTCGATCGGTTCGCGATCATCATTAATGCGTGCAATGAAGGCGTCGACCGCAGCCTCGTCGTAAAGATCGACCGAGGCCGTTTTCACATCAACATCGGATATGTTGCACACGTCTTGTTTTGTAGCGCGGAGCTTTTCGGCGTCGCGGGCGACGAGGATAAGATCGACCCCGCGTTTTGCGAGCCGCAACGCGGTCGCTTTGCCCATTCCAGACGAGCCGCCGACAATCAGCGCCCTTTTTTTCGATAAATTTGACATATTCAGTACCCTTTTGCTTTATGACACTACCTATCAATAGGTAGATAAACTATCTAGCGGTAGACAAATTGCCGATCAATCCCTATCTGTGGATAGGTAACCGAAAAACCATCACAAGATGGTGAGGCCTGCGGCGATGTCGAAACTGGAAGAGATTATAGAGACTGCGGAATCCATGATCCGCGAGCGCGGCTATAACGGGTTCAGCTTTCGCGAGATTGCCGATGCGGTCGGGGTAAAGAGCGCCAGCGTCCATTATCATTTTCCCACCAAGGGCGATCTCGGCGCGGTGGTCGCGCGCGCTTATACGGAGAAGTTCCTGTTAGCGCTTGGTGCCCCGGAGGCGGCGGCGATAACGCCGAAAAAACAGATCGAGCGCTATATTGAAGCTTGCCGTTATGCGGTCGTCAAACAGCGTAAAATGTGTCTTTGCGGAATGTTGGGGGCGGAAGTGGCGGCGCTGCCGGACGAGGTGGCGCGCGAGACGAAAATCTTTTTCGAAAAAAATATTGAGTGGCTGACAAAGGTCTATGCGCGCATGGCCAATGTCGGCGCCGCTGGTGCGCTAGGCCGGGCCCATGGCGCCGTAGCAACGGTTGAGGGCGCAATGATCCTGGCACGGACGTTAAAAGACGTAGATGCTTTTGAGAAAGCCGTAAAGCAAATCGCGACGTCATGAATGAAAGAGCGCTAAAAGCCTTGCCAAGGGAGGAAGTGATTTGCTCTTTATGCGCAATTTTCTGCTATGGGCGGTCGCAAGTTCCCGTAAAATAGGCATAAAATCTAGTTTTCACCAGCAATTCACAACGCTCCGACTCAGGATAAAATCACACCGCAATCACTCTTAAGGAGGGATCCGATGCGAGTGTTTATTATCATCCTGGTGCTGGCTTTAAGTCTTGCCTTCATGCCGTCTTTCGGGCCGGTCTAAAACCATTCCAAACAGGAAATAATAAATTTTATCTTCCGGGAGCCGCCGCGCAGCCTTCTTATAGGGACTGCGCGGGCAGTGCGTTTGAGGGGCTCGGCGCCTCCGCGCCGACCGCTTTGTCGAAACGCTCATAATAGTCGCCGTGCTCGGTTCCCATCAGCCGGTCCCACCAGGTGAAATAGAGCCCGTAATTGCCGGTCATTTTTTCATGATGCATGTCGTGATGGGTGATGGTTGTAGATAGTCCCAACACAGGATGGCGCGTCCATCCCTTTGACATCAGCTCATAACCAGTATGACCGAGTGCGTTACGCACGATCATCAGCCACATATAGATAAGCGTTGCGACGCTATGTACTGGCACGAGAAACGCAAATAGCGGAATAACCATAAAATTAATCGCCGCCTCGCCAGGATTGAAGGAATAGGCCGTGAACGGTGTTGGA
>JAJFFY010000093.1 GCA_021776415.1 Hyphococcus sp.
GGCGACAGCCACACATTTGTGGTGTCCGACGATCGCTTCGAAGTGGTGGACGGCCAGTTGAAGTTGAAAGACGGCGTCGCGCTCGACCATGAAACGGCCGATGCCATAGATGTCACCGTAACGGCGACGGATGCCGGTGGGCTTTCCACCGATGCGACGTTTGCGATCACGGTCGGCGACGTCAACGAGGCGCCGGACGATCTGTCGCTTTCCAACGCCAGCGTTGGAGAGAACGCCGCCGGCGCGGTGATCGGCGATCTGTCGCTCAGCGATGTGGACGCCGGTGACAGCCACACATATGCCGTGTCCGATGACCGCTTCGACGTGGTTGACGGGCAGCTGAAGTTGAAGGACGGCGTTGCCTTTGACCATGAAGCGGCTGACAGCATTGATGTTACCGTGACGGCGACGGATGCCGGCGGGCTATCGACCGATGCAACGTTCGCGATCACGGTCGGCGACGTCAATGAAGCGCCGACGGACCTGTCGCTTTCCAACGATACTGTATCTGAAAATGATCCGGGCGCCGTTGTTGCTACTTTGACCGCGTCCGACCCGGATGCCGGCGATAGTGCGACATTCGTGATTGTCGACGATCCATCAGACGCCTTCGAGGTGGTTGGCGATCAGTTGAAACTTAAAGACGATATCGCACTCGAATATGAAGATGCCGACGCCCATAACATCACTATCGAAGTCACAGATAGCGGCGGCGAGGCTTATCGTGAAAGCGTGACGGTAAATGTTGAAAACGTCAATACCGCACCGACGCTTGAGCTGGCTGGCAGTGAAGGGTTGGCGGCATCCTACTATGATGTCGGCCGGTCGATCCGTAATTTGGACGAGATCGATTTTGACGCCGACCCGGATGCGACGGCTATTGTCGCCAATCTCGATTACATGACTGGTAATGAGAAATTCTGGGACGGTGGTCCTGACAATTATTTTGCGGCAAAATATGAAGGTCAGCTGGTTGTTGGCGAGGCCGGGTCCTACACCATCAATCTCGCAAGTGACGACGGCAGCATGCTTTTTGTTGATGGCGCCCCCGTGCTCGATAATGATGGCCTCCACGGGACGCGCACCAGAAGCGTTACCCTCGATCTTGACGAAGGCGCGCACGAAATTGAAGTCCAGTATTTTGAAAATGGCGGACGGCAAACGCTTCAGATGAGCTGGAGCGGACCCGATACGGATGGAGCCACAGAACTGATTGATGGCGCCTCGTTGTACAGCGGTCCGGCGCTCGACGCCTTGTCTATTTCTGAAGATACGTCTGGGGCGGTAGTGGCGACGTTGGCGGTGTCTGATCCTGACGTTGGCGACACGCATACATTCGAAGTCAATGATGACCGGTTTGAGGTTGCCGAAGTCGATGGAGCGCCGGTTTTGAAGTTGAAAGATGGCGTGAGCATCGATCATGAGAGCGAATCTTCAGTCGATGTTTCCGTCACCGTGTTCGACCCCGCCGGCGCGAGTGATACGGTTGATTTCTCTATTGCCATTGCCGATGACAATTCAGCCCCGACATTAACCGTTGCGGGTACGGAAGGGCTGGCGGCGTCCTACTATGATGTCGGCCGGTCGATCCGTAATTTGGATGAGGTCGACTTTGACGCCGACCCGGATGCTACGGGTGTGGTTGTGAATCTGGATTACATGACCGGGAATGAGAAATTTTGGGACGGTGGTCCCGACAACTACTTCGCTGCAAAATATGAAGGCCAGCTGGTTGTAGAAGATGCCGGATCCTACACCATAAACCTCGCCAGCGACGACGGCAGTATACTTTTTGTTGATGGCGCCCCCGTGCTCGATAATGATGGTCTGCACGGGACGCGCACTAGAAGCGTTACCCTCGATCTTGACGAGGGCGCGCACGAAATTGAAGTCCGGTATTTTGAAAATGGCGGACAACAAACGCTGCAATTGACATGGAGCGGGCCGGATACGGGTGGCGCCACACAACTTATCGATGGGACCGCGCTGCAACAGCCGGGCGCTTTTGATGCTGGGGCCATCTCCGTGACCGAAAACGTTGATGGGGATATCGCAGCGCTCCTGATTGCGTCTGATGCAGAAGGCGACGCGATTACATTTGATGTTAGCGATGATCGTTTCGAAGTTGTCGAAACAGATGAGGGGTTGGCGCTCAAGCTCAAGTCAGGTGAAGCGCTTGATTATGAGAGTGAGCCACAAGTTGATGTGCTCGTCACGGCGACTGACGAACACGGTGAAAGCGCCAGCGAAACTTTTACTGTCACGGTTACCGACGTAGATGAAGGTCCGCCGCCGATCATTGGCACGCCTGGCAACGACCGACTAAGGGGAACAAACAACGATGATGTTATTGACGGGCTTGCCGGCAATGACATCATTAGTGGTCGCGGCGGCGACGACATTATCATCGGTGGTGAAGGCAATGATCGGCTATATGGCGGTTCGGGCGACGACACCTTTGTTGTTGCCGGAGATAATCAGGGCTTTGATCGCGTAATTGGCGGCCGCGGAGATGATCAAATCCTTGCCGGTGCTGATGATACAGCAATTGGTCTCAACAATTTTAGCAACTGGGTCGAAACAATTTCGTCCGGCGGCTTTGACAATGTCGCGATTGTCGGCACGGCGGGCAACAACACGCTGAACTTCTCGCGCACTGATCTCGACGGCATCGAGGTGATTGACGCCGGGGCGGGCAATGATCGGGTCACCGGCTCAGCCGGCGATGACACGATTATCGGCGGCGCCGGCAACGACCGCATAAACGGCGGTGAGGGTACGGATGTCTTTGTCTACGAAATGGGTGACGGTTCAGATCAATTTAATGCTGGCGGCGGCGCCTGGACGGATGTGATCCAGTTTAGCGATGGCCTCGCTTCGCTCGGCGAATTTGGCGTTGATTGGACTATAGACCTTACGCAAGGTTCGATCATCTCAAGCAGCGAGGATAGTATTGAACTCAGCGACAATGCCGATGGGTTTATTACATTGGACGATGGATCGACGATCACGTTCACTGATGTCGAGCAGATCATCTAATTACACGACCCCTTTGGGGCGAATGGCCCGCAGATTTATTCATCGCTAGGCATGAGGAGTCGGCCGGTAGTAGCGGCTAACTCATATTGAATAATCCGATAGTCATGCTCAGCCTGGGAAAGGCTGATCATTGCAATCACCAGATCGCGTTGCCCATTGAGCACGTCGATCACTGTTCGCCGGCCGGTTTCATACTCAATTTGCAGGCCTTTGACTGACGCCGTTGCAGCGTCAATAGCGTGCGCCGCCGCAATTCGGCGCGCCTCGGCGTCCCCCAGCTGGCGCCAGCTTCGTGCAATCGTTTCTTCAACAAAAAGTCGAGTTCCGCGTAGTTGCGCATTACTTTCTGCGGCGGCGGCGCCTGCTGATTTGAGGCCAGCGTAATTCCTGCCCTGCGCAAAAATCGGCAGGCGAACGCGCGCGACAACTTGGTATTCTTCCTCATCGTCGGGTGAGACGCCATCGCCATAACGCCTGAAATATGTGCCCTCAAGCGCGAGCTTTGGCGCAAAGTCGCCTTTGGCGGCATTCTTGGCATGTTTGGCGGCTTTGACGCCGGCCCGCGCTGCATTGAGATTGGGGTTGTTGGCGAGCGCTGCCGCTAATGCTGTCTCGCGCGTGTCGAGGCCAAAATCTTCCGTTGCCGGATCGATGATCATGTCTTGTGGCGGTTCATGGCCGACGATGCGGGCGTATGCGGCCTCGCGATCAGCGACGAATGCGCGCGCTCGGCCGAGGTCAACTTGTGCCTGGGCCCGGCGCATCTTTGCCTGCTCGACCCCGGTGCGGCTTTGGGCGCCGGCTTTGCGTCGCCGCTCGGTGATTTCAAATTGCCGGTTGACGAGTTTCAGGTTTGCTTGGCGATGCGCGACAATCTCGCGCGCAAGAGTTACGCCTGAATGGGCTTGCGATGCAGAAAGAGCCACTTGTTCATGCGCGCTCATCAACAAGTATTTAGACTGAGACAGCCGCGCACGGGATGCGCGAAATCCGTTAAGCGCTGAAAGGCCCTGAAAGATCGGCTGTGATGCGGTAATACCAAGGGTTGTCCCGTCGCGATCTTCGAGCGTGCCCAGGGCGGAACTTCGCAAGCTGTCATCGGCGTAGGAAACGGAGGCCTCAATATTGGGGAGGAAACGGCCGACTGAGCGTAGCCTGTCTGCACTGGCGGCTTGCGAGCGTGATCGCGCCACTTCGATTTCGGGATTGTGCGCCAGCGCCGCCGTGATGGCATATCTGACCGTCTCGCCAGCGGGGCCCGCAGTTTTGGCTGCTGGCGGCTCTGGGTAAAGTGATTGAGCATTTGCGACGCTACAGGCACTGACAATACCCAAAACGCCCGCGAAACAAGCGGCGACTCTGATAACCCTCAATCTCATGAGGCGCTGTTACAGTGACTCGCTAGGAGATTGGTAGGCAATGAGTAAGGAAATGTCTTGTGGAAGCTGATTCTTAGTCGGGCTCATGTGTGGTTTATTCGGGATGGTTGCTGCGTAACGTCAACTCGCGCTTCAACCGGTAATATCGGGCGCCGAGAAATGGCGCGCCGAGAATTGGAAAGCGCCGTTCCCAGTTTTTAACCGGTAGCGTGAAGCCGGCATGGCGGCTGATTTTCCAGGCAATATAATCAACCCCGCCTTGAAACGTCATTGCGCCTTTGAGTAGCCGAATAACTGATAAAAACGCCCCCTGAACAGCGCGCAACCGCCATGTGAGACGGCTTTGCCATGCGCCGCCCGGCCGGACTTTGGAGGAGCCTTCAAGGTTGGTGACCCGGTCCGGCCAGTTGCCATAGCTTTCAAGCAAGTCGTCAACGCGCCCCGGCTGCTCGGCGCGCAGCTCCGCCTTGTAGGAGTGGGCTAGCCCCTGGCGCCAGATTTGGCTGACCGAAGCGCCATCCCCGACAAGCGGCGCGGCGCGGCTGACAAAGGTATCGACCGCCGTTTCAACAGATTGCCCGAGGCGCTCTCGGATGTCGTCCGGGGCGGCGACTATAACGCTTGGCTGTGCAAAGCGCGCCCAGAAATAAGAGTGGAAGGTTTTTTTGCTGACCAGTTTTTCAAAATGTGCGGTCGACAAAATCGCATATTTTGCGCGCAGCTTTTTGTCGCCAAACTTTTCTTCCAGATAAAAAACATTTGGCGGAATGCAGTAATTCAAAAACGCCATCAGCCTGGACCCATAGGCTTTACGATAGGAAGGGACGATCACATAGAAATCGAACAAGATTTCGCTGGGATCGGCTTTGCTTAAGACGCTGTTGCCGGAGCCGTAGAGTAATATTGCCGAATCAGGAAACTTATCCTGCAGCCAGTGGGCGAGGAGGCCGACCACCTCTGAACAAGGTCTGGCCAGAATCTGGTTCATGAATAAAGACCGCTCATGATCGCTGCTATTCGGCAAAGCGGGGGTCCTAACTTAGAAATTTAACATTATGCGTTGTCTCGAGCCTGGTTGGTAGTGCTTTGTCGGCATGAAAAATTTCACCGTCGAAAACGAAAGGCCCGTCGATATTCAGCGTCATCTGGTCGGAACGCCAGCTTCGATAGCCGTATTCTTTAAACCATGGCCGCTCTTTTCCGCGCAGCGCGGGCAACGCCGCACTTATAACCTTTTGGATCGGATGATCGATAAGCGTCGCCGCCATGGCGCCGGGCCCGTCGCCCCAGAACGGAAAAATCCCGGAACCGAGTTTCGAAAGGGTCGTCGCCATAAACAAACTGCGCACATCATCGCCCGATATGTCGGCGGGCGCGCCGTCGAGGAATTTGAGATCGACTGGATCGAATGTATTGTTCGGATCGGTTGCGACTTTCATGATGTAACTGAGGACGCTAAGGACCAGTGCAAGCGATCGTTTGGCGCCTTTGGATTGAATGTCTGAGCGGCTGAATTTAACAGCGGAGTGAAACGCGCCTGCGCCCAGAACAAACCCGTGGATGGGGTCTTGCTGGCCTAGGCTGACACTCAAAAGCGGACGGCACAATGGCGTGACTTCACCCTTCTGGCGACGCCATAAAAAATTGTCGAGAGATTTTGCCGGCGCGCCTTTAAGGCCACAATCTTTGGCGATGACGTTGGTCATGCCGCAGGGCAGGGCGACATAATGGGGGGGGAGATCAAACCGCTGATTGTTGATCATATCGGTAAAGGTCGCCTGCAATGTGCCGTCGCCGCCGGCGATAATCAGAGTATCGACATTGCTGGCGTTCATGCTGGAGAGCGCGTTGCCCAGCCCATCAATGCCATCGAGGACTTCGGAGCGAACCGAATCGTTGCTATGCGCGACATGCAATAGATCATCGATGACCGCCGCACTGCGATTGCTTTTGTCATTTATGATAAGTCCGACGGAGGTCATAAACTATTCTACTCTGCTGGGCTGACCGCTAAGGCGCAAATCCGGTTTTGTTGTTTTGCCGCATATATTTAGATAGGCGTATCTAAGGCTGGGGCTATCTGATAAGCGCCATATATATGATAAAGCCCGCGCTATGCTAGTAACGCAGCCAACTAAAATAATTGAAAAAGTAGGGATGCAGTGAATATCAAATTTGGCCACATGACGGATATACACTTGCCCATCCGGGTAAAGCCGAGGCTCAGAGATTTGGCCAACAAGCGGGTGCTTGGCTATCTGTCTTGGAGCCGTCGGCGGGCAGATCTCCACAAGCAGGAGGCGAGTGACGCGCTGGCGGCGGATCTGGCGGCGCAAAGCTGTCAGGCGGCGGTTATTTCAGGCGACCTCGTCAACATAGCTCTGCCAGAGGAATTCGAGGATGCGCGCCGCTGGCTGGATGACCGTTTTGAGGCAACCCCCACGGTGTTTGCGCCGGGAAATCATGATACCTATGTGAGGACAGACTGGCGGCGAACATTGGGGCTTCTATCTCCTTATATGGTCGGCGTCCGCGCGGCCCAAGGCGCCGAATGCGAGCCAGCAGGGTTTGATGGTTTTCCGTACCTGCGACAGTTTGCTGGCGCCGAAGACATTGCGTTTATCATCGCCAACAGCGCGCCTACCACGGCGCCCGGGCTGGCTTGCGGCAGGCTAGGCGACGACCAGATCGCGCGTATCAGACAAATGCTCAACGATACGCGCGGCCGATTTCAGGTTTTGGTGCTACATCATCCGGTTAATGAGGGTGTGGAGCCGGCGCGCAAAGCTCTCGGCGACAGGAAAAAGCTGCGCCAGATGATTGCCGAGACAGGCGTTGATCTGGTTCTGCATGGGCATGCGCACGCGCCGGTTTTTGGCGCCGTGGAAACGCCTGCCGGACTGGCGCCAGTGATCGGCGGCGGCTCTGCGTCGCATCCCTATGGCCGCGGGAAATATCGCCCTGCGCGCTATAACCTGTTTTCCCTGTCCAAACTTGAGGGCGGGCGTTGGCGGCTGGAGCTGGCTATCAGAGAGCTGGATCCGGACAAAAATACCGTCGTGACAATTGAATCTCGCAGCTATGAACGATACGCAACAGAGTAAATGACGCTTCTTGTCGCCCGCGCGACCAACTGGGGCAGAGCTCTTTGGGGCGAGAAATCGATAAAGAAAGACACCTAATGTCATCCAGTATGATGCCGATGAGTGCGTTGGTTCTGGCGGGTCGGCGAAACGATGCCGGTGATCCGCTTGATGAGTATTCGGGCGGGCACAAAGCGTTTCTTGATATCGGCGGCGTAGCCATGATTGATCGCGTCCTGGACGCGCTTGGCGGTGTAACCAGTGTCATTGAGCGACAGATCTCCGCACCGGCTGACGTGCGTGAGCGGTTGCAGGGCAGGGGCGAAGACGGACCGCCAATTCGCTTCGTTGAGGCGGCTGGGTCGCCATCCAGAACGGTCCATCAAGCGCTAAAAGCCGCCCCGGCGGGCAGCAGCCTTCTGGTTACGACATGCGATCATGCGCTTCTGAACGGTGAAATAATCCAAGACTTTCTCGGGCAAATCGATGGCGACAAGATGGACGCCGCGGCCGCCTGCGTGACGCGTGAGACCTATTGGGTGGCCTATCCAGACACCAAACGCACCTTCGTTCGATTTCGTGATTTTGAATTTTCTGGCGCCAATTTGTTCTGGTTCAAGGTTGGCGCCGCTGAACCGTTGGTTGAATTCTGGCGGCGTCTTGAGGACAATCGTAAGAAGCCCGCAATAATGGCTGCAGAAATCGGGCTTCTCACCGGCGCGTTATACCTCACAGGCTGGCTGACAAAAGCCGCCGCCCTGAAGCGGATCAACCACAAGACCGGTGTGAGGGTAGGGTTAATACCTCTGAGATTTGCCGAGGCGGCGATCGACGTAGACAAGCCAGCAGACATCGAACTTGTCCGATCCATAATGAGTGAACGAGGCAAATAGCGCGATCAATTGGTTTAGATGCAAAGAATAGCAATCTGTTACATTAAGTATTTCTCATTACGTATTCAGAAAACAATTAGCACGATTGAATAGCGCTAATTTTCACTGTCATACAACTCTCAATAACAAAAACTTGAATTGAAGTGATGGCGCTAAAGCTGTCTCCAGGAATAGCTGAGCGCTATATTGCGCACGGCTGAGTTGCCTTCGTTCCTCATCACTGGAGCTTGGATGGCTGCTCGGTTTGAACAGCAAAACCGGCAACAGTAAACATGATGAAGACGCAACTTGACTCTCATTTTCTAAATTCGCCAACGGCGATCCAGCCACGGCCATATCAAAAAAAAGACACGGCAGACAGAGTGCCGGCAAACAGGGCGCCGCATGGGTTAGTCAGCACAGCGCCGTCCAAGAAAATTGGATTTCTGTTTGTTCATGAACGCCCGCATCATATTCCCCATTGCGCACCCATCCTTAATGCGCTGGCGCTGCAATCGAACAAATATGAAATTCATGCGTTTGTACGCCGCCAAGAAAATCTGGTTCTGCTGAAAAAGCTGCTCACTCCGGAAGCAATGGGCCGAATTACTCTGACGGTCCTGAAAACTCCTGTTGTTGCTGCCGGATTGGAATTTAT
Source organism: Hyphococcus sp. (assembly GCA_021776415.1). GTDB lineage: Bacteria > Pseudomonadota > Alphaproteobacteria > Caulobacterales > Parvularculaceae > Hyphococcus. The sequence goes on from JAJFFY010000093.1 coordinate 9,032, forward strand.
GACCAGCGGAGCGGTGCCAATAGGACGCGTTGGCTCTCTCTACGCCAATCGTGAGCTACTTAAAAACATGGACGTCATCGTCTCGCCGGAGACGACATGTCTAATGTTAAAAACTCGGTTTGGTCTTGAAAACGTAAAATTCGTTTACTCGCAACATGGCGCCGGTGACCGGGCGGTCGGCTTCGATACAATTCTCAAGAAATTTGATCATATTCTTGTCCCCGGGAAGAAGATTCTTGATCGAATGTCGCGCGACGATATTGTCTGTGATTGCAATAGCACTGTCGTCGGATACCCGAAATTTGACATCGTGAATCTTGGCGCTGCTCATTCTTCACGCTTGTTTGATAATGGCAATCCAACTGTGTTGTACAACCCGCACTTCGATCCAGCTTTGTCTTCCTGGTACGAACACGGCGAGCAAGTCCTGGAGTATTTTACTGAACGGCCTGATTATAATTTGATCGTCGCACCACATATCATGCTTTATACTCGGCGGCTTCATATTTCAGGCGATCGCGCAAATATGAAATGGCGACGGCGCATCAAGCGGCGTTATTTTGAGTATCCAAATATTTTGATTGATACCGGTTCGACCGCAAGTATCGACATGACCTATACGCGCGCAGCCGATATTTATATTGGCGACGTTTCCAGCCAGGTTTATGAATTTCTATACCAGCCTGGGCTGTGTATCTTTCTCAACACGCACGGCTTGGATTGGGCCGGTGATCCAAATTATGCGCATTGGAAACTCGGCGAGGTGATTTCCAGCCCGTCGCAAATAGATGATCTGCTTGCGCAACGCATCTGGCTTCGCCAGTTTTATATGGAGCGTCAAAAAGCGGCATTTCGAAATACTTTTGGTAATGCTGTAACGGGTTCTGCAAATCGTGCGGCCCGGGCGCTTGAGCGGTTGGCCTGAGTTGTATGCCGATGGGTGGGGCGAAGGCTTCGTTATGATTTGTTTGCAATCTCCAAATTGTGCTGTAGGCGGTGCGTTCAAGCTTACTCACGCGCCAGTCCGTTCATGACCCTACCCGCCGCATTTTCCGCGCGCCAATCCGCAAGGCGGATTTTTAAAAACGCCAGAACACTTGTGAGCGCCAAGGCGGTCGGCGGTGTCCTCAGCCTTGCCTATCTGGCGATTACCGCACGTAGCCTTGGCCCGGAGCAACTGGGTGTTTTGATTCTTGTGCATGCCTATGCGGTGGTCGTCGCTGGCGTTGCCGGGTTCCAATCATGGCAAGCGATTATACGGTTTGGTGCGCCGATGCAGCAGGTTGATGATCACCAAGCGCTCAAATCTCTGGTTCGGTTTGCCATACGGATTGATATTATCAGTGCTGTTGTCGCATTTATTATTGCCGTAGCGGGCGCGCCCTATGCCGCACGATTTTTTGGCTGGTCCGACGAAGTGGTGCGTCTCGTATATGTTTATAGCCTGGTTATACCGTTTTTAATTGCGGCAACGCCGACAGGTTTACTGCGATTATTTGATGATTTTAAAATTTTAAGCTTACAACAATTAGTTATGCCGTCGATCCGGATTGTCGGCGCCATTGCGTTGTGGGTAGCGGGCGCGGGTGTGAATGCATTTATTATTCTATGGATATTAAGCGCGCTGATGAGTGGCGTCAGTCTGTGGTTTTTCGGATTGCGTGCACTGGGAAAGCGAAACTTGACGCCGAATGTTTTTGGTAAGACCAGCGTTCATGCGAGCCGTGAGTGGTTGCCGTTCATGGTCAAGACCAATTTGTCGAGCACCATAGAAATGTCGCACACGGAGTTGCCAGTGCTGATTGTCGGCGCTGTGTTGGGTCCTGTCGCTGCGGGGTTTTTACGTATCGCTACCAACCTTTCCAACCTTATTGCGCATCCAGCAAACATGTTGAACTGGGCGATATTTCCTGAGCTCTCGAAGGTTGAAACAACTTCAGGCCGCAGTGGGATGCTGCGCGTCGTTGCGCGTTCCGTTGTAACAGCCGTCGCCGTCGCGGCGCCGATCGTGATTTTGTTCGCTATCTTCCGCCGTGACCTGGCGGTGATGGTTGGCGGTTCCGCGTTTTTGCCAGCGGCGCCGGTTATAGCGTTGATGGCGACGGCGCAGTTGTTTCGCCTGGTCGGCATCGGTCTTGACTCGGCGGTGCTGGCGCGTGGCCGGGCCGGGTGGGCGCTTGGCGGGCAGGCGGTCGCTGCCGTGGCGCACTTATTATTACTATACGGATTAATGTCAATCATTGGCGTCATCGCCGCGCCGATTGCATTCATGGCGGGGTGGCTTGCCTTGATTGTCGTCCTGGTCGTCGCCTCGCTCACTTAACCCTGGTCAACCGATTATTTTTGCGCCGTAAAATACTCCCTCAGCATCGCCGCATAGATCGCCCGGTCGCCGGTCACATAAGGTACGATCTGCATCATTGTGGTGTAGACGCCGTCATTGATTGTCTTGCGATCCTTGTTCGATGGCGCGGTCAGGTCACGATATTGCAGCCAGAACGTTAAATGAGCGGCGAGGCGGGCGGCGAGCGCTTCTTGTTCGCCGGGTGAAAATTCGATCAGTCCCTCATCCACCAGCGTTTTTAATGTCGCGTTTGCGGTTTCCTGTTTGAGGTTCAACAATCGCGTCATGCGAGAGCGCAGACCCGGGCAACGCTCGAGGATTGACGCCAGGCCATAATAAAAAAAGCGAAAATCATTGATTTCCTCAAAGACGATATAAACGAAAACCCAATTGTCTTCGATCGCCAGCGGATGTTGGATGGGCGCCGAAAGCACCTGGCGGATTTCCTGTTCGAAGTCGTCAAACAAGGCTTCAATAATCGCTTCTTTGCCGCGGAAATGGTAATAGAGATTGCCGGGGCTGATCTCCATGACCGCTGCGATATCAACGGTCGAGACTTGCGCTTCGCCTTCGGCGTTAAACAGCGCCAGGGCGGTGCGAAGAATCTTATCGCGGGTTTTTATTTTGCCAGCCATGGCGCGGCGTTACGACGGTTTTTTCTTTGAAGCGGATTTTGGCTTCGGCGGCTTTTGGGCGGCGAGCAACAGATCGAGCTTCGCCTCAATCGCGCCAAGCCGCGCTTCTAGCGCTTCCATCCGCTCATCGCTATCATCGTCATCGGCGGTCAACCGCGCGCGCATTTTACGGATGCGCTCATCGAAAGATCGCGCCGGCGCGTTCACGCGTTGGGCGAGCGCGCGGCCGCGCTCTTCTACGGTGTCTTCAATTTCCTCGCCCCGTGCGACCAGATCTTCGAACATCCGCGACGTGTCGTCAGTGACTTTTGCTAGCGATTCTTGCGCATCGGAAAAGGCGCGGCCATAAGCGCCGACGCCGGCAAGCCAGATTTTGCGCGCCATTTCAGCGCGGCGCGGGGGCGTTTCTGGTTTTTTCGCCAAGACGGTCTCCGTTAGCTTATCCGGCCGGCTGCAACGCCGCATCCGAAATTTCCAAATCCGCCTCGCCCGGTCCGTCGAGGAAAGCGGTCATAATTTTCAATATCTCTTCTGCGCGAGACAACAAGAACAAATGACCGCCGCCTTCAACCACATGCAAGCGTGATTTCGCGATCATGAATTTCAATATTTGCGCATTGGCGAGCGGCACGATCTTGTCTTTGTCGCCGGCAAGGATCAGCGTCCGGTGCGGCAGAAACGGCAGGAACGGCAGCGCCGTCCAGCCCGCCATCGCTGATAGCTGCGCAAGATAGCCGCGCAGGCTCGGCGGTTTCATGTGTTCTGCGAACATATCCGCGCCGGTCTTCTCGTCGCCATAAAGGGCTTCAAAATGCTTCACCAGATAGTCCTGGCTGACATAGCGCATGGGGTGGGCCATTTTCGTCAGCGCCGCCAAGTCTCCGGGGACCATGATGACGCCGGGTGAGGTTGCCGCCAGCACCAGGCGGCCGACATGCTTCTTATACTGACAGGCAAATTGTTGCGCCACGCCGCCGCCCCAGGAAACCCCCATCACGTCAACTTTGTCATAGCCGTTGCGTTTGAGGATTTGCCGCGCCGCATAGGCAACCCACCACGGCCGGTAAGGCGCCAGCGGGCGCGGCGAACCGCCAATGCCCGGAAGGTCAAAGGTGATGACATCGCGATCGCACAGCAATTCACCGAGCGGTTGCGCGATTTCGAGATTGGCGCCGATGCCGTTGAAGAACAGCAGCGGACGCTTGTCATTGCCCACCGGACCACGCCAGATGGCGACACGCAGTTTTTGCAGACCGATTTTTTCAAACCGGATCTCAGGCAGGTGAAGGGTCTCAGTACTCACACAAACTCCTGTTCAGATCAGCCGAATACATATTCGCCGGGCGCTTTCACGATCGGCGGGAAGGTCTTGGCGCCAAGGGATTTCGGCGCAGATTTCTTCTCGCCGGAGCGCTCGCTCAGCCACTCAACCCAGCGCGGCCACCACGAACCTTGTTGCGGCTCGGCGCCGGCAAACCACTCTTCGGCGTTGTCGGGCATTTCGGGATTGGTGAAATATTGCGCTTTGGGATTACCCGGCGGATTTAGCAATGCCTGAATATGCCCGCTTTTGGACAGAACGAATTCCACATCGCCGCCGAACAGGTGATTGTTGCGATAACACGCCCGCCACGGGGTAATGTGGTCGGTGATCGCGGCGACCATAAACGCGTCGTGCTTGACCTTGGTCAAATCGATCTTGTGATCCATGAAATCGACATTACCGGGTTCTGCAAAGCGTTTGTCGCCATAGATATCGAGATAATCCGAATGCAACTGCGCCGGCAGGTTGGTGGTGTCGTTATTCCAGAAAAGAATATCAAATGGCGGCGGATCATTACCCATCAGGTAATTGTTGACGACATAGTTCCAGATCAAATCATTCGGCCGCAGCCAGGCGAAGGAGCGCGATAGCTCGTCGCCAGCGAGAATGCCTTTTTTCTTTGTGTGCTTGCGCGCCGCTTCAATTGCCGCGTCAGAAACAAACAGCCCGACCTCGCTGTCGTCAAAATGCGGGTCGAGAATGCAGACCTGCAAGGTAAAGCAATTGATGATGTCGTCCTTGCGGGCGGCAAGCTCGCTTAAAAACGACGCCGTCGTCACGCCGCCGGAACAGGCGCCGGAGATATTGAGTTTCTTCTGTTTGGTGATCTTCAAGATCGCGTGGGCGGCTTCGATCAGCGCGTTAACATAATTTTCAAGGCCCCAATGGGCTTGTTCTTTTTGCGGATTGCGCCAGCTGACGGCGAAGACTTGCATACCTTGTGAGGTTAAATACCGCACAACGCTTTTTTCGGGGCTGAGATCGTTGGCGTAGAACTTGTTGATCTGCGGCGGGACCACCATCAACGGCGTCTCGAACACTTCGTCGGTCGATGGCTTGTACTGGATCAGTTCCAGCATCTCATTTTTGAAGACCACGGCGCCCGGCGTCGTTGCGAGATTCTCGCCGACCTTGAACGGGCGCGTATCGACCTGGCTTGGCATGCCGCCATTGTGGCGAATGTCGTGATAGGCGTTCTTCATACCGTTGACGAGCGACATGCCGCCGGTCTCGTAAAGCCGTTTTATCGCCGCCGGGTTGCCGAGTAGAGTATTGGTTGGCGCCAGACTGTCAGCGATCAGATCAAGGATAAACTTCGCCCGGACCTGGTCGGATTCGCCGGCGCCGGAATCATCGATCCAGCCTTCGAGGCCTTTGCGCATCGCCAGCCAGGATTGCAGGGAGTATTTGTAGACGGGATTGTATTTCCAGGTCGGGTCCTGAAAGCGGCGGTCTTTTTTCTCGGGCGCGATTTCGGATTTGCCGGTGACAATCTGCAACAGGTCTTTGCCGTAGTCGGCGAAGTGCCGTGCGAAGGGCGCGGGCTGGCGCGCGGCATGGGCCATGACGACGCCGAAGGATTTCATCAGCTCGCCGGGACGCACGCCGATAATCGGGTTGAGCCCGGTCGTGTTTTCTGCAGCGCGGTCGCCGATGTTTTCAGTTTGCTTCGCCATGTCGCCTCCCAGGACGTTGATCCTGTTTATTATTACAGGATGCGGAGTATTCAGGGTTTTTCTCGCGATCGCAAACTTACGTCAGAATTCTTTGCTGCGATGCAATATAAAACGGGGCGCCAATCATGACGCCCCGCTTTGGTACGCAACAAAGACTAACACAGCTTTATGCAGCTTTTGCGCTGTCGGCTTCAGGCGCGCCGGTCAGCTCAGCAACTTTTTTGCTCAGCGCGGCAATTTCAGCTTCAAGCTCGTCAACGCGCTCTGCGCCGGTGACGAATTCCGGCATATACCGGCGAACGCGCGAGGCGCCTTTGCCGTAAAAGCTGTTGGCGCGTTCGCGAACGTCGCCGGCAACTTCCTGGGCGTTGGTTTCAACGGTCTCGCCTTTGACGATCAGTTGATCAATGGTTTCACCAGCTTTGCTCGTCAGCGGTTTCACACGCTCATAAGCGGCGCCATAAAGGCCGAGATAGGCAAGCCAGCCCTTGCGGAGAACCTCTTTGGGGGTGATTGGCGTAGTTTCTACTTGTTCTGTCATGGTCGTTTCCTTTCTTTGCGGGGCGTGGCGACGGCGGGGATATCTCCGCGCCAGCCCAAATGTTTCCTTGGAGGCGAAGATAGGGACGAAAATTAGAATGCTCACCCCAATTTTGCTGCGCTGCAAAATTATTTTCATCCGCCCATGGGGAGTCATAAAGGTGATAAGATACAATAGCTTTCCCGCGCCGCGACTCGCACGAGTCCGAACGTATAGGGGTGGAGAGGTTGCGCGAGACGCGAAACATCCAAACAAATATTTAAACACGGGACGCATCGCATCTCGCGCGCGGCTTTTACAGCGCCGTCAACCGG
>JAJFFY010000094.1 GCA_021776415.1 Hyphococcus sp.
TAAACGCCGGTGACGACAATGACGAGGGCGGTGATGGTGCAGACGACGACGGTGTCAATGAACGGCTCCAGCAGCGCGACATAACCTTCCGTCAACGGCTCATTGGTTTTAACCGCAGAGTGGGCGATGGCGGCAGAGCCGGTGCCGGCCTCGTTGGAATAGGTGGCGCGGCGAAAACCGTTGATCAAAGCGCCGACCAGCCCGCCGCCCAGTGCATCAAGGCCAAAGGCGCTCTCAAAAATGGTCACCAAGGCGTGCGGGATCGCCGGGGCGTTCATCATAAGAATGAGAAGCCCGGCGCCGAGATAGATCGCGCCCATAAACGGCACGAGAATCCCCGCCACATGGCCGATGCGCCGGATGCCGCCGAGAATGACGAAGGCGACGCCGCTGGCCATGATAATGCCGAAGACAATAGGAATGGAAAGCCCGGTGACATTGGCGAACTGCGCATGCGCCTGGTTGACCTGAAAAATGCTGACCGATGCGCCCATGGTCATCACGGCAAAGAAAATCGCCGCGCCTTTGCCAACGGTTTTAAACCCGCGGCGGGCGAGCTCCGCTTCGATATAAAACATCGGCCCGCCGATTGTGCGTCCGTCTGGTTCGACGTGGCGATATTTCACCGCCAGTGCGCATTCAGCGAACTTTGTGCTCATGCCCAAAAAGCCCGCAAGGATCATCCAGATAATCGCGCCCGGTCCGCCAAGCGTGATTGCGATCGGCACTGAGGCGATATTGCCGAGCCCGACCGTGCCGGAAAGCGCCGCCGACAGCGCTTCGAAATGCGAGATCTCGCCATCGCCGCCCTCGGCGCTTTTCGGTCGAAAGACCAGCCGCCAAGCATGGCGGAAGCCGCGCAAATTGATGAAGCGGAAATAGAAGGTAAGCACGAAACCGGCCGCGATCAGCCACACCACCACCAGCGGCAGCGACACCCCGGCGACATTGACCGAATAGAAAATGATCGATGAGACGAAATCGCTGACCGGGGTCAGCGCATTGTTAATCGCGTCAGCAAAGCCTGCCTGATCGCTAGTCGCCATAGAAATCTTCCTTAAATCGGGTCGAAGCGCCCAGCGAGGAGATTGCGCAGTTTATCAAGCCCCGCGCCCATGTCACTGATTTAAAGAGCAATTAAGGCTACCTCGTTCAAAGCCCCGCCAGCGCGTGTTCGAGGTCGCGGCGCAGGTCGTCAATGTCTTCAATGCCTACTGACAACCGCACTAGCGCATCATCAACGCCAAGCTCGGCGCGTCGCTCCGGCGGGATCGAGGCATGGGTCATGATCCCCGGATGCTCAATCAGGCTCTCAACCCCGCCAAGGCTTTCGGCGAGGGTGAACAGGCTGACCCGCTCGAGGAAGGCGCGCGCCGCATCAAGCCCGCCCTTGAGGAATATCGTCACCATGCCGCCAAAAGCGTCCATCTGGCGTTTGGCGAGCTCATGGCCCGGATGCGATTTGAGGCCGGGATAGATCACCTTTGAGATCGCCGGATGGCTCTCCATCCATTGCGCCAGCGCCATCGCATTGGCGCTTGCGCGTTCCACCCGCAGGGCCAGGGTTTTTAGCCCACGCAAAGCCAGGAAGGAATCAAACGGCGCCTGAATGGCGCCAATGGAATTTTGCAAAAACGCGAGGCGCTCGCCGAGGTCTTTATTATTGACCACGAGAATGCCGCCGATGACGTCTGAATGGCCGCCGAGATATTTGGTCGCCGAATGCATGACAATGTCGGCGCCAAGATCAAGCGGGCGCTGGCAATAGGGCGATCCGAAAGTGTTGTCGCAACCAACCAGCAAGCCGGCGTCATGGGCGATCTTCGAAACCGCCTCGACATCGACAATTTTCAATGTCGGATTGGTCGGGGTCTCGAGCCAAACCATTTTTGTTTGCGGCGTGATCGCAGCAGCGAGGTTTTCCGGCTTGGTAAGATCAACATAGGTGAACGACATGTTGGCGCTGTCTTTGCGCACCCGTTCAAACAACCGAAACGTGCCGCCATAAACATCGTCCATGGCGATGACGTTAGAGCCCGCCGGGAGCAGCTCCAGCATGGTGGCGATCGCGGCCATGCCCGATGCGAAGGCAAAGCCGTGCGATCCGTTTTCAAGATCGGCAATGCAACGCTCATAAGCATGGCGCGTCGGATTGTGCCCGCGGGCGTAAACGAAGCCTTTATGGACGCCCGGGCTTTCCTGGGCATAGGTCGAGGTCTGGTAAATCGGCTGCATCACTGCGCCGGTGGTCGGGTCATGGCTCTGGCCGGCGTGAATGACACGGGTGGCGAAAGCGGGGCGGTTGGTTGGTTTATCGGTCATCAGGCGCCTTTAATCTAATAATCTGGTTGCGCCGCCATACGCTTTTGCGGCGATTTTGACCAGCGGTTCCCGCGTCGGGCGTGAATTCAGCCATAGCTTTCCCGCGCCGCGACTCGCACGAGTCCGAACGTATAGGGGTGGAGAGGTTGCGCGAGACGCGAAACATCCAAACAAATATTTAAACACGGGACGCATCGCATCTCGCGCGCGGCTTTTACAGCGCCGTCAACCGG
>JAJFFY010000095.1 GCA_021776415.1 Hyphococcus sp.
GATCGCAGCGGATTTACCTGTGCCGCCGCTGGCCGATGGCGCGCCGAATTATGACCGTCCTTACAGCGCGCTGGAAAAACCCGCGCCGCTTGAAGACCCGACGGTGACCTATCGTGAAGCGCAAGCCGTCCTCAAGGCGCCTGGCAAGAGTGATCAGGAAATGCGCGTCATTGCCGACGCGCTGATCGGCGACCGGCTCAGTGACGGCGATCTGGTAGATGCGGTGGGTTTGACAATCAGCGCCGGCGAGGCGCGGATTTATGCGCGCTCGAAGCCGGAGGGCGTCGCCTTTTCGGGGTTCGAGGAAGCCGCAAAAAACCTCGCCGCATCGGGCATGGTCGAGAGCGCGAGCGTTGAGCATAATGAAGAAACCATAGAGCTGGCCGAGGCCGCCGGCGGCGACACCATGCTGACGGCGCTGGCAAAGCTGATGACCACGCCGGATTTGTGTTCGCGGCGTTGGATCTGGGAGCAATATGACCACAGTGTGATGTGCGATACGGTGATCGCGCCCGGCGGCGATGCAGCGCTGGTCCGTGTTCACGGAACTGCGCGGGCGTTGGCAATCACTACTGACGTCACGCCGCGCTATGTCAAGGCCGACCCCCATGAGGGCGCCAAGCAAGCGGTGGCGGAAACCTATCGCAATATTTGCGCAACCGGCGCCGCGCCGCTGGCGATTACCAATTGCCTTAATTTCGGCAATCCCGAGCGCCCGGAAATCATGGCGCAGTTTGTCGGCGCTGTTGAAGGCATTACCGATGCCTGCGAGGCGCTCGGCTATCCGGTCGTCTCCGGCAATGTCTCGCTTTATAATGAGACCAATGGAGAGGCGATCGCGCCGACCCCGGCGATTGGCGGCGTTGGGGTTTTGGAAGATGTCTCCAAAGCCGTGCGCATTGGCGGCGCCGAGGCGGGCGAGGAAATGATCGCGATTGGCGTAACGCGCGGCTGGCTCGGCCAGTCGCTATACTTGCGCGAATTGTTCACTATCGAAGAAGGCGCGCCGCCGCCGGTTGATCTGGACGCTGAACGCAAGACTGGTGAGTTAGTCCGTAAGCTGATTGATGAAGGCCTGGTCACCGCCTGTCACGATGTATCCGATGGCGGCTTGCTGGTCGCGGCGGCGGAAATGGCCCTGGCGGCCGGGCGCGGGCTCAATCTTGCAACCCCGGTCAAGCAACGCAAAGCCGCGTTCTGGTATGGCGAGGATCAGGCCCGCTATCTGGTTGCCGCCGCGCCCGCCGCCGCCGATACGCTATTGTTAAAAGCCGCGATGGCCGGCGTTCAGGCGTCCAAGCTTGGCCGTTTCGGCGGGCCGGATATTTTGCTTGATGAAACTGACGCCCTGTCGCTGCTTGATCTTTGTGATCTGTTCGAAGGCGCACTGCCCGATTATATGAACGCCGGAATTGAAAAGGAGACCAGCCCCATGCCCATGGCCGCTGACGATATCAAAAAACTTGTTCTCGACGCCATGCCCGATGCGGAAATCGAAATCGAGGACCTCGCCGGCGACGGCGACCACTACCGCGCCCGCATCATCTCGGCGGCGTTCAACGGAAAAACCCGCATCCAGCAACATCAGTTGGTGTACAAAGCGCTCAAAGGCCGCATGGGCGGCGAGCTGCACGCACTGGCGCTCGAGACGGAAGCGCGGGAATAGCGTAGCCATTTAGACTTTTCACGAACTGAGGCGCGCCGATGAAGAAACGACTGAGCTTCCTGACGATGTTGGTGTTAATTTTGGCGCTTACAGCGGTTGCGGTGAGTTTTATTCTGTTGTTTTTTCCGGTCGGCAATCTGGTTACCGGGAGTGCGGAAAACTCAAGCGCTGTCAGCGCATCGCTGGCGCTGATCATCGCCACTATCGGCCTCGTCATCGCGCTTTATATGCAGTCGGCGGAATACCGCCGCGAGACGGAAATCGTTGATGGCCTGCAGGAAGCGCGCATTCTTCTGGAGTTGATGGTCTCACGGGTCGCCGTCGCGCAAGGCGGCGGCCATGAAAATAAAAATTTGCGATTTGAGAACGAAAAGCAGCAACTTATCGAAACCCTGAAGGGCTCGGCCGGGCGCTTCCTCAATTATATCAGGATCACCAAGGACATTGCCGCATCTGGAAATAAGCTGCCCGAAAGCTGGCGGCTTTTATATGTGCATACCGGCAATATATTAAACGCCGAACAGCTCAATGAGTGCGCTACCGATCTTGTCGGGCTGCTGGCGTTGTTAAAGTCGATCTCAGGAGATGATGTCCACAAACACGCCAACAAAGTCATTTCTGTTCATTCAATTGACGCGCTCAACGCTAAAGAGGACATTATCATAAGGGCGTTCCGTGAGATCACCGAGGACAAGCAGAACCGCGCGCAGGCGCAAGACGCCGATCTCGACCCCAAAGACCTTGCGCGCATCATCGATGAGTTGCGCAGCAAAATGAATGAGAGCGAGCAGGGCAGAAGGGCGATCAAGGAACTTGAAGACTCCATCGCGCGCGCAACCAGCGGCGACGCCAAAGCGGCAGCCTACATCGTCTCCATTCACAAGACGCTGATTAAGCCCGGCTGATGGTGCGGGGTCGCCTCGGCGATCCTTTTCGGCGCCAATCCCGCCAGCAAGCGCAAGCAACAAGCGAAAACTTATGAACCGCCGCCGGCGAGAGCGGCGATGAATGCGTTCAGCCCAAAGCCGAATTTGGCGTCGATGCCGAGCAAGAGGATAATGCCGACGGCGATCGGCGCCAGATATCGAACAAGAAACCGCCAGCCGCCGAAGAACCCCTCGCTGGCATTGTGCAGCTCATCGCGCATGATCGCGCGCGGCACGATCCAGCCGACAAAGATCGCTCCCAGCAGCCCGCCAAGCGGCAGGAATATATTGCCGGCGAGGAAGTCGATGATTTCAGCCAGGCCGTGAAGCGAAACGCTCGCCGCGCCCGCCGCCCAGGCGACTATGGCGAGGACGATGACGGACTTGATACGGCTCCAGCCCTGCCACTCCTCGATGAAGACAGCCGTGATCAGCAGCATGCTGATGGATGTTGTGAGGGCGGCAATGAAAGCAAGGAAGAAAAACAACCCGCCGATGATCGGGCCGGCTGGCATATTCGCAAAGACGGCGGGCAGGGCGCTGAAAATCAGCCCCATGCCGACGGTCGGATCGAGGCTAAAGGCGAACACGACGGGGAAGATCATCAACCCGGCGACCAGCGCCACAAGCGTGTCGGCGCCGGCGATAATCGCGCTGTTCGCGGCGATGTTTTCTTTCCGGTTGAGATAGGCGCCATAGGTAATCATCGCCGCCGAGCCGACGGCCATGGAATAAAACGCCTGGCCCATGGCCGCGAGCAACACATCGGGGGTTAATTCATTAAACCGGGGCGCAAACAGATAGTCGATCGCCGCGGCCGCCGCGCCCGTGGTCAGTGCGTAAACTGAAAGCCCCGCGAGCATCACAAAAAACAGCGGCATCAAAATCGTCACCATCCGCTCGACGCCCTTGATCAGCCCGCGCGAGACGATCAGCGCGGTGATGCCGATAAAGAGCGAGTGCCAGAAAATCGCGTGCACAGTTCCGTTATAAAGCGAGCGCGGCGCATCCGGTTCGGTATTGACGAACTCTCCGGCGAACGACATCACCGAATAGGACATGATCCGCCCGGCGATGACGCTATAGGTGGTCAGCACCATATAGCTCGCGAGGATGCCGATCAGGCCGATCACGCCCCATAGGGGCGAGGCGCCGACATCTTTGGCCAGCTCGCGGGTTGATCCGACGGCGGACAACCCCTTGCGCCGGCCGACCGCGATCTCGCCGATCAGGATCGGATAGACGATAAAGGCGACGCAGATCAGATAGACCAGCACAAACGCCGAGCCGCCGTTTTGTCCGGTCTGAAACGGAAACCGCCACAGATTGCCAAGCCCGACCGCGGCGCCGACCGCCGCCATCAGGAATGTATATCGCGAGGACCATTGCGGCGTCCCCGACTTGTCGCCGGACAGTGACTTGTCGCCGGACTGTGGTGTCGTCATGGGGAGAGTTTCCTGATTGGGGCTGCGCGGCCATTTGCTGGCAGGCGCCGGATTGGCGTGGTTGGCGATGATTATTGTCTGACTTGCCTGATCTGAGAAGCGGTAATTGGCGCCGGACGGGCCGGCAGAGCGATCCGTGGCCGAAATGCGCCACTGCCGCAGCTCCACCCGCCCTTGTCAGCGGCGCCAGACTCACGCTCTAGTCATTTGTTACGATTGTGATTTTGCAGAATACACCTCCCGCGCCGCCAGCAGGCTGGCGCCGGATAGCACGAACAGGAGATAAGAAGATGGCGTCGATACTATCGAATTTGCGCAATACAGTATTGCTGGGCTGCGTCCTTACGCTGTTGCTTTTCATTCTCTATGTCGCCGCCTGGGGCGGCACGATTGATCTGCATTTTTGGACGTTCATGTTTCGCTGGCTGCATGTTCTGTCCGGGGTAATGTGGATTGGCCTGTTGTGGTATTTTAATTTCATCCAGATCCCGACGATGCCGAGTATTCCCGATGACCAAAAACCGGCAATCGGCAAACATATTGCGCCCAAGGTTTTGTTCTGGTTCCGCTGGGGGGCGATGGCGACCATCGTCACCGGGCTCATTCTCGGCATGCTCAACGGCTATATTGTCAACGCGCTGACGCTTGGTCTCGCCGAAGGGTTTGTCCGCAATCAAGTGCTGATCGGCATCGGCATGTGGTTCGGGATTATCATGTGGTTCAATGTCTGGTTCATCATCTGGCCGAACCAGCAAAAAGCCCTCAATATCGATAACAAATATCCCGACATCGCAGCGGACGACAAAGCCAAAGCCGGCAAAGTCGCGATGCTCTTTTCACGGACCAACACACTGCTGTCGATCCCGATGCTGTTCTGCATGGTGGCTGCGCAAAACCTTTAAGGCGTAAGAACGCGTAACAATCTCAGGCCGGCCCGCTTCGGCGGGCCGGCCTGATGCGTTTTGAGGGGGGGGGTGTTTATCAGTAGAGCCAATGACTGTGAGATAACAGTTTGCCGGCTACTGTTTCCTAGAGTGATATAAACGCCAAATCTCGTGCTTTTGCCCATCATTCTGCAGTGCCAGAAATATCTTTCTATTCGGACAAAACTCAGGTGGTTCTGCCATCTTGCCGCCTTCGTGATCTATCAAGTGGCTGCAGCGTTTGGGATCGGAACACGCGTCGCAATGGTGTTGCATCCGTTGGACTGCACCAGGAGACATCTTCCCGGTGAGCTGCAACAACAGCAGATCTACGTTCAAAGCCTCGGCAAGCTTTGCCATTAAGCCGGTGGGCTTCTGTGCTGTTGATTTTTTCATATTTTTACAGCTTGCTCTCTGCAGGCAGTTTTCCTGCACCCGACAATTTGGCACGGGCGTGTTAAGACCTCGTTATTACGTATGTATTTTTTCACTAGAGTGTGGGCTCAATTTAGTGGATTGTTTTCCTTGTGCAAAATGGGATTCACGCATGCTTTTAGTGTCTGAATCAAAAAGAAATACGCATCATCAGCGCTGTCATCACCGGACTTGTTCCGGTGATCCAGAAATTTTCCGTAATTTGCAGCCATTGTTTCCGAAACAGGGCCGGCAATATCGCGATGCTCTTCTCACGGACCAACACGCATCTGTAGGTCTCGATGCGGTTCGCCATGGTTGGCGCGCAGAATCTTAGGGCAGAGGGCCCTCGAGCACGGGTTCGTGAATTGTCGTGTTATAAGGGCTTAGCCATATCAGCGATTTTGGAGGCAGGCTCATGAAAAACTTCGGCGATATTATGTTCACCGAGACGGTGAAGGCGGAGCAGGCGCGGCGCGGCTCGCGCGAGGGTTATGCGAAGATGACCGCGCGCCCGGCGCCGGAGGGTTTGAGCGATCGCGAGATCGCGTTTATCGCCGCGCGCGACAGCTTCTACATGGCGAGCGTCACCGAGACCGGCTGGCCTTATGTGCAGCATCGCGGCGGGCCGACGGGTTTTTTGCGCGTCCTTGGCCCGAGCCAGCTCGGCTTTGCCGACTATCGCGGCAACAAACAATATGTCTCCACCGGGAACTTCAAATCTGATGACCGCGCTTCCTTGTTTTTGATGGACTACCCGAACAAGGCGCGGCTGAAAATTCTGGCGCGGGTAAGGAGTCAGCCTGCCGAAGAGGCGCCCGACCTTGCCGCCCAGCTGCATGTTGAAGGCGAGGGGCGGGTCGAGCGTGTTTTTACGTTGGAGGTTGAAGCGTTTGACTGGAACTGCCCGCAATTTATTACCCCGCGCTTCACCACCGAGCAGATACGCGAATTGGTCGCGCCGCAACTCGAGCAGTTGAACGCGGAGAACGAGGCGTTAAAGGCGCGGCTCGCCGCGCTGGAAAGCGGCTGAGGCTTACTTGCTCTTAGGCATTTGATTTAGAAAAAGTATGCATAATCAGCGCTGTCATCACCGGGCTTGTCCCGGTGATCCAGAAACTTTTTGCTACTTGTTGCCCTGGATTGCCGGAACAAGTCCGGCAATGACATGAAGAAGATAATTCACTTTCCTAATTGATTGAAAAGACACAGTTAGTTGTGGCTCAGACCTTTAGGCGTCTTCCCCGTAAGAAGTCCTTGCGCCGAGAACGGCTCATCCGTTGACAGATCAATCATAACGATGGTCACGTCTCTGGTTCCATAAGCCTGCCCCGTGCGACCAATGCCGGCGTCGCCCGCCGCGTTGAGCCGCCACAGATTTGCCGCTTCCTCGCCGGCGAAGCTTTGGCCAAGGGTGAAGGGCGCGGTGTCGCCGTGGATCACCAGCACCGGGCCGTCAAAGGCGTGCGCCGCATTGCTGATCGCCGCGCGCAAAACGGTGAAGCCGTCGCATGGATGTTCAGCATCCGCCGCGACGCTGTCGCACATCACGTCTTCGGGTTTGTCTTCAATGTCGGTCATGTCGGCCTGCATAGCGATCACCACGGCGCGCGCGCCGCTGGATGTTGCGGCGTCGAATGTTTCAGCCAGCCAGGCGAGATTGGCGGCGTCGCGCGCATCAGCGGCGGCGGCGGCCCGCGCCAGAGGATCGCCCGTCACCCAGTCACGCGCATTG
>JAJFFY010000096.1 GCA_021776415.1 Hyphococcus sp.
AGCGTGGTTTTGCCAACTTGACGTGCCCCGGTTATCACCTGAATGAAGCGACGGCGTTCTTTGATCCGACGGGCGAGAAGTGTGCTCTGAGGGCGCGTGTACATGGTTTGACGAATTACTCAATACGTTGAGTAATTTTACTCAATACCTTGATCAAAGGCAAGACCGAGATGGAGTGTTGGCGAACGGGGGAGGGTGGAGATGGTGGCAGGGCTTTGTCTGTTTTCGAGTGGTCCTATACCAGCCGCCATTTGCGGCCATCGGTCTCAATCAACTTGTCGGCTTCGACGGGGCCCCAGGTGCCGGCGGGGTATTCGGGTAACCATTTTCCTCCATGGTCTTTCCAACCTTGGATGATATCTGTGATCCAAGCCCAAGAGGCTTCCACGGCGTCGCGTCGCATAAAGAGTGAGGCGTCTCCGGCCATGACATCCAATAACAATCGCTCATAGGCTTCTGGGGATGGTGCATCAAATGCGTCGCCATAGTTGAAGTTCATCTCTACAGGATGAGATCGCGCACGGCTTCCAGGAATTTTCGACATGATTCTTAGGGACATGCCTTCATGTGGTTGGATCCGAAGCGTCAGCAGGTTTGGGGCCTGACGTGCTTCAGGATTCGTGTTGAAGAGAATTTCTGGAATGTCTTTGAACTGCACGGCAATTTCCGATGCGCGACCGGGCAAGGCCTTTCCTGTGCGCAAATAAAACGGGACCCCTGACCATCGCCAGTTTTCAATAAAGAGTTTGAGCGCCACAAAAGTTTCAGTTGTTGAGTCGGCTTTCACCCCTTCTTCTCTTCGATACCCTGGCACTTCTTCGTTATGGGCGATTCCATGAGAGTATTGGGCTCGAACCGTATACTTTTCGACGTCTTTTCCGCGAACCGGATGAAGACACCGCAGTACTTCCATGCGTGCATTCCGCACCACATCTGGATCTAATGAATAGGGCGGTTCCATGGCAATGAGACACAAGAGCTGAAGGATATGATTTTGCACCATATCGCGTAGGGCACCTGCTTCTTCGTAATACGTCGCTCGTGTGCCTAACCCTTCTGCTTCACTGACGGTGATCTGAACATGATCGATATATTTATGGTTCCAGATGGGTTCGAAAATACTATTGGCGAATCGAAGTACCATAATATTTTGAACGGTTTCTTTCCCGAGATAATGATCAATGCGATAGATTTGTGATTCGTCAAAGACTTCACCAATAGTGGCATTAATGATCTTGGCTGATTCCAAATCATGGCCTATAGGTTTTTCAACAATCACGCGGGAGACACGCTCAGGAAGTTCAGGCGGATAGATGAGCCCGGCCTGCTGTAATCCCTGACATGAGGGAGCAAAAGAGGTTGGAGGAATGGCCAAGTAAAAGATGCGATGCCCTGGCAATTCAAACTGGGTTTCAATCTCTTCAATTCGGCCGCGGAGCCCATGATACATATTTTGATCATCAATGGCGCCTGAAACATAATGCAATCGTCGAGCAAACTCTTCCCACTTGTCCTCTCGGAGAGACTGCCGAGAAAATTTTTCAATTCCCTCGCGAGCCACGTTTCGAAACTCATCATCACTCCAGGCTTTTCGCCCAATTCCCACAACGGCATAGTTAGGGGGAAGTGATCCATCGAGTACGAGGTTGTACACTGCCGGGAGAAGCTTGCGACGGGTGAGATCCCCAGATCCGCCAAAGATGACGAGGGTACATGGTTCGACCAGAGGGCTGGTGCTAGTCTGCGTTGTTGACGGCTGGTCTTGCTCGACTGTCATGGTCATATGATCCCCACTAAGTTTGGAGTTGGTTTACCGTTTGACGCTATGGCCTCCAAAGGCATTACGAAGGGCGGCTAACATTTTTTCAGAAAATGATTCTTCCTGCCGTGATCGGAATCGAGTGAATAAGGCTGTGGCCAAGGTAGGCACCGGGACATCCTTGTCGAGTGCATCCATGAGCATCCAGCGACCTTCTCCCGAATCTTGCACATAACCTTTTAAGGATTCCAATTTGGGGTCGTCTTTTAATGCACTAGCACCGAGTTCTAAGAGCCAGGATCGTACCACGCTGCCATGCATCCAGAGGTCGGCAATGTTGGCGAGGTTAAGGTTGTATTCGCTTTTCGACATCAGCTCAAAGCCTTCCGCATAGCCTTGCATCATGCTGTATTCAATGCCGTTATGGACCATCTTGACGTAATGTCCCGCGCCGACGCCGCCAACGTGCGCCCAACCATCTTTGGGAGCGAGTGTGGTGAAAATTGGTCCAAGCCGATCTACCGTGTCTTTGTCTCCGCCGACCATCAAACAATACCCAATTTGCAATCCCCAGATCCCTCCGCTGGTACCGGCGTCCACATAGTGTATCTGTTTGGTTTTGAGTTCAGCGGCTCGACGAACGTCATCATGGAATTTGGTATTGCCGCCATCGATGATGATGTCATCAGGTGCCAACATACTTGTCAGGGTTTGAATGGTTTCTTCTGTCGGTGCACCGGAAGGTACCATTACCCATACTGCACAAGGCTTCGCAAGTTTTGAAACGAGGTCTTGAAGTGAGGAGGCTCCGACCGCCCCGGTACCTTCCGCTTGTTTCACGGCATCTTGCGATCGGTCAAAGACCACCACGCGGTGATCATTCTGTCGA
>JAJFFY010000097.1 GCA_021776415.1 Hyphococcus sp.
AACCACGTTAGCGATAGTCTCCACAATATCGCTGTCTGTAAGGCCGGCCTCACGCGCCGCTCTGACATCTTCGTCGGTTGTAAATCCACGCTTATCGACGACGGCGACTGCAAACGCCAGGATTGCGCTCATCTTCGGATCAGCAGATTTTCCTTTCAGGCGGCGTGCAATCTCCGTGTCGTCAACTTTAAGCCCTTTTGAAATTGCTGTGTGGGCCGAAGCGCAATAATCGCAATTGCTGGCGCCGGCGACGGAAAGTGCGATCGCTTCGCGGGATTTAGCGTTGAAAGCCCCTTTGCCAAGCTCCTCGTTTAGTTGCAAAAGTCCGGCGAGGGCTGCGGGCTGATTTGCAGTGACACGATAGACATTCGGAACCATGCCGATTTTGGATTTGACGCCGTCAAATAGCGCAGCCGCGGCAGGGTTTGCCTGTTGGTCAGTCAATTGTGTTAGTCTTGTCATGCTCATCTCCTTCATTGTTTCGCTGTGATCATGTGGTTGCAGCGGCCAATTTTTCTTTCACAAATTGACGTTTCAAAATTCGGCGCTGAGTATTCGCGAGAGCCGTGACATATGAAGGCTGTGTCGATGCGGATTTGGCGCCGTTCACCATTTCTCGGCGAAGGGCCGGATGACGAGATCGAACGTCCAGGTGGAGCGATCCTGATGTGCGATATGGAATACTTCCTCGGCGATCGCAAAGGGGTGACTGAAAAAATCCTCCGGCTTGTCGGGATGGAACGGGACACGCGTCCATGGCGTGTCGATCGCGGCGTCGATGGTGATATAGGCGACATGAACGCCCTTTGGTCCGAGATCGCGCGCTAAAGACTGGGCGAGAATGCGCTGCGCTGCTTTAGTGGGCGCAAAGACGGCGGTATTTGGAATGCCGCGCAACGCCGCCGTGTTTCCCGTCACCATGATGGCGCCCGAACCGCGCTCGATCATTTCCGGCGCCAGTTCACGGGCGAGATACAAGAGCGATGTCGTATTGACTCGAAAATTTCGTTCGAGATCTTCCGGATCTGCTTCGAGGAAAGTTTTAAACGTAGCGGCAACCGCGTTATGAACGAGAACATCCGGCGATCCCATATCGGCGCGTACAGACCTTACCGTCGATATAAGCGCGTCAAGATCGCCGACGTCGCACAAATAGGTCCGGGTGGCTTTAACTTCCTCTTCAAGCGCTGCAAGGCGGTCACGATCGCGCGCCAACATGGCGACCTGATAGCCGCCCTCAGCGAAACGGCGGACAAGCGCGGCGCCAGTGCCGTCGCCGACGCCCGTAATCAATGCGACTGGTTTGGTCATGATGATATCTCCTCGCGTTCGGACTTTTTGTTCGCCTGTCCTGACCGGATGACGGTGTGGATCGTCTCATCGACTTCATAGGTCCGCACCCATTCGAGATCGCCATCATCCATCAATCTGCTGGAGTGCGGCGAGCGGGTGCGTGATTTATATTCAACAAGCGCCATGCGGCAGGCCTGGCCGCCGAAATCATATTGATACTCAGTGGCATCCTGCGGAACAAAGCGGATGCGATAGAGTTTCCAGAACTCGCCGGCGTGTTCATAAATGTTGAAGCCCAGTTCATGGGTATCATACTGCCACTGCCACGGGCTCGTATCTATCTTACGCCAATCAGCGATGTTGCTGCCGTCTTCGAACGATTTTCCGCGTATGCGCCATGGTAATGTGTTTCTCATCGTCCTGTCTCCGAACCGCTTTGCTCGCATATTGGTCTTTGGTTGCATCAGGCGTGGAGATGAAAGACCTTATTCATGATCTTCCAACCTCCATCGAGTTTCAGGAGCGTAAATAAATCAGTGAACCGGTGACCGTACCAATTTTCGATTTCGATCCGCACGGTCGCAGCCGTGCCGATCAGATCAATGCTGGAGATTTGCGGATGAATCCCGGTCGCAGCGCCGTTATCGTCGGTCCAGGCAAACAGTTTTTCAATCGGGCCGGCAAAAAGGTCGTCGCCGACATAACCGAAGATGGTTGCGTCCTCGTGAAAAGACGGCTTCATATCGGCGCCTTTGCCGGCTCTGGCGCCGTCGATATAGCGTTTGATGACTTTAGCAATCGCATCATATTCGCTGATTTTTGCTGGTGCGGTGCTCATGATTTTCATTCCTTGGTTTGTGTAATGAATGTCGTTGTCGGCGATCGCCTAGACGTGAATCTGGCCGCCATCGGCGACGAGATCGGCGCCGGTGAAATAGCTCGCATCATCTGAAGCGAGAAAGGCGGCGACCGCCGCGATTTCCTCTGGTCTCCCGGCGCGGCCAAGCGGCGTTTGATCAACAACTGAAGCGCCAAACGCTGTAACGTCCGCCTCGCTGAGACCAACTTTGCCCCAGAACGGCGTTTTGGTAAGCCCCGGACTAACGACGTTGACACGAATGCCGCGGGGCGCCAATTCTGCTGCGAGCGTGCGGCCGAGCGAGCGAACCGCCGCTTTCGTCGCCGAATAGACGCTGGTATTTGGAAATCCTGTCTGCGCGACGACGGAGGCGTTGAGAATAACTGATGCGCCTTTAGCAAGAAGCGGCAACGCCTTTTGAACGGTGAAGAAAAGCCCGCGAACGTTAACATTGAACAGCGCGTCGAAATCTTTTTCCGTCACGGCTTCAAATGGCGCCAGGGGAGCGATGCCCGCATTGGCAAACAATATGTCGATGCGCCCGAATTGCTCCCCGATTTCGGCAAATAACCGGTCCAGATCTTCAAGGTTGGCGACATCGCCGCGAACACTCGTCGCTGTGGTTCCGAGTTCGGCGATGGCCTCATTCAGCGCTTCCTGATTTCTGCCGGTGATAATCACCTGGGCGCCTTCCGTAATGAAGCGGCGCGCCGTCGCCAATCCGATGCCGCTGCTGCCGCCGGTAATGACCGCAATTTTATTGTCCAACCTGCTCATCGCTGTTTTTCCTTTTGCCTGGTCGATGTTGAAACAAACATCAGACCGCCTGTTGTGTCGCCATGGCTGCGTATGGAAGCCGGGAGCAAACCGCGCGCGATGAGGACCACCACATAAATGCAATCTCGATGCGCGCGATTCTTTCGAATTTATGCGTTTCAGAATCCGGCATAGTGGATATTGCGCGCCGGATCGGCGCTGGCGGCTTCAATTGCGCCGGTTTGCGCGCTTAAAATGAAGCGCCAACACCAAAACTGACCCGAATGTCGGTATCGTTCTGGATACCGTTGAGGTCATCTTGAATTGGAAAGCCGACGGAAACATGGCTGTTCCAGCCTTGCGCCGAGACATAGCGAAGGCCCGGCGCAATAAATAACTGCGTGCCGCCGCTATTTTCATCGAACGCAGCACCGATGCGTTCCCGTTCCTGCCACTCACCATTAAGTTCGAGAACAAGATCGAGCGCCTGGTGCTGTTCGTATGCGCCGTCATCATGGGTATGGGCGCCTTTGCCGATGCGATAGGAAACACCGAAATTATAGGCGACATTATCGCCGAGGTTGGTGTTCTGGGCGCCGTCGGTCGCCAGTGTGTATGAGACATTACCATTTATGGAAAACGGGCCGACGGGGCGACCGGCAGCGACGCCGAAAATCGGATTCCAGGATCCAGACCCGGGCTGGAATTCGGTCTCGAAGCGGTTGCCGTCATCCGCTAATTTGTTCGTTTCACCGGTGGGAATCTGTAATCCCGCCAATAGCGCGAGACTGAACGGATTTTCTTCATGGTTTAACACGCGGTATTTCGCTGTCAGTGTCAGATCGCCAAATCCACGAACATCGCCAAGCACATGCGCTTCAGGAATTCCGTTTTCCAATTCCCCTTCGCGAATGCCATAGCGCAATACATAAGGCGCGATGAGGCCGACGCTCAAATCATCGGTAACGCCGTATTCCAGCGCGAATGAGGCGACATAAGCGGCATTGGTATTATGGACTTCTTCAAATCCGGCCGACGCGAAATTTTCAAGCTCAGTGTCGGAAAATGAATCGTAATTGATGATTTGTGTGCGCACGCCTACAGACCACCTGCCTTTGTCAATGGTTTCAGGGCTTACGGTGTTGATCGGCCCGGCGCCGGCGGAGGGGCCTCCGACAGAAACGTGATGTGCGAGTGCATCACTCAATATGATGCTCGCGAATACCCCGATAGATGAGGCATGTTTGGCGAATTTCAGCCAGTGTGAATTCATTGTTTGCTTGTCACGCATGGATTTTTCCTGTTTCCTCGCGACCAGCGAGGTTTCAAACTGATGAGTAAGGTTGAGACCCGTGGATTGGCGCCGACGTTTAGAGGGCCAGGCAGCGTATTAATACGGAACGTTAGGCAGCTCCTTGAAGCTTGCACATAGCGGCTGCGCGCGCTCGAAAGAAGCTATTCGGTAACGACAACCGTACCTTTCATCACCGGGTGAAAAGTGCAGGTGTAATTCGTTTTACCGACCTCTCCGACAACGAGCGACCAAGCGTCGCCGCGATTCAAATTTTCTGAGTCCCAGGGTTTTTCGATTGCGGTTGCTGTGTGAGGCACAACGTCGAGGTTCTTCCAGATTATTAGATCACCTTTTTTGACTGTCAAAGTTTCTGGTACAAACTTAAATTGCTTAATTTCGACAATATGTGTGGTTATCGATTCATTCACGGCGCCGCCATTTGCGCTGTCGCCCGAAGCCGAGCTGCAAGACGCGAGAGACAGCGATCCAGCGACGATTACTGCAATAAGCACGGGGTGGTGAAAGGCGCGCGGAAACACGCGCCTTTCATGTTTTAACGCCGCGCCAGGGAGTTTCGAGTTCAATATTGTCATGACGGTAAAATTCCCTTGGTCTTAGCGCTGCGCTTTCAGCGATTTCACCATTTTGGCCGCATGATTTTCATGCACTTCGAAGACGGCCAGGGCCGATTTAAGCAGCGATTTGAATTCTTTGTTATCCGCTGCCGGAATGAACGCCGTTTCAATAGTTTCATTGACAAATTGGTGATAGCCTAGCTCATTGGCGGCATAGGCGCGGTCAAAAGCAGCGCCGTCGAGCGCGGCGAGTTCATCACGTTTCGCTTTTGCGTTGGCGACCAGTTGCTGGCTCGTCGGATTATCCTCCGGCGATGCGCCAAGCTTCGTCAGAAGCGCAACAGCTTGCTCGTTGACCGCTGCATGATCGCGCAGCATCAATTCAGCGAATTCGCGAACAGCTGGGTTTTCAGATTTCGCCAACGCCAGATGCGCATAGCGAATGTCAAGATTGCCCGCCGTATAGGCGATATGCGCAATCTGCATATCAGTCGGTCCGTCTTCAGCCATGGCTGTATTGACGCTTACGGCGCCAAGCATAAAAGCGACCAGGGCTAGTGTTTTTTTGTTAAACATCGTTTGTCTCCATAGGTTTGAATTCTGTCTAATGACAGTTGATGGAACCCATTTATGGGTGAAATTTCACGATGCCAGCCGCTGGCGCCAAGCATGGACGATGCGCAATGGAGTTCGGACGAATTGTAAATTTTTCGAAGACTGTGCGGGATTTTCGGCCTGAAATTAGGAAGATACGTATGAATATGGCGCTTGATCGGCGCGCGACAGACGCTGGCTACTACCGTCAGCGTCTTGAAGAATTGCTGGTTATCAGGTTGCAGCTAATGAACAGTCGCCGCGTCCAGGCGCCGGTATTGTTTTGGCGAACAGCCAATTTTTTGTGAAAACGCACGCGTAAACGCTGCGGGCGACTGATATCCGGTTTTGGCCGCGATTTGTTGCACGCTGAGCTGGGACGCCGTCAATAAGTTGATTGCCTTTTGGATGCGCCATTCAGTCAGATATGTCATTGGCCCGCAGCCGACAGCTTCGCGGAATTGCTCTGCGAAGCGGCTTCGCGACATGCCGACATTGGTGGCAAGCTTTTCCAAGCTCCATTGCTCATCAAGGCGCTCATGCATCAAGAGTAAAGCCTCGCCGATCTGTCGCCCTTTTAACGCGCCGATTATGAGAGCCAGTTTCGGCGACTGATCCGTGCAGGCCCGCAAAGTCTCGATAAAAACCACTTCGGAAAGCCGCGTAATCGTCGCCGCGGAATTTTCCGGTTCGGCAAAGATCTGCCGAACAATCAGCCTCAACACCTCATCAAGCCAGACATATTTCGCCCGAACGCTGCTCGTGACGAGGAGATATTCCGGCAGCGCACGCAAAAGCGGATGATCCGCACCGGCGCGAAATGTGAAATGACCGCATAGCAGCTGGACAGAAGCAGATGGATCGCCATCGCCGAGCGTGAAGACGCCATCACCGCTATAGCCCGCATCCTCTATGACTTTTTCCAATGGCGCGGATTGTTCGTGGGGCGAGCTGGAAATCGTGTGCTTTGCGCCGTCTGGAATCAGGATCATGTCGCCGGCGTTAAGCTCGACGGATGCGCCTGAGGCGAGCGTTGCATAAAACCGCCCTTGTATGACGAGATGGAACCGAGCGGCAGTTTTGTATGTCGGGACAGCAATCGCCCATGGCGGTGTAAAGTCAGTTCGAAAGTATAAAGCGCCTTTCAATTGAAAGGTGTCTACAATATCATTTAACACATCCATTTGCGGATCGTCCCAAAATCTTTATCGATCGTCCTGATACGGCGGACGAAGAACGCAGATTATGGTTATGCGAAATCAAAATTACAATGAGCACCAAACCTTATTATGCGACTGATCGCGTGCGGTGGTGTGTTGATCATGATAGGCTGTGCTGCTTCAGTCTGTATGTGTCGATGTCAATTCATCGCAATAACTCAGTAAGCCGGATTCTGCATAATCATTATTGGTCGTGGTGGGACGTTCTGCTCCTCCTTTCTCTATAAACTAACACCAGCGTTCGACGTGTTGCGGCCATTTAAGAAAAGTGAGTGGATTATCCGTTTGAAAAATGAATAGGCTTTCCGTCTAGCTACCCGCCGCTCCGGCGCGCCGTTCTTATTCACGGCGGTTTCCATTTGCCGGCTCACCCATAGAAGTTTCGCGAGCGCGCTGAGATTGTGCAAATAAGCTTTGCGTAATTTTGCCGGATTAAAACCGGTGACGTGTTCGTCTTTGCGCATATCGAGAATTACTTCTCTGCTGTTGGCGGCGAGCGACGTCTGCGAGTTTCGATTGTTCATTCTGATTATCCCAAAACCAGCGCGATAGCTGCGACTTCCGCAGCCCCGATAATCAGGATTAGGAAGAACACGAAATTAACGAACTCACGATGATCGCCGGCGGCATATTTAAAAACAGCATAACCGGTTCTAAATATCGGTGCGATCGTTGAAGAAGCTTCCGGGTTATTCGTTGTGGCCATGACGTCTTCTTTGTTTTGCGAACACTCAATTTCTGAACAACACTCAAAAAATATTACAAGACGCTATGTTTCCCAGGTCCATACCGGGCTTACTCAGTTCATAAACACAGCGCCGGCATCGAAAACATCTGCGACCGCCCGGAAAGAATGTGACAAGGCCGACGTAATATCGCGGCCGGAGAGGCCTGCATTTTGAAACATGATAAAACCCAGGATCAGGACGACGCCAAGCGTGCGCGCGATGCTCCTCGTGGTGCTGAGGAACAGTAGCGCGGCGGCAATAATCTCAACACCGCCTACAAGCCGACTATTGGCAAGACCGTCAAATATCAACGCGTCAAGACTTTGATCAGCGTTGGCGTAAAGCGGTTCTGCAGTGAAGGCCTGAATGCTGCCGACAATCGTCAACAAAGCGCTTACAAAGCCCTGAAATGTATCTTTGCAAAACAGGGCGAATCCTACGGCGCCATTAGTTTGTCCTGAAATCATTGTCGGACGCTTTTGCCTCGGGAAAAGTGTTGGAAAATATGTGTCCATTTTTTTGTGTCATTCAACTTCGCGCCGGAGAGTTGGGAAATGCTTGTTGTTGCTGTGCATCTGCTATTCCGCAGCGATGTTTGCGCTGATCTTCTTTGGGTCGGGAGCAGCTAATAAGCCTCCGACGAGAATGACTACAGCGAGCATCACATGCAGCCACCGATCCGCGGTGTTGATGTGGATGATGCCCAGCAACATGTCGCTTTTGGTCAAGAAACCCAAAATTGCAACAAGCACATAATAAACGCCAATGCCGAAAGTTGTATTGCGCGCGTAACCGAGATTACTGCCAAAAAGAAACGCAAGACCGGTGAGGAGGTGCACCATATTGTGCATTCCGTTGACGACGAATATGCCTGTAGGCGATACAACCGGGTTTGGAACAAATCCCAATATACCAACAAGAATGAATGTTGCGCCAAACACATTTGCGATGGTTTTTGCAGAGATCATTTTGTTACCTTTCTTTGGCGCCAGCGTCGGAAATGTCGGCGCAGATTTTATCTTTCTTTGTTCAAGCACGGGCAGCGTTATCAAAGCCGGATCGGACGGAAGCGCGTGCGGGCAAGCAGCAACAGGGAGGAGAGTTTGCTACTTTTCTGGGCATGGGGGCTGCGCTTCCATCCGAAACTTGTGGGATTGCTCCGAGGAACAATCGCAAAGGTGAAACGCTGTGATGTGAATTCGATATTTGATGGTTCCTGCACTGTCTTCCTTGGTAACATCGCTGTTTTTTCTTTTATACGCTTTCAGAATTTTGCTTTTCAGAATCCGGCGCGATAGGCGGGCGCCCTCATCGAAAACAGTCCCGTTAACGGAGCCACATGCGTCGTGCACGGCAGTAACCGGCTGATCTGATGGAGATCGAAGCTTCTTCGCCTGCCTTTGGTTTCGACTTGTTGAAGTGACGCACTCGGTTCGTGGCGGTTGTTTGCAATATGAGGCGGAAACCTGCTCTGACGGCGAAACAACTTCCCAGAGGGACTATCTTGTGGTTACATATCGTTAGTCTTATCCAACAAGTTGCTGCAGCCCTGTGTTTCTTTGAGTTTGAAGACTAAATTGAAGTTGATGTTTGAGTTCTAACATATCCGAAAGCATCACTATGATCTCGGCTCACCATAAAGCCAACTTCGCCCCGCTTTCTCCCGTAAATTTTTTGTTGCGTGGCGCGAATTTTTTTGGACAGCGCACCGCAGTCATTTATGGCGAAGAGAGGTTCACCTATCACGAGTTTAGTAACCGAGTGCGTGGGCTGGCGTTGGCGTTGCGGAACGCTGATATTGCCGCCGGCGACATAGTCGCTGTTCTTGCCTTGAATACGCCGCCCATGCTCGAAGCGCATTATGCGGTCCCGATGATTGGCGGGGTGATTAATCCGCTTAATGTGAGGCTCGACGCTGCTGTGATCGCAGGTTCTTTGAGCCATAGCGGCGCCCGGCTGATAATTTGTGACAGTGAATTTTTGGAGCTTGCCCGACAAGCGCAGAGTCATGCAGCGTTGGACTTGCCGATTGTCGTCATCAACGATCCGACAGCCGGGTTTCCAATTGACCGCGGTCTTATCGACTATGAAGAATTTATCGGCCAGGGCTCGAAAGCCATAAAAACTGCTGACATCAAAGATGAGACCCAGCCGATATCGCTTCTTTACACTTCGGGAACAACGGGAACGCCGAAGGGCGTTGTCTACAGCCATCGCGGCGCCTATCTCGCCGGACTTTCCAACGCGCTGAGTTTCGGTCTTACGCATGATAGCATCTTTCTTTGGACCTGGCCGATGTTTCATTCAAATGGTCTGTCCTTTATCTGGTCGGTAACGGCCGTCGGGGGAACACACATTTGCGGGCGCAGTTTTGACGCGTCGAAGATTTTCGATTTGATTGGTCGCCATCAGGTCAGTCATTTTTGCGCAGCGCCGCTTGTTCTGAATATACTCGCGGCGGATTCAAGCGCGCGCGACATACGCTTTGCGCACACCGTAAATTGCATTACCGGCGGCTCGCCTCCGCTCTCAAGCGTCTTGAGCAAACTAGAAACGCTCGGAATAGACGTCACCCACCAATATGGTTCTTCAGAGTGTTATGGACCGGCGACCGTCGCATTGCGCCAATCAGAATGGGAGTATTTAGACACCGGGGACCGATACAAGATGATGGCCCGTCAGGGCGCGCCCACCCCGGTCGTCGACGATTTGATCGTGGCTGATCCAAAAACCATGAAACAGGTTCCGCGAGATGGCGCCGCCGCCGGCGAGATCATGTTGCGTGGGAATGCAATCATGAGCGGCTATTTTGACGACGATGCGGCCTCACGGGAAGTCTTTGTCGGCGGGTGGTATCATACAGGCGATATCGCCGTGTGGCACCCGGACGGCGTGATCGAAATCAAGGACAGGTCGAAAGATATGATTATCTCGGGCGGCGAGAACATTTCATCGGTGGAAATCGAGGAAGTTCTCTACCAACATCCTGAAGTCTTTGAGGCTGCAGTTGTGGCAAAACCTAATGAGGCGCTTGTGGAGGCGCCTTGTGCATTTGTTAACCGAGTAGCGGGCAGCACGGTGAATGCGGAAGAGCTGGTCCATTTTTGCCGCTCGTTTCTGGCGGAGTCTAAAATTCCCAAAGACTTTGTTTTTCGGGAGCTGCCAAAAACCGCGACCGGAAAAATCCAGAAATATGCGTTGCGGAAAATTGCGCAATCCATGGACGTATGACTTTGTTTGTGGATGATCATCGCAATAAGCAATGTGGCCTGATCTGGGATCAGCTGCGTTTTTCCAGACGGAGCGTGAAAGCGCAAGTCGGCGCCGTTGCGCTTACATCGCTTTCAGTTCACAAAATATTCTCGCTGCGAAGTTGCGCAGGCGTAACGCCGATTTCACGCTTGAATGTCGTCGTCATATGGCTCTGCGAGGAAAACCCTGTCGCGTAGGCGATGTCAGCGATCGGGTGGGCAGTCGTGTTCAGGAGCTTACGGGCCGCCTTAATCCGGCAGTTTAATACATAATGGTGCGGCGGTTCGCCGACTTTGTTTTTGAATGCGCGCGCAAATTGATGGGTCAAAACGCCGGATAACCCAGCGAGCGCTTCAAGAGATAGATCAGCATCAATGTTAGCGTCGATATAGTTCAACACCAGCCGCAATACATTGTCGTTCAATTTTGAACTGCGTGCAGATTTGCGTTGTTGCGGCGGAAGTCGGATCATTTCGACAATCAGAAGAAAACACAATGCTTCAAGATAGTCCGTTGAAACATCATGCATGAGCATATGGCGGCGAATGCGCTGCGCCAGTTCTGTTGTAAAAGGCTTGGGACCGCCAATAATCACACGAGGCTCAAGCGTATCTTTCGGAATTTGCAGCGCCGCTTCGACTTTTAACTTTATGTCGTCAAAGCGAAAAACCAATGCAAGCACCTCCGGTGCTGCATCGGAAGCGCCGCGCAACGGAAAATTCGGCGGCGTCACAATATATTCATGAGGCCGCCGATCATAACGCCGCAGCCGGTCTCCGGCCAAAGAGCTACGTCCTTCGTCAGCACCAAAACTGATGCTTGCAAATGTGTCAGCAAGCCGAACGTTAAAAGCGCGCTTGCCAGCCGGAACCAATTCGACAAAGAAATTATCAAAATGCACGCGCTTGCCCCAATTCGGCAATTCACCGCGGGGCGGTGCGTCAAGATTCATATCCTGTTTCATGGCGCTCCCCCAAATTTCGAGCCTTTCGACGGCATCATTCCAAGATTGACCATCGAGATCAAGGGACGGTTGCGGGCGCGCTTTGGCGCCGGCGCCGCTAATCCGCCCAAATGTTAGATATTGTAACGCCGGAAAGTGAAAGCGCTTAGGCGTCATGAAAGGCCAACGTAAACGCCTCACTTATGAAGGAGGAAACGATGTCGTGCACGCCAAACAGGTTCTATTTGCGCACTGCTGAGTATGTGGCTTTGGCGGCAGGCGCCTTGGCCATGGTGCTGTTCATATTTGCAGTAACATTTATATTGAACGTTTTTGCGTCTTCGGCCAGAGCAGCCGTCGATATTGAAGCCGCGAAGGTTGGTGCGTCATGTGCGAGTGCAACTTTTGAAACTGTCAGTGCCGCGCCGTGTTAGATTCTGAAAAGCCGGAAGCTGTAATAAGTAACTCGCACAACGCGGCATGGTCGTGACGGTAAAACCAGCGAAGAAACGCCCCTTACAAATGCAAGCCAAATGGGGCGGTGATGCAGCGATACACTTACAAATCAAGGAGACAGACCATGTCAAACGCATCTATTACCAAAGGCGTCCATCATATTGGACTAACCATCCCGGATCTTGCTGAAACCCGCGCTTTTTTTGTCGAAACGCTCGGCTATGAACAAATCGGCGACGTTCCGGATTATCCAGCAGTCTTTTTAAGTGACGGCGCAACTATGATTACGCTGTGGCAGGCGGAAAACCCCGACATTGCAGTTCCTTTCGACCGCAAGAATGTCATTGGGCTTCATCATTTCGCGCTTAAAGTTGACAGCCGCGAAGCGCTTGACGAGATTCTTGAAAAACTGGAAGCTGTGGACAGCTGCGAAGTGGAATTCCCACCTGAACCCCTCGGCGGCGGCGCCACAAGACACATGATGTGTTACATTCCCGGCGGCATCCGGATGGAGTTCATCGCTCCGGCTGCATAAGCGATAGCGTTAGACTTGATCGTAACTGCCCGTAACGGGCGCAGAACGAACGGATTGCGCCATGGATATTACAACGTCCCCCTTTCACGCTGGCGAGCGCGAAGTGCAAGAGCGTCTTGGGGTTCGTGACAAGATCGAAGCCTTCGCGAGACGCGTAGTGCGGAACTATCTGCCCGATCAGCATCGTAAATTTTATGAGATGCTGCCTTTCGTTCTGTTGGGGACGGTTGACGCAACGGGACAGCCCTGGGCGTCTCTTGTGGCTGGCAAGCCCGGCTTCATCACAAGTCCCGACAGTCGCACGCTCGATATTGCGGCGCTGCCGATCCATGGCTATCCGTTGATTGAAACGCTGAAGCCGGGCGCCGATATCGGGCTGCTCGGCATTCAGCTTGAAACTCGCCGCAGAAATCGCCTGACGGGCAGGATTGGATCAGTGCGCCAAGATGGTTTCACCGTCGAGATCCGTCAGACGTTTGGCAATTGTCCGCAATATATCCAGACCCGCGGTGTTGAGATCATATCGGGCGGCGACAACGCTGAGGACGATCGCCGGATCGGTCATAATGACCGGCTTGACGGGTATACGCGGACGCTGATTGAAAATTCGGATACGCTTTTTATTGCGACAGCCTATAGCGAGGACGCCGAAAACTGGTCTCACGGCGCCGATGTATCGCATCGCGGCGGCAGGCCGGGATTTGTGAAAATTGAAGACGACCGAACCTTTGTGTTTCCGGATTACTCAGGCAACAACCATTTCAACACAGTTGGCAATATTGTGCGCAACCCAAAGGCGGGATTTCTCTTTGCCGATTTCGACACCGGCAGTGCGGTCTATATCAGCGGCGAAGCGGAAATCGATTGGGAAAGCCCTGAGATCGCGGCATTTGCAGGCGCGGAGCGGCTGATCCGCTGTCGTGTGAACGAAGTAATCACTGCCGTTAACAGCTTGCCGTTGCAATTCAATTTCAATGAATATTCGCCCATGCTTGACCACACGGGAAGTTGGGAGCAAGCGGCGCAAACACTCGCAGCCGAAAAAGAGCGCAATCAATATATTCCTTACGAAGTATTTGACCTTCGTCGCGAAAGCGAATTGATCACATCATATTATTTGCACCGCGTTGACGGAAAAGCGCTTGCCGCCTATGCGCCCGGCCAGTTCCTGCCGATCCGGTTGAGCGCATCCGGCGCGTCCGGTGCGGACACCAAGATCGCGCGCACTTATACGGTCTCAGACGCGCCGAATGGCGATTACTACCGGTTATCGATCAAACGGGAGGGCGGGACTGCGCAAGCGTCAAACTTCTTTCATGATCAGGTCGATCGAGGATTTTCTCTTGAAGCGATGGCGCCGCGTGGAAAATTCATTCTTGATCAGTTAAGCAACCGCCCGGCCGTCCTTATTTCGGCCGGCGTCGGCGTAACGCCAATGATTGCGATGGCGAACCACATTATCAATGAAGGCAACCGCACGCGAAACTTTCGCCCAACCTATTTCATTCACGGCGCCAAAAACAGTAGCGCCCATGCGTTCAGGGAGCATATCGAGAGGCTCGATAACGGCTATGAGTCCTTCAGCAAATTTATCTGTTACAGCGAGCCGGAAGAAAATGATAAGCCGGGTGTCACCCATGAGGCAGACGGGCGCATCGATATAGCATTGCTGAAACAGGTCCTGCCGTTTGACGATTATGACTTTTATATTTGCGGACCTCAGCCATTCATGCAGGCTTTATATGACAGCCTTACAGAGCTTGGCGTGCGTGAGGAGCGCATTCACTATGAGTCATTCGGTCCCGCCACAGTATTTAGGCAAAAGCCCAAGCCAGTCCCAGTTAGTGAGCCCGGTGTAGCGGGCGCTGCTCCTGTGAATGTTAGTTTTTCGAAATCCGGCGTCGATGTGGAATGGTCGCCGGACAAAGGAACGTTATTAGAGCTTGCAGAAGCTGCCGGGCTTGATGCGGCGTTTTCGTGCAGGTCCGGTATTTGCGGAACATGCGCGACCCGGCTTCAGTGTGGCGCCGTTGATTATGTTGAGGAAGCAACCGGACCGCATAGTGACGATGAGGTTTTGATCTGTTGCTCAACCCCGCGAACGATGACTGGCGAGAAGTCTTGCGGCGACGATTGCGGCGTTGTTCTCGACCTATAGACAGGGCGACAATATTTGCCGACATTCGTCTTCCGATGTAGTGGATGCAGCTGTGTAATATTGTTCGTCAAGCCGAATAAAGAACGCGTTTGCGGCGTTCAGGGAGGAACATCATGGAGAAGCGAACTGTCGATGTCGCCATAATCGGCGCAGGAAGCTCTGGTATGCGGGCATACCGCGAAGCCGCACGCGTGACCGATTCCGTCTTGTTGATTGAAAGTGGTCCATACGGGACGACCTGCGCCCGCGTCGGCTGCATGCCGTCAAAACTATTGATAGCGGCGGCTGAGGCCGCGCATCACGGAGCCCATGCAGGTGAGTTTGGTGTTCATTATGCGCTGCCGAAAATCGATGGCGCTGCCGTGATGCGGCGGTTGCGTTCGGAGCGGGACCGGTTTGTCG
Organism: Hyphococcus sp.; assembly: GCA_021776415.1. Classification (GTDB taxonomy): domain Bacteria; phylum Pseudomonadota; class Alphaproteobacteria; order Caulobacterales; family Parvularculaceae; genus Hyphococcus. Next base: position 15,066 of record JAJFFY010000097.1, read on the forward strand.
GTTTTGTTGTAGAGGATGTCGAAAACTGGCCGCAGGACCATCGCGTCAAGGGCGAGGCGGTGTTTCAGTCAGACCATGTTTTAAACGTCGGCGGCGATATGGAGGTCACAGCTGACCGAATCGTCATTGCGACAGGTTCGCGTCCTAATATCATTCCGCCGCTGAAAGATTTTGGTGATCGACTAATCATTAATGACGATATTTTTTTCTGGGATGACCTGCCTCAATCAGTTGCCGTATTCGGCGCCGGGGTGATCGGCCTGGAGCTCGGCCAAGCTTTGCATAGGCTCGGTGTGCGGGTGACGCTGTTCGGGCGCGATCATCTTGTTGGTCCCTTAACGGATCCAGCTGTTATTTCTGCTGCGTGTAAGGCTTTTTCGAGCGAATTTGAGTTTCATCCCCATGCCGACGTCACGCGGCGAGCCAAAACGGGCGATGGCGTCGAGATCGACTATATTGACTGCGGCGGCGCCAAGACGGCGCATTATGATTATGCCCTTGCGGCGACCGGACGCCGGCCGAATGTAGACGGGCTGGGCCTTGCAAACACATCGCTACAACTCGATGCGCGCGGCGTTCCGGTTCACGACCTTTTTAACGGGCGCTGTTGCGAATCACATATTTTTATCGCCGGAGATGCAAATAATCGGTTCCCGCTGTTACACGAAGCGGCTGACGAGGGTCTCATCGCCGGTTATAACGCGGCGCATTTTCCTGATATCCGCCGCTTCAAAAAAAGTGCGCCGATCAGCGTCGTCTTCAGCGACCCGCAAATCATGATGGTCGGCCACACCCATCGTCAGCTCGTCGAAGCGGGCGCCGATTTTGAAATTGGCGACATTGACTGGAGCGATCAGGGAAGAGCCCGGGTCATGCTGGTCAATAAAGGTCTGTTGCGTATTTATGGCGAGAAAAACACCGGAAAATTTCTTGGCGCCGAGATGATTGGCCCACGCGCCGAACATTTGGCACATCTGCTTGCCTGGGCGTATCAGTCAAATCTAACCGTCTCGGAAATGCTGGAGAGACCCTACTATCATCCAGTTATCGAAGAGGGGGTGCGCACAGCCCTGCGCAATCTCAATTTTGCTCTTGAAATGGGCGCAAAACCATTGCCGCGATGCCTCGATTGCGGACCGGGCAGTTGATGGGCGTCGGCAACGGCAACTGATGCATAGAAAATAGAATTGGCGTGAATTAAGACGGCGATAGACGCTCTTCTCAATTTTGGGAAACTATTACCAGTGGCTGTCAAAAACTCTATCCGCGAGGGTTGATCATTCGGTTGGCAACAACTTTTCTCTGATACGCGCTGGAATTTCCCTGCTCAGCCGAAATAATTCCCTGTTATTTTCGTTAGGGAAACCGTGCCTAAGGCACTGAATTCACAGGTATCTTCGGCGTGAAAACTCGCCAAATGAGTTCAAAACGCATATTTTCCCTGTAGATTCCCGTTTATAAGGGAAAACTGAGCGGAGACGCGTTGCGGCTGGACTGTTCCGCCCACCACGCAGTCATCCAATTTTCATGGTTCCAAAGCGCTTTACGCTGTTTTTTTCTCCGACCCGATAGTCCTGATGTCGCGCTGTTCATAGTTTTCAAGACAACGTACGACGTCGTCGTCCTTAAGCTGAGGGAAAGAGAGATAGTGCCCCCCGACCGACCAGAAGGGCGTCGGGATTTCTAAACAAACGATCTCGTCTGCAAGATTGCGAAGGTGGGCGATAGTATCTGCAGGCGCCACCGGAACCGCGATAATTAATCGCCTCGGGCCAGCTTTGCGGATCGCTTGGACGGCGGCTTGCATTGTGGCGCCGGTAGCGAGCCCGTCATCGACAATGATAACAGTGCGGCCCTCTGGCGAAATTGGATCGCGGCCCTTAAAGAATATCTCGCGACGGCGCTCGATTTCCGCAAGCGCAGATTTATTCGCCCTCTCTATATAGTTTTTGTCGACGCCAAGATCACGTATGATGTCTTTGTGCAGAATCAATGTCGGCGCAGCCCCATCAACGACCGCGCCGATAGCCAGTTCCTGATGACCGGGCGCGCCGATCTTGCGCACAAGAATGAGATCAAGCGGCGCGTCAAGCGCGTCGGCAACCGCTGCCGCTACAGGAAGGCCGCCGCGGGGCAAGGCATAGACGATCGGTTTATCGTTAGCATAGCGGTGAAGCGTTTGCGCGAGCTCCATGCCAGCATGCTCACGGCTATCAAACATTGGGATTCCGGTTCGGTTTTTTCGCCATTTCAGATCCATTCAAAACGGAAAACCCGGGGCGAGGTCGCTCCACGTAAAGGTCTCCCTAAACGCGCTCGCCCACCCGCCATCGGGTTCCGTCGCATTGGCTCATCGCATTCCCGATCCATTGCTAACACCGATCCATATCAGCACTGACATTTCACGGCTTCGCGTCTTCAGTTCAGCTCCCCGTTGCGGCAATTACAAATTAGCATCAACACTGATTACATGAATTGACACGGATCAATTTGGCAAGATTTTAAATATGTTTTCGCTCATATTCGTCGAGGTCATGTCCTGTGAGGGAAAGACCTTCCTCCAGATAATCGCTGAAGAGCGGCGTCTGCAATAAATAGAGCGGAATGTGTTTGTTGGGCATGTCGCGCGCTTGCCGACGCGCTGCCGCCCATTCTTTGATCGTGAAGTCGCCGCGACCGATCCATGTCAGCGTGATGAGATCAAGCTGTTCGTCAACATTGAGCCCTTCCATGGCGGACGTTAGTTCTTCTTCGGTAGCGTCGTCGGGATTGTCTTCAAGGACGGCGACGTCTTTGTCATCGCTCGACAAACTATTACAAACACCGGTGGAATTATGAGTGTCGATGAGTTGAAGGCCCTGATAACGCACGCGTTATTTGACGTTGCTCCTGATCTCGAGGGCGAATCTATTGACCCGGAAGAGAGCTTTCGGGATCCATTCGATGGATATCTTGAATTTTATCATCAAACTCCACGAAGCCACCGGCGTTGACATACCCGAACGTGATTATCCGCAACTTGCGACTTTGTCAGGCTGCGTGTCGTATTTTAAAGCGCGCATGCGACCAGGATAATGCTTAGCGGCTATGTTCAAGGCGGCGATTACAAAGTGGAGGTCGCTTCATTCTGTTTCATGGATTGAGAACATTTTATCCTTACACAGACTCTGTGTTCTGTTCCGTCAGTCGGAAATGCGATATTTAACCCTTCGAGGGGCTTGTCGTCGAGTGTGATGTCAACTGCGCCGGTTCCAAGATGTTCCGGATCTTCGATACGAATGAAGAATGTTCCCTCGGGCTTGCGGATAATGACTTCTGCCGACCCCCAGTTTTTTGGCAAACATGGTTGGATTGTGAGCATACCGTTGTGCAGTCGCAATCCGAGAATACCTTCAACGCCCAACCGGTATGTCCAGGCTGCGGCGCCAGTATACCAGCTCCAGCCGCCACGTCCGATATGCGGCGGGGCGCCCGCAACGTCGGCAGCGAGGACATAGGGTTCGTCGCGATACAGCATGGCGTCGGTGCGCGCAGCCGTTCGGCGGATTGGATTAATCAAATCAAAAATCCGCCATGCGCCATCGCCATCGCCCAGTTCAGCCAATGCAAAGCCAAGCCATGCTGCGGCATGCGTATACTGCCCGCCATTTTCGCGAATACCGGGGGGATAGGCTTTGATGTAGCCGGGGTCACGCGGCGTTTCATGAATCGGCGGCCAAAAGAGTCGCACCAATCGCTCGTCATTGCTGACCAGTTTGTTTACTGCAGAGTGCACAGCTGTTTGCGCTCGTTCTGACTGGCCGCCGCCCGATAAGACCGCCCATGACTGGGCGATGGAATCTATTTGGCACTCTTCGTTCGTCTTTGATCCCCACGGATGTCCGTCATCATCAAAAGCGCGCACATACCATTCGCCGTCCCATGCCGCGCTATCGACTGCCGATCGCAATTCGTTAGCGCGCTTGCGCCAGTTTTCAGCCAGATCCGGTTGTTTCATGCGAGTGGCCAAGTCAACATACCCTTGGATAGTCGCAATCGAAAACCAGGCGAGCCACACGCTTTCACCGCGACCGTGAACGCCGACGCGGTTCATACCGTCATTCCAGTCGCCAGCGCCCATTAGCGGCAAGCCTTGAGCCCCCTTTGTTACACCGCGCTCCAACGCATGCGTGCAATGATCAAAAAGCGAAAATTCTTCAGCGCTATGACCAAATAGCGCATAACGATCTTCTTCCTCAGGCGATAGCGGCGGCGCCTGCAGAAATGGCGCCGTCTCATGAAGAACAGACGTGTCGCCGGTCGCCTTGACGTAACGGCTTGTTACGTAAGGAAGCCAAAGAAGATCATCTGAACACCGCGTTCTCACGCCGCGGCCTGCTGGCGGGTGCCACCAATGGAGTACATCACCCTCTTCAAACTGACGCGCGGCGCATTCGAGAATGTGCGCCCGAACCCGCGACGGATCAGTGTGAAGAAACACCAGAACGTCCTGTAATTGATCGCGAAAACCAATGGCGCCGCCAGCCTGATAAAATCCTGCGCGGGCCATGATCCGCGAGGAATCAGTTTGATATAATAACCAGCGGTTCACCATGAGATCGAATGCCGGATCAGGCGTTTTCACTTCGATCACCGATAGTTTTTTATCCCAGCCTCCGCATGTCTGGTTGAATGCGGCGTCTACTTTGACCGGTTGGCTCCATTCCTCGATAAGTTCCATCGCATCGGCGCGGTTAGCACCCTGGCCGAGAATAAAGATAACCTCTGTTGTTTCATTGGCGGCGATATCCAGATGAACTTGAAATGCAGCGCATGGATCGCTTAACTCATTGACTCTGCCGCCAAGATCCCATCGCAGCAAACCGGCAGGTCGGCTCAGACTGCCTTCCGCCCCCAAAAAGTCACGGCGGTCGGTTGTCAGGCTGTGCGGTTGGCGACTGGACGCGAGGAAGGCGACGCGTTCACTGAATTCTGGATTCCAGCTATTACGCGCCAGCAATGATTTGCTGATTGTATCATATTCACAAACGACATGTTGACGATGCACGCTGCGCATCGCGCCTAGCAGCCACTCGACATAGTATGTCGCCGTCAAACGGCGCGGGCGCCCCGAGATATCTTTGAGCCTAAGTCGTGCTATCTTCACTGGCGCGTCCGGCGCTACGAAGATTGTTAGGTCTTGCTCCACCCCGTGGCTATGCTTTCGCCATCGCGTATAGCCACAACCATGATGGATTTGACTAGCGGCGTCCGCGCCGGCGGGTGATGGCGTCGGCGTCCAAATTTCGCCGGTTTCCTCATCACGCAAATAGAGCGCCTCGCTCGGTGGGTCAAAGACAGGATCATTCGTCCACGGTGTAAGCCGGTTTTCACCGCTATTGATTGCCCAGGTAAATCCGCCGCCAGCCTCGGTTACAAGACAGCCGAATTGATCATTGGTAAGGATGTTTGACCAAGGGGCAGGCGTGCTCTCGCCAGGCCTTAGGTAAATCACATATTCCTTACCGTCTTTAGAAAATCCGCCAAACTCATTGTTGAACTCAAGGCGCGCCGGCGGACTGAGTGAGGTCTCCGGCGGCGATGTCGGAGATGCCATCGCTTCAAATTGCGGCGGTTGCCGGTGAACCTCGTCTGCGGTGGCGAGTTGGTGACTAAGATCGCCTTGGGAATCGTCGAGGATAACACATGCCGCTGTTTCGAGCAGACGCCTGTTCTCATCAATAAGCTGGTCTGCAAGAATTAAGTGTATGCCGCCATTGCGGCCAAGCCCATCATTGGCGCCTGCTTTCCTCATCAACGACAGAACATGCTCGCGTACTGGTTCTACATATCCTGAGACGCCCATGCGCAAAATCACAAGGTCAACCGGAAACAAACGCCGCCGCCAGAGTTCATGTGCGCTTATGAGCGTCTTTAAAAAGTCAGTTTTTTGTGGATCGTAAATTCGCACGAGGAGGATTGGAGCATCTCCTGATATGCCAAGCGACCAGAGCCGGGGTTGACCAATGGTATTGGATTTGCGTTGCGCGAGATCTGCGCGCAGTGCGGGTTGGGGGTTGGCGATCAGTGATGCGAGAGCCTGAAGACGTGGCAGGAGCGCTGGTTTGATATCGAGTTGCTGTGCTTCATGCGCGATATCCCAATTTGCATCATTCAACGCCCAGTCAAGAGATGAATGGGTTGAATAACGCTCCGCGATTTCGAGCGCAGATTCCGGCGACCCTGCCACAAGCGTTACAAAAGCGATTTTGCGGTGTCCTTGAGGCGGCAAGACAAGGCGGGTTTGAAGCGCCATGATAGGATCAAGCGTCCATCCCGCACTGTTCGACAAGCCTTCAAGAACGCCGTGGGGCTGGCGGATTGTTCCGCCTCTGCCGAAAAAAGCCCCGCGATCCGCTTCATAATTGTTTGCCGTAGAGCCTAATTCGTCGAAAATAATGCGGTGAAGCAGCGCAGGATTGTGTTCACCGGAATGATGGGCGCGCCGGGTGAACATCAAGGCGTGAAGATTAGTGATATACTCACTGCCCACAAAAAGACTGCTGAATGCCGGGTGGCGTTCATCATCAAGCGGCGGCGCTAATGCGATTTCACCGCAGCTAGTAAATTCCAACGTGCGTGCGCGATCAGACTCATTTGTGACCGTGACAAGGCGAATTTCTATATCGTCGCTTGCGCCGACGGCGATTTCCGTACGAATTGCTATCCCATGATCGCGCCGGTGGAATTCGGCCATGTGGTGATGAAATGTTTCATGGGCGTCTTCCGATTTAATGCCCGTCGGCTGGTCGGTGACCGACCACACAGCATTACTGTCGGTGTCCCGGACATAGATCCACAGACCGTGATTGTCGCGCGTCGAATCTGAGCGCCACCGCGTTAGCGAATGGCGATGCCACCACAGTGCGCCGCCGCCATTTTGTGTGATCCATGTAGCGAAGCGCCCATTGCCGAGGAGATGGATTTGCCTGGTTGCTCCACCACTGCGCGGCGCCCAGGAAGCCGGGAGCGGCGCAGCCCGACGATCCTGCGCTGTCTGTATTGGGATATCTTCACGTGCCGGTTCAGGCGGAAGCTCCCACGGCGTTCGTTCTTGAAGTAAAAGCTCTGCGGTGCGCATCTGCATGTCAGATGAAAACCGCTTGGCCAATATGTCGTCAAAAATTACATTGCCGATAGCCGCAAGGACCATGCCTTGATGATGCGCCATGAATGCCTGCACTGGCGAGAAAGTCCGGCCGACTGATCGCTCGGGTGTGAAATCAGCCGCTTCAACGAACCCGTATGGTTTTAGGAGCCCAAGGTCGGCGAGTTTTCGGAGGTTTTTGACTGCAGATAACGGGTAAGTTGACAGCGCAAGGGCGCTTGCATAGGGCGCAACCACCATATCCTGGGAAAGACCACGGCGAATCCCAAGGCCCGGCACGCCAAAGGCTTGGTATTGATAGTTTTGAGCTGCATCGCGGGCAGCGAAGCCGGACTCTGATACGCCCCAGGGAATATTGAGAGTCTCCGCATAGTTTCGTTGCACGGTGATGGCCGTCCGCTCGGCCTGATTGAGGAGCGTGCCGTCGCCGCTGCACAACCACAATGGCGGCATGAGATATTCGAACATCGATCCGTTCCATGACAGCAAAGACAATTGACCATCCATGCGCGTCACGGGACGACCCAGAAAACGCCAATGCTCCGGGGGGACGTCGCCCTTTGCTATGGCGAAATAACTCGTTAGCCGCGCCTCTGTTGCGAGCAGATCATAGTGATGGGTGTCCATCCGGTCAGAGCTGACATTGTAACCGATATTAAAGAGCCGCATCTCCTGGTCGTAAAGCAGCGTGAAATCCATTTGATTGGCGAACTCGCCGGCGCGCACCGCGTTTTTGAGGAGCCGGTTTCTGATGTCCAATTGATTTTCCGCGCCGCGTTCGATCATGGCCACGAGACTGGAACACCACTCAGCTGACTTCTCATCGATTTTTAGATTAGTTGCATGTCCGCGCACGAGTGTAGCGGCGGCAGCGCAATTCTCCGCCGCTTCCCCCAGCGTCATTGAGAGCGGTAGCTTTTTTTTAATGGAGCCAGCCAGTTCTAGGCAATCTGGCGGCGGTGATTCAAGTATTCCACTCCAGGGCAGCAGATTTTCGAAACCCCATTGCATTCGCGACAGGTCATGTCCCATACGTTCGACCCAGATGTTGAGCGCATGGAGGTGCTCCAACGAAAGCGCCACTGGGGAACCGATCGCGTCGGCGATTTGTTGTTCAAAGTCAGGCCAGATATCGCCAACCAGCTCTGTGATGACGTCGCTCCAACTATCAGGTTGCTTGCGCGCCGCTGTAATCTTGACTTTTATTATAGTCATTCGCGAAGAAAGCGCGGTGTCATGGCACGGCTTCAGTATTGCCTCAACCGCATCGGCCAAACTTTCAAATGTGTCTTGCAAACCGTCCCATTGAGCTGCGCGAAATGCAGGCGCATCCGCAGCTTCGACGCTGCCCTTGCGCAGCGTGACAAGGCAGACGGCGAGGTTGCCGCTGTCTACCGTTGAGACATATCGCGGTTCAAGCGGAGTGAGTAACTTTGTATCGTACCAATTGAGAAAATGGCCGCGATAGCGTTCAAGCTTGTCGAGGGCATTGAGACCATTCTCAATCCTGAGGGCGAAATCCAAGGAATTAAGATAGCCAAAGTCCCACGCGGTTAAGGATGATGAGAATAGCATGCCAATATTCGTTGGCGACGTTCTGTGGCCAATTTTGGCATGCGGCTCTTCCTGAAAATTATCTGGCGGCAACCAATTGTCTTCGGGGCCGACAAAAGTTTCAAAAAAGCACCAGGTACGACGAGCAATTTGACGAAGAAATGCGCGTTCACCCATATTCAAGCGCTCTTGTTTCGGAGCATAAGGTCGGCTGATCCACAAAGCTATTTCGGGGGAACAAAACCACAAAACTAAAAGTGGAGCGGCGGGCGGCAGCGCAGCGGGGTTGATGAAGACAAGAATGATCGTAATTGCAGCAGCGATCGTCGGCGCACTCCACATCTCCCGCCACACATTCCAGTGAGAGCGTCCGCCAGCGAACTTTACCACTGTGTGCGCCGCTGACGTCCATTCGAGAAGTTGTCGGCGCGAAACAATCAGCCGCCAGAGTGTTCTTGCAATAGCGTCAAATGATACGACTGCCTCATAAAGCAAGAACGCTACAGCAAGGCCCCAACGCCCTGAATGACTGGCAAATTGCCTGAATGTGCTTTGGACTCCAGAGCGCCGTCGCGCTCGGCTGATCCCGGAGATGAAATCGGTGAAGAGATAGGCCGCTGGCGTTAAGATGGTCAGACAGGTCCATAGCCAGGCGTTGCCAGGCAGGACAAACCATCCGGCGACAGCCAGTGCAACAAGCGCAATTGGAATGAGACTTCGTCTTAGATTATCAACCATCTTCCAGCGGTCGAGCACTGTCAGACGGTTTGGTAAACGCACATTGTCTGCACCCGGCGCATTCGGTGTCAGCCACGGCAATAGCTGCCAATCTCCGCGCACCCACCGGCGCCACCGCCAAATATATTCCCAATAGGCGCCCGGAAAACCATCATAAACGACAATGTCGGAGGCAAGCGCGGTGCGTCCATGGGCGCCTTCGAAAAGATCATGGCTCAATAAAGTGTTTTCGGGAATCCGATCCGCAAGAGTTTGTTCAAATGCCGCAACGTCATAAATTCCTTTTCCGATAAAGACGGCGGATCCAAATAAATCCTGGTAAATGTCCGATACGGCGCGGCTGTAAATGTCGATTGCAGTGTCGCCGGTATAAAAACGTAAGAAAGGCGAGGGTGGACCGCACTCAGGCGAAATTTCAATGCGTGGCTGAATTATTGTGTAGCCTGAAACTACGCACCCGCAGGATGGATCGATCAGCGCCTGGTTTAAAGGATGAGCCATAGCGCCGACCAGGCGATTTGCCGTCCCCATTGGCAATACCGAATCTGCATCAAGTGTTATGACAAAACGAGTCTTGTTGAGAGCGTCAGTCTCACCTTCTTCAAGCGTGAAAGCTGCTTTTTCACCTGTAAGGATGAACCTGTTAAACTGCGCAAGTTTGCCTCGCTTGCGTTCCCAAGCCATCCAGCAATTTTCACCCGGGTTGTACTGGCGCGGCCGGTGGAGCAAGTGGAATGGCGCCGCGCCGCCGCCATCATACGCCTCATTCAGGCGCTGCACCCCATCAACGAGCGCCTTTTCGACACTCTCATCGTCCGCCGCCCTTTCTATCGGCGCGTCTTTGTGATCGCTGAGTAGCACAAATCGCAAAAGCGGATCTGGGTTGGTCAGTTGATGCATTGCTAGCCGGTCAAGCAGCAGTCTTGCTTCTTCAACGCTTCCGACAATGACCGGCATGACGACAGCAGTTTGACAGTCCGGCGGAATGGCTTTCTCGAAATCAAGCTTTGGTAAAATACGCGGGACCGTCATTAACGTGGACAGCCAATTGACAATAGTAATGCTAAGAATAGAGGCAGGCATCAATGTGAGTAAGGCGCCAAGGAATATGAGGAGCACGCCGGCATCAAGCGAGATGAGATAAAGAACTGGCGGCATTACCGCAGCCGTCCCCAGAAAAATTAGAGCGGTCATATAAATAATGCCGGCGCGACGCATGACCCAGCGGTGGGCGGCGACGCTCGGCTGAGCGCGATAGCCCGTCAATTGTTCGATCTCATCGCGCCCTTCGTCGATCAGCCAATAGCTGACATGGTTACGTCGATTACCGCTATTTTGTGCTTCTGCTTGCGTGACGACGCGTTCCGCCATCTTGAGTTCCGACACGCCGGCGCCTTTTGCCATCGCCTCCACTGATTTTCGGCACCAATCGCGGGTTTCAAAATCCATCCTCGGATAGATTTTTGCAGGATCTCGCCGCAGCGTTTTTTCAACATGGCTTGTACGGTCGAAAAAATCCTTCCACGGTATGGAAGAAATAATCTGCAGGCTTGAAAGGGCCCGGGCGATGCGCTCTGTCGGATCAATGACTTCAAGCGCCGCGACCGCGGCGCTTGGCCGAAAAGGCAGCGGCAGATCGGGGAATATCGTTGATGCCGCAGAGACAAGGATTTCGAGACAAGCAAGGCGCAGCATCGTTGGAAACGCCCAGAGTTCTGCGATCGTCAGCGGTGTGGATTGCTGGTAGGCGTTGGCAAACTCTGATGCGGCATTAAGCGATAATTGAAGATGCGAGGCGTCAAGAAACCCGGTTGCCATGTAGAAAATACGCGGCAGACCAGCGTAATCGGCATCGTCTAAACTGGGCAAACGCCGATAGAAGGATCGCGGCATATCTCCGCGAATTTGTCGGATGGCGCGCTCCACCTGGTAGTGATTGTCGAGCAGCCATTCCGCCGCTTTCGTTGCCTCAGGCTCTGCGGACAGGCAACGCGTGCGTAGATGTTGAAGCCAGTGCGACAGCGATTGAAGATTGGCTAATGCGGGGATTTCCTTCGGTGGGCGGTCGCATGCCTGATGGCACTGTTCTAAATCCTCCGCCGCCGCCAATAGCGAGACTGTGTGTGGCGGCAGCGGCTCCATCGTTACGCGACGTCGCCCATCAATGGCCGCAATCCTGGATTCGATGCTCGCACGCTGTGAACCCTGGCGCCCTCATGAAGCGGCTTGCGAATAATCAATAGCGGCTTTGAGACATTTCTTATTAGATGACTGGCGACGCTTCCGGCGGTCATATCGGCATGACCGCTTTGCCCATGAGATGACATGATGACCATGTCCGCGTTTTCGGCCCTTATACATCGCGTAAGGAGGTGGCGAACGTCGCCGCCATTGAGGATCACTGTCCGTACAGATATAGAATCGGCGCAAAGGCGAGACTTAATGCGTTTTAAATAGATTTGCGCGACTGAGCTATTGTGACGTGTGATGCGGCTGCGTAACTCTTCATCCTCTGGCTCGCGCGGGCCGATGTCGGTTAGCTCAGGTTCGGGAACTGCATGAACAAGAATTAGTTCTGCATTTTGTGACCTGGCCATTCTAAGAGCGATGGGAAGCGCGCTTTCCGCACGCGATGATCCGTCTAGGGGCGTCAATATCTTTTGGTATCGCGCTTTTTTCAGGGAGGCGCTGTCGGCCGGCGTCAAAAGAACTGATCCATCGACACAATCCATGACCCGTCTTGTTGTATCGCCGATATACTCGCCGCAGGCTCCGTAATCGCTACCGGATTTGATGATTGTTAAATCAACCTGATGATCCCGCGCCCATTGGCAAATTTGCTCGCCTGGCCGACCTTCCAAAACAACCGTTTTAATATCTCTAATATCACTTGCCCATTCTTTGGCGATGAGATCTATTTTCAGGCACGCTTCCCGGTGCAAAAGATCAGATGCGATCGGGTCAGATAGAATGTCTTGCTTTTGGTTCGATTCAACGACATGCATCAGTGTAAGGTCTGCATCGAGAGCATCGGCGGCTAACATTCCAAGGGGTAGCACGCTTTCAACGTCTTCAAACGCATCAATACAGGCTATGGCGCAGCGCCTGTGCGGCCGAAACGACGGCGACTTGCGAGATCGGGCGCTTGTCTGATTACGCATGGTGAGTGCTGACTCTTGAGTATTATTTGCCTCTGCTTGATTAATGATCACGCTGAATTATCACCTCCATAAAAAGGCCCCGTTCGCGCGAAATTCGACCGCATCGGCCAGCTAACCGATTACGCCCACTCTTCGTTCTAGAGGGCGGAGTTATCTCATGCGGTGATTTTGGCGAACGCTGACTGGCTGACGCCCGACTATAGAAAGTCTTGCCTTCAACGCCCTTGATCTGCGTCAATACCAGGAAAAATAAGCGCTAGCCGAAATATTATGCTATATATATCTGGAAACCAGTTTGCGCAGTATTTCGCTCGCCTTTATTGGCCGGGCGGGCGTTCAAGCAGTATTGCTGACAATAAAACACCGATCGCCATGTGAGCGGTTTTATCGTTATAACGTGCAGTATCTATGTTACAGGCGGCATCATGAATTTTAATCATTTATCACATGTCATTTTTGTAACCTGCTCAAAATATTGATCTGTATCGAAGCGCCGGCAAAGCTCCGTCGCCGGCGTTGTCATCGTTGAGGCGGCGGCGGCGACTCCGTAACGGCATGCGTTTTCAAGCGTATCCTCGTTGAACAGCCGGAGCGTAAACCCAGCGATAAAGCTGTCACCGCCGCCGACGGCGCTCACGGTTTCGACTATTGGGGGCGCCACACAGATCGTTTCATTTTTTGACACCAAAATGACCCCGTCTGATCCTCGGGTCACAATGATAACAGCAGTGATCTTTCGATCGATCAGATCATGGGCGAAGGCTTCGATTGCCTCGACATCACTAAGATCGCGCTTCGCGATTTCATCTGCCTCAAGACGGTTAAATCGAATACAGAAAACTTCATGAGTGCTTTGCTCTAGAGTGGCCGCGAGGGCCGGCCCGGAACTATCAAGTATAACGCGAACCGAATTTGTTGAGAGTGCTTTGGTGAGTTGGATATAAAAATCATCAGGAATTCCCGGCGGCAAACTACCACTCACGACCAGATAGTCCTTATCGGCGGCCAGCGTAACGATCTCGGCCAATGCGCGCCGCGACATATCTTCGGACCATTCCGGACCCGGCAGAACAAAACGATATTGCTCACCACTGTTGATTTCTCGCACAGAAAAGCTCTGCCGCGTCAAGCCATCAATAGGGAATGAGACAGCTTTGATTCCCTCTGTTTCTAAAAGCCAGAGAACAAGGTCTCCTGTCGGCCCACCGGCAGCGACAAATGGCGTACTTTCTCCGCCAAGTATTTTGACGGCGCGCGATACATTGACGCCGCCGCCGCCAGGATCGGTATGCGGTTCTTCACAGCGTAATTTGCGGCCGGCTGTGAGAACGTCGACCTCTGTTGCGATATCGACAGCGGGATTGAGCGTGACTGTTACGATTCCGCTCATTGGATCGTGCGCCGGTCTGGCGTTTCAGCTTCTGTTTCTGCAACTCGTTCCTTGACCTTCAAAAAACTATCGGGACTGACGGAAATCGAGTCGATGCCATTTTCCACGAGAAATTGCGCAAAATCCGGATAATTGCTCGGGGCCTCGCCGCAAATGCCGACCGGAGTATTGGTTCCGCCCATTTTTTCAAGGAGATCGGCGATGATGGCTTTAACGGCCTCATTGCGTTCGTCAAAAAGCGTTTTTAAAATTTCACTATCCCGATCGACGCCTAATGTGAGCTGCGTCAAATCATTCGATCCGATGGAGAAGCCGTCAAACTTCTCAGCAAACTGCTTCGCCAACAAGATGTTTGAGGGGATTTCAGCCATTACATAAATTTCGAGGCCATTGTCGCCCCGCTTCAAGCCATTCCTTCCCAGCTCTTCAATAACTTTATCGGCCTCTTCAAGAGTCCGGCAGAAGGGGATCATCAGTTTGATATTTGTAAGGCCAATATGGGTGCGTACGCGCGCCATGGCTTTGCATTCAAGTGCGAAACCAGCGCGATAGCGATCATCATAATATCGGCTCGCGCCGCGCCAGCCGAGCATCGGATTGTCTTCTTGCGGTTCAAATTGTTCACCGCCGATCAGCCCTGCATATTCATTCGTCTTGAAATCACTCATTCGAACAATGACAGGATTGGGATGACAACCAGCCGCGATACGCGCAACGCCTTGTGCCAGTTGATCTATAAAAAACTCTTCCTTGTTCTCATACGCTGCAGTCAGTTCTTCGATCTTACTACGTGCAGCTTGATCTTTCAGGGCGTCAAAGTTCGTAAGCGCTAGCGGGTGTACTTTGATCATGTTACTGATGATAAATTCGATGCGCGCAAGACCCACGCCGTCGCTTGGCAACTGCCACCATCGGAACGCCGCCGATGGATTAGCCAGGTTAACCATGATTTTTGTTCGGGTCCGAGGCACGTCAGTGAGATCAATCTCAACTGTTTCGAAATCAAGTAAACCATCATAAATTACGCCTGTCTCACCCTCAGCGCATGAGACGGTGATTGCTTGATCATCGACGAAAGTTTTTGTCGCCGTTCCGGTTCCGATAACCGCCGGTAAACCTAATTCCCTGCTAACGATGGCAGCGTGACTGGTTCGCCCTCCGTGATCTGTGACGATTGCGGCGGCCTTTTTCATGATCGGCACCCAGTCAGGGTCCGTCATTTTCGCAACGAGGATGCTGCCTTCTTTAAAGTCGGCGATGTTGGCGGCGCTTTCGATTCGGCACACCTTGCCATTGGCGATCGCGTCGCCAATGGCAACGCCTTCAAGCAATCTTACGCCTTTACCTTTAAGTTTGTAGCTGCGCAAATGGCCAGCGGCGCGCCGCGATTGAACGGTTTCAGGGCGCGCTTGAACGATGAACAACTCGCCGGTCTCCCCATCCTTCGCCCACTCCATATCCATCGCCTGGCCATAGTGCTTCTCAATTGTTACAGCCCAGTGCGCCAAGGCCAGAATCTCTTCGCTCGTTAAAACAAACGATACGCGTTCTTCGCGTGAGGTGTCGACAAGCGCCGTAGTTTCTCCTTTTGTGGCGTAGATCATTTTTTGAGCCTTGCCGCCGCACTGTTTGCGAATGACCGGTTGATAGGCGGGCTCGCCAAGTAGGGGTTTGAACACATCAAATTCGTCAGGATCCACCATTCCCTGAACGACCGTCTCGCCAAGTCCCCAGGCGCCGTTGATCAAGACCACATTCGGGAATCCGCTATCGGTGTCGATCGAAAACATTACGCCAGAGCAAGCCTTATCAGAACGCACCATGCGTTGAACGCCGACGGAAATGGCGATCTCAGATTGGCCAAATCCATGGGTTTGGCGATAGCTGATCGCACGATCGGTAAACAGTGACGCAAAACATTTTTTGCAGGCGTCCAAAAGCGCTTCGTCACCGCTGATATTGAGAAATGTTTCAAGTTGCCCGGCAAAGCTAGCTTCCGGAAGGTCTTCGGCTGTTGCGCTTGACCGCACAGCAACCGCCAGCGGAACAGCGCCAGCGTCTGCCATCTGATGATAGGCGTTGATGATCGCATTGCGTAGATCTTGCGGGATTGTCCCGCCAAGAATTTTTGCACGAACATTGCGCCCGACTTGTTGCAATTTTTCGGGTGCGCGCGACAGCGCTGCAAATTCTCGGGTTATGTCCTCTTCTAGGTCATTGATGGCGATAAATTCTCTATAAGCAGCAGCCGCCACGGCAAATCCATCTGGGACACGGATGCCGGACTTTGTCAGGTTCACGATCATCTCACCGAGCGATGCATTTTTCCCACCGACAAGATTACCGTCGTTCCGCGAAACTTGCGAAAACCAAAGAATAAATTTGCTCGTTACCCCCAAGGAGGAGGGTGAAGAGGCAGTTTCCACACTCATGCTTTTCTTGACAGGGGGTTTCTTGTTCATTCGGCGGATATCTCGGTTTGTAAATAGTTAAGACGCTGGCGCCTTGGTGATAATTGTGTGAAAAACGCGTTACGTATTATCAGAAAGTTTCAATCCATGTGGATTGACGCAAATCAACGGGATATTCGCTGCGCGCCGGTTGGTGCGAGTGAAACGCGAATATCGGTGAAAATTGTCCCTACCAATTACTCAACCCTCTCGTATTCATGATGTAATCCACCTATGTACGGCCTTGATTTGACCGTCTCCAGCGCCTCTGGAGGCGCGTCACTAAAAAAGCGTTATGAAGGCGACACCAAGACCGATGGTTATCGTAATCGCCAGGGCGCCCGACACAAACCTGGTCATGGCCGCGCCGCCCGCTACTGTGGTCAAAACGATTTTGAAAAGCGTATTGGTGATCGCGGCTGCAAAAATTCCGATTGCTGCGACGGAAACATCAAGGCCGTCTCTGGCGAAGTTGCTGAGCGATAGCGTGATCGCGTCAACGTCGGCGATCCCGGAAACCACAGCGATTGCGTATATGCCCTGGGCGCCAAATGTCGCCTCTAGCCAGCGCGATACGATCATAATGACCGCCAGCAACCCGGCGAAGAAAAGTGCGGGTAGAATTTCCAGTGGGTTTGATAAGGTTGGCGTTTCCATCACATTGTCATTTTGACGCCTCATCTGAATGGCGCATAGGATTGTTGCCGTTATAATCATCACTAGAATTACAGGGCCGAGGGGGGCCAGGAGCGGTGGCCATACAATAGCGGCGATTACGGCGACGCGCGCCATCATGATCGTCGCCGCAATGACGATGCCGTTGGCGAGGATGCGTTGAAGATGGGGTTGGCGTTGTCCCATGCGTGCAAAGGAAAGCGTCACCGCAGTGGAAGAAACGAACCCGCCGAGAATGGCCGTACTCAGGATGCCGCGTTGCGCGCTTAGAACACGCGCACTGACATATCCTAAAAATGATATACCGCTAATGAGCACAACCATAAGCCAGATTTCGAATGGATTTAAAGCATCATAGGGGCCGAAGCGCTGATTGGGAGCCAATGGCAGAATCACACCGGCGATCAGCAGGAATTGCAGAGCGGCAAAGATTTCTTTTTGATCCAGCTCG
>JAJFFY010000098.1 GCA_021776415.1 Hyphococcus sp.
CTTTCGCGACCGCATTCGCGCGCTGAGCTATGTGCAGGGCTCGCAAGACATCAACTTCGCCAACCTCGCGGAAGCTGATGTGTTCGCCATTCACCTTGCCAGCGGCCAGGCTTGCGTTCAGGTTTTCTTCTACCGCGCCGGCCAGAACTGGGGCAATCACGCCTATTTTCCGCGCCACGACAAAGAAATCAGCCCCGCTGACATCCTCGATGCGTTCATTGCGCAGTTCTATGACGGCCGCGAGCCGCCAGCGCTGATCCTGGTCTCCGACGAGCCGCCGCAGGCCGATTTGTTGATGGAAGCCTTGTCGCTGCGCGCGGAAAGAAAAGTTCTGATCCACAAACCGCAACGCGGAGAAAAACGTGACATCGTCAACGCCGCGGTGATGAATGCGCGCGAGGCGCTATCGCGGCGGCTGGCGGAATCCGCAAGTCAATTGAAAGCACTGCGCCAACTGGTTGAAGTGTTGGGGCTCGAAGCGCCGCCGGAGCGTATCGAAGTTTATGACAACTCACATATTCAAGGCGCCAACGCCGTCGGCGCGATGATCGTTGCCGGGCCTGAAGGCTTTATCAAAAACCAGTATCGCAAGTTTAACATGAAGACCGAAAAATTTGCGCCCGGCGATGACTACGCGATGATGCGCGAGATGTTGACCCGGCGTTTTTCACGGCTGATGAAAGAGGAAGGGGCTGAACGCCCTGACCTGGTTATCATCGACGGCGGCAAGGGTCATCTCAGCGTCGCGCTCGAGGTGTTGAGTGAGCTTGGCATTGATCCCGAAGCGGAGGGCATTGCCGTGATCGGGGTCGCCAAGGCGCGGCGCGAGAACGAGGCCGGTGAAAAGCGCATCGACCGCACCATGGGGACCGCCGAGGACCAGATTGTAATGCCGGGCCGGGCTCCATTCATGCTGCCGCCACGTGATCCGGGTTTGTTTTTCCTCCAGCGATTGCGCGATGAATCCCACCGCTTCGCCATCGGCGCGCATCGCGCCAAACGAAAAAAAGCTATAAGCGCCAATCCATTGGACGATGTTCCTGGGATCGGCGCGAAACGCAAACGCGCGCTGCTTAACCACTTCGGCTCAGCCAAAGAGATCGCCCGCGCCAAGGCACAGGACCTCGAAGCCGTAGACGGCGTCTCAGCAGCGCTGGCGCAACGGATTTTTGATTTTTTCCATGGAGGATAGCCAATGACCGTCACTCTCATCGGATTTCCATGGGATGCAAGCTCGTCCTATGCGCGCGGCCCGGCGCTGGCGCCGGCGATTATCCGCTCGGTTTTATTTAGCGAGGCGTCGAGCCCCTACAGTCTTTCGGGGGCGAGCGTTGGCGATATCATATTTGATTATGATTTCGCTGATCTGCCGGAAGAGGCAGACGCGTGCCGCACTGCAATTTCGGACCGCATTGCACAGACGCTCAAATCAAAAACAAAACCTTTAAGCCTCGGCGGCGATCATTCGGTGACCTACCCAATTTTGCGCGCCATAAAAAATGCCCATGGCCCGGTCAACATTTTGCACATTGATGCGCATCCGGATCTTTACGATGAATTTGACGGAGACCGCTATTCCCACGCCTGCCCGTTTGCGCGCGCGATCGAAGATGGTTGCGTCAATAATCTGGTGCAGGTCGGGATCAGAAGCGCCTCACCCGAGCAACGCGCGTTTGGCAAGAAGCACGGCGTTGCGATGCTCGGTGCGGACGAAGCCGCCGCTATTCCCTACGACAAACTTACCGCGCCGCTCTATGTCTCGATTGATCTCGATGGCCTTGACCCGGCCTATGCTCCCGGGGTTTCCCACCCGGAACCCGGCGGCCTTTCCACCCGCGAGGTGCTGGCAATGCTCGCCAAACTCCCCACCCCGCCGGTCGGCGCTGACATCGTCGAATACAACCCCGAACGCGACATTAACCTCGCCACCGCCCATGTCGCCGCGCGGCTGATCAAGGAGCTGGCGGGGTTGATGGCGCAAACAAATTAGCACTCCTAATCAATGCGTTATGCCGGTATAGAGTGTATAAACATGAAGAAAAGAGGCGCTCGTGAGCACTGAAGCAAGTCAGTTTGTCGGCGATATTCCACAAAACTATGACCGGTTTTTGGGGCCGGTCATATTTGAAGATTATGCCGACGACCTCGCCCGCCGCGCCGCCGCAATCGGCCCCGCGCGGGTCCTCGAACTTGCCGCGGGAACCGGCGTCGTCAGCCGCAAGCTGAGGTACGCTCTGCCCAAGGAAACGCGCCTTGTCATCACCGATTTAAACGGACCCATGCTTGAGGTTGCGCGGTCAAAGTTCAACAGCACCGAGAATGTGGAGTTCACCACCGCTGACGCAATGCATCTGGATTTTCCTGACAACCAGTTTGACTTAATCGTCTGTCAGTTTGGCGTCATGTTTTTCCCGGATAAAGTCGCCGCGTTTAAAGAAGCGCTCAGAGTATTGCGCAGCGGCGGATCCTATCTTTTTAACACTTGGCGCCCGTTGGTGGAAAACCCATTTGCGAGTATCGCCCATGACGTTACATCGCAATTTTTTCCCGACGATCCCCCACTGTTTTATCATGTGCCGTTCTCCTATCCAGGGCCTGAGGCGGTCTGCGCAGATATGTCTGCGGCTGGGTTAGTAAAAATTGCACATGACGCCGTCGATCTCACAAAACCCGTGACAGACTGGCGCCAATTTGCCCATGGACTTGTTTACGGAAACCCCTTGATAGATGAAATCCGCCGCCGAGGCGGTGTGGATGCGGATGATGTCCTGAGTGCTATCGAAACTGAACTGCGCACCCGCCATGGAGCCGAACCAGCGTCAATGCCGCTCAGGGCCACTGTGTTCCAGGGACGCGCTGCTTAAAGCCTGATTGCGCTTACCTCTACCCGTGGACCGGCCCAATTTCTGGCGCGCGCCCCCAAACCTCCCCGCCGGCGCCGCGTTTCCGCCTTACTAGTGCGTTCTTTTGCTGGCTATTCTAGGCTGCAGGGCGAGCAAAGGCGCGATTTCATGGCTTTGAGCATGATCAAAGACCCCCGCATCTATCAGATTGTCACCTTATCGGGCCTCCTCGCTTTCGGATGGACGGCGCACGCCTTTGAGATTGACCCCATACAGTTTGCCGCCATCGTTCTCGCCAGCTGCTCAACGCAATGGCTCGGCTCGATATTAATCGCCACCCGCCCGGACTTTAAAAGCCCGTTGATCACGGCGCTTTCCCTCACCCTACTGTTGCGCGCCGACGCCGTCTGGCCGCTGGCCGCCGCAGCCGCGATTGCCATCGGCTCAAAATTTGCCCTGCGCCTTGGCGACAAGCACATCTTCAACCCGGCCAATATCGGCATTGTCGCCATGGTCCTGTTCACCGACGCCGCCTGGACGACGCCGGGCCAATGGGGAACCGCGGTGTGGTTTGCAGCCCTCCTCGCCGGCGCTGGGCTTTTCGTGACCTATCGCTCGGCGCGCTTTGACGTGCCGTTGGTATTTCTCGGTGTCTATGCGGCGCTGGTGTTTGGCCGGGCGCTTTGGCTGGGCGATCCGCTGGCGATCCCGCTGCTTCGCTTAGAGAATGGCGCGCTGATTATCTTCGCCTTCTTCATGATCTCTGATCCAAAAACCTCGCCCGATGGCGCGATCGCCAGAGCCGCCTTTGCCGGCGGCGCGGCGCTGCTCGCTTATCTTATGATCTTCAATTTCTACATCGCCGACGGGCTGTTCTACGCCCTGGCGATCATGTGTCTTGTGCGCCCACTGCTCGAATGGGCTGATCCCGCGCCGCACTACCGGTGGGGCGATCCGGTCGCACCACTGAGAGGAATCCGCAAGCAAAAACCGCTGACAAAAAATTCCGTTCACCCAGTTCCAGCCGAATAACTATCAGGGAGAGACACTATGAGCCGTTCACTGAAGAAGACGTTGTTTGCCGCCGCCTCCGCCATCACCGCCGTCACATTAACCGGCGGCGCGGTCGCGTTTTGCGGCTTTTATGTCGGCAAGGCGGATACCAAGCTATTCAACAAAGCCTCCAAAGTCGCCATCATGCGCGACGGCAACCGCACGGTCATGACTATGGCCAATGATTTTCAGGGCGAGCTGACAGAATTTGCCACCGTCATCCCGGTGCCGGTGGTTTTGCAAGAAGAACAAATCCACGTCACCGAAAACGCGATCCTCGATCATCTCGACGCCTACACCGCGCCGCGACTGGTGGAATATTTCGATGAAGATCCGTGTGTGATGTATCAGCGCCGTGAGATGGCAATGATGCCGCAAGCGGCGATGACGCTTGGCTCCGCTGACAAGATGCGAAAGAAAGACAGTCTCGGCGTCACGGTTGAGGCTGAATATACAGTCGGCGAATATGACATTCAAATCCTCTTGGCCGATCAGTCCGATGGCCTGGCGACATGGCTGAAACAAAACGGCTATAAACTCCCCGACGGTACGGAAAAAGTTCTCGCAAGCTATATCAAACAGGGAACAAAGTTTTTCGTCGCCAAGGTCAATCTGGAGGAGCAGACCGCAACCGGCCTAAAATATCTGCGGCCGCTGCAGATCGCATTTGAATCACCGAAATTCATGTTGCCGATCCGCCTCGGCACTTTAAACGCCGATGGCAAGCAGGAACTCTTCGCCTTCATGCTGACCCGTACCGGCCGGGTTGAAACCACCAATTATCGCACCGTGAAACTTCCCACCGGTGTGGATATTCCCGTCTACGTGAAGAATGATTTTGGCTCGTTTTATAAGTCGATGTTTGAACAGCAGGTGGAGAAGGAAAACGAGCGCGCGGTATTTCTCGAATATGCCTGGGACATGAACTGGTGTGATCCGTGTGCGGCTGACCCCTTGTCGCAGGATGAATTGCGCGAGCTCGGCGTGTACTGGGTCGGCGGCGGCGGTGACAAGCCCGGTATTTTGCCGCGCCGGCCAATGCCCCAGGCGCGCGATGTCTATGTCACCCGCCTGCACATTTCCTATGACGCCGATCATTTCCCCGAAGATCTGATGTTTAAGGAAACCAATGACCGCTCGAATTATCAGGGCCGTTATGTCTTGCGTCACGCCTATAAGGGCGACGCGCAATGCGATGCGGCGGAGCAATATCGCGCGAGCCTGCCCAAACGGTTTGAAAGCGAGGCCCAAACCCTCGCTAATCTCACCGGATGGGACATTGACGACATCCGCGATGATATGAATGAAACCGGGCAAAGCTTCGAAGAGCCCAAGAAAGATTCATGGTGGAAACGACTGTGGGGCAACGACGCCAAGGAAGGCTAATACGAACACTACCGCCACCACTGGCGGAATCCGGCGGTGCGGCTTAAGAAGGCCGTCATGGCTAATCTATTCACCCTTGGGCGGATCGCCCTGATCATTCCTTTTGCCGCAATGTTTCTCGCTAATGCGCAATGGAACATGAAGGCAGCCTTTGTAATCTTCACTGTGGCGGCAGTGACTGACTTTTTTGACGGCTGGATTGCGCGCGCCCGCAATGAAGTCAGCGCGCTCGGCGCCGCGCTCGACCCTCTCGCCGATAAGCTGCTGATCGCGGCGGCGCTTATCCTGCTTTTGCGCAACGGTATTATCGCCGGCGCCGGCGTTATCGCCGTTCTTATCATTATCCTGCGCGAAATTCTTATTAGCGGCTTGCGTGAAGCGGTCACCCTGGGCGGCGGCTCACTGAAGGTGACGCAACTGGCGAAATGGAAGACCACCGCGCAACTCATCGCCGCCGGGCTGCTGCTTGCCGCAGCGCCCCATGGGTTTATCGGCGAGGCGTTGCGGCCCTGGGCGTCCGGCGCGCTTTGGCTGGCGGCCGTGCTTACCTTTTGGACCGGCGCAGACTATGCTTACCACGCCGCGCGATTGTTGCGCGCCAAAGACACATGACGGAACCCGATAGCGATGGCGGACCTCAACAAAGTTGCAGAAGGCGCAGCGCATATCCTCATCGTCGATGATGATGACCGCATCCGCACGCTCCTTAAACGCTATCTCAGCGAAAACGGGTTTCGCACCTCCACCGCCGGCAACGCCGCTGAGGCGCGCCGGTTGATGCGCGGCGTCGAATTTGACTTGCTCATTCTTGATGTGATGATGCCCGGTGAATCCGGCTTTGACCTGACAAAATCCGTACGCGCCGCTTCTAACGTACCGATATTGCTGTTGACTGCGCGCGGCCTGGCGGAAGACCGCATCGAGGGGCTGGAGCGCGGCGCGGACGATTATCTTTCCAAGCCGTTTGAACCGCGCGAATTGGTGCTGCGGGTGAACGCACTATTGCGCCGGGCGCGGCCGGTAGCGCTCAACCGCAAGGCGCTCACCTTTGGCGATTGCACATTTTCGGTCGGTCGCGGCGAGTTGCGCCGTAATGGCGAGCTCATCAAGCTGACCGCCGGCGAGGCTGGTCTGTTAAAAGCGCTGGCGCAAAAGCCCGGCGAGGCGATCTCGCGTCAAGCCTTGGCGGAGCAGACATCGACATCGCTGGAGCGTTCCGTCGATGTGCAGGTCACGCGCCTGCGCAAAAAAATCGAAGAGGATCCGCGCGCGCCGATCTTTCTGCAAACAGTGCGCGGCGTCGGCTATGCGCTGATGGCGGATTGACCGGCAATGCTGCGGCGATATTTCCCCAAAAGCCTCTATGCGCGGGTCGTCCTGATTGTCATTTTGCCGATCTTTTTGACGCAAGCCGTCATAACGGTGGTGTTCTTCAACCGTCACTGGGATTTGGTGACGGCGAACCTGTCAGCCAATGTCGCCGGGCAAATTGCACTGGTGACGCGGCTATATGAGGAAAATCCGGAGCCCGAGGAGCGTGCAAAAATCGAACAATGGGCGCTCGACGACCTCGACCTTAGCGTGCGATTTCAAGCCGGAGGCGGCCTGCCTCAAAAAGACAAGCTGTCACCGTTCAATGTTTATAATTCAACACTGGAACGCCAGCTCGGCGAGGCCATCGACAAGCCTTATTGGTTCAATACAAGAAGCTGGCCGGCTTTTGTTGAAGTGCGGGTGCGACTTGATGGTGGGCAGCTCATTTTCTTCGCCTATCGCGACCGGGTGTTTGCCACCACCGGGCCGATCTTCCTGTTCTGGCTGATCAGCACATCGGTTCTTCTGGGCGGGATAGCCATCGTGTTCCTGCGCAATCAGGTGCGATCAATCTTGCGACTTGCCAGTGCGGCGGAAGCTTTCGGGCGCGGGCGCGACGCGCCGGATTATCGCCCGACCGGCGCCACGGAAGTCAGAAAGGCCGGCTACGCTTTTATCGCCATGCGAGAGCGCATCAAACGCCAGCTTGAACAGCGCACGACCATGCTCGCCGGGGTCAGCCACGATCTTCGAACGCCGCTCACCCGGATCAAGCTGGCGCTGGCGATGGAGCCAGATACGCCGGAAGTCGCCGCCTTGCGCAACGACGTTCTGGAAATGGAGCGCATGGTTGAGGCTTATCTCGAATTTGCACGCAGTGAAGCCTCAGACGAAGATCCCGATGTGTTCGACCTTGGCGAGATGATCGGCGAGGTTGAAAGCAACACCAAGCGCACCGGCCACACGCTTGAGGTTGATATTCCCGCCGGCCTCGTCGTCTCCGCACGGCGCAGCGCGCTGCAACGCGCCGTCAACAACCTCGTGAACAATAGCTTGCGTCATGCGAACACTGTATGGGTCAGCGCCGCGCGCACGGAACGCCATATAGAAATCTATGTCGATGATGACGGGCCGGGCGTTGACAAGAATTTATACGATGAAATTTTCAAACCCTTCACCCGCCTTGATGAAGCGAGAAACTTAAATGAAAGCGGCATGGGGCTGGGCCTGACTGTGGTGCGTGATGTTGCGCGTTCACATGGCGGCGAGATCACGCTCGATAGATCCGCCAAGGGCGGCTTACGGGCGACCATCCGTCTGCCAATTTAATTATGCGCGCCGCATAAAAACGCCCTCCCATAGCGATGCATGGGAGGGCTGTAGGCTGCGATTGAGGCAGGCTCTAATAGTAGTCGTAATATTTGATCAGGTAGCGGCTGCCGGAAACGATGTAGCTTTGGCCATAGTTGTCATAGCACATAGTCCCGCCGACAAGGGCTTTCATACCCTTCCAATAGCCGTCTTTTTTAACCGTCCGGCAATTATAGCCGCTTGAATAGCCGGTATTGTAATGGCCGGACCGGCGGTTGTTGTGACCGGAATTGCTGCGACCATGGCCGCGATTGTGATGACCGCTGCGATGACTGTTTTGGCGCCGGCTGCGATGTTGGCCTCTATTACCGTGGCTGTCGCTTACATTGACCGTATAACCGGAGCCGGAACGGCCTGAACTGTAACCAACGCTGACGCTACCGGTGCTGACATAAACGGATGCGGTTGAATTACTGTCGCTCGCTGACGCCGATGGCGCAAACGCGATCAATCCCAGTGCTGCGGTCGCTGCTACTGCGTACTTTACTATTGTCAAATCGATGATGGGCATGTTGCACTCCTTAGGTCGCTCAAAGCCCCCGCTCGAGCCCTGCCCTAAATGTTGCTCGTATTGCTCCAATGAGCAATACAACTCATCCTCAAACGCGCGTGAGTGTTTTGTTCGAAATGTGGCGAAAGCGCGGCCCGCCGCCTCATTGCGATAACATAACGCAAATCCGTATAGAGAATTATTCTCAATGTCAGAAAATTAGCCAGTCAGCGACCGTGCACGCGCAACGGCGGCTCTCACCGCTTCATAGACCAGCCTGCCAAGCGCCTTGGCGTCGCCGTCAAGGATTTCCAGCGCCGCTTCGGTCGTACCGCCAGGCGAAGTGACGGCGCGGCGCATTTGCGCTGGACTGCGGGTCTCGGTCTCCATCAGCGCGCCGGCGCCGATCAAGGTCGCCCTGGCGAGCTTAGCAGCGGCGTCTTTTGACAACCCCAGCGCCTCACCCGCATCAGCCAGCGCTTCGGTCAACAAAAAGTAATAAGCGGGGCCAGAACCGGAAATCGCCGTGACCAGATCTATCTCCGCCTCAGCGCTCACCCAGACCGTCTCACCTACAGCGCGCATCAATGTTTCTACCAACGCCCGGCCCACATCATCGACAGCGTCCGGCGCATAAAGCCCGGTGACCCCTTTGCCGATTGCGGCCGGCAGATTGGGCATCGCGCGGGTGATTTTTTCCGCGCCGCCAAGCGCTGCGGATATGCTGGCTATATCTTTGCCGGCCATAACAGAGATAACCACCGCCTGGCGCGCAAGATCGGCAAATCGCCCCAGCACATCGCCCGCCATTTGCGGCTTGACCGCAATCACCACTGCGTCAACGCCAGAACTATCAGCGTCATCGACCGGTGGATTGAGCGTCACGCCATGGGTCTTACACAAGGCCTTAATCTCATCACCAATAGCCGGATCAAACACAACCGAGCCCGCCGGCGTGATCACCCCGCCCGCAAGCCAACCGCGCAATAGCGCGCCGCCCATGGCGCCGGCGCCGATGAGAGCCACGGTAGGTTTTTGTCTCATGATTGCAGTCTACGCGTTTCCGGCAGTTTCGAAAAGCGAAGCTTTCAATGCGTCATCCGGGCCCTTGCCGCCCCAGACCAGAAAGTTGAACGCCGGATAAAACCGGTCAACAGCCTCAGCCGATGCGCGGATCAGCGCCTCACCCTGGCCCTGGTCGAGCGCGCCTCCCTCGGGTAAGATCGCG
Source organism: Hyphococcus sp. (assembly GCA_021776415.1). GTDB lineage: Bacteria > Pseudomonadota > Alphaproteobacteria > Caulobacterales > Parvularculaceae > Hyphococcus. Next base: position 9,686 of record JAJFFY010000098.1, read on the forward strand.
GCGTTGCGATAAACGATGCTTTTATCATCCGCCCAAAGATCGAAATGCCCGACCCAGAGGCGTTCATTGACCATGGTGACAAGACGACTGGCTTCATCAACCCGCCCGGCCGGAGCCTTCAGGTCAATTGGGGCGCCCATCTGCATGGTCGACAGTTCCGGGCGCCAGGTAAACCACAATCCCAAATCGCGCCACACGCCGGGAAGCATCACATGCAATTCCGAATCGCTGATGCGCTCCATATCAAAGCCGAGATTTTCCGCCGCCGATTCGAGCGCCGCCAGCGGATCGACAGCCTTGCTCGGCTTACGGATCAGTTCAATTGACATCAGCGGTCCTTTTTCGCGGCTAAGGCGACCTTCAACGGACCGCCACAACCAACAAGACGCGCCGATTCGGGTGGGCGGCAAATGATTCGATTGGACTGGTTTTCCTCAGAATGCAGGAAACTGGCCTCAGTTGTTAAAGGTTTTTTGGGAGCCGCTGGATAACATAGATCGCGACCGAAAGGGCTACAGCGCCAAGCAATAATAGGCCGACACCCTCTTGCGCATTTCCTTGACTTAAATTTATCACCCCAGTGGTGAAGGCGAGAATTATTCCTATTCCTATGGCGCCAGCGACGGGGATAAAAACAATGATACCTATAACCATTGCTAAAATTCTTAGAAAATCCATCTGTTACGGACCTTTTTTAATATAAAAGCGAATACAAGCTTGGTGCTGAAAACCTACCAAACCACATTTTCGATAAAACCGAAAATTCCGGTCCCTATACTGTCCATCAAAACCGACCGGTTTTGGTTGGTCATAGCCCTTAGGTGCTCGTTAGTTGGCTATTGGTCAGTATCTATGGCGCATCCTTACATTGCACTAAAACAAATTAAATTTGAGAACTATAATGAACACCATAAATCCGAGGCTCAGAAGAAATTGAATGAAAAATTTTCCTTTCTTTTCGCCGTCTTCCCCAGGAGAGAGGAAGCCAACGAAGAAAAAGGCGGTCGCCAGAAATCCAAATGTTATTAACACCCATTCTATCATATCGTCCTCAAACGCCGGTCTTTTCTTCTAACGCAGCGATTCGCACCTTCAAAGCGGCGTTTTCCTCACGCGCGGTGCGGGCCATATCACGCACCGCGTCAAACTCCTCCCGGGGGACGAAATCCATGTCGGCGATCAGCCGTTGAAGCTGGCTTTTCATCGCCGTTTCCGCTTCCCGGCGTACGCCGTCCGCCGCGCCCGCCGCCTCGGTCATCAGCTTGGCGATCTCGTCAAAAATAGCGCTCTGTGTCTGCATCGAAAAATCCTTTCACATGACTATATAGAACGGCGAGGCGCGGGGCGACAGGGGCGAAGAACCGCGCTATTGAGACGCAGATAGCGCCGGGCGAAAAAGTGGGAACCGGTTTTTCGCACCATCCGGCGCGCAGCAAGAATCTAGAATATTGGGCGATTCCTGTTAATCGCCCGATATTCTGGTCCCCCAACCTGGCGAGTTAAATGAGCATACCCTACCCCAATATTGACCCGATCGCCCTGCAGCTGGGCCCCTTGCCGATCCGCTGGTACTCGCTTGCCTATATTGGCGGGCTGGCGGCTGGCTGGTGGTATCTGGCGCGGCTGATCAAAAATAATGGTCTGTGGGCCAAGGGCGGCGCGCCGGTCACTCGGGCCCTCCTCGACGACGTGATTTTCTGGGTCGCTATCGGGGCGATGGCCGGCGGTCGCATCGGCTATATGCTGTTTTACGAACCCGCGATCCTGATACAGCCGTGGCAACCGATTTTCGGGTTTCTGCCCTTCCCGCCGGCGTTGATGCTGTGGAAAGGCGGCATGTCGTTTCATGGCGGGCTGATTGGCGTTACGCTTGCGGGGTTTTTCTTCGCCCGCAAATATAAACTCAATGCTCTGTCGCTCGGCGATTTATTCGCCGCCGCTGCACCCTTCGGGTTGTTCTTTGGCCGCATGGCGAACTTTATCAACGCCGAGCTTTATGGCCGCCCGTGGGACGGGCCGTGGTCGATGGTGTTCCCATCCGACCCGCTTGGCCTTGCGCGCCATCCAAGCCAGCTCTATGAGGCGGCGCTGGAGGGCATTGTCCTGTTCGTGGTCATTCGCATCGCAACCCATTCCTTCAACCTCCTCAAGCGCCCGGGCGCGACCATCGGGTTGTTCCTCGCCGGCTATTCTTTGTCGCGTATCTTTATTGAAAATTTCCGCGAGCCGGACACGCATATGCCGGACTTTCCGCTTGGGCTAACCATGGGCATGATGTTGTCACTGCCGATGCTGGCGCTCGGCCTGTGGATGATATGGCGTACAAGGACGAAAACAAGTGAGACGGTTGCAAAATGACCGATGCTGCCGGAGCGGCGGAGCCGACGCCGCTTGAAGAACGTCTGATCAACCTCATCAAGCTCAAGGGCCCGATCACGGTCGCCGACTATATGGCCGATGCGCTCGGTCACCCCCATGACGGTTATTACATGAGCCAGACGCCGATCGGCGCCAATGGCGATTTCATTACCGCGCCGGAAATCAGCCAGACTTTCGGCGAGCTGATCGGGCTCTGGCTGGTGGAGGCCTGGCGCGCCATGGGCTCGCCCGACGATTTCAACCTCATCGAACTCGGGCCCGGCCGCGGCGTCCTGATGGAAGATATCCTGCGCGCTGCACGGCTGCGCCCGGAATTTATCAGGGGCGCGCATCTGTGGCTGCTGGAGACCTCTGGCCGGCTTCGCGTCGAACAACAAAAGCGCCTGCGCGGCGCCGGGCTTGACCCGATGTGGGCCGATGAGTTCGCCGACATTCCGCCGGCGCCATCGCTGATTGTCGCCAACGAGTTTTTCGACTGCCTGCCGATCCATCAATATCAGCGCGTCAAAACCAGCTGGCGCGAGCGCCTGGTCGGGCTGAACAACGATGAGACCGGCCTTGATTTTGTACTCGGCAAAACCCCGCCGCCGCCAGCGTTGAACTTGCCTGCGACGTCCGCCAGCAAGGAAGGCGATATCGTCGAGATATCTTTTGCGGCGCGCGACTTCACCGCCGGTCTCAGCGAGCAGCTGACCGAGCATGGCGGGCAAGCCTTGATCATTGATTACGGGCACATGCAGTCAGGCATGGGCGAGACCTTGCAAGCCGTGCGCGCGCATAAATTCTGGCCGCCGCTCGCCTCCCCCGGCCGCGCCGACGTGACCGCGCATGTGGACTTTGAAGCGCTTGGCGCCACAGCAATTGATCATGGCGCGGTAGCGCACGGACCGGTCAGTCAGGGAGAATTTCTCGAACGGCTTGGCCTCAACATTCGCGTTGAAATGCTGTGCAAGGGTAAGACCGCCGAGCAGGCGAAAACCATCCGCGCCGGCGCCTACCGGATCGCATCGCCTGACCAGATGGGAGAAATTTTCAAGGTAATGTGCGTTTGTGCGCCGAGCCTTCCCGCGCCGTCCGGATTTGAAGACATATGACGCCGCCATTTTTAACGTCGCCGCTGCTGACCGCGCCCAATCTTGCACACGGGTTTTTTGGCCGCTCTGGCGGCGTTTCAACTGGCGTTTACGCATCCCTCAATGTCGGCCCCGGGTCTGACGACAAGCCTGATGACGTCACCGAGAACCGGCGGCGCTGCGCGGCAGCGTTGGGCTGCGAGCCGGACCGGCTGGTGACGAACTACCAGATCCATTCGAGCGATGTCGTCATCATCGATGCGCCGTGGACAGAGGCCCCGGCAAAGGCCGACGGGCTGGTCACCAAGACCCGCGGCCTCGTGCTCGGCGTCCTCGCTGCTGACTGCATGGCGTGGCTGTTTGCAGACCCGGAAGCGGGCGTCATCGCCGCCGCACATGCAGGCTGGCGCGGCGCGCTGGCAGGCGTGTTGGAGAACACCGTCGCGGCGATGGAGAGCCTTGGCGCCAATCGCAGCGATATCCGCGCCGCCCTCGGGCCTTGCTTGCGGCAATCCAATTTTGAGGTCGGCCTCGATCTGGTTGACGCTTTCACGGAAAAATTCACCGACGCAGAGACATTCTTCACGCCCGGCAAATCGGCCCAAAAACGCCAGCTCGATCTTGCCGGTTTCGGCGCCTGGCGGCTGCGCCAATCCGGGGTTACGCAGATAGACGATCTCGGGCTGTGCACGCTTGCCACGCCGGAGGCATATTTCAGCTATCGCGCCAGCCGACGGGGCGCTGAAACCGACTATGGGCGTAACCTCTCAGCGATTGCGATTCGGTGAAAAATCCTTCGCCAGCGGGGTTGCGCGACGGTCAAGAAACCGTCATGAAACGCGCGTCAATATTGGGCATGCGTCATGGGGTTTAGATCATGAAACTGATCGCGGGAAACTCAAATCGCCGTCTTAGTGAGGCCATTGCTCACACGCTGACGACGAGCCTGGCCGTTGCGGATATCAAAACATTTAAAGACGGCGAAGTCTTCGTTGAGATTCAGGAAAATGTCCGCGGCGAGGATGTTTTCGTCATCCAGTCAACCTCGCATCCGGCCAACGACCACCTGATGGAATTGTTGATCACCATCGATGCGCTGACTCGTGCATCGGCCAGCCGGATCACCGCCGTCATCCCCTATTTCGGTTACGCCCGCCAGGACCGCAAGGCCGGACCGCGCACGCCGATCTCGGCAAAGCTGGTGGCTAACCTGATCACCACCGCCGGCGCCGACCGGGTGTTGACCCTTGATCTACATGCCGGCCAGATCCAGGGCTTTTTTGATATCCCGACCGACAATCTGTTTGCGGTGAAGGAATTTGAGCGGCGCGCGCGCGAAATCTTCAACCACAATCTCAACGACATGACGGTAGTCTCTCCCGATGTCGGCGGCGTTGTGCGCGCACGGGCCTTGTCCAAACGCCTCGACCAGCGGCCGCTGGCGATCGTCGATAAGCGCCGCGAGGGACCGGGCCAGTCGGAAGTAATGAACATCATCGGCGATGTCGACGGCCGGCACTGTTTTATCTTTGACGACATCATCGATTCCGGCGGCACGCTTTGCAATGCGGCCCAGGCGATCATGGACAAGGGCGCAAAAAGCGTTTCCGCATGCGTCACCCACGGTGTTCTTTCCGATAGCGCCGCTGCGCGGATCATTAAGGCCGATGCGCTGACCAGGTTGATCATCACTGATTCGATTGAAGCGCCGGCCGATGTCGCCGCATGCCCGAAGATCGAGCAAGTCACGATCGCCCCCCTCTTCGGAGAGGCGATCCGGCGCATCGCCAACGAAGAATCCGTCTCTAGCCTGTTCGACTGAGGCCAGCTCGCCGCTCATGGCTGGTTGAAAACCCCAACATGAACGACGACATAAAACCCCTCGGCATTTATCAAGCCTGGAAAGCAGGCGACCGGGATCGCAAATAACAGTGTCAAAGGAGTGGCGTCATGGCGAAGGCTATATGGAACGGTGAAGTCATTGCACAAAGCGACAGCTTCGAAGTCGTTGAAGGCAACGTCTATTTTCCAACAGACGCCGTGAATAAGAAATATTTGCGGCCGTCCGATCATACATCCCACTGCCCGTGGAAAGGCGACGCCAGCTATTACACGCTCGCCGTCAATGGCGAAGAGAATGTCAACGCCGCCTGGTACTACCCGGAGACGCTTGAAAAGGCGGCACATATTAAAGACCACATCGCCTTCTGGAACGGCGTCGAGGTCAGCCAATAGCCGCGCCGGCAAAAAATAATACGGCGCTTGCGGCGTCTTTGAAACTCATCGCCGAGGCGGCGGCAATTTTTCACGATGACTGGCTGCTGATTGGCAGCGCGGCGGCCCATGTCGCCGGAGCTGATGTCGGTGCAATTGCCGACATCGATCTTCTGCTCAGCCAACGCGACATCAAAGCGCTTGATGCCCATTGGCGCTCCCGCAAAAGGTTCGATGTGCAACCCAGCAGCCGGTTTTGCTCGCAGATATTTCATCGTTTCGATGCGCCACTGCCAATAGAAGCGATGGCGGGGTTTGAGATGAAAACCCGAGACGGCGGCTGGTTGCGGCTGGAGCCCAAAACCCGAGCACAGTTCGGCGCGTTCTATGCGCCGGACCTTAACGAGCAAGTTGAAATTTTGAAGTTGATGGGGCGCGAAAAAGATACGCCAAGAATTCTGGCGCTGCAAAAAATGCTTTAGCGGTTACTCTCCCAACAGATAAGAGGCGCCCGGATCAATCATGAACTTGCCGCAAAGCGCGTCGCGCCCGATCAGGAGAGGAAACTCCATCAGATCGCGATTGGTCAGCGATATATCGATTTTCCAGCGGCGCTTACCAAGACATATGTCTGTCTCGATGACAACACGCTGTTCTTCTTGGCCATTAGAACTTTTTATCAGACGCTTGTCGGCAATCGGTGCGTGACAGAATATTTCCCGGTTTTTTTCGCCTTGCAACGTCTGAAGCCAAAACTCCACATGGCGCACGCCATCAGTCTCAAATTCTTTAATTTTGCTGGCGTGAATCGCCGAACTCTTGGCGCCGGTGTCGATCTTGGCGCCAATCCGCACAACGCCCAGATCCGGAAGCGCCGCCCACTCCCGCCAGCCGATCAGCGGCAATGTCTTTTTCGCGCCCGCGCCCGTCAAAGCGTCCCGTCTTCTCGCCAGGCCGCGATCTCGCGGTCGTCAACGCCGATCTCCGCCAAAATTTCTTCCCAATGCTGCCCCGGCGAGGGAACCGGCCCCGGATCAGGCGGCGTCTCGCCGTCAAAGCGCGGCGCCGGGGCGGCCTGCAACACACCATCAATGTCGCGCAAAATGTTGCGCGCACACATGTGCTCGTCTTTGGCCGCCTCACCCGGCGTCAGCACCGGCGCGAAACAAACATCGGTTCCGTGCAAGCGCTTCACCCATTCATCGCGGGTCCGGGTCTTAAATATAGTTGCAAGACGCTGTTTCAGCACCGGCCATTTTTCCCGGTCGAACTGGTTGGCGAATGCCGGGTCGTCCTGCAGCTCTTGCCGTTCGAGAAGTTCACTGTAAAATTTCGGCTCCAACGGCCCGATGCTGATCCATTGGTCATCGGCGCATTGGTAGCTGGCGTAAAAATGCGCGCCGTCAATCATGCTTTGTCCGCGTGCGTCTGGCATTCCGCCTGCGGCGCGAAGCGAATATAACAGGTTCATCATATGCGCTGAGCCGTCGACGATGGCGGCGTCAACGACACACCCCTCGCCGGTCTCGCGCGCCTTGAGGACGCCGGCGAGTATGCCGATTGCAAGATAAAGCGAGCCGCCGCCGACATCGCCAACCAGCGTCGGCGGCGGCGTTGGCGCAGAGCCCTCAGCGCCGGCATACCAGGCCGCACCGGACAGTGAGACATAATTGATGTCGTGGCCCGCAACATGAGCGAGCGGGCCGTCCTGCCCCCAGCCCGTGAGGCGCCCGTAGACTAACTTCTTATTTCGCTCGCGCATGTCGTCCGGCCCAAGGCCGAGCCGTTCCATCACGCCGGGGCGCAGCCCTTCAATCAGGGCGTCGGCATTGGCGACAATATCGGCTGCAATATTGCGCGCCGTCTGGTTTTTAAGATCGAGCGCTATGGATCGTTTGCCGCGCTTGAAAATAGCCGCGCCGCCCGTGTCCATGCCGCCCTTGCGCTCAATCACGATCACATCGGCGCCAAGGTCGGCGAGCAACATGCCGCAAAACGGCGCCGGGCCCAGCCCTTCAAACTCAACTATTCGAATACCGGACAAAACGCCCCCGGGAATCCCACTCATGGCAACCCTTTCGTGCTCTCACTTGCATAGTTGATTGAGAAATTGGCGCAAAGCAAGAAGCTCACACCGTAGTGCACAATTTATTCCGCTGCGTGGATATGGGCGCGCTCACCCTCTTCCAGCAGACCGCCGTTGAAAACAAAGCCGTCAATGCCAGGCACATAAAGCATATTGGTGAGCCTCCCGCTAAGCGCCACATGGTCCGCACGCCCCGGCCCTTTCATGCAGACGTGGTCAAGCGTAATCACCTCGCCCAGCTGCGACAGGGACTTTTCTCCAACAGCGCGGAATTGCGGGATATCGTCGGGGTGCACTACTTCTTTGGTCGTCAGGCCGATCATATCGTCCGGCAGCGCGCCAAGAGCGCTCTCAACCGAGGGGCTGGCATAAGTAATGCGCCCGCTGGGAGAGAAAATAAGCGTGACGTCCTGCGAGCACTCAACCAGGCCGCGAAATCGCTGTTCGGCTTCATGGGCTTCGTCGACTTGTCTTTGCAGCGCCGAAAACAGCGCCGTGTTTTTGGTGTGCAATAAGATCGAGCGGTCAACCACACGCTGCATGGTCAGCGCAAGGTAGACCATGGCAACACCATAAAGAACAACGATGCTGGCGATTGCCAACCCGTCGGCGCCCGCAGCAATGGCATAGACTGCGGCAAGTGGCGCCAACGCCGGGACGTTGAACGCAACAACCGCACGCCACGAAGCGCCAGCCGATACAATCGCCGCGACCGCCATGCCGGCCATCACAAAGGGCAAAAACGCATGGCCGAGTAATCCGTGCACGGCAAAAATAGGCCCGAGCGAGCCCCACAAGGCGCCGTTTAGCGCCATGAAAAATAAATGATAGGTGGCGAACCGCGACATATTGCGGCCCGATGTTCCGCCGAACCGAAACCGCAACCACAGCGCCCCGCGAAGCAGCGACAATATCATGATCGCGCCAGCCCAGGTCAGCAGGAGGTTGCGGTCGATATCCGACCACATGATCGCTGTTGTAATGCCTGCGTTGACTGCACTGATGGTGATCGCAATCGGCGCGCCGCGAAACAAAAGCGCCGCGCGTTCAACTCTCAGTTTTACCGATTCAACCCGGGTCAGGCCCTTCAGCCGTGCTTTCCGGCTCGGCACATTTGAAATCGCCGTTTGCAATTTCGCGATCATAGATTTTCTCGCAATGCCCGCATGGCCCATGAGACCATATTGAGCGTCAGGCCGAAACCAAAAGCTTGCCCCAGGCTGTATATTGGAGAGTTTGACTATATAGCTATATTTATGTGCAAAAACCATACCTTAAGGCGCATTTCATAGCTTCTACAACAACTATGGGTTCGCCTGAAAATTGCCGCAGGCAGGCTTCTTACAATTTATTGGCGCGGCTTGGTAGTATGAAATCGCGACTCAATAATAGGAGTTGGTTGCGCTGCAACATCACGTTATGACCGATCCGTCAGCACATTTTGGCAGATGGAGATCACTATGAAATCAGTCGAGCAGTCCGCCGCATTATCACGGGTAAAGCCATCGCCCACTCTCGCCGTCACGCAAAAAGCACATGAGCTAAAAGCCGCCGGCAAGGACGTGATTTCCCTTGGCGCCGGCGAGCCTGATTTCGATACGCCCGACTATGTCAAAGAGGCGGCGATCCAGGCGATCCGTGACGGTAAAACCAAATACACTGCCGTCGACGGAATCACTGAGTTAAAACAAGCGATCGTCGCAAAGTTTAAACGCGACAACGACCTCGACTATGACCTGTCGCAAATTTCCGTCGGGCCCGGCGGCAAGGCGGTCATCTACAATGCATTGGTGGCGACCTTAAATCCCGGCGACGAGGTTATTATCCCGGCGCCATACTGGGTGTCCTACCCCGACATGGCGCTGCTCGCCGGGGGCGAGCCGGTGATCGTCGAGGCGCCGGCTGCCAACGGGTTTAAACTTGCGCCGAAGGTTTTAGAAAAAGCCATCACGCCGCGAACCAAATGGATCATCTTTAACTCCCCGCCCAACCCCACAGGCGCGGCCTATAGCCATGACAACATCAAAGCGCTGACTGATGTGTTGCTGCGCCATGACCACGTGATGATTATGTCCGATGATATGTATGAGCATATTGTCTATGACGGGTTTGAGTTTACTACACCCGCCGCGGTCGAGCCGAGGCTTTATGATCGCACACTAACCATCAACGGCGCATCAAAAGCCTATGCCATGACCGGCTGGCGCATTGGTTACGCCGGCGGGCCGCAATCTTTGATCAAGGCGATGGCGAAGGTGATGTCGCAATCTACGTCGAACCCCTGTTCGATTAGCCAGTGGGCGGCAACCGCAGCCCTGAACGGCGACCACTCGTTCCTCGCGACACGCAATGCCGCCTTCAAGGCGCGCCGTGACATGGTGGTTGAAATGTTGAACGCCGCCGAAGGGATATCGTGCTCGACGCCCGAGGGGGCGTTTTACGTCTATCCGTCATGCGCGGGCGTCATCGGCAAACAAACGCCGGGCGGCGTGACCATTAAGACGGACGAAGATTTCGCCCGCGAGCTTCTGGAGGCGGAAGGCGTTGCGGTTGTGTTCGGCGCAGCCTTTGGCCTGTCGCCGTTTTTCCGGATATCTTACGCCGCCGCGATGGACCAGCTGAAGGATGCCTGCGTGAGGATTCAGCGGTTTTGCGGGTCGCTGTGATAACGCAATCGAATAAATCGAACGTACAATTCAGTATTATCTATTTGATTGATGGCATGCCCGCCCCTATCTCTATGGCACAAGATTATTCGGCTATTGGCAAGGAGACTATCAATGACCCAGGTGAATATCGGCCTCGATGAAACCGCCCGAACATCCGTTGCAACAGCGCTCAACAATACGCTCGCGGATACCTATGAGCTTTATATGAAAACCCACGCCTATCACTGGAACGTCACCGGTCCGCAATTTCATTCGCTGCATGTGATGTTTGAAGAGCAATATCGCGAAATGTGGGCGGCGCTTGATGAAATCGCCGAACGGGTCCGCGCGCTTGGTGTCTTCGCGCCGTCAAGCGGAAAAGCGCTGTCGGAGCTTGCGGTGATCGACAATGCTGACGACGCCCCGCCGCCGGCGACAACGATGATTGAGCGCTTGCTCGACGGTCACGAAACGCTGATCCGCCGCGCGCGTGAAGGCATTGCCACAGCAGAAGAAGCCGGCGACGCCGCCAGCGCCGATCTCCTGACGGTGCGTATACAGATCCACGAGAAAACTGCCTGGATGCTGCGCGCAATGGTTCAGTAAGGCAAAAATTTAACGCTCGCATAAGAAAAGGGCGGAACCCGAAAGTTCCGCCCTTAGTCTTTGATCAGTTACAATTTAGAACCTGATATTAATGCCGGTGAAGATGAACCGACCTTCGGTGTCATAGTTGTTAAACGACTCCGAAGTCTGATTGCCTGTTGGAGACGGACCGAAGCCCGGTACGATTGGCGGATCAGTGTCTAGCACGTTATTTACGCCAGCACGAAGCCGCACATTTTCAGCTATATCCCAGGATGCCGCTAGGTCGAAATAGCTTTGTGACGGTAACGTAGCAGACGCCAACGTACCCGGGGCGAACACAGTGATTGCCCCAGTCGTACCACTAATTGCTGAGATACGATCAACGCCCGACAGATAACGCCAGACCAACGATACACTAACATCAAAGTTCGTCTGATATGTCGTCGTGAAGTTGTGGACATAATCGAAGGTTGGGTTGCCGCACGCTTGGTCAAAGAATCCGACACAGTCAAATTCTCCGGCGCCAGGCACTGGCAGAACCGAGTTTTCGATATAGTAACTGCCGTTATAGTCCCAAGAGACCGAACCCCACTGGTCAAAGTCATAGCTGTAGGTGATACGAGCATCGATACCCTGGGTTAGCGTTCCGGCGATGTTTTGAGATGTCGCCACAATGTTATTCAGGGTACGTGGAAGTTGTGTGAGCGACCCGTCGGTGCCACGGCTGATGAGGCTACAGAATTGCGGATCGCCAGTCTGTAGACATGTGTTCAGAGTGAATGATGGTGGAATTGTAGAGATAACATCACTCATATTAATTCTGAAGTAATCAACCGAAACCGTCAGGCCTGGGGCCTGATGCGGCGTGATGATTGCACCAACGGTGTAAGTACTGGCTTGTTCCGGCGTCAGATCGGTGTTGCCGCCAATCAGGATGTTCAACTGACCAGAGTCTGGCGGAATGGCGCCAAACTGAGAGGATGTTACACCCGAATTCGCACATTGTGCGGCTGTGGCTGTCGGCACCTGACCCGGAGGAGGCGTGCCGGCGAAACCAGCACAAGGGTCCGCAACCGACGTCAGGTTCCCGTTTACCGGCAAGAACAGCTCGCCGACATTTGGCGCCCGGATCGCACGCTGGAACTGAGCGCGAATGCGAACATCCTCAACTGGGGTCCAGGAAAGACCGGCTGCGAATGTGCTCGTGCTGAAATCACCCCCGGCGACATTGTTCCGGATGTCACGAGAGCCATAATTTGAGTAACGATAGGCGCCTGTGATGGAGAGGTCCTCAACATATGACATGCCTTGAACCAGTGGGATATTCGTCTCCATGAACAATTCCCAGACTTCCGTCTTGCCATTGGTTGGCAGGACGGCGCCGCCAGAGCCGATCAACTGACCGCCCGCGTTGGTTGCATCCGCCTGCGTTGACAGCTGATCGCGACGATACTCAACACCAAACAGGATGTGAGCAGCATTTTCAGCCCAAGGGCTTTGCATGCCGTAGCGTTCGAGACCATTTTGAATGGTGCCGCCAAACACAGTCTGCTGGATATTACCCTGCGTTAGGGTCGGCGTATCAACATACTGAATAAGTGTTGGATCGTTCACTGCACCAAATACATAGGCAGATATGAACGGTACACAAGCCGGGTCAGTGCCGTTGAGGAATGAACGACAAACCGGATTGCCTGACCCATCATCAACGATATCAAGCGCCCGTGTCATTTGGATTGACGTTACCTGATTGGTCTGCAGACGCGACAAACTTGTTGCTGAGAACTGGCCGAATAAATCCCAATCCCAGTCATCAAATGTGGTGCCTTCAAAACCGCCAACAACGCGGAAGTTTGTGAGGGTACGATCATCCGTGCGCCCGCCGCCTTCGACGAAGCGACGACGAACTTCCGTTTGGACGAGACCGTCGCCATCCTGATCGCGCCCAAAGAGGAGTGTCACAGGATCTTGGGCGCCACAAATGTTTGCGAGCTGTTCGGCCGTAAGCAGCGGGTTATCGCAATTAACCGAATTGATAGACGAGCCAAACGCAGCACTCGGCGCGATAATTAGCGGCGAGTTCGACTGGGTAAAGCCAAAGCTCATATAGGAATTGATGCTGTCATTGATTTCATAATGACCGCTAAAGCCCGCGTTAAACCGCTCCACAGACCGGCGGATCGGGTTGAACGGGTTAAAGTTAAACGCGTTATTGAGACCCGAAGACAGCGTGTTGTCACTATTCAGCGAAAACGCACCATTCGCATTCGCCAAGAGGATCGGATTGCCGAGCGCATCAAAACCTGCAACACCACCGACCGACAAAGCCGTCGGCGCAACTAGTTGGTTGCCCGCCGCATCAACCAGACCAACATTTCGTTGTTGCAAAACCTGATTACCCATAGCGTCAAGAATCGGATTGCCGCCAGCGTCGAAAACCAAATCATTGATAGGGTTGCCACTGCCATCAAGAAATGGCTGAACGCCGACAACAAAAGACGTCGGGAATGGGCCCTGGTTTGAGCCCAGGCAAGTCCGACCGCCAGCTATTGGGGCTTCAATAAACGCACATTGTGAGAAATCGCGCTCGCCTTGCAGGAGGCCATTATTGTGCAAATAACGGAAATAAGCCGTAACATTGCCCCGGCCACCATCAATATTGGCGCCCATCATACCGCTGATGTCGAAGGTTTCATTACCCGTGGTAGAACCCTGCACAGGCGTAAAGCCAGAACCGTTAAGTGCGTTTTGTGCAAATTCAGAATTATTGCCAGACTGGTTGAAGCCAAACAGACCGTCAATTTCAAATCCTTCAAAATCCTTTTTGAGGATGAAGTTCGCAACACCTGCAACCGCGTCAGAACCGTAAACGGCAGAACCGCCGCCGGTCGTGATCTCAATACGCTCAACGAGCTGAGCGGGAACGAGGTTGATGTCTGAAGCAAAGCCGCCCTGGGTCGGAGAACCGAATGGCAAACGCTTGCCGTCAACCAGAACCAGGGTCCGGGTGGCGCCCAGACCGCGAAGGTTAACCGTCGCCGTACCGTTCGCGCCGTTCGCAAAGCCGGTGTTTTGTGAGCCGCCGGTTGTGAGGATTTGCGGTAATGTGTTGAGCAAATCGACAACATCGGTTGCGCCGCGAATGTTAATCGCCTCGGAACCAATCGTCGATACCGGGCTTGTCGCTGCCAGGTTTGGGTCTTTGAGCCGTGAACCCGTAACGACGATAACATCGTCGCTAGAGACACCGTCTTGTGCAAAGGCTGGCGCCGTGATGGCGGCCCCTCCCGATAAGATCAGCGCCGGCGCCGCGACGCTTGTCATAAATGCAGAGCGTACGCTCTTCGATTTATGCTTCAGATAAACTCGATTGCTCATCAATTTCCCTCTTTGTCTGTTATGGTTGACGAATTCCGTCAGATGCCAAATGGCGAACAGCGGCGAGGCTTCGCCCCCCTCCCGTCATAAGGCCCTGACACGTAGACAATTGGGTGAAGCAGCCCCTCAGCGGCGGCAGACCAGTAGTTTCAACCTGTGCCTCTATGGCAACACATGAATCAACGCTCTTGGCCAAGGGATATGAGGCCTGCAGACCAGTTTTACGCTGCCCAGTTTTCATTCTGCAGTAAGGGTGAGTGAAATATGCCGAATTCAAATCATGGCAGCCGGCGCCGGCAGACAGAGATATGGTGCCCCCACACGGACTCGAACCGCGGACCTACTGATTACAAATCCGTTTTGGGGTGTTTCTAGCCATCTCCACACGTCTCAAGCCACTGTTTTCATTAAACCTATTGTCTCTCTTTGTCCACAGAAATCGCTGCGAAACGCAGGGGTATGTGACCCATTTGGTACCCAAATCAACCTACTGAATAGGCATCAGGAGGTCATGCTTTGAGAGCCTAACAACAATAGATCTGCGCACTTTTTGCGCACTTTGTGACCCAATTTTTACGCACAAAAATATTTATCTCGACTTACTGATTAGGCTTTAGGAGGTCATGATTGAGAGTATAAAAAAAATAGATTTGCGCACTTTTACTCCCCTCTGTGACCCAATTATTGCCCACGAAAATATCGATCTCGACCTACTGATAAATGATCAGTTGATCGATTTCGCTTTGCCCAATCAAAAACATCAGGGCCCCGGCAAGCGCCAGCGCTGGACCGAAGGGGATGGCCGTCTCGGTGCGAATGTCGCCGCCGCGCAGGCGCATCAGCCCAACGACGGCGAGCCCAACCAGGGCTGCTATGAAGACGACCATAGGCAGCGCCATCCAACCGTTCCAGGCGCCAATAGCTGCAAGTAGTTTCGCATCACCAAGACCGACGCCTTCGCGCCCACGTAATAATTTGTATCCTGCTGCAATCCCCCACAGCGCGATGAAACCGGCTGCTGCGCCGATCAACGAGTCCGGAAAAGGAACGAAAAGTCCGGCGCCATTGGCGACCAGCCCGACCGATAGGCCAAGAACAATTAACGGTACTGTCAGCATGTCAGGCAGGAAGCCGGTTTCCCAATCGATCGCAGCGAGTGCGATGAGCGTCAACATAAAAAGAGCCGCCAGGGCCGCCGAGAAGCTGGCGCCAAAAGTAAAGACAGCAACCAAGCCGGAGCCTGCGCCCAGCATCTCGACTAGAAAATAACGCAGCGGGATCGGCGCATCGCAATTCGCACATCGCCCACGCAGAATAAGGAAACTCAACAGCGGAATATTATCACGAATGCGGATCGGCGCCTGACAGGCGGGGCAGTAAGATCGCGGCGCCATGAAATTGCCGCGCGGCGTAGCACGCTCGCCCGTGAGCCCCCACATCGCCGGGCCGCGCCAGATCACCACGTTGAGAAAACTACCGAAAAGGGCGCCAGCGAGAATACCGACAATAAGTACGAACCAATACGTCATCGATCGACCTGACTTATGCAGCCGCGTTACGTGCAATTTTGCGCAGCATTATCCATTGAGACAATACTCATATCCCAATCAAAAGCCCGATTCATACGGTTCTTGCCAAATAATCACAGGCGCGCAATGCTAATTACATGCTCGATTGGCTTCAATCATTGGCGCATCTTATTGATGGATTTACTCAGCCGCGCGCAGTGCTCATCGCTGAGAACACGGCCTTGCGCCAGCAGCTTATCATCTTGCGCAGGCGAGCGCCTAAGCACCTCGTTTTGACATGCACCGATCGATTGTTGTTGACAGCCCTCTATCGATTATTCCCCAAGGTTTTGAACCATATCCATATTCTACACCCGGAGACTGTCATCCGCTGGCATCGTATGGGCTTCAAAGCGTTGTGGCGCTGGAAATCGCGCGCTCGTGGCGGGCGGCCGAGAATATCGAAAGAGACGCGCAATCTCATCCGTGAGATGAGCATAGCGAATCAATTATGGGGAGCACCGCGCATCCATGGCGAGATTCTCCTGCTTGGGATTGATGTATCTCAATCGACGGTCGCCAAATATATGGTCAAACATCGGCGGCCGCCGTCGCAAAGCTGGAAAACTTTCCTCGACAATCACGCCCGCGATATCGCTGCCTGCGATTTCCTGGTTGTTCCTACCATCGGTTTCAAGATGCTCTATGCATTTGTTGTTCTGGCGCATGACCGTCGAAAAATTCTTCATGTCGCCGTGACGGATCATCCAACGACGCAGTGGACGGCGCAGCAACTGGTTGAGGCATTTTCATGGGGCGAGGCGCCGAAACACCTAATCCGTGATAATGATTCGATTTATGGGGCCGTATATAAAGCGAAACTGCGTGCCCTAGGCATACGCGATGGCCCAACAGCTTTGAGAAGCCCATGGCAGAACGCCTATGTCGAGCGTGTCATTGGCTCCGTTCGGCGGGAATGTCTTGATCACGTAATTGTCTTGAATGCGGCGCATTTGCACCGTGTGCTGAAGGCGTACGCCCAATATTACAATTCAGCGCGCACGCATCTCAGCTTGGAGAAGAATGCTCCTGTTCCAAGGCTCATTTCAGCTTCGGGCACAATTAAATCAACGCCACATCTCGGAGGAATGCACCATGAATATGCCAGAATCGAATAAATGGTAGGGACACCCGTTGGCATAGGTCACCGACTGACGCCGCGACAGAGAATGTCTTGATCACATAATCATTTTAAACGCGACGCATTTACGCCGTGTGCTGAAAGCTTATGCCAAATATTACAATAATGCGCGCACGCATCTGAGTTTGAAGAAGAATGCGCATGTTCCAAGGTTAATTTCAGCATCGGGTGCAATCAGGTCGATTCCCCATCTCCGAGGATTGCACCATGAATACGCTAGAGTCGAATAAATAGTAGGGACAACCGCCGTCCATACATAGTTTTTGGTATGGGCAGGCGGAGCCTG
The DNA here is from genome assembly GCA_021776415.1 of Hyphococcus sp. GTDB lineage: Bacteria > Pseudomonadota > Alphaproteobacteria > Caulobacterales > Parvularculaceae > Hyphococcus. The sequence continues at coordinate 27,047 of JAJFFY010000098.1, forward strand.
CATGCCGAAAGACAAAGATACCAATATTTATTCTACGACTTTCTTCCAAATGAGATCATCGCCGGTCCATACATACGATATACGAGACACAAAGCAGGACGGGCATGACTTACCTTTTGAATACCCCCCCCACGAATACCCCCTCACTGCAGTTCCATCGTATACAAAACGAAGCACTTCATGATCTTTATTCTTTATATTGCGTACATCAACAAGGATTACACTGTCAAAGGACAAAACAACATTGAACTTATAATCATCTATTTCCCACTCACTCTCTTCATTGATTGGCAAGGTTGGAATAACAAATGCTAGCCCTGCTCCTGGCGCAATTAGACATAGTTTATATTGATAATTTTTGCACTGGACGACATCTTCACCTATGTCACCGTAGGAAAAAGAAAGTCCCTCCGATGACAAATCAAAGCCTATCGTATTTAAACCATCAATACTCAAAAATTGACCGTATGCATCCGTATTTTCAGTAATAGCTGGCCGGTTAGAAATATTAGTGTCGGTCAACTGGTTAGGGCTCGGTGTAACGCAAGCATTTAACCCAAATAATACAATCACTATAATTGATATATAGTTCATTTCATCCTCCGCTTACATATCTTGATGCTGCATCACGAATTTCTTGATGGACCTCCTGCTCTCCAATGCAATCAATTTCAAATCCGCGGCTGCAACTAGCCCTTAATGGGTTATATTTTTGCGTAAAGTAAGGGGTGTCATGTAGCGCTTCATGAATCAATGTTTCTATCTGAGACCGACCATTGCGTCCCCAGTATGCATTCCAAACGTCAACTTTCCCCGCTCCGGTTTTATTACTTGCACGAACACCAAAGCAACCATTTGACGAACACGTCGTCTTACTGCGATTGTTTATCTCAAAACTCGAAATTTCCTCCCATGCGTTTTGAAGAGAAGAATCGCCACTTTGTTCGACTATTCGACCGGCGACTTGAGTTAGAATAGAGAGCCGTGCCCTATTAGATTTATTTCCTCCAGTTACCTTTTTAGCATAATCAGACAGATCTTTACCCGCATTGTTTTTGAAGAATTCATCTGATAATCCAGATAACGCATCGGTGGCTTGTTCCTCTGTCAATTCACCCGCTTCAACTATTATACAGTTTTCACCTCTGCATACCGGTTGCTTAGCTAGCCCGGTAGGATCAAATACATTCACCGGATCGTTACCAACATACCCATACAGATTCATCTGATCTTGATACCCAATCGGATCGGCTTGTAAGAACCTTCCTGTTTCCGGATCATAATACCGAGCTTTGTAATAGTACAGCCCGGTCTCGGTATCCAGTTTTTGGCCCGTGAACCGGAACGGGAAACCGGCATTACCTTCGGGGCCGCTTTCTCCGTAGGGGGAGTATTGGTATTTCTCAACCACATTACCAGCGCTGTCGCTCACCGCGACCACGCTCCCCAGCCTATTCTGATGCACCCAGCTTTCCACGCCCGAACCGCTGCTGTAATCGACCATCAGGAAAGGCTCGTCTACGGAGCCAGGCAGGCGCACGTAACGGCGCGTTAGCGTTGCGCCTGCATATTCCGCGATCTCCTGATCGCCGGTGTAGTAGAACTCGCTTGTCGCGCCGCCGGCAGTTTTTGATTTCCGGGCGCCGTCGGCGTAATAGGCGTAGGCACCCAACGCCGCGCCGCCATTATCGTTCGCCGACCGCAACACATTCTCCGCATCATAAACATAGGTCCGTCCGCGATGATCGGCGATGATGTTGCCATTGCCGTCATGGGCGATTGACGCCGCCGCGCCGCCATCCGGCGTGATCGCCGTATACTGATTAAGACCGTTGGCGGCGGAGCCGCTACTTTTTGAAAAAAAGTAATGAAAGCAAAAAGATAACAATAATAATGAATGGCAAAATTATTGGCAAGTATATAGCCAGAGGGAGAATATCTTTAATCGCACTGGTATTGAATTCATATGAAAAAATAATGGAAGCGATAAAATTTAAAAAAATGACAACCCCTATTACAGAAGTAATTATTAAAAAAATCAGTAAAGCAAAGTAGGCATATGATTTTATAATATTAAAAAACAAAGCCTTATCCACCATTCGCTTGGATTTAACAAATTTCTTTGTTGCCCATGACATTAACACAACCAACAGCTGGTTATGACGCCACTACTTACCGCAGTTAGTTATGCTATTGCCGCCGCTTACACAACTGATACCTTCTTTAGCAGTGTCAGAAATTTCAGTGAGGGTTTCTGATGCGTTATTTGCGGCAGAATCAATCACATCCGTTACAGCTAATCCGACGGGGGTCCCTGCAACGGCAGCCGACACATCTGGTCCGGCGGCTTGGCCAACCGCAAATCCTGCACTACGACCTACGTTACCTCCCGCCTTTTTGCCTATGCTTGACAAAGCATTGCCCGCCCGTTTGCCTAGCTCTTTGCCAACTTTTGAGTTTCCGACCAGCGCCCCTATCCCAGCGCCGGCTGAGGCTCCTGTAACTTTCGCAACGGTTTCTCCCGCAGAATCCCCACGAGCGATACTGCCGCCAAGTTCGGATCCACCAGCAATTAAGGCAGAACCAACTGCCTTAATTCCCTTAGCAGGCGCTGTTATGCCAGCGACCGCAACATTCCTTGTAACATCGCCGCCGCTCACTGATTGATTAGTTGCTTTAGAAACGATAAGATCCGTCGCGATGGAGACTGTTACTGCGACAGCAACAGCAATACATACACCACCGCATACAAATTTCCCTGTTGGATCTGTCGCATTCACCGGATCATTGCCAACATAGGCATAGAGGTTCATCTGATCCTCATAGCCAATCGGATCAGTCTGCAAGAACCTCCCTGTCTCGGGATCATAGAACCGGGCCTTATAATAATACAGCCCGGTCTCAGCGTCGAGCTTCTGGCCTGTGAACCGGAACGGGAAGCCGGCGTCGCCTTCGGGGCCGCTTTCTCCGTAGGGGGAGTATTGATATTTCTCGATCACCGCGCCGGTTGCGTCCGTCACTGCGACCACCGAGCCAAGCCGGTTCTGATGCGCCCAGCTTTCCACGCCCGAACCGCTGCTGTAATCGATCATCAGGAAAGGTTCGTCTACGGAACCCGGAAGGCGCACGTAACGGCGCGTTAGCGTTGCGCCTGCATATTCCGCGATCTCCTGATCGCCGGTGTAGTAGAAGACGCTTGTCGCCCCGCCGGCGGTTTTTGATTTCCGGGCGCCGTCGGCGTAATAGGCGTAAACGCCCAACGCCGCGCCGCCATTATCGTTCGCCGCACGCAAGATATTTTCCGCATCATAGACATAAGTCCGCCCGCGATGGTCCGTGGTGATGTTGCCATTGCCGTCATGGACGATTGACGCAGCCGCGCCGCCGTCCGGCGTGATCGCCGTATACTGATTAAGACCGTTCGCGGCATAAGCATCCGAGGAATTCCCCGCCGGCGACCATTTCAATAGCGGGTCATTGAGCGATTTGGAGATAAGCTGGCCCACCGGGTTGTAAGCGAAATCATAGGCAATCTCCGCACCGGCCGCATTGCAGTTTGCCGGCGCCGCGCCGGTGAGGTTCCAGTCATGACAGGTCAAATCCCCCCGCGCCGTGTAACCGTATTGCGCCGAGGTTCCGTTGGCGTAGCTCACCGACTGACGCCGCGACAGCGCGTCATAGGAAACGCTCGCCAAAACCCGCGCGCCGTCCTTCGCCGACGTCACCCGGTTGAGCGCATCATAGACAAAGTCAACGTCGAAACTGTCCGGATAAGTCAGCTTACTGACATTGCCGGCCTGGTCATAGGCGTAAGACACCGGCAGCGCCCCACCATGGGTCTGGCTCAACAGCCGGCCCGCCGCATCGTAAGATAACCCAAGCGGCGCCCCGTCATGAGCGGCGCTTATGCGCCGCCCCACGAGATCATAGGTGAAGGAGTGGCTGACCGTGCGGCCATTGGCCGTATGCGTCGGCGCGCCCGGAACCGTCCGGTCGAGCAGCCGGCCCAGATTGTCATAGAACAACGTGATCACCCTCCCATCGCGCGCCCGCTTCGTGATCTGGTTGCCATTGGCGTCGTAGGCGTATTCCTCATAGTCCATGGTTGACGAAACCCCGACCGTCGCCTTGTCCGGGAACCGTGTGCGGAACAGACGGTCGAACCCGTCATATTCGTAAGTGGTGAGGTTGCCGTTGGCGTCCTCAACGGTCGCGATCTGGCCGCTCGGCGCGTAGGTGTATTGCTGGTAGCATTGCTGGAGAGTGCCGGTAGACGGATCGTAATTGGCGCGCATGGTCGCGCAGTCCAGCGTCGCGCCCGTGCCGTCGGTCAGCCCATCCCAGGCGCGGATGATTTTGACCGGCCGCCCCGCCGCGTCATAGACCGTGCGCGTGGCGCGGCCTTCGGCGTCAACCGTCACCTGCGGGCGGTCCAGAGTGTCGTAATAGGTGAAGCTGATAAAGCCGTCCGGGTCTTTTGTGGTCAGCGTCTGGCTGGTTAGCGAATAAGTGGTCTCACTCACCACCCAATAGGTTTGGTTGGCATTGGTCGCTGAGGCGCAAGAAGTCGCTGTTCCGCTTCCCGCCTGGACGCAAGTTTTCGTCTCGCGGCCATTGGCGTCATAGATGTGCTCAACCTTATTGCCGAGCGCGTGGATTTCCGTCAGCGGCCGGCCCGCATTGTCATAGGTGAAAGTGAAGACATCGGTTACGTCCGTACGCGGACCATTCACGCTCAATGGCGCGCCCCAGCCCGTATGGGCGGTGATTGCTGTGTTGATGTTCAAACCACTCGGATCAACCGTGACGCCGTTAAAGACGCCCTTTAGCCCGTAGCTTGAGGTTGTAAGCTCGCTCTCGGGGTTGGTGGCGCTGGTCAGGCGCCCATTGGTGTCATAGGCGTAGGTCCAGCGCGGGCGGGCGCCGACTGGGTCTGCCGGCTGGTCCACGTAGCGCGCCTGATATTTCCCGGCGCCGGTAGTCCAATAGGTGATGTTGGTCGTATTGCCTCGCGGATCAGTAAGGCTGAGCGGTGCATTGAAGGTTAAGTCATAGGTCGCAGTGGTCGCCAGCGGGCTGGTGCAAGTCGTATCGGTGCTGGCGCATTGCTCAACCCGCGTCACATTAGAACTGGCGTCATAAAACGCGCGCAGTTTGACGCCGTTCGTCAAGGTGCGTTCGCTCAATCGTCCGAGCCCGTCATATTGCGCGAGGGTGATATCACCGACACGGTCGACCGATTTGATCGTATTGCCATCCTCGTCGAAATAATCGACAGATTCCGCGCCCAGGGGATCAATCACCCCTCCGCGGCGCCCGCCGCCCGGCGCATAGGTCCAGCGTTCGCCATGGGCGTTTTCGTAATATTCCAGCTTGTTGGCGACATCATAGGCAAAGATCTGGTTAGGAACGGCAAAGCCAGGCTGGGTGATATTGAGCAGGCTGATTTCGCCGCTCGGGAATGAGGAGTTTCCGCCGAAACTGTAACTCGTCAGTTTGCCGTCGGCATGGGTGACTTGTTCCGGGCCTAAGCTGATCGTTCGGTTTGCGTCGTCCGTTACAGTGTTTGGTTTTATGGCCGGGCCAACGAATGTCAGACTGCGGCCGATTGTGTTTTCTACTTTCGTCAACTTGTGCAAACAATAAACGCCCGGCGCGGCCGGCCCGGGATCGGGGCAGTCCTGATAGGTGAGCGTAATCCCGACGCCAGAGGGGAAGCTCCAATTCGTTGCGCGGAAGCCGGTTTTGTCAGGATGAGCCGCCAGGATTCCCGAGTTGATCCCCTCCCACCAACCAACGTCGAAACCGCGCCAGAACGCGTAGCTGATTGTGTCCTTGCCGGGATTGGTCAGCGTGAAGGAGAGATTATCCCGCCGCCAGACCAGAGCCGTCACATGATTGGCGGTGGGGTTTGCTGTCCAGGGCAGGCCCATATAACGCGCGCCCGATTGCGTAAGACGGGCTGCGCCGCCCTCGGTCGGATAAAACGTATTCGCATCGAGCTTGCGGTAGAATTGAACCGTTTGTCCGTTGAAGGTCGCGCTGACAGTATTGTCACCGAAACCATCCGTCCACCAGGCAGCAGCGAGCGCGCCTATCGTTTCTTGCTTGATGGCGTCATGGGAGCTCGCAATCGTCGCACCGTAAATTCCGTCCATCACCAGGACCAAAGCGAGAGACCGCGAGGCGAACAGCCCGCGGCTCGCCCCCAGCGCTTCATTGCCGGAGCCCGAGATCGACATCGGCATGTTCCAATTATGCCGCCACAACGGATCGCCGGCACTGAACTCGCCGCTTTGGAAGCTGCGCGAAAAGCTGAGCGAATAGGGAAAATTCCCGGACCCGGCCGTCAGCAGCGCGCCTGTGGGAAGGCTCAGCCGCCCGCTGCGCAGATCGGCCGTATGTGCGAATTTGTCTTCCTCTTCTTCTTTCAAAAGATCCGCAGGCGTTGGCAAATCAACCAAGCTGAGTTCTTCAGGTGCGCTGGCGCCAGCGGCGCCGCCTTTGCTCATCCGATTGCCGCTCGTAAAGGCAATATGCGCGATCTCGGAAAAGTCCGGCTTATAAGCGATGAAAGCTGCGCCACGTCCGAGATTAACGGCGCAATTGGGTATACTTGCACTTTGAGGAAGGGGCAAAAGTCGGCCACAGCGAAGACCAGGCCCCAGATATGCATCCTGCGCAGCGACCACATCATAGCCCGCATCAAGATAATTTTGAATCCGTGGCTTGAGCGCATTTAGTTCAAAGCAGTAGTAAACGCCAATGACTGTCTGTCCCTCACAATCCGCATGGCCGTCCGATGAAAGAACGCCATCTGCTAGATTCGAAAGGTCGCTTCCGGCTTGAAAATATATAAACGGATAGACGCCATAGAGCGGACCCGGCGTACCTTCAATATGCGAAGCTGGAGATTGCGCGGGCATCGCCTTGGCCGCCGCCGTTTTGTTGGCCCAGCTAAAGCGTTGTGCTGTGCCGCCAGGCGCAGTTGTATCAAGCTGCTGCGCCATGACGCTTGCCTCCAGCGCCGCAGCGCCTGCCGCCAAGCTACGGCGCATCGGGACCGCGTCAATTCCAGCCAATGGCGACGAAACCGCCGTATGCATCGACATAGTCGCAGCGTCGTCGCTGATGCTGTAATATCCATAATCGGCTGATGGTACACAGGTGCCATTGGAGCATGTCGCCTTATCGGTATAGGCGGCATGCGTGATGCCGTATGACCAACCGATCGTATAATGATGTTGGATAGAGGTCACATGCGTCCCTGCGGCGATGTCGCTCAACCGCGTAAACTCTTCCAGCCACGCGCCCAGAATGCGATAACGCACATCTTCTGAAACGCGCGCATTACGTTGAATACTGTCGGGCGCCTCGAGCTCGCCCGGAAACGGCTCAACTTCTATTGGGGCGCTGCCGCCGTAAAACATCGATATCGGGCGATCGAGGCCCAGTTCCCGATTAGCGTGTCGCACGCCATCGGCCGTCACATATCCAGTCGACAGCGCAAGCACCGCTCGCGTTGAAAGGATAATGAATGGCGAATATGTATCATCAAGGTAACCGCCGCTGTCAGCCGCATAGGGAGCGTTCGCACTAACGATGGCGCTAGTTCCGCGCAGCGCCGGATTACAGCTCCGCCTATAGCCAACACCGGGAACAGTTACGTCGTTAATTGTTAGTCCGACAGTGTGATAATAGAGGAAATTGTTGCAATATATGTTATCTAGTAGCGGCAACGTGCCGTCGCCTGTAACGCCGCCCTGCCCGTTAAATCCATTTGGCTCAAGCGCAACACGTTTGCCACTGATTTCGTCTGCGAATAAGTCAAAAGAAACAGATGAGCCCGGATCGCCGGGGTCTAGGACGGGATCCATCGTGACCGTAAACTTCATGCGATATTGGTCGGGAATAGCGTCCCATGTCGCGGTCAGTTGGTAGCGCGATGGTGCAAGTGCATATTGCCCCGGCGTAATAGGCTCTATCACGCGGCCGCCAATAATGTCTCTTACCGAGGCTTCGGGCTTGTTCGCCTCAATCCAATTCCAAAGATTTGTCGCGCATAGATCCAGATGCGAACGCAAACCTGCTTCGTTAAAAGTTTTGGCATAGGGTGACCCAGATATCGTGCTCGTGGTCGCGGGCGCGCCTGCTGTGAGCGCCTGTCCATTTGAACAAGAAGACCCTGCCGCCGCGCGGAAATCTTGCCCGCCAAACTGCATCGGCGCGATCTCTTGATAGGTCTTATAGGCGGCATCATAAGTTATTGACGCACCATCAACCGTCGCTGTCACCCAAGCATGGGCAATGGCGAGCGAGCTGACGGCGCCGCTGAGGCCAGCGCAATTCGTGCCGCCATTGACCCGACCTGGAATGCCGCCATTGGCGAGCATTCGACACACGTCTTCGGCGTCTGTTTGCCCAAGCCATTGTGATACTTCCGAACCGCTATTCAGGCTCAAGACGCCATATTGGATCTTGATGTTGGAGATGGATGCGCCGTTGAGGCTCGCCTCATCAAGAAGCTCATAGAGCAATTGCGCCTGATCAAAAGACGTGCCTGATTTGTCGAGATGCGCCCCGAGCGCGCCTTTGGAAGAACCAAATGTCGGATAATAGTCTATATTGTCATGCACATATTCGAAAATGAGATTGGCGTCATAGCGCAACCCCCTTGCAAGACTTTTGATTTCGTCGGAGCGCCCATCGCCATAACCGGCAGTATGCGTCGTCGACGCCCCGTAATAACTGGTTACAGCGCTGCTTGCTGGGTCAAGAAGGGCGGCCTCGCCAAATCGAAAGGAAGGAAGATATGACTGCGCGTTAGCGCTAACGCATAGCGCGCCTGCCGTTGCCATACCAATCGCTAGTTTATTCATAACTCGGACGAAGTTCATCGCCGTCTCCTCAAAAAATTATTAGCAACAACAGACACTCACTATTCACATGCCGCTTAAAACGGTGGGAGTCCGCCACCTCCACCGCCTCCACCGCCGCCGCCAGATGCAGAAACCGTGACGCTTGCAACGTCGCCCCCGCCCTGCCCGTCGCTAACGGCGTATTGAAACTCCCCGACAGCGTTTGTCGGGCTTAACCAGCGAAAGCGAACCGAAGCGCCGCCATTTATTATTTGCACCTCACCCAACCCGATCGGAAAGACCTGGAAAACAGTGAGGCTGGTCTCAATATCGCTGTCATTGGCCAATACGTTGAGCGTCGTCCATGCGGTGAAGTTGACGTTGCTGAAAGCGTCATTGTTGGCAGTTGGCGGGTCATTGACCGCATTGACTGTCATGGACACAGTTGCGGTGTCGCTAGAGGTTCCATCAGACACAGTGTATGTAAAACTGTCCGAACCATTCTGGTTGGCGTTCGGCGTATAGCGAAGCTGCGTGCCGCTATTGACGATCGCCACCACACCTTTCGAGCCGTTGGTCTTGGACGTAATCGTTATGCTTTGCCCATCCGGCTCAATGTCATTGGTTCGAGGATCAAACGTCAGCACGACATCCTCATTCGTCGATTTGGAATCATTCACAGCGTTTGGAGGATCGTCCAACGCCGCAATCGTAACGCTCACACTCGCCGTGTCCGTTCCGCCATTGCCGTCAGAAATTGTGTAAGTGAAGCTGTCGGAGCCATTCTGGTTAGAGTTCGGCGTATACTGCACTTGCGTTCCGCTAGTGACGATCGCAACTGAGCCCTTAGAGCCATTGGTTGTGGATGTAATCGTCAGGCTATCGCCTTCTAAATCAGTATCATTCCCGCGGGTGTCGATCGTCTTTGCAGTGTCTTCGTTGGTCGATAGGGTGTCGTTTACGGCGACGGGCGCGTCATTAACCGCATTGACCGTCACAGTGATAACGCCGGTATCGCTAAGCGCCCCGTCGCTAGCGTCATAAACGAAGCTATCTGTTCCGTTAAAATCTGCATTCGGCGTATAGATGATCGACGTTCCGCTTTTCACTGCGGTTCCATTATTCGGAGTACCGACTACGCCGATACTCAGCGTATCCAGATCAGGATCTATATCGTTGTTGAGAGGATTGATGGTTGTCGAACTGTCTTCATTCACCGATACGGAATCATCATAAGCAACAGGGGAATCATTGTCGCTGACGACAGTGACCGTAATATTGGCGGTTGCTTGTGAAATTCCATCGCTGATCGTGTATGTGAAACTGTCAACGCCGTTGAAATTTAAGCTAGGCGTATATCTAATCCAATCATCATCAATAACTGTCACAATCTCAGAAACGCCATTTGATGGCGTCCCCACACTTACAACAACAAGCGCGTCTCCGTTCAAATCGGAATCATTCGTTAAAACGTAAATATCCTTTGCGGTGTCTTCGGCCGTGCTTACGTCATCATCAATCGGCATCGGCTGGCCGCCCAGCTCGACCAGCGTCCTGTTGCCAGCAGCGTCATAATTATACTTGGCGACTTGGCCATCCTCGTAATCGATCTGGGTAAGCCGTCCCAATTTATCATAGATGTAGGTTTCTTGAGCTGTCGCCGCGGAACAAATCACCGACGCAAGCAATAAGGCTATAAAGTTCAAAAACTTGGATATGCGCATCATAACCTTTCCATACATCTGAGGAGGATGGCCCGTCGGCCTGCTCGCTCCGTAAAATTTCGACACAGTTCCTCATGTCGCGAACAGGCATCGCGACGTCTTCGTCAAAACCGTTATTGAGAAAGCCAGCAAACAAGGACGCGCGGGCAACATGGCGTTGTAGGGTTTTCTTAGTCGCCTATTTTAATCCGGTATCGTCTAAATAATACTTGCAGTAACAGCATTTCCGTTGCCGTCCGTTGTTTGCCAACTATCGCCGAGCACTTTTCCAGCGGGCAGCAGGCCACAATTTGGCGTCGTCGCGCCAACGCGCGTTGTGCACAAACTGTTGTCGGTCATCGTCCAGGAGCCTGATGATCCAGTGCTCGCTTGATATTGACCATTCGACGAAAATGTAACGGTGAAAATGGCACCAGAAGCTGACGTGACCTGCAACTGGTGGCCCTGCAGGAGAACATCCATCGTGTCATTGGCCGCTGCAGGCGCCACGCCGACAGCCAAGGCACAGACAAGCGCAGCAATCGTTCTACCCGGAAGCTTTTCAGTAAAACTCGTACAAAAACTCCTATTGAACATATCCATCCAATCTTACAGTTGAAGGTGAATTTATCAATGTGTACTGATTATTGCCTAAAACAGGTCAACAAATATTACTAGCGGATCAATGATCACATTCTCTTTTAGTTTTCCACAAGCTCAAATAATGGCACAAGTAAAGAATATCGTTTTGGAAACCGAACATATTGATGCATGAAAGTGCTGAAAGGATGAAGTCAGCATCAATGACAGTATCTATGTAACAATGGACGTGCTTTAGCGGTATCTGCTAGCAACTCACCCGCAAATATGTTTGCGTTAAAATATTAAGTGAAGTTTGGAAACTGGAAAAAAGATATCTTCCATTCTCCTGTCTCTATCGAACACTCGATGCCGATCACATTGTCCACAACATCAATTGTGCGAAGAATTTTCTATATTCTGTCTTTTTCACAAGAAAGATTAGTACTAGGCTACGCTATGCAACCTTATCTATTGTAAAAATTTCTATATGCCCTTTGAAGCAGCAAGTTTGAATCACACGCAAAGCGCCATTGTCGCAGTGATTGCCGCACTGCAGCGACAGGGATTGCTGAACCCATCGCAGCGCGATCACATCATCGAACTGTGCCAGGAAACCAGCGCCCCCCTAGATCAGGCGTTGAGTAAGCTCGGCTTAATGACAGAAGAGGCGATTGCGGAATTTTATGCAGCCTATTTTTCGCTTCAGCGCGTTCAGGGTATGCCTGACGCTCCGCCGCCCGACCTTATTCGGAAATCCAATTGGCTGTTTTTGGAAAAGCATCGCATTATTCCGCTTTCCCGAAGTGGAAATGATATCACCGCGGCAATCGTTGATCCCATAGGCGGCGAAGGATTGCGCGGTCTGTCATTTGCGCTCGGCGGCATGGTAACGCCGTTACTTGCAACGCAGACGCAGTTTGACCGCATCGCCGCGCTCGCGCGTCCTGCGCTTCAGAATGATGATAATCAATCCGATGCAGCCAATATTGGCGATGACGCGGCCAAGCTAAAAGACCTTGCCAGCGGAGAGCCGGCGGTAAAACTCGTCAACAGGCTTGTCGTCGAAGCCGCTCGGCAACGCGCGTCCGATATTCATATCGAACCGAAAGAACGCGGCGTTGATATTCGCTATCGCGTAGATGGCGTGTTGAGCCTGCAAGAGCATCTGACCATGGCGCAAGGCCTTGCGGCGATCTCCCGGCTGAAAATATTGGCGAGCCTTGATATTGCGGAGCGACGCCGACCCCAGGACGGACGGTTTTCGTTTCCTGTCGCCGGTCGTTCGATTGATTTGCGGGTATCAACAACGCCGACAATTTTTGGCGAAAGCATTGTTTTGCGCCTGCTTGAGAAATCCTCGTTCACGCTAGAGCTGGAAGCGCTGGGTTTTTCCTCAACGGGCGCCGATGCGTTGCGCCGGCTCATTCAACAGCCAAACGGCATTTTGCTCATTACCGGCCCGACCGGCAGCGGCAAGACGACAACGCTCTATGCGCTTTTGGAGTTACTGGCGCAACGAAAGACAAAAATTCTCACTATTGAAGACCCGGTTGAGTATCAAATTGACGGCGTCTCACAGACGCAAGTTAACCCCGCAATCGGCCTCGATTTCGCAAACGCCATGCGGTCTTTTCTGCGCCACGACCCGGACGTCATCATGGTTGGGGAAATGCGCGATCTGGAAACCGCGCGCACTGCCGTTCAGGCGTCGCTTACCGGGCATCTTGTGTTGTCGACCCTGCACACTAATGATGCGCCTTCCGCAATTACGCGTTTGCTTGATATGGGTGTTGACGATTATCTGGTCGCTTCAAGCCTTATCGGCGTTGTCGCCCAACGGCTGGTTCGCCGTATCTGCCCGGAATGCAAAGCCGACGCGAGCAGCATCGCGGCGTGCAATGCGTGTAATAGAACCGGATATGTAGGGCGTGTTGCGATTAGCGAAATTCTTGAAGTCGATGAGGAGCTGAAATCCGTCATCCGCAGAGGCGTTACCGCATCCACGGTCAGAAACACCGCCAGAGAGCGGGGCTTTACGCAACTCAATGAGGATGGCGAAACAAAAGTTGCAAGCGGCGTAACCGATGCGGGTGAGCTGCAGCGGGCGTTGGGATTGTGAGCGACATCGCAACCGACTGGAAATACTCCGCAGAGGACCGCTCTGGTGGGGTCGTTACCGGAATCGTCCAGGCGGACGACAAACCTGCCGCGATTGAACGGTTGCGCGCACGCCAACTGGCGCCGATCTCCCTAAAGCCAGCCCATAGTGCACCGGCGCTTAAGTTTTTAGGCGGCGGGCGTGATGGCGCGCTTTCCTTGACGGAGCTTTCCTTCATAACAAAACGCCTTGCGGATTTACTGGGCGCCGGGCTGCCATTGTTGAAAGCCATAGAGGTTGCGCACGCCCAGGCGGCAACCGATCGGCAGATGAAGTTTTTTGACCACCTCGCTCGTGAAGTCCGCGCCGGTCGTCCGCTTTCAGGCGCGCTGGTCAATGGCGCCTTGAAGGCGCCGCGCTTGATGGTGGCGCTCATTCGCGCCAGCGAAAGCCTCGGTGCGTTGCCGGAGCAATTTTCCAAACTGGCCGAACACTATGAAAGCGCCCTAAGCCTCCGCCGGGATATCACAGCCCAACTTGTCTACCCGCTGGCGCTTGTTGTTCTGATAATATTGACGCTGATTTTTTTAAGCTTTCTCGTTCTGCCTCAGTTTGAGCTCATCTTTGAAAATTCCGGCGCTGTACCGCCCCCAGAAACTCGCATCGCACTCGGCGTTGGCGCTTTTATCAGGGCCAATCTTTTCCTCGCCCCCTTTGCCGCGCTACTGATGACCCTTGGCTGGCGGTTTGCGCGGGCCCGTTATCATGCAGAATTCGATAACCTGCTTTTGGCCATGCCTTATTTCGGGCGGATGCGTCGCGACAGCGAACTTGGCCGTTATTGCCGTGCATTATCAACGCTGCTTGAGGGCGGCACAGCACTTTCTGATGCAATGCCATTGGCCGCCGAGACCGTGCATCATGCGCTGATCCGCGATGAGCTTTCAAAAACCGAAGATGCGGTGCGCACCGGCGACAAGCTCTCCGTCGCGCTTGCGCGCTTTGCCTCGCCATCAAAAGAAATGACCAGCTTTCTGGAAGTGGGGGACGAAATCGGCGAACTTGGATCGATGGCGGGTCAGGCGGCAAAATTTGCCGAGCAGCGTACGCGTACAGCGATCAAGCAATTTATGGCGTTGCTCGGCCCGGTACTGACCGCCATCATGGGGCTGTTGACGGCCGGCGTCATTGCCGCGGTAATGTCTGGCGTATTAAGTTTAAACGATGCGATTTATTGAGGCGATGATGAAAGCAACAAAAAATTCCAAACGAAACCAACAACGCGGCCTTACACTCTTCGAGCTGTTGGTTGTGCTCGCCATTTTAGCCTTCTTGGCGACGTTGGTGGCGCCCCGCGTTGTCGGATATCTGGGGCGCGCCAAAACCGATATCGCCCGCACGCAAGCGTCGAATATCGCCTCCTCGCTGGAGCTTTATTTTCTCGATTATGGCCGTTACCCCGAATTGCCGGACGGGCTAACTGCCCTGGTTGAAGCGCCCGACAGCGCCGATCGGTGGCTGGGCCCTTACCTCAAGGAAAAGAGCGGTCTAACCGACCCGTGGGGGCGTCCATTCCAATATAACGTTACGGAAGATGGCGACGGCTTTGAGGTGATCTCGCTGGGCCGTGATGGCGAAGAAGGCGGCGACGGTGAAGATGCAGACATCCGAAAAATATAACCGGTTTGGCCAGCGTGGGCTTACGTTGGTTGAGTTGTTGTTTGTGCTATCTATTTTTTCATTCACCACGCTGATTGCGGCGAGTGCAATCAATACCCGCTCGCCTCGCCTTGTTATAGATCAAACAGCCGAACAATTGGTCACGGATTTGAAACGGGCGCGCCTAGAAGCGCAACAATCCGGCGAGCGCGTTGCCGTGATGCGATCGGATGCGGGTTATCTGATTTCCAGTCTTAATCTAGACCGGCGGTTTCAACGTGACCTTAATATTGAATGGGCGACCAACTCTGTTGAAGGAATTGTATTTGCTGACCAGTTTGCAAATCCCGGCGGCCGTATTGAGATTGCCAAGAACCGGCGCCGGGCGGTGATCCTCGTTCACGCCATAACAGGAAAGATTGAACGCATTGAGTAAGCCCGCAACCAAAACGCGGCAGTGCGGTTACGCCCTCACTGAAATATTGATCGCAACCGCAATCGCGGCAGGTGTTCTGACCGCTATTGCCGGGGCGTTGTCAGGCGTCGTGCGTCTTAATGCGCGAAGCGAGGAGCACGCCCAGCAACTGACCGATGTAAAGATCATCGCCGCGCGATTGAGTGCGGGGCTGGCGGGTGATGATCTCCTTGCCGGACTTACAGGGTGGCAGGTTGAACTAACGTCGCTCATTGTTGGCGACAAAGGCGAAGTCTCGTCGAAATTCGAAATCGTCATTGTCAGAAATGAAAGTAACGCTGCGCGCTCGTTCGAATTTTTAGCGCGCCTTCCTGCAGGTGGGCGCTAATGCGAAGAATTGCGAAACAGCGGGGCTATTCGCTGGTGGAAGCATTAATTGCGACGGCATTGTTGGCGGGGCTTGCTAGCGCTCTGGGCCCTGCGGTCTTCGGCTCTATCAGAATCTCGTCCGCAGTCCTGCAAGACGGTAAAAGTCGCGAAGCCATCCGCATTGTTGACGGCTCGCTTGCCCAGATATTTGGTAACTCTATTTTACTGGCCGCTAGTGAGCCGCAGCTACGCTTTGAGGGCGCGCCGGATACGTTGCGTGTTGTTTCATTTGCTGGAAACCCAACAGCTGCGAGGATTTTTGAATTGACCATTGAAAACGGCGCCTTGTTGGGGGCTATCCAAAAACTAGACAAAGACGACGACGAACAGCTGTCGACTAATTTGTTCCCTGCAAATGTCAGTGGTTTTTCATATTACGGGCGTGTCACGGAGCGAGCGCCAATTGCTTGGCGCAGAGATTGGAAAGGCAACCGCCCGCCACAGCTTGTCCGTATAGAAATTACACCCGAGGATGATGGCGGGCCGATGGTTTTGGAATATGCACTTAACGGCCGCGCGCCGTTGCATTGTGCATTCGATCCGGTGAGCCGCAAATGCCGCGATTAGGCCCCGCCTTCCTTCACCAACCGATAACCGGCTTGGCGCTGCCTGAGTGGCGCAAGGCGCTGGACTGGTTGCTCGCGGGAATGCGCATCTGGGCGCCGCGCCGGTTACGAGAATATCGCTTTGCGCCCAAAGAAACCATCGTCGAATTTGATGGTTCAACAAACATCAACACGCTCGGGACGGTCGAGAAATCCTTGTTAGGTGAGCAGAGACTGGTTCGCGAGAAACAAACAGATGGTGACCAGCCAGCTGTTGTTGTGTTGCAGGATTCACTGATTTTTGAAACCACGATTGACCTTCCCGCAGCGGCGCGCGCCACTTTGACGGATGCGATCGCGATGCGACTGGATGAGATATCGCCGATACCGCCGGAGGATGCATCTTTCGCTATCGGGGCATTGAGAAGATCAAGCCTGGGACGTCTTGAGGTCGAAATTGCAATTACAAAAAAATCGTCGATCAACGAGGCGGTAAAAGCGCTCGCTGGAAAGCGCGTAGCGAGCGTTGGCGCCGGGGCGGGGCCATCCGGAAAGATGAAATATTCCTTCAAGGCCTTAGACAATCCTGCAAAGGGAGTATTGCAACAATGGCCAATGGCCATAGCCGCACTGATGTCGGCGTTGGTTTTAGTGACGGCGGCATTCAACCATCGGACCAGTGCGAGAATAGATGCGTTAGAGGCCTATGAGACCGACCTATTTCAAGAGGCCCGTCGCCTGCGCTCGGATACAGACCAGCGTGCGGCGCTCGCCGTGATCGTCCCGTCTTTGAGCCGCCTGCGCGATGTACAAGACGCCATCAATGAGACGGCGGCAAGCCTGCCAGAGAGCGGTATCATTGACGCGATCTCATATGCAAATGACGTCTTGCAGATTTCTGGGTTGACGCCTCTTGGGCGTGCGCCAGAAAACGAAACGCTAGCCCTTCGTCGATCTCCGTCAAAATATCCCGGTTATGAGAAGTTCCAAGCTACACGGCCAATGTCTTCGGTTGCGGAGAAGAGCCAATGATGTCGCTTTTTGATAACAAACACGTCCATGCACTTAGCGCATGGGTGATTGTCGCTGCAATCATCCTCAGTGTTGGAGTCCCGGTTCTGTCGCTATTGGGCGCTTCGCTTGATGGCCAAAGCCGTCTAAGCGATAAGCAGGAAATAATCTCATCCCTCGAACAACGCATTCGCGCATTACAAAAACCAACCGCCAGCAAAATGATAGACGCTAAGACCATCGAGCCTGAACAAGGCGCGGCGGCGCAAATTGTTCTGACGTCTTGCAATGCGCTTGCGGAAAGTCATGCCAAACATGGCAACATGCCCATCGCACCCTGCCAGCCGAGTCAAACACTACTTAATGATCAGTTCACGGTTTATATGGCGGAAACCCGCGCAAGCGGGTCTATAGAAAATCTTATTACCGCGTTGGATGGCGTACAGCTCGGAGGGGGCCGGCTAGCCGAATTTGATCTTTCAACGGATGAGGGCTCTGGCGGCGGCATTCTCAGGCTAAAATTTGCGATTATCGGCGCCGCAGCGGAGGCGCCGGCCCAATGACCCGATTACAAGTAACATATGTCGTTGCAACACTCGGCCTCGTGCTCGCGGCCAGCCTGGCATTCTGGCCTATAAAAACTCAGGCCGTAGCAGGTCCAGCCGATGATAGAATTTCCGACCTCGCTGACGCAGCCACGGACTTTCACGCCCTTACCAAGCTATTCGACCGCAGCTTGCTCCCCGAGCCTGCCCCGCCGACGGTGGCGGCCGCAAACGTGGCGCCGGTCGCGCCCCCCCCCGATCCGGCCGCATTGCTTCGAAAATACCGCTATGTTGGGATGGCGAAGTCCGACGACCGCCAAGCGGCGGTCTTTGGGGGCGATAACAACCAAAACTTCATATTAAAACCTGGCGAAAGTATTGACGGCTTCAAACTCTTGTCATTTGATGGGACAAGCGCCCGCTTTGAAAAAGAAGGGCAAGATTTTGAGCTGCCTTTATCGTCTGAATAGCAATAAAGAGCGGCGTAAAACTTGCTCAATTCCATATATGTTTGACAAGCAAAGATGCGACTATGATTAATCTGCCGCATGCAACACGATTGATATTTGGGCTTGCGATAATCGCGGCGCTGGCTGGCTGTGCATCGCTGCAAAAATTTCAACTACGCCCGAGCCCCCCTTCGGCGCCAGAATTTGCGAGCCCTGCGCCGCCTGAAGAAGGGAGCGCATCTGTCTCCGCTCAACCTCCGGCGCCTGTGGCAAAACAAGCCCCGGACCGGCTGGTCTATTATAAAGCCATTATCGGATCATTGTCTGAAGCCAGCCCCGATGACGATCCTCTTTCGGGTAGAACGCTCTCACTTGCTTTCGTCAACGCGCCAGTGGCTGACGTCGCACGCGCCGTGCTCGCCGAAGCGCTGGGACAGCCTCTGACCATCGCAGACGGTGTCAGCGGCGCGATCACCTTGACGGCAGCAGAACCGGTCGCGGTTGCGGAAGCGCTAACAGCGCTCGAAACCGTACTTGCTGAGTCCGGTCTGGCGCTGGTGAAGACCAATTTTGGATTTCTCCTGACCACAACCACGAGCGCCAGCGCGGCCGCCCAGCCGCTCCGAAATGCAGGGGCCGGTTATGTCGGCTATGGCGTCACCATCGTTCCGATCAAATTCGCCGCGCCTGGCGAATTGGCGCAGCTAATTGATCCGTTTATATCCGAGCGCTTGACCATCACTGTCGATGAAGAACGAAGCGCGCTCTTACTGCGTGGCGCACAAGCAGAGGTCGTAAACGCGATCGATGCCATCGCAGCTTTTGACACGCCCTACCTGACTGATCGCACATTCGGCATGTTCAAGCTTCGCTACGCCGATGCTGAAACAATCCGAGAAGAAATCATTACGGTTTTAGATGCCACAGTGGCGGGCCGTGGGACCCAGGCGGAGCTGATCGCCCTACCGCGGTTAAACCTTCTGTTTGTGACCGCGCGTACAAAGGAAGGCTTTCGTGAGGCGCGCGCCTGGATCGAACGGCTCGACCAGCCATCCGGCGGCGATGAGCGTCGCCTGCGCTATTATGCCGTCCAGAACACGCCCGCCGAAGCTTTGGCGGATCAGCTCAATACGGCCTTCGGTGGCAGGACGTTTTCCGCCAACGCGGCCCCCACGAATGATGCGGGCGGCGCAGCGGTGCAACCGACATTCCGACGCCAAGCGCCGTCGGGCGGGAATGTCGACCGTGCAACAATTTCGACAGACGAGCTTAACAATGCTCTTATCATTCGCGCAACCGATCAGGAATACCGCGAGATCCTCGATCTTGTAGCCCGCATGGACGTGCAGTCGCCGCAGGTTTTGATTGAAGCCACCATTGCCGAAGTCACACTCAACGATGATCTTAGCTACGGTGTGAGATGGTTTTTTGAAAATGCAGAATCGACCGTAACACTCGCTGACAATAGTCTTGGCGCTGTCGGACCGGTGTTTCCGGGATTGAGCTACACATATTTCGATACCAATGTTCAAGTCGCACTGAACACGCTTGCATCGGTTACCGATGTTAGCGTTCTGTCTACGCCTTCGATCATGGTGTTAAACAACCAGTCCGCAAATTTGCAGGTAGGTGATGAAGTGCCGGTGGTCACGCAAACCGCACAAGGTGTTAGCGATCAAGGTGCGCCCATAGTCTCAACAGTGCAGTTGCGCGAGACCGGCGTTATTTTGGAAGTAAAGCCGCGGATCAACGCCAGCGATATTGTGGTTTTAGAAGTCACACAAGAGGTCAGCGATGTTGTGCCGACAACAACCTCCGGCATCGATTCCCCAACCATCCGACAACGCAAATTCACCAGCACTGTAGCCGTCAAAAATAACGGCACCGTGGCGCTTGGGGGCCTCATCCGCGAGACCTACACGGATAATCAAAGCGGCATTCCGATTTTAAAGGATATCCCCGGCTTGGGTTATGCCTTTAAGTCCCGCGATATCACCAAGCGCCGTACTGAGCTGATCATCTTTTTAACGCCGCGCATTATCCGTAGCGACGCAGACGCGCAAAATGCAATCAAGTTTATCCGCCGCGAAATGAACCGCCTTGGAGACCGTGATACACCCGCTGAATGACCGACAGAAAGCAAAGACAGCGCGGTGCGGCCTTGGTTATTGTCCTGTGGGTTGCGCTTCTCCTGTCCGCGGCGCTTGCCGTTGCGCTAGCAAGCGCCCGTATTGAAGCGCGCATCTCGGCCGCCAGAGAAAATGCATTCCTCAGCCGTCAGGCGGCGGCCGACGGTCTTGAGTATGCCGCACAGGCAATCTCTTCTGGCCGCTCGGGACGAATTGATGGGATTTCCACGCTCGAATTTTCCATCAACGGCTATGAAGTTTCATTCTCGCCCGCCGAAGAAAGCGAAAAACTGGATATCAACCTCGCGAGTGAGAAAGTGCTAGCAGACTTCTTTCGCTTTCTTGGCGGAGATGAGGATAATGCGACCAAGCTCGCGGCCCGCGTTGCCGACTGGCGTGATGCGGACGATTTGGCCAGGCCAAATGGCGCCGAACGGCGCGATTATGCTGCCGCACGAAACGGAGAGCGGGTCGGCAACCGTCTGTTTTACTCCGCTGATGAATTATCGCTTGTACTCGGCATGCCGCAAACGCTGACCAAATGCGCCATGCTAGCTTTGACCGTCTTCGGCGACGGCGGAGCGCCTTCAAGCGCCTTGCTGACGAAACTCTATAACCGTGACATGCAACGCAGCGCTGCCAGCTCGAGCGTCCAGCTCGGCACAGCCTCACGTAGCGCCGCCGCAGGCAGAAGATACGCAATTACGGCGTCGGCAAAAAAAACAGATAATCCGGGCCAAAGAGGCGCCGCCCTAACTGGCGTCTTCCGCATCACCGGTGCGCAAACAAAACCCTATGAATGGATTGTTCAGTTTGAACCCAATGAAAATTCTAGCGTCGGTGATTGGTGCAAAGCCGATGAAAGTGGATGATAATGGTTTATTCGCCGTTTGCTTCTGCACAAAGCAAACCATCTGAGAAGCACACGCGGCACTAGCAAATTTGCGTATTGTCGTCGCGCACACTGACCTCTCATCAGCAGGTCACAAATGGCAGCTGCATGATTTTCCTGAGAATTTCACCACTCGCTTACCTCATGGGTAACATACTGGGTCACGCGGCCCGATCCGCGGCCAGTTTTTCCTTCCAGGCATTGATTTCACTCTCCAACCACCGTGACGCCATGCCAATTTTTACCGGTTGCGGGAACGGGTTTTCTGCAGCCTTCAAAAGCCTGTAAATCGTTGCCCGGCTGAGGCTGAGCTGATTGCACACTTCAGTAATTTTCAAGAGTCTACCAACGGGGTCGGCACAGACCATTGCATCGATGTCGCCCAAGCCATTACCCGAACCGTTCTTGGTGACGCTATCGGTCATGCCGCACTTTCCCGAAAAAAAAATTTCGGAAACACGCGCGCAAAAAAAACTCACTACCCAGATCGGTCGCGGCGCAATCTGCCTTAGAGATAGACACCCCCCTCCCCCGAATATCCGTATTGGACCTTTTGGGTTGATTTCTGGCTTTGAGAAAATAAATGGAGGATATCCGATAGCTATCAACTTGATAGCAGAGATGTGATCCGTCCCTCTCTCCGCAGGTTGATCTGCGCCTACACCAGCGCGTCTTCGAGTTTCTTCTGCTGAAAGCCATATGCGAATACAGCGCCATTAGGTCACAAATTGCGGTGAGCGACATCACTACTCACCGCCGTCGTTATTTGTTGCATGCTCCACAGCCCTGTTGCCGTGCACCAGCGCCTCCATTCTTTGGATCTGTTGTTTCGTAACCGGATTGCATATGCGTTTTGGTTTGTCCCAGTTCTCGAGGCATGCGCGTAATGCATCTAAATGCTGCCTACGAAAGCGCAGCCGCCGATCTGCCGTTATTACTTGGACTATTTCACTTAGTGCAGGAAAGAATTTCCCGTTTGATGTCTGGATAGCGTTGAGGACGATATCGCCGGGGAATTTCATGAATTCGCGCGTATAGAGCCTGAACGTGGATTTGAACTCTTCGCTTTGCTGGTTCTTCTTTGCAGATATCATGTGAAGCTCTGCGAGAGCTGTTATTATTGAATAGGCAGTCGCCGGCTGCATCCAGCGCTCCGCCTCCTTTATCGCAACGTGCAGGTCCTCCTTATTCCTTGCTACCACCTCTATCGGATTTTCGCCTTGCGTCGTCATAGTCTTGCGCCTGATCGAGCAGCTCCCGTATGTCGTCCACTGTTCCGGCGGGATGTTTGTATGTTTTGCGACCTGTTTTTCCATCATGTTCACCACCTGCGATCTCGGCCAACCGTGTTTCGTTCCAAAGCCATTTGATGGGCATTCCGTTCCAATCGCCCAGCTCACCTCTGAGAAATGGCGAGGCGCGGGCGCGCGTGATTATCTCGAGCAAGCGTTCAACACTGTTGCGTTTGATGGATCGGCAAAGAGATGCCTGATCACTCAAAGCAAGTATCGGGGGATATCCCCTGAAATCTGCCCAAGCCTTGCAAATAGTCGAAAGGTCGTCTGGTTCAGTGATGGGGAGAGGCGTTTTCGAATTCTCAGATAAACGGGAAGAATTCATTCCAATCCCGCTCAGATTCTCTGCAGATCCGCACTCAACCGATTCTATTGTGTGTGTTCTATTCCCGCTTTTGTATTTAGACTCTTCTATTAGGGTATAGGTATTCCAGGGATTACAATGGCTTACGCTGTTTGCTCGGTTACCAATTTGGGTCGCTTTTGTTACCGATCCCGGCGTTTCCGTTACCGAATCGCTTAAATACGACGCCATATCTTCCGCCCATAAGTTTTCCGGCTCTGGTTCTCTTGATTGAGTGCGCGCGTTGAGGAAACTGACATCCGCATTCTCACCCAATGCGAACATGCGATGATCTTCGTTTGTATAGATAATGCGGTAGGTACGTCGCCGCCTGTCTTCAGGCGTACGCTCGCTGGAGATATAATGAAGCTGAAGAAGCTTTTTGAACGACCGCGCCACGGATTTTTGAGCCGCGTTGATAATCCTTGCAAGACGTTCGTGTCCGGCCGTGCACCCCTTGCCGTAAGCGCCAAAACAATCATGCGCGGCGACGGCAGCTAATAGACGGAGGTCCTGCGCCGTAAGACGCTTATCCATCACGGCGCGACATGGCACCGGGCTGTAACGCGGCTTCATGGCATGCCTCGGCCTAATTCCGTAATGCTGTCCCTGTCGCTCATCCATTCGATCAGCACGTCGAAGTCGTCACTGAGCCGTGCGCTGATAATATCCGAAGTCACTACCGGCATAGGAAAAAGCACTTTTTGACGCCTCCACACAACTGTGGGCATCGCACTGAAGTGCAAACATAAGCATCAGGTACCCGCAAATTTCTACGAGTTAGCCGCCCAAAGGTGTTATTGTGCTCCATGCGTACATGGATAGACCGCTTGCAGAAGAAAAATCGTGCGGGAAAAAATGCCGGCTATTTTTTTTCGCGCATCATAGAGGTTTTATATTGCTTTGCGATGTAATCCGCTCGATTCTTTAATCCCACCCTAACGCCGCGCTCTATCAGCACTTTTCGTGCTGCAGTCGTGGGCCGGAGACCGGTCTCGACTAGTTTGCCGACCTCAGAAATCAGCTGCTTGTCCGAGACCACATGCCCACTCCCTTTGGGTCTACCCCGTTTAACCCGCGGATCTGGCAAGCATTTTACTATCGCGCGGACTTGGCTTAGCGCCATGTGCTTTAATTCAAGCCAGGGTTTTGACTTTTCATTTTCGGGGTCCGCTACTGCTGCGCGATAGCGTTGCATTATCCATTCAATTTCACGGCTCCATTCGTCGGATAATTTGAACGCAATTTTTGGAATAGAAATGCTGAACTTTTTTTTCCAAGCTTGTACAAAGCGTTCATGATTCACACGCGCTTTCTCCACCTTTGCAAAGAACGGCTGCATTGCGTCTTGATATCTCTTATGGACATCTAATAATGGTTGCGAGGCTTCCTGAAAGCGCTTTGTAGCCTGTGAAAGTACTGCCATGTCGAGGTTAAAAGATATATCTACAGCACTTGATACTGTACTTTTGTTCAAATGAGGCCGATTTTTCATCATAACAACTCCAGTCACTTCGCGATCAGGAAAACCCATCGTGGTGTGGGAGTACCCAATGAGCCCGCAATTAATAAACTGATTCTGCAAAATATAGATCCAGACTGAACGACTACCTCGGCAATCTGATTGCTGCCGCAGGGCCAAATTGTAGCAAGCATCAGTTTTGTCCTGAGAAAATAAATCTGAATCCCAACTTTCCCTCTCAGAAATGTGGATGTCGTCGGTAGCTCTCATCTGCCTGATCGTCAGAACAAACGTAAACCATCACAGTAAACCGTAAACCGTTTTGATAATGCTGCGCCTGAAAAGACAGCGGGAAGCGAATTACCCGCATTAAATGAAGCGCGGAAGGACCCGCTGTTCGCAGCCGAATGATGTCGGGAGGCGGGCTCGCAATCTCATCGCCGCGTCTTTTGGAACCGATTTTGGACGCACTTATCCATATCCGATGCGCAATCGGAAAAATCGACAGCAGTTAGGAGCAGCTGATCAGGCGATCAATCGCGCTCAGCGAGCGCTTTTATCTTCCATTCGATGATTTCAATCAGCGACCAGCGTGACGCGTTTCCGAACTTGATCGGCTTTGGAAACGGGTTCTGCACATTGTTGATGAGGCGATAGATCATGGCTCGGCTTAGCCCGATCTCAAAACAGACATCGCCGATCTTGAGAAGGCGGCCGACTGGGTCTACGGTTTTGACCTGAGCCCTTTGGGCCCCGCATATATTTAGAGAATCCCTGGGGCAAACAAGATCATGGTTTTCGGTTTGGTGAGTGCGGCGTGCGTGGAGCCGTCATCGAGCTCAAGCGCACACCGCGCGGTTGGCCGGTCACACCGCTCGAAGCTTTTGGCAGCTAAATCCTCAAAACAGACATTATCGAGTGCTACTTTGCCTTTTGTACGTAGATGGAAAGTGGATACCGACATTTTCGTCTATAACAAATAATTGTATAGGGAATAACCGTCGATCGATGGCAATTCTTGCCAGTTGATCGATCA
>JAJFFY010000099.1 GCA_021776415.1 Hyphococcus sp.
ACCTTTTCCAACAAAGGCTTGCGCCCTCATCACAATCGATGCCGCGCGCCGATCCACAGCTTGACCTGCTGTACACAGCGATTCCAGGTCCCCTTTCCTTTCGCTCTTGCGAGCGCCAGTTCCAGGGCCGAAGCACTCAGCTTCGTCAGATGTCCGGCGGAATTCACCTTTATCCCGCTGTACCGGATTACGCCTGAGCGTCGTCTCCAGCTAGCACATCACTTCGTTTTTCCCGTCCAACCTGCTGCTAGGCAAACACAACACATTGTCTGTAGGGTCGCGAAGTATTGTCAGGATACCAACTTATCGCACCGCGTCGATCAAAACTTTTCCACAATTTTTAAACGCAATATGTGGGGGAAATTAGACTCTGAAAATTCAAGGCGGTATTACTGTTTTCGAAAAACCACACAGAGATTATTCGCCGGCATTTCGACAATGACCTCGCGTATTAGCGCATTTTTCTGCGCAAGCGGCGCAAGATCGTGCTCCAGATCACGCACGCCCCAGCGCGCAGCGCGCGATTTTAAACTGGCGTCGAAGGCCTCATTGGAGGGCGCGGTATGAACGCCCTCACGAGAAAACGGCCCATAGAGAAAAAGTACGCCGCCGCGCTTCAACAATCGCCCGGCGCCGGCGAAAAGCCCTGTCGCGGCGGCAAAAGGCGCGATGTGGATCATGTTGATGGAGACCAGCCCATCAAATGGCGCACCGGCTTCAACGCCCCAATCCTCAGCCGTCACGTCAATCGCATGGGGGCCTTTGAGGTTTGTGAGGCCGGCGTCTTTTATCCACGCAGCAATCGACGCGCGCGAGGCCGGATCGGGATCGCCGCTATGCCAGGTCAGCCCGGGCGCCGCGGCAGCGATGTGGGCGCCATGCTCGCCGGTGCCGCCGCCAATTTCGAGGATTTGCCCCTCGCTTGGCATAATCTCCAACACTACATCGCGGATCGCATCGCGATTGCGCGCGGCCGATGGCGAGTAAAGTTTTTCACCCGCAATGGTGCGGGCCTCCAATGCGATCTCGCGGGGAATGTCTTTCGGTTTGTCAGCCATAGCGTCCGCCCTAAGTTATTATTGGTCGTATTTCCTTCACGCGAGCCGGTTCCCACTTCGCTTGGAAATGCTCTGGATTATTTGTTGTCGCATTTCTATCGGATAACCGCGTCACACTTATCCGGAAATGCTCTAGCCCGAACAGCTCGCCCCGCCCAGCACGCAGAATTTTGCGCAATGGGGGTGGTTGAGTTTGACCGGCTTGGCCGCCTCATTAAGGCTGGCGCCAAGCTCGAACGCCTCATCATAGGCAATCAGCGTGCAGGCCAACACCGTTGGCGCCGGCGCGCCTTTGCGTTTGACCACCATGCGCGCCGACGCGCACATGATCTGGCGCGGATCCTTGCCGAGAATATCCCAACATTCGGTAGTGATTTCAGGAACCGGCGCCGCCTCATCCATTTCAGGGAAAAATATCAGATCCGCCGGATCGCTTGCATCAAGGCCAAGCCCGCGCGCCTGAAACAGCTCGGCAAAGCCGGCGCGCATTTCACCCTCGCTTTCGCCCCACAGGGTGCGCCCGGCGAGCGAGATCGAAAAATCATTGTCCGCAAGCCAGTAAAGCCCGTCCATGCCGGCGTCAAAGCTGCCCGCCCCACGCTCGCGATCATGTCGCGCTGGCAAGAAATGATCGAGGCTGACGCGCAGCTTCAGCCGCGCCCCATATTCGTCGCGCAAGGCCATAAGACCGGCTTTAATCTGCTCACGCATCATCGGGCGCATGGCGTTAGTGAGGATCAGCACTTCGAACCCATGACCGAGCGCCGCCGCCGCCATCGCCAGCATTTGCGGGTTCATAAACGGCTCGCCGCCAGTAAAGCCAACCGCGCGCGCGCCCATCGCCCGCGCCTCAACCAGAAACGGCGCCAGCTCATCGGCGGTCAAATAGACCAGGCGGTCATTGGCCGGCGACGATTTGATATAGCAATGGGCGCATTCAACATTGCACAAAGTGCCGGTGTTGACCCACAAACTCTCCAGGCGATCAAAAGCAACCTCAGCCCGCGGCGCGCTGTCGGCGGTAATATCAGGGTGCTGAAATTTTCCGGGCGACGCAGCATTAAATTGCGCGCGCGCCGCCGCTTCGCCATCGGCCATGTTCGGGTCCGCCTTACCTTCTCGATTCGCCACCATGCGCGAATACGCCCGCCGGCGGCAACCGGCGGGCGTTCAAGTTTTGTTGATCCGCGCTACCGCGCGTTATCTGGCCTATTGGTTGCCGTTTGGCTCCAGAGGCGCGCCGTAGACCGCGTCATCATCATATTCGGGCTGCTCCGGCAAAGGCTCGCCGGTAACCGGATCGATCAATATCGGTTGCAAGGGCGCGACATAAGTCGGCTGCTCACGATTGGCGAGCGCCCAGACAGCATTTTGCAGAACTGCCGAATTCGGCCGCGCCACTTTCTGACGGTAGATAATATCCGCCGGGCTGACATCTGCGGCATAATATTCCCGGTTCCAGCTATGGCGCGCCTTCAACAGGGCGCCCTCAAGGCTAACGCCGCCATAAAGCCCGCGCGAGCGGGAAAAGGCGAGCACATCAACCGTTTGTGCTTTGGCGCCGCCGCCAACCGGCCCGGCCGCCAGCGTCAGATCGGCGCCCAGCTTTACCGAGGTCGACAACAATTGTTCCATACCGCGCTCGGTCATCACCGCGAGGATTACTTCAGAGCGCTCAAGCCCGATCTGAAAACCGAAGGACACCGAGCCAATCGTGAAAAATGTTGGCTCCGTCCAACTGCCATCGTCATTGCGCGCAATCATGACGGCATTGCCGCCAGAAGCGCCGAAGATGAAGCCGCCGCGCGTAGAAGCCGGCATGATCACCATCGCTTTGGCGTCCCTCGACAAATCCCAGAGCGGCTCATACGCCTTGTCATTGGCGAAATAGGCAACCGTATCGGCCGCCTTATTGACCAGCCTGTCGGCTTTTTCCCGTTTCGACTTGGCCGCTGCGGGGGCGAGCGCAATGGCGAATGCGATACACACAGCGCCCAGAATTCCAATGAGCCGTTTCAACATAACCGGCCTCCTTTCCATGCCGGCGCAAAGGCGCGATGGGCGCCTGGCCGACGTCTACATAAAATCATTTGCACGGGCGAGAATACGGCGCCCGGGCGCAATGCAGATGAATTTTTGGAGAGATTTGCAGGCCCCGTCGAGACCTTTTCACGGCCGGACCGACATTTTCTCGCCCGCTTGACCTTTTTCGCCTTTGGCGCGACATCTCGCGGGGTCCGCGGGTGTAGCTCAAAGGTAGAGCAGAAGCTTCCCAAGCTTAAGATGAGGGTTCGATTCCCTCCATCCGCTCCAAAGCTTCCTGATAGGATATTATCGCCGCCTCGTCCGCTAGAAATTATCCTTCCGGCGGCGGGTTTCAGCAAAAACCTCGACCGCGCTGGCGCCGCTCATGCCAAGGGCTGCTTGCAGGCCCGGCGCGGCGGCGCGCAGGAAAGGGTTGGTCTGCAACTCAATCGCCACATCGGTCGGGATGGTCGGCGTTCCTTCCGCACGCAAGCGATCAACTTCGCGGGCGCGCGATTGCAATTGCGGGTTAGTCGGATCAACACTGAGCGCGAAGGCGGCATTGGCTTGGGTATATTCATGGGCGCAATAAAGCTTTGTTTGCGGCGGCAGGGCGGCAATTTTCGAAAGCGAGGCCCACATTTGTTCGGCCGTGCCTTCAAACAATCGACCGCACCCCATGGCAAAAATCGTATCGCCGACAAACGCGGCGGCGTCCTCGGCAAAATGAAAAATGATGTGCCCCGACGTATGCCCGGGCGTATCATAAACTGTCGCCTTGGACGCGCCGAACATCACCATGTCGCCATCGCCGACCGCAACATCGAGCCCCGGTATCTGCGCCGCCTCGGCTTTCGGGCCGATAATTTTGCAGCCCCATTTGTCTTTCAGCGCCAGGTTGCCGCCGGCATGGTCCCAATGGTGATGGGTATTCAAAATATGTGTGAGGCGCCATCCTGCAGCGTCGAGCTGGTTGTTAATCGCACCCACATCAGGCGTATCAATGGCGGCGACGGCGCCGGTTTCACGATCACGAATGAGATAGCCGTAATTGTCAGCGAGGCACGCGAATTGTCGAGTTTCAATAGGCATGGATTAACTAAAACTCCCGCATATGAACTATTTGACGCTTTGCTATAGAGTTTAGCATACAAGATCACGGGCTGGCTGGAAACAAACCAATGCGCACCGATATTTTAGACCTTCACGAATTCTACCGGACCGCCCTTGGCGAGGCGACGCAGAGTTTTGTCAGCGCCCACCTTACCCAGGCCTGGGGAGACGGCGCCGAGCTTGCCATAGCCGGATTCGGTTACGCCAATCCATATCTGGAGCTGTTTCCCGCCGCCACACGGCGCCTCGCCCTCGCTCCCGGGGGGCAGGGCGTTATCCGCTGGCCCGCCAATGGGCGCAATTGCGCCAGCCTGGTTGGGGAACATCAATGGCCGCTGCCCGACGCCTCTCTCGATCGCATATTGATCGTACACGGACTGGAAGAAGCGCCGGATGCAAAAAAATTGATGCGCGAGGTCTGGCGCGTCCTGGCCGATGACGGTCGAGTGATTATCGTCGCTGCCCATCGCCGCGGCTTGTGGTCGATGATTGACACCACGCCATTTGCGGCCGGGCGACCCTACCTCAAGCGTCAGTTGAGCACGCTTTTGGAAGGCGCAATGTTCCGCGCCGCCGCTTGGAGCGCGGCGCTTTATTTTCCTCCCTTTCGCGCGCGGCTTTTGTTGCGGGCGGCAAGGGCGTGGGAGCGCGCAGGCTCGCGGGTCTGGCCGGGCCTGTCTGGAGTGCTTCTGGTCGAGGCGACCAAGGAGATGATGGCGCCGGTTGGCCTGGTGCGGAGCGCGCATGTGCGCGCCATACGCCCGGCGCTCGCAGCGCCCGGGTTGAACGGCGCCTCACGTAGCGGCTATAGGCAAGACGCAAAAAGAAAGACTTTAATCTCATGACCGCGCCGCAACCCCGCCCCGGCATTCTCGATATCAAGCCCTATGTCCCAGGCTCATCATCCGCACCGGGCGCTTCCAGGATATTTAAACTCTCGTCAAATGAGTCCGCCCTTGGCGCCAGTCCAAAAGCGATCAGCGCCTATAATGAGGCCGCCAGCGATTTGTTTTCCTATCCCGATGGCGGCTCGGCGGCGCTGCGCGACAAAATTGCTGAAGTCTACGGTCTTGATGCTTCGCGCATCGTCTGCGGCGCCGGCTCGGACGAGATCCTGCAACTTCTGACCAAGGCCTATGTTGGCGAGGGCGACAATATTATTCAGAGCGAGCACGGGTTTTTAGTCTACGCATTGGCGGCCAAATCATGTGGAGCCGAACCACGCTTTGCTAAAGAGACTAACCTAACATCCAACATCGATGCGATGCTCGCTCTGGTCGATGACCGGACCCGGATGATGTTTGTGGCCAATCCCAACAACCCAACCGGCTCCTACATTCCCGAAATTGAACTGCTTCGCCTCAGACAGGGCCTGCGCGATGACATTTT
This sequence comes from Hyphococcus sp., assembly GCA_021776415.1. Classification (GTDB taxonomy): domain Bacteria; phylum Pseudomonadota; class Alphaproteobacteria; order Caulobacterales; family Parvularculaceae; genus Hyphococcus. The sequence goes on from JAJFFY010000099.1 coordinate 5,586, forward strand.
ACTGGTCGTCGACGCGGCCTATGCAGAATTTATGGAGCAGCCTGACTATAATGGCGGCGAGAGGCTAGTTGACCAGTTTGATAATGTCGTCATGACACGAACCTTTTCAAAAATTTATGGTCTCGCCGCCTTGCGCCTTGGTTGGGGGTATTGCCCATCGGCGGTTGCCGATGTTTTAAACCGAATTCGTGGACCGTTTAATGTAACGCTGCCGGCGCAAGCGGCCGGCCTTGCTGCACTGGACGATCAGGACTTTGTTGAGCGCAACCGCGCCTTCAATCGCGAACAGCGCAGCTGGATGGCGGAGCGCCTCAGCGCTATGGGGCTGGAACACGTTCCGGGCTTTGGTAATTTTATTTTGATCAAATTCCCGGATGCGCGCGGCCTAAACGCCGATGACATTCAATCCTATCTGGGGTCCGAGGGCGTCATCGTCCGCGAGATGGGAGCTTATAAGCTAGGCGAATATTTGCGGGTGTCGATTGGCGAAAAAGAAGGCAATCAAAAGTTTATCGAACTTCTATCACAGAAATTCCCCAGTGACTGATATTACAAAAGAACGAACTGCACCTCATTTTTCCTGTACCGCCATCATCGGCGTCGGGCTAATCGGCTCATCGCTCGCATTGGCGCTGCGCGAACGCGGGCTGACCGATAAGATTATCGGTATTGATCAGGACAAGGATGTCTTGGCGCGCGCGGTCGCCCTCAATATCATCGACCATGCGGCCTCATCATTAAAGGAAGGCGTTCAAGACGCTGATCTTATCATTGTCGCGGCGCCGGTCGGCTCGATTGGCGAGATTGTTGCGCGCCTTGGCGAACATGCCCGCGACGGCGCCATCATCATTGATGTCGGCTCGGTTAAAGGCGTCGTTGCGGCTGCGGCGACGACACTGCCCGAGCGATTATTCTTTGTCCCCTCCCACCCAGTATCAGGCACAGAACAATCGGGACCGGAAGCCGGCTTTGCCTCTTTATTCGAGGAGCGATGGTGCATCCTAACCCCGCTTGAGCGTAACGACGACGCTTATCGCGGCGCCGTCGACAAGGTTGCCGCGCTTTGGCGCGCCGTCGGGGCGCAAGTCGATGTCATGGACGCCGAACATCACGACCTTGCTCTGGCCATCACCAGCCACCTTCCGCACCTCATCGCATTTACGCTGATCGGCGCGGCGGACGACTTGGAATCGGTTACCGAGGCAGAAATCGTAAAATATTCCGCAGGCGGATTTCGTGATTTCACGCGGATCGCCGCCTCCGATCCGGTGATGTGGCGCGATGTTTTCCTGCACAATCGCGAAGCCGTCATCGAAGCACTGGGGCGGTTCACCGAAGAGCTGATCGCGCTTCAGCGCGCCATCCGCTGGGGCGACGGTAAGGCGCTCCACACCGCATTCGAGCGCGGGCAGGCGCTGCGCCATGCGATCGTTGAGGCCGGACAAGAAACCGCGTCGCCAAATTTCGGCAGAGATATAAAAGGCGACGAAGGATCAGAACAGAATTAACAAGCCGCGTCGGCAATCCGCGCTCCGACGCCGCGCTCTAAGCGTCGCCGTCTTCAAGCTTTACTTCGTGTCCCCACAAAGTCTCAATGTGGGTGAGAATCACGTCTTTGGTGTCGCCGTTCAATTTGCGGCCGTCATGCACTTTATGTTGCAGCGTCAATTTGCGATCGCCTTCCAGCGCCGCAGCGACAACTTGAACATTTGGCTCATGCATGCCGATGTCATACATCGCCGCAAGGCGTTCGCGAACGCGTCGGTAGCCCAAATCATCATGAATGGCGGAGACTTCCACATGGCTTTCTTTCGCACTGTCGGCAATCGCGAAAAGGTGAAAGTCCCGCATAACTTTTGGCGACAAATACTGAAGGATGAAGCTTTCATCGCGGTAATTCGTCCAGGCGTCTTTCAAAATTTCGCGCCAGTCACCCGATCCGGCAATCTCCGGAAACCACTCGCGGTCTTCAGCTTTGGGGTCTTCACAGATCCGCTTGATATCTTCCATCATCGCAAAGCCAAGGGCGTAAGGATTAATTCCAGAATAGCGCGGGTCGTCGAAATCCGGCTGGAAGACTACCGACGAATGCGAATGGAGAAATTCCAAAATCGCACCCTCGCCGATGGCGCCGCGATTATATAACTCCGTCATAATGTAATGATGCACGAAGGTCGCACAGCCTTCGTTCATCACTTTGGTTTGTTTCTGCGGATAAAAATATTGCGCGACATTACGCACAATCCGAACCAGCTCGCGTTGCCATGGGCGCAAAATGGGCGAGGCTTTTTCGATGAAATAAAGAAGGTTTTCCTCTGGCAATTTTATGTTTCGCACTTCGGCCTGGCGTTCTTCTTTTTCCTCTTCATCTTCTTCGATGTTCGGCAGGGTGCGCCAGATATCGTTAAAGGTCAGCTCTTCATGTTCGGCGCGCGCAGCCAGTTTCGCCATCTGGTCCGCATCGGAAAGGCGTGGCGGGCGAGAATAACGAAAGACGCCCTGATCCATCAATGCGTGCGACGCGTCAAGGATCGCTTCGACCTCTTCAAACCCATATTCATCTTCGCATTTGGCGATGTATTTTTTTGCAAAGTCGAGATAGGGCAAGATGCCCTCTGCGTCCGTCCACTGACGGAAAAGATAATTATTCTTGAAAAAATGATTATGCCCGAAAGACGCATGCGCCATCACCAGCGCTTGCATGGTCATGGTGTTTTCTTCCATAAGGTAAGCGATGCAAGGATTGGAATTAATGACGATTTCATAGGCAAGGCCGGAATAGCCCTTTTGATACATCATCTGGTCGCGAGCAAAATGCTTGCCGAACGACCAGTGCTTATACATCAACGGCATACCGTGTGACGAATAGGCGTCGAGCATCTGTTCAGAAGAAATGATCTCAATCTGGTTCGGGTAGATATCGAGTTTAAGATCGCTGAGCGCGATCTCTTCAATCGCTTCAAGCGTGCGCTGCAGGACTTCGAAATCCCAATCGGCGTCATCGAAGAGGAGGGAGGGTTTCAAACCGATATCGTTCATTCGTAAGCCCTCAGCTCTTTAAGTCGCTCTGAAAACCGAATCCGCGATACCGCGACGCCAAAAATTCCACATAGTGAGGGTCCGGCAAGCAACCAAAAACCAAAAGTCAAAATTATGTTGTCACCGTCTTTGCCGAAGTATTCGTTCGGAATGTTAGTTTCGAAATCCCAGCCAAACAACAGTCCTAGAATAACGACCGATCCTCCTGCTGCCGATCCGAGTAGTAAACTGAATGAGAAAATAGAAACGAACCACCGCAATAAATTATTTTCGATTGACGCAAGAACTCCGATCACCGCGCGATGATAGGTGTCGCCGATCACATTCCATACTATGAAAGAGGCGATACACGATAGTCCAAGGATTATCTCAGGTTTCACGCCGCCTCGCGTTTGTTTTTTGAAAACAGCTCACGGAAGACTGGAAATATATCCTGCGGCCGCGCGATGCGGGTTTGCGCAAAATGATCCCATTGGGGAGCAAATGTGCGATAGGCGCGCCACAGTTCCGCGCCGCTATCTTCGTTTGAAAACACTTCCAGCTCACGCTCATCGAGAATTTCGATATAGGCGTAATATTGCGAAATCGGCATAATGCTTTCGTTCAAAATCTCAACGCAGCGTTTGGCGTCGCCCGACTGCGTAAAACCGTCTGACGCTTGCGCGACATAAATATTCCATTCGTGGGCTGCAAATCGGTCGCGCTGGACTTCCAGCATTTTATCAAGCGCGGTCGACACAACCGTGCCGCCCGATTGGCGCGAATAAAAAAACGTCTCCTCATCGACCTCTTCTGCGTGATGGGTATGACGAATGAAAACAATCTCAACGCGCTCATAACGCCGCCTCAAGAACAAATAGAGCAGCATGTAAAACCGTTTGGCGAGGTCTTTTTCACGCTCGCCCATCGAGCCCGACACATCCATGAGACAGAACATAACGGCGGCGGTGGTCTCCACCGGCGTTGGCTCATAAGCATTAAAGCGCACGTCGAGCGGATCGATAAACGGCGCCCAACGGCGACGGCTCTCCATCGCTTCCAGCTGCGCGATGATGTCTTTTCGCAGCGCTATTTCTTCGTCGCTTGGCTGCGCGATCCGTTCAAGCGCGAACAGGCGTTCTTTCAGCTCATTCATCTCCCGCGTCGAGGGGCGATGCAGCGCCAGGCGCCGGCCATGGGCGTTGCGCATAGTGCGGATTAAATTCATGTTGGTGGGCGAGCCGGAAACGGTAATGCCAGCGCGTTTATAGGCCGTCGCTTTTATTTCTTTAAGCGAGCGCTTGACGAGATTTGGCAGTTCCAGATCCTCAAAGAAAATATCGAGGAATTCATCCTGCGTCAGCGTGAACTGAAAAGAATCCTCGCCATCGCCGTCGGTGCTCGCCTTCTTTCCCTTGCCCTTACCGCCGCCTTTGGGCGGTTTTTTGATCTTGTCGCCTTTACCGAATTCCTTGTTTCCGGGATGCACCATTTCACGCTTGCCGGTTTCCGGATCGAGACGAAAGCGCGGCTCGGCTGTTGATTTCGATGGTATCGAAATCTTTTCGCCCTTTTCAATTTCCTTTAACGACCGGTCACGCAAGGATTTGTTGACCGCTTCTTTAATTTGCGCGCGCGCGCGCTTGAGAAACCGCTGGCGATTGCCGAGCGATTTCCCCTTGGGGTTTTTGCGCCGATCGATGAAATGAGAAAAGGCCATATTAGGTTCCGGGGATTTGAGGCTCAAAGATCAGGTTGTTCTCATTAATTCCCAATCCGGAACCAAAAATCCCTTTTATCATCCTGCCTTATTCACGCGCATATACCACTCAACAAGACGGCGCACCTGGCGCGGCGTGTAGCCGCGCGCGGTCATGCGGGAAACGAAATTCTCGTGCTTGGCCGCAGTGTCGGAATCTTTCTGAGAGTCGAAAGAAATAACCGGCAGCAAGTCTTCAACCTGGGAGAACATGCGCTTTTCAATAACGTTGCGCAGTTTCTCATAGGAGGTCCAGGCGGGGTTGTTGCCTTCATTATTAGCCCTGGCGCGCAAGGCGAATTTCACAACCTCATTGCGGAAGTCTTTAGGGTTTGCAATTCCCGCCGGCTTTTCGATTTTCGAAAGCTCACCGTCTAGCGTCGAGCGATCAAGAAGCTGGCCGGTATCGGGGTCTTTAAAGTCCTGATCTTCAATCCACGCATCAGCATAGGAAATATAACGGTCAAACAGATTTTGTCCGTACTCGCCATAGCTTTCTAGATAGGCTTTTTGGATTTCCTTGCCGATAAAATCAGCATAGCGCTGCGACAATTCCGATTTGATAAAATCGAGATATTTCTTTTCAGTCTCGTCGGGGAATTGCTCGCGCTTGATAGCGTTTTCCAGCACATACATCATATGCACCGGATCGGCGGCGACCTCATCGGTGTCAAAATTAAATGTTTCCGACAAAACCTTATAGGCAAAACGCGTCGATATGCCGTCCATGCCTTCGTCTATGCCGGCGGCGTCGCGATATTCCTGATGCGACTTGGCTTTCGGATCAGTGTCTTTCAGCTTTTCGCCGTCATATATCCGCAGTTTCGAATAGAGATTTGAATTTTCGTGTTCTTTAAGGCGGGTCAGAACCGAGAACCGCGCCAGCAAGCCGAGCGTTTCCGGGGCGCAGGAAGCATCCGACAATTCCGAACTTGCCAGCAGCTTTTCGTAGATTTTGCGCTCTTCAGTCACCCGCAGAGAATACGGCACCTTGATCACGTTGATGCGATCAAGGAAGGCTTCGTTGTTTTTGTTATTACGAAATTGCTTCCACTCGCTCTCATTGGAGTGAGCCAGAATTATGCCCTGGAACGGGATCGGCCCCAACGCTTCAGTGCCGATATAATTGCTCTCCTGCGTCGCGGTCAGCAGCGGATGCAGCACCTTGATCGGCGCTTTAAACATCTCAACGAATTCCAAAAGCCCCTGATTGGAGCGGCACAATCCGCCGGAGTAAGAATAGGCGTCGGTATCGTCCTGACTGAAATGCTCGAGCTTGCGAATATCGACTTTGCCGACCAGGGCGGAAATATCCTGATTGTTTTCGTCGCCCGGTTCGGTTTTCGAAATAGCAATCTGGCGCAGCTTCGACGGCATGATGCGCACAACTTCGAATTTTGAAATATCGCCGCCGAAATCATCAAGACGTTTTACCGCCCAGGGGCTCATCAGGCCGGTGAGGCGGCGTTGTTCGATATTGTATTTTTCTTCAAGCAGGCTTTTCAATTTTTCTGATTGGAAAAGACCAAGCGGGCTCTCAAAGACCGGCGAGATTTCATCGCCCGCCTTCAACACATAGATCGGATAGGTTTCCATCAAATCTTTGAGGCGTTCGGCCAGCGATGACTTGCCGCCGCCAACCGGACCCAGAAGGTAAAGGATTTGGCGTTTTTCTTCGAGACCTTGGGCGGCGTGGCGGAGGAACGAAACGATGCGTTCGGTCGTATCTTCCATGCCGTAGAACCCGTCAAAAGCTTTATAACGGCGGATCGTGCGGTTAAAGAAAATCCGCGCCAGACGAGGGTCTTTCGAGGTATCGATCATCTCCGGCTCGCCGATCGCCGATAGCATGCGTTCGGCGGCGCTCGCATAAAGCATCGGATCATCGCGCGCTGCGAGCAGATAATCGCGCAGGCTCATCGCCTCCTGCTTTACCCGCTTATAGCTTTCAGAAAAGGCGTCAAATATGTCGAGATTTTCATCCATCATGGTCGCCACGCTCACTGTTTACGCACCGGATTCCCGTATTCCGCCGCTGTTGGGAATAAAAAAAGCGCCGGTCTCAATGACCCAGCGCTCACCTTCGCTTTTGCCGAACTTGTCTTCGCCGAATAAGGCGCGCCAAAACATTTTTGCCAATCCACCCTTTTCAAGTATATCCTTGAACAAGATGTGGGGTCTGTGCTCGGCGAAGCAAGACCAAACGAGCCGGGAATGTCGTTCCCGCTCTTTGATCTCTTCATTGTGAAATCGATACGCCATTTCGCCGTTCGCCAATTCGGTTAAAATGCTCTGTCCTGTGCTCTCCGTCTTCTTACCCGAGATCCGCCCTACGCTAATGTACCTGTCCCCGGCGCCCATACGCAGCGCGCAAAACAAGGTTAATGCAAAGGGCCCTAATATTTCGTTTCGTGTTCCAAAAACGATGCATAAAATATACAGCAAGAAGGCGCGTTTGCGAACTGCAAGTTGACCCGAACTCTGCCCAAGATTCGCCGCAATTGGTTTAAGACGCTGATGGAAAGGCGCAAATTTGTAATGAGAAAAATTCTAACAATAATTGCCGTGCGTCCCGATTAAACAATTATGCTCCGGCTGTAGAAGTTTTGATGATTCGTCACGTCCAAAACAACAACTTAGCGCTCTGACAGCATGACTGCTAAAGGCATTCACAAAGAATCAAACATTGTTTATGGATCGATAATACTCAATGGAGAGGGGCGATGATGCTGGATTTTCTTAGCACGGCGGCCGCAGCGCCAATGTCATTCAGCGCCGCGATCATGGCGCAACCATTATGGCTGCAGGCATGGGTGGGCTGGATGATGCTGGCAAATATGGTCGGCGCGGTTGTTTTTATCCGAAGACCGGAAGCGAAATGGGTGCTGGGGGCGATTGTTGCCGCTGCAATATCTATGATCTGGCTTTACGACCAGTTCGGCTATCAACGCATTTTGGGGCTTGCGCATGTAGTATTTTGGACGCCGCTGGTAATTTACCTGTGGTCGCGGCGCAAGCAATGGGACTTATCGGGCGTGTCGGGGAAATGGCTGGCTCTCGTTTTTGTGACCGATTTAACATCGCTGGTCATCGACTACATCGATGTTGCCCGCTATCTGACCGGTGAACGGCTTTAGCCAACGCTCATATAATTTCAGCTTTAATAGAACGGCGCCAGCAATGTCCCTTTTCCCGAGCCTGCCTGACACCCCTCATCTTGCCGATGTTTACAAGAAATTCCCTGAATGCGTGAAGCCCGTGCTTGCCTATCACGACCTCTTGTTGCGCGGCGACAGCCCGCTGACCATTGCTGAGCGGGAGCTGATTGCAGTTTTTGTTTCTGGCCTGAACGCTTGTAGTTTTTGCTTCGGGTCGCACAAAATTTATGCGCAAGCCTTCGGTATTGACGAAACCGTCATCGATGCGATGGTTAAAGATGTCGACAGCTCAGGCGTCGATGACAAGCTGAAACCGCTGTTGAAATATGTCGCCAAGCTCAAGGACCTGCCGTCAAAATTGACGCCGGCCGACGCGAAATCCGTCTATGACGCCGGCTGGTCTGAGCGCGCACTGTTCGACGCAATCCAAGTCGCCGCGCTGTTCAACTATATGAACCGCATCATCGAAGGAACCGGGGTGACTTTCAGTTATGCCGAAAACCCACCAAGCCAGGATGAAATGGCGGAACGCCGCACCCGGCTCTATTCCGACTGGGCCAAGCAAATAGGGCTCGATTAAGCGCGCGCCAATTTCGACTGCCGCCTGATATGGAAAAATACGAACGGGCTCGAAATCGCAGCGAAAAAACACCAGACCGACGTGCCGGTGTAATGGAAGGCAAGTTCCGTAATAACCGATCCAACCAGAACCGCCCCACCGAACGCCATCACATAGCGGTGACGCGAAAGTATGAGCGGCGCTGTTGTCGCCAGTACGTAAAGACCCACAAGCTGTTTTTCAAATTCATGGTCCGTCGCATATCGCAGGCTGTGATTGACGACCCTTATTGTGTAGTCATTCTGGATCAGGATCACAGCCATCGCCACAGAAACCACGAGCCCACCCGCAAGCAGGATGTAAAGTGACCAGCGCCGGCGCCTTTCACTCTCCATCAATAGAACTGAGAGCGGGGTATAGGTCGGCCAAAAAATCTGCGCGAGAAAAAGATAAGCGATGACCTGCTCGCGCGGCGCCGATCCGCTCGAACCGAGCGACAGCCAGATCATCCCCTCAATCAGCTGATGGACTGCAAAGGTAAGGGGGATCAGCGCAAAGGCGATGCGCTTTTTCTCCGGGCGCTGAGCCAGCGTCGCTGCGCCAACGCCAGCAAGGAGGGCGGCGGCGGCAAAACTAGCGGCGGGGGAGAAGCACATGTTTGCAGTTTAGCCTCGCGCCAAACTCTCGTCGATCAATTTTGCCAGCGCATCAGCGCCAAACACCTTGGTGAAGGCGCCCATGCGCGGGCCTTCGGACTGGCCAAACACGACCTCATAGAGGCCTTTGAACCAGTCGCGGATATTTTCATAGTCCTGCGCCTTGCCCGCATCGAAGACCGCGGTTTGATAAACATCCTCATCGGCGGCGTCGCCAAGTTCTTTGAGGCGAGTGCTGAGCATTTCAAGACCGGCTCGCTCTTGCGGCGTTGGCGGCCGGAATTTTTTATGCGGCTTGATGAAGTCGTCAAAATACCGGCCGGCAAATTTAATTAGCTCATCGGTCGCTTTTAACTCTGCGTCGCTCGCATCCGGGCGGTATTTTTTCACAAAGCCGTGCAAAAGCTGAGCGTCAGCGGAACCCGAAGCGCTCACTAGATTCAACAGCAAGGCAAAACTCACCGGCGGCACATCCGCGGGCGGCGTATCGCCATGAATATGCCATGCCGGATTGTCGAGCGCCTTGGCGCCGTCCTGGTCGCGATATTTGCTGACGAAAGTCCAATATTCATCCGCTGCTTTGGGGATAACGTCGAAGTAAAGCCGCTTGGCTTTCTTCGGGGACTGAAAAACATAGAGCGAAAGGCTCTCCGGCGACGCATAGGTGAGCCATTCATCGATAGAAATGCCATTGCCCTTGGATTTTGATATTTTCTTGCCGGACTCATCGAGAAACAGCTGATAGTTGAACCCTTCCGGCGGTTCGCCGCCCAGCGCGCGTACAATGCGGGAAGAAAGTTTTGTCGATTCGGTGAGGTCCTCACCGGCCATTTCATAATCGACGCCAAGCGCAAACCACCGCCCTGCCCAGTCAGCTTTCCATTGCAGTTTCACAGCGCCGCCTGTCACTGTGGTTTTGACCCGCTCTCCATTCTCATCTTCGAAAACAACAGTTCCGGCTTTGGCGTCGCGCTCGAGCATCGGCACATAAAGGACGCGGCCGGTCGATGGCGATATTGGCAAGAACGGCGAATAGGTTTTCTTCCGGTCATCGCCAATCGTCGGCAATATGACGTTCATCACGTCATCATATTTTTCAAGCATCCGCATCAGTGCTTCATCAAAGCGGCCTGACATGTACTCTTCCGTTGACGAACGAAACTCATAGTCAAATCCGAACTGATCAAGGAATGCGCGCAGCCGTGCGTTATTGTGGTCGGCGAAACTCTCATACTCGCCGCCAAACGGATCCGGCACTTTGGTCAGCGGCATCTGTAGATGCTGTTCCAGCATCTCCTTGTTGGGAACATTATCTGGAACCTTGCGCAGCCCATCCATGTCATCTGAAAAAGAGATCAGCCTAGTCTCGCGGCCGGTCAGCAATTCATACGCCCGGCGCACCATTGTTGTGCGGGCGACCTCCTGAAAGGTCCCGATATGCGGCAGCCCGGATGGGCCATAGCCGGTCTCAAAGATGACCGGGCCCGCCTTCTTCACACGCTCCATGCGTTTGACAAGGCGGCGCGCCTCCTGAAACGGCCAGGATTTGGCGGCCTCCGCATCGGCCTGAGTAAAGGTTTTGATCGGTTGGGCGGTCATTCTATCTTCTTTCGTTCATGCTGCTTTGTGGTTTAGGGCGAGGAGCGCCGGGCGGTCAATCTCCGTGATGCGGAGCTGATGGCGAAAACCCGTCCTTCACACATTCATTGCAGGATATGATGTGGTTGCTGTACGTAGGCGCTGCCCCGACGGATTGACCCGGTCCACTAATAGAGATGACATTTCATGCGAGTCCTAATTGTTGCGCCAAATATTTCAATCCGCATGGGCGGCGAAGCAATCCTTCCCTATCACTACATCCGTGAGCTGAAGGCGCTCGGCATCGACATCCACGCCTTGACCCACGCCCGTGTGCGCGACGAAATTCTGAGCAGCGACATTTCAGATTGCGCGACATTTCACTTTATCGAGGATGCGATGGTTGAACGCATGCTCCACCGCGGCGGCAAGCTTATGCCGCCCGCGCTGCGCGACACTGCAGTCAACAGCGCCATTGGCGCGGTAACGCTAGCCAGGCTTGGAAAGCGCGCGCGCCAGCTGGAGCGCGAGATAAAGTTTGACGTCATCCACCAGCCAACGCCTGTCTCGCCCCTGTTCCCGTCATTTCTTAATAATATGCAGGCGCCGCTGATTGTTGGCCCGATGAACGGCGCGATGTCCTATCCGCCCGCTTTTGAAAAACATTATGCGGAAGGGAGCGGCGGCGCGGTGGCGGCGGCGCGTACGATCTCGGGAATCGCCAACCGCTTCGCCCCGGGAAAACGCCAGGCCGCGCGCATACTCGTCGCCAATGAACGAACCCGGCGCGGATTACCGGGCGGTATTGATCCATCGAAAGTCAGTTACCTGATCGAAAACGGGGTCGACCTTCAATTGTGGTCGCCCGAACCACAAGCCAAACCCAACCATCCGGTCTTCGTCTTTGTGGGCCGTCTCGTGCGCTTGAAAGCCCTCGATCTCCTCTTTGAGGCTTTTGCTGAATTAGAACCGCCAGCACGACTTGTTGTTATTGGCGACGGCCCGGACCGCGCCAAACTGGAGCAACAGGGGCAGTCTTTAGCTGGCGACCGTATCGAATTCCTTGGTTTCAGACCCCAGTCTGAAATTCGCGACATTCTCGCAGCGTCAACCGCCCTGGTGCTGCCGTCGATGCGCGAATGCGGCGGCGCGGTCGTGCTTGAGGCCTTCGCCTGCGGGACGCCCGCCATCGCCACCGACTGGGGCGGGCCGCAAGATTATATCACCCCGCAAACCGGCTACCTGATTGCACCAGACGCACGCGCCTCTTTCGTCGATGGCCTGCGCGACGCCATGGCAGAACTTGCCCGCGATCCGGAGCGTACTGAGGTAATGGGCGCCGCCGCCAGAACCCGCATTGAACGTGAATTTTCCTGGCAGGCCAAAACTGCTCAAATGCTGGAGATTTATCGCGCGGTAATATCAGGCCCGGCCTGATCTGATCCAGCGCTGTGACATTAAAAAATGTGCTTGCGCTCGCCCGCACAGTTCGGCAGGTAAGCGGAAACCTAAGGCCTATCCATGATCATAGAATTTTCCTCCGCCTTTATCGCCGCCTTTGTAACGCTCTTTATCGTGATCGATCCGATCATGGTGACGCCGATTTATGCCTCGTTAACACGCAGCGAGGAAGCAAAACAACGCCGGCGCGTGGCCATGGAAGCGGCATTTATCGCCGCTTGCCTTTTGACCTTCTTTGGCCTTGCCGGCAATTTCATGCTGCACCATCTCGGCATCTCGATGGCCGCTTTCCGCACCGCGGGCGGCATTTTGTTATTCTTAATGGGCTTTCGGATGTTCTTTGAACCGGACGGCGAGCTGGAAGCGAAAACCCCCGGGCCGAAAGCTTCCGCGCGCGAGAATATCGCATTTTTTCCACTCGCCATTCCCCTCATGGCCGGTCCTGGCGCTATCGCCACCATCATGCTGCTGATGGGCGAGCCGGAGGCGAGCCTGATAGAGCGCAGCGCAGCGCTCGCGGCGACCTATGTGGTGCTGCTGTCCGGCGTTCTCATTATGGCTTTTGCGGGCAAAATTTCCGACGCCTTAGGCCGTACAGGAATGAATGTGATTTCGCGCTTGCTGGGGATGCTGCTGATGGCGTTGTCGACACAATATGTGTTTGACGGCGTCAGGGTCGGCATATTGGAGAAAATTGTGGCGCCTTTGGGCGCTTAAAGCGCACTGTCGATCAGCGCTTTTGTGTCTACAAACCCATTACCCCCAGGGGTTGCGCCATAACGCAATGTCCCGCCGCGCAAGGAAGCCCCGGCGCCGTCGCCGGCGCAAACAAAACGCGTGATCTTCTGCGCGCGAGATTTTCCGTCGCCAGTCCGGCAAAAGGCCTCTAATGCGCCAAGTGCGCCGTCGCAAGATAATGTGAGGCTGACGTCATCGGGCCAGTTGGCGGCCGAGCGCCAATCGATCGAGGCGTCTATTGAACTACCGCATACGGACTGCGTGTAGGCGACCTCACGGTCGAGCGCTGCTTCCTCCGCATCACGAACGCGCAACTCCTTTAAGGACTGCGCCGACGCAACACCGAATAAAAGCGCACCGAAAGAGCAGGCCGCCGCCGTGCGCACAGCCCAGACCTTCAACATGGAATTAGAAAGCGCCATAGCCCTGATCTTGCTTCCTCAATGCGGCCCTTTTGCGACACCGGGAGATGATATCTGCCAAATACTACAACTTTTCGTTACGGATTAGAGCGTTTCTTCCAAAAAGTGAGCGACCGCGGCGGAAGATGGCCGGCCTTCAATATCTTGGCCTGGAACATAACTGATTTGCAAAACACCCGATTCCAGCCCGATGCCGGACGCGTTTGCCGGCGCAAAAGTCACCCTCTTAATCCGGCTGGCGATGATGCGGGCGCCTGTGGGGTCGTCGGCGACAGCCTTGATGCCATTGGCGGCGCGGATAACGGCGTCGCCTAACACCGCCGCATTTTCATGTTCGGTCAACGGCGCGGCGCCAAGGTCAAAAATAATGGGCGCGCCGGTCGCGGCGCTGACATAGGCGGTCGCCACCTGGGCGCGCCGCACCGCAGTTGCGTATTCTGCAAACCCAAGCCGTAGCGAAGCGTCATCACCAAAAGATTTGGAGGCGGCAAGCCCGCGCCCCTCGCCCGGCCAAAACACCGTCGCACCACCATAAGAGGCGATACGCATCATCGTGTCGCCCTCAGCGTTTTTATAAATTAGATCGCCGCGAGGACCGCGCGTCGGTTTGATCTGATAAATCTCCGCAGCCGGATTTTCCGGATCGATTGTGCAATCAAAGCGTGGATCGTCCGGTCCGCAAAGAAATTTAACCCGCGCCTCATTGGAGTGATCTTCAAACAAAAGTGCACGGTCATCGGACGCCAAAACATAGCGTTCAATAGTTATACGTTTAGCGCGCGTCGCAGGGCGGCGGCGTTTTTTACCAACCAGCGCCGAGAACGGGTCCGAGGACTGCGCCACAACAAGCGCCGGTCCGGAAATCTCCACCCGCTCAGCAGCGGCGCTGCCGACAAAAACACCCGCAACCAGGATTGCCGAATATATCGCCGCCCGTCTCACTATTTCATATATCCCATAGCGCCATTGCCAATGCCGGATGTCCGGCTGACAAATAACCTAGCATTGTAATTTGGTGAAATAAGGGCCTTGCCGCGAAAAAATCGCGAGCCGTTTACGGGTTATTGACCCTAGTTTTTGAGACGGCGGCTTATGCGGCGATATATTGGCCGCCATTGGCGGTGAGGACGGCGCCGGTAATGAACCCGGCTTTATCGTCCGCCAAAAAAGCAACACACTCACCAATTTCGTCTGCTTCACCGAGCCGCCCAACAGGGATTTGCGCGGTTATCGACTGCAACACCTTGTCGTCCAGAGCCCTGATCATTTCGGTCGCAATATAGCCGGGCGCGACGGCGTTAACGGTGACACCCTTGCGCGCGCCTTCCTGCGCCAGCGCTCTGGTCATTCCGATCATGCCTGCCTTGGCAGCAGAATAATTGGCCTGACCCATCTGGCCTTTCTGGCCATTGATCGAGCTGATATTGATGATGCGCCCGAAGCCGCGCGCGCGCATGCCCGGGAACACTTGATGCGACATATTGAAAACCGAATCGAGATCGGCGCGCATGACCTCAGACCATTGCTGCGGCGTCATCTTGTGGAAGAAACTATCGCGGGTAATACCGGCATTGTTGACGAGAATATCGCTCGGACCTTGCGCCGCTTCAATTTCACTGACGCCGCCCTTGCAGGCCTCATAGTCGCCGACATCCCACTTATAAACTTTTATACCGGTCTCTTCGGTAAACTTTGTGGCAGCCTCGTCATTGCCTGCATAGGTTGCTGCAACGGTGCAGCCTTTCGCTTTCAGACAACGTGCAATGGCCGCGCCAATACCGCGGGTGCCGCCGGTGACAATTGCGTTCCTGCTCATACGTCATTCTCCCATGCTTTTTCGCCGGTATTGCCGGCAGACTGAACTCCGTACCCACACCAAAGTTTAACTATCGTTCCACACACATGGCGATGCCCATGCCGCCGCCAATACATAAAGTCGCAAGGCCTTTCGACTTTTCAGACCGCTGTAATTCATAAATCAAAGTCGTCAGGATGCGCGCGCCGGACGCGCCAATCGGGTGACCGAGCGCAATTGCGCCGCCATTGACATTGACCTTTTCCGGATCCCAACCCAGCTCCTTGCCAACCGCCAAAGCCTGCGCCGCAAAGGCTTCATTCGCCTCGATGATATCCACATCATCCAGCTTCCAGCCGGCCTTTTTAAGCGCGATGCGCGTAGCCGGCGCGGGGCCAATACCCATGATCGACGGATCAACGCCGCAATGCCCCCAGGAGGCAATCCGCGCCAGCACCGATAAATTCCGCTTGTCCGCCTCTTTTTCCGACATCACGATCAACGCCGCAGCGCCATCGTTGAGGCCGGATGAATTTGCCGCCGTGACCGTTCCACCATCGCGATTAAACGCAGGCCTAAGTCCGGAAATAGAATCAACCGTTACGCCGTCCCGGACATATTCGTCCTCGTTGAAAATGACAGTTCCTTTGCGGGTCTTAATGTTGACCGGCGTAATTTCATCCTGAAACTTATTGGCTTTTTTTGCAGCTTCGGCTTGGTTCTGACTGGCGACCGCAAATGCATCCTGCTCTTCGCGACTGATTTCATATTTCTGCGCCAAATTCTCTGCGGTCTGTCCCATATGATAGTTGTTGAAGGCGTCCCACAGACCATCCGTGATCATCGTATCGGCAAAATTCGCAGGGCCCATTTTTACGCCATTGCGCAAAAGTGCGGCATGGGGCGCTAAGGACATATTTTCATGCCCCCCGGCGGCGACAATATTTGCGTCGCCAAGCTGGATCGCCTGGCTCGCCATCGCCACAGCGCGCAGCCCCGAGCCGCAAACCTGGTTGATAGTGATCGCCGGAACTTCATTGAGGACGCCGGCGCCAATGCTCGCTTGCCTCGCCGTATTCTGACCTAGGCCGGCCTGAAGCACGTTGCCCATGATGACTTCGCCAACATCCTCGCCGGTAATGCCGGCCCGCTCAATGGCTGCAGAAAGCACCGCTTTGCCGAGTTCCGCTGCCGGCACAGTGCTTAATCCACCGCAAAAAGAACCAATCCCCGTTCTTGCCGCCGAAACTATAACCACTCCGCTCATAATTCCTCCTGATCCATAAAACCGGCTACAACCGGCAAATAAAGCGTGATAATACCGGCTACATCACCCTAACAGCCCATATTCTCAATCACTTACGCCATGGCAAAGCCTTGCCGCACGCATATGCAAGCTCTATTTTCATGCTATAGCAAGATTAGCAAGCGCACAAAAACATTGCGCCGCAACAAATTGCTGATCGGGCCGGTCTATTGGTTCTGAGCGGCCGGTATCGGGAGGAAACGCCTCATGACTGAGAAAACTGCCAAAGGGCGGAAAAACGGCGCCGCGGGCGATGCGACCGTCATCAAGAAATACGCAAACCGCCGCCTCTACAACACCGCGACGAGCTCTTATGTGACGCTCGATTTTCTGGCCGAGATGGTCAAGAATGGCGAGGACTTTGTCGTCTATGACGCAAAGTCCGGCAATGACATTACCCATTCCGTCTTGACGCAAATCATTTTCGAGGAAGAAAACAAAGGGCAAAACCTATTGCCGATACAATTCCTGCGGCAGTTGATCAAATTCTATGGCGACAGTCTGCAAAGTTTTGTGCCGTCCTATCTTGAGATGAGCATGGACTCCTTCGCCAGTAATCAAGATGCTTTACGACAGCGCATGCGCGACACTTTGGGCGCCGCGCCCGGCTACTCTATATTTGAAGAGAGCGTGCGTAAAAATATGGAGCTATACCAGCAGGCGATGAAAATGTTGTCGCCGATGAGTAATATTTATGCCGGCGCCGGCGCGCCTGCAAAAGCCGCCGAGGACCCGGATCAAATTGATGATCTGAAATCGCAACTCGCAGCGCTACAGGAAAAACTCGAGCGGCTTGAGAAAAAAGGCGCCTAGAGCGCCGGGCGAAAAAGTGGAAACCGGTTTTCCCCCCCGACCGCGAATGCGGTCAGATCATTATTAGCGCGCCTTCGCGCGTGGGCCGGCGCGTAACAAACAATCTAGAGCGTAATTCGTTATTGGAAACGATCGAGCCGCTCAGGCGGCTCGTTCGGCGCGCCATCCGGTAACCAGTCTGGATTGGTCTCAGGCTTGCCCAGCAAATAGCCCTGGAGGAAATCCACCCCAAGGCCTTTCAGCAGCACCGCGTCAGCTTCATTGTCGACCCATTCGGCAACGGTTTTCATGCCGAAATTACGCGCCAGGTCGAGAAGCGTGCGCACAAATATCTGGTTGTCGCGCGACGACGACACGCCGGTCACAAACGACCCATCGATCTTCAAAATATCGATGTCCATCGCTTTGAGGTTTCGAAACGACGTATAGCCGGCGCCAAAGTCATCTATGCCAAACGAGCAACCAGCCTTTTTCACTTCCGAGACAAATTCAATCGAGGCTTCAATCGCATCGATGACTTGTGTTTCCGTCAGCTCAACGGTGATGCGTTTGGCCAGCTCCGGATAGGCGCGAAGATGGGAGAGGTATCCCTCCGCCCAGACAAAGTCTTTTACTGTCTCCAGCGCGATATTCACATTGAGATGAATATCCGGGCACACCGCCAATGTATTGGTCGCAAGCTCCAGGACGCGCCGGTCCAGAAGGTGCACAAGCCCGAGGCGTTCGGCAGGCGGAATAAAGTCCGGCGCCGGAATTATCTGGCCTTCCTCTCCGCGCATGCGAATGAGGCATTCGAATTTTTTCGGCGTCTCACCAATGTCAGAAACGATAGGCTGGAACGCTAGCATGATCCGGCGCTCGTTGAGCGCCGTCAAAATCACGTCAGACATATGACTGTTGCGCCGGCGCAAGCTGATGGTGTCGGTTTGTTCTGAAAACGCTGACCAGCTCGACTTGCCAAGGCGCTTGGCCGCATCAAGCGCCGCTTCAGCGCGTGCCATTGCCGCATTCGCCTCACCCGCCTGCTCCGGCAACATCACCGCGCCGAGACCGATTGAGGCGGCTACCCCGCCGCTACGGGTCTCAATCACGCTTTGCCGCACCGCATTCATCAGCCGGACACATATCTCACGCAGACGCTCTTCGCCGCAATCATTGATGACGATGCCGAATTTTGTGCCGGCGACACGGCCGATTTTGCCGTCCGATCCGATCTCTGCGGCAAGCCGCTGTGATAATTCGAAGATGACCTTGTCGGCAGCGTCAAAACCAAAATCAGCGTTTACCGCGCCGAGATCGTCAATTCCAGCGAGCAGATAGACCGCGCCTTTGCCTGTTTCCCGCGCGCGTGTGATGGTGAGATCAATTTCCTTGCGCAGATGAACGCGATTGAGAAGGCCGGTCAGCTCATCATTTTGCGCCAGCCAAAACATCCGCTCTTCACGTTGCTTCTGGCCTTCAATTGAGCGTATGATACTGATCAGGCGTCTGCTCTGGCCGGAGCCAATCCACCCGCCGCGCTCTTCAACCCACTGCACATCGCCATCCTGACGGCGCAGCTGGTATTCACAGAAATAACTATTTGTCGCGCCGGAAAACGCCTCCGTGCGGGTTCTATCAGCAGCGCCGACAATACGTTCGTCAAACGCTGCAAGCGTTCCCACCGCACGCGCATTATCGACACCGAGAATACGCGCCGCTGCGGTTTCATCGGACCAGCTCAAAAGATTCTGCTCGGGGTCATACTCAAACATCGTCTGAAGCGAGCCTTCATCCGCCGATGGATGCGCATCGCCGTCCTTCCCAAAAGGACGATTTATTGACGATTGAGACGCGCCGGCTTCCACCGTTTTCGCGTTTGAATTTTCACCGGGAAACGCTTGTGCGTTTTCTGCCATCTGACCCACTCACATATGTAACGAGCAAACCTACACCCAGAGCGGTAAATAAAATTTGAAATTCGGCCCGTCGCGGCGCCGATATTGCGTTTTTACTAACTATGAAACGAATTGTTAACCTTCCCGCCTTGCGCCCGGTCCAACCGACCACAACCGTTGTCGCGCCAGGCCGCAGACGCCCCGGGAAAGGTTGCGTCCCAAAACGGCACGCACCAACAATTTCGTCTAGCCGGTTAGTTGCAGTCCGGCACAGTGTGCTCACCCAAACCTATGGCTGGAATGACCGCAAGGCTGACCGCTCGTTAGGACAGCTTGTCGACCTCAGAGTATAATTGGCAAAGCGATCAAGGGGCGGAAAGGCCGCCGCCAACCGAAAGGTCCCGGCGCGCCGTCACCGTGGTGACAATGAATCCGGCCATAAAATCTAGAAATGTCATCGCCATAAATATGAAGAACACGGAATTTCCAAAGCCCTTCACGATAATGAAAAGCAGCAGCGAGACGACAAACACAACCACCGACAGAGCGTGGTTCATGATCGATTCCGAGCCGGTTTTGGTTGCGCGTAAAAGTTCGACGAACAACAACCCCATACTGGCGAGAAGAAACACATCGCCCCAGGTCACGTGCCACTCATCGGTCGACACCATCGGCAACACTACGAAAGTCAAATCGTACCAAGGCAGATCAGGCGTACTCGCCGCACCGGTCAGTGTTAATATCGTAAATATGATCAGGCTTATCGCCAGTAATGGAAACATCTGATACATGGCGCGCATTCTCCCTCGTTACTAAATTTCCCCCGCAAGTCTGCGGCCTAGCATTCACTTTACCACAGCCAGCGCCGGCAAAAAGCCTTTAATCATCGACTTCGCGAATTGATTTGGGCGACCGCGACCGGGCCATAAGCCATAAAACCCCCATTAAATCACGGATCGCCACCAATAACCGGCCAAAATTGGTGTATTTCGAGGCTCCATGCATGCGCGCGCGGTGGGAGACCTGGAGAAATTCGACCGCAAACCCCTCCCGGCGCATCAGCGCCGGCAGGTAGCGGTGCAAGTGGTCAAAATAGGGTAACCGCAAAAAAGCCTCGCGATAGAAGACCTTCAACCCACATCCGGTGTCGGTCGCACCATCGTTCAGCAGCGACCGACGGATGCCATTGGCGAGGTTGGACGCCCATCTTCTCGCCGCCGTATCCTGCCGATCGCGGCGTTCGCCGGCGACCATAGCAAGATCGTTCTGGTCATTGCCGGCCTTCAGCGCCGCCAGCAGGCGTGGGATGTCCGCCGGATCGTTCTGGCCGTCGCCATCAAGCATGGCGATTATTTGCGCCCGCGCCGACAGGACGCCGGTGCGCAGCGCGCGGCTCTGTCCGGCATTTTCACCATGCCCCACAATGCGCAATTGTGGGATTTCCGCTTTGAGGTTTTTGAGGATCACGCCGGTATCGTCCGTGGACCCGTCATTGACGACGATGATTTCAAAATTGCGGCCGGACAGCGCCGCGGCGATTTCCGTAACGAAAGCCGCCGCGCCGCCCGCTTCGTTCAGCATTGGCGTTACCACAGCGACGTCCGGTTGGTCGTCGCCAGGCTCTGGCCAGGCGAGAAAGGCCGGCCGATCATGATGGTTTTCGTGCAAGTTCATTTGCCGGGGCTCATAGCCGATCTTTTGCGCCCGGTCACCTATAGGCTATATCACCGCCTATGCCGCACCCTTGCCGTGATCTGCGGCCTCACTTATCCCAGCTATGAGGTCTCGTTGAGGACCTTCGCGCACCAACAGCCGGAGTGACGCCAGGGCCAATGCCTAATTCTAAACAAGACTATCAGATGTTTGCGTCGTTCTGGTTCTGGGCGGTCGCCGCGACGACAATGCGCATTGTCGTCCTCATCCTATCGGACGCCAATCTCGGACCTGATGAGGCGCAATATTGGTTTTGGTCGCGCGATCTCGATTTTGGCTATTTCTCCAAGCCGCCGATGATCGCATGGGCGATTGCTGCGACCACCGCTACCTTTGGCAATGCGGAATGGGCGGTGCGGCTGTCGGCGCCAATATTTCATTTGGGCGCGGGCGCGTTCATCTACCACACCGCAAAAATCCATTTTGATCAGCGCACCGCCTTCTGGGCGGGTATCGGCTGGCTAACGCTGCCTGGCGTCATTTTGTCGAGCTTCGTTATCACTACCGACGCACCGTTGCTTTTCTTCTGGTCGGGGGGGCTTTATTTTCTCTTCCGCATCATCGGGCGGGAACGCCCAACACTGTTCGACTATAGCGGGCTCGGGGCTATGATCGGTCTCGGCTTCTTGTCGAAATATGCGATGCTGTTTTTTATCGCAGCCTTGTGCATCTGCACCCTCATATCTACTCCGGTGCGAGGAGCGCTTTTAAAGCCCGGCGTGCTTCTCACCGCGCTTATCGCCACCAGTATTGCGGCGCCCAATATTTTCTGGAATGCGGCGCATGATTTTCAAACCCTTTCCCACACGGCGGCGAACGCCAATTGGGACGCGTCGTTATTTCAACCGGCGCAGCTTGCCACCTTTCTGATCCAACAATTTGCCGTGGCCGGCATAATACCGTTTGCGGTGCTACTTTTTGCGGCGATAAGCTGGCGCCCACCGCTCGCTTCGCGCTGGAAAATGACAACGCTCTTGATATTCGCCCTGACGCCTTTGGCCGTTGTCGCGGCGCAGGCGTTTATCTCCCGCGCCCATGCCAATTGGGCGGCGGCGGCCTATCCATCCACCATCTTGTTCGTCACGGTCTGGCTTTTACGCCAACGCGCCGACGCTTTCATGAAAGCCAGTATTGGTTTGCATGTGATATTTTTTCTCACCTTCTGCGCGGCGATTACAAATTTTTCTCTGATCGACCGGGCGGGGCTGTCGTCGGCGACGCAGGAAATCAGGGGCTGGCGAAAGCAAACCACTGCGATCACCGCATTGGCGGACGATTATGATGCGATCGTCATTGATGACCGGGCTTTGATGGGCGCGATGTTGTATTATCAACAAACCTCGCCGGTTGAAATTGTCGCCATTGACCCCAACAATAATAACGACAATCACTACGAGGTGTTCAAGGCGTTTGACCCCGAGCGACACAAACGCGTCTTATTTGTCACCACGCGAAGTGACGATGCGCATGTCAATTATCGTTTCGCAACCATCAAACCGCTTGGCCCGCATACAGTTGCGCTTGGCGGCAACACATCGCGCACCTACCACCTGTTCGAAATTTCCGACTATTATGGTCGCCGTTAAACACGTTAGCGCGATGCCAGTTTAACGCGAAGAACGACGCGCCGATATGGCGCGCGCGCGCGCTATCCCGCGCATGCCGGTACGGGCGCAGATACCGGCGAGCCGAAAAAGCTTTCCGATAGCACGGCGCACAAATAACAGCCCGAAAGACAGCCATAACAGGCCCGCAACCAACCACAGGAAAGCTCGCGGATAGGTGTCTGCGAAATGCGTGTTGAAATAGCGAATAACGCCGGCAGTTTTTCGCGCTTCGATTTTTACGGGATTGGCCCGACTTGAACTTTTGAAATGGATGATGCTGACATTGGGATTGAAATAAACCACGCCGCCAGCATTGGCGAAGCGGAGGCAAAAATCAACATCTTCCACATGGAGGAAATATCGCTCATCCATGCCGTCAATCGCGGCATAGTCTTCCCGGTGCAGAATAAAACACGCGCCGGAAATTGTCGGCGTCGGTGCGATATCTTGCGGGCATTCGAGCGCATGCAGATTAAAGCGGCGAAAATAAGGGTGGCGGGGCGCCAGCCTATATAGTCGCGAGGCCTCAACAAACGCCCGCCACGGCGTCAAGGTCTCGCGCCGCGATCCTTGCTGTTCTGTTCCGTCGGGATCGACAAGTTTGGCGCCCATCAGCCACGGGCGCGCAAGCTCGCCTGCGTCCTTCAACATGCGCTCAGCGCCGCCCGCAGGCATCACCGCGTCGGGATTGAAGAACAAAAGATACTCATATCTTGCAGCCCTAGCGCCTAAATTACACGCCGCCGCAAACCCAATATTGCCCTGTCCCGATATGATTTGAACCGGCGCGCCATCACTGGTTTCTTCCACGGCAGAGGCGACAGCGCCGGTAAAGTTTCCGTTATCAATAAGAATGATTTCGCCGATCTCCGCCTGCTCGCGCAACGAAGCGATGGACCGCGCCAGCACCGGCCCGGTGAAGTAGCTGATAACGATAGCGGTGATCGCAGGGTTGCGCCTCGCGGATGCGCCGGTCTCGCCCGCGCTGGCTGCGGGTAAATCTTTTCTGGGCTGAGAATTTTCTGCCATGCGGATTACCGCGACCAATTTTTCTGTAGCGAATAAGCTAACGCCGCGCCCATGCCCGCAAGCGCCATCGCCGCCAGCCGCCAGACCTGCCACAGGCTGCCTTCAACCGACATGGAAACCGCAATCGCAGCAATCGCGCCAACAATAGAGGCAAGCACCGCGGCGGGCGGGTTGGCGACTTTTAGCACTTTCATGCCGCAATAAACAAATGCGGTGAAGGAAAGAACGCCGGGCAGGCCGAGCTCGAGCCATATCTGCAGGAAAAAATTATGCGGATGCGTCGGCATCAGCTCGAGCGGCGCGCCGGCGCCCGGCACATTGATAAGCGGCGCGGTTTCCTGCCAGGCGCGCGCAAAGTCCGCGCCATACCCAAACGGCAGGCCCGCCGGAATTTTCGCAGCGACCGACTGCCAGATCGCAACCCTGTGCAGCCATGATGGGGGAAGCTCGTCGCCGACTGTCTGAAAGATTGCGTCCACCGGCAACAACGCCGCAAGCGGCGCCAATAACATCAACACAATCACCGTCCAGCCGGTGAACATAATTGTCCGCCTCGGGGCCTTGAATGCAATCACGCCCGCCACAAGACCCGCTGAAATTGCAACAGCGTTCGCTGTCACATCGTTTGAAAACGCCGCGGCGACGCCAAGCATTAACAGGCCAAGCGATACATAGCGGTTCCAGATAAGCGAAACGATGATCGCCGCCGGAAACAGCGCCGGCGCCAGCGCTGTTACGCCGCGACCAAGCGCGATAATGTCCTTAGAGCGCTCCGGCGAGGGATCATCCGGCGGCAACAGGCTGCGCAATAACCCGCCGCTCATCCCTTCAAACAGTAAAACGGCCATGCCGGCGGCGATGGAAATCGCATAAGCGTAGGACAGGCGGTAACTCCATAGTCGCGAAAGATGGAGCGAGAACCACACCACGCTGCCGCCAACCAGAACCGGCGCCAGCACATATAAAGCAAGCGAGGGCTGGCCGCCCGGCGACCAGAAGCCGGATAGAAAAATCCACAGACAAAACCCGATGATGGATGCAAAGCCGAAAAAGAACGGGTTGCGAAGGTCTGGCTGGTCAAACAATTGACCGAAAGCCGATTGCCAGAAATCGCCGCGCGCAAACGCCGGAAGGCTGGCGAGAAGCAGCCAGGGCGCAACGCCCTTATGACCAAACACCACTGTTAACGGCAATAATACGAACAAGCCGAACAGGAAATAGAGGCTGATGCGGTCTCGCTGTTGTCGCAGGCCACGGCGCATTTTCGGGTTACTCAGCCTGGCGCATATCCGGCGCCAGAGCTTGTTGTGTTAGAACAGCGACCGCCTCATCGCGCGAGATAACTTCCTGGTTGCGCTCGCCGAGACGGCGCAGGGAAACTTTCGCCTCCTCCGCTTCGCGCGCGCCGACAACGGCGATCACCGGAACTTTCGCATGTGAATGTTCGCGGACTTTGTAATTGATTTTCTCGTTGCGGATATCGAGATCGACCCGGAGGCCCGCCGCTTCGAACGCCGCCGCCGTCTCGCGCGCATAGTCGTCTGCTTCAGACGTGATCGTCGCAACGACGACCTGCACCGGCGCCAGCCAGAATGGGAACTTACCGGCGTAATGTTCAATCAACAGGCCAATAAAGCGCTCAAACGTCCCGAACACCGCACGGTGCAACATCACCGGGCGCTGACGCGCGCCGGTTTCGTCAATATAGGTCGCATCAAGACGTTCCGGAAGAATGTAGTCGAGCTGATAGGTGCCGGCTTGCCATGTGCGCCCGATCGCGTCTGTCAAATGAAACTCCAGCTTCGGCCCGTAAAAGGCGCCCTCGCCTTCAGCGATTTGAAAGTCGAGGCCCGCAGCGGTGAGTGAATCGCCAAGGGCTTTTTCCGCCCGGCCCCAAACAGCGTCATCGCCGGCGCGAACTTCGGGCCGCGTCGCCAGCTTATAGGCGATGTCAGTCATGCCCATATCTTCATAGACGCGCGCGAAGAGTTCGAGAAAACGTTTTGTTTCGTCAATGATCTGATCTTCACGGCAAAAGATATGCGCATCATCCTGGGTCATCTGACGGACCCGCAAAAGTCCGTGCAGCGCGCCATGGGCCTCATTGCGATGACAGCAACCAAACTCCGCCATACGGATCGGCAAATCGCGATAGGACTTGATGCCTTGCTTGAAGATTTGCACATGAGCCGGACAGTTCATCGGCTTTAGCGCCATGAGATCGGCCTCGCCCGTCAACACAGGCGCATCATCGTCCATGGACGGAATTTCGTCGGGCACGACGAACATGCTGTCGCGAAATTTCGACCAGTGCCCGGACATTTCCCATAGCTTTGAATCAAGAAGCTGCGGGCTCTTGACCTCGCGATAGCCGTCCGCATCGAGACGGCGGCGTATATAAGCCTCAAGCTGGCGCCAGATGAGATAGCCATTGGCGTGCCAGAAGACAGAGCCTTGCGCTTCCGCCTGAAAATGAAACAAATCCATTTCGCGGCCGAGCTTTCGGTGGTCGCGCTTTTCGGCTTCTTCAAGGCGCAGGAGATAAGCCTTCAGCTCCTTCTCACTCGCCCAGGCGGTCCCGTAGATGCGTTGCAACACCGCATTGCGATGATCGCCGCGCCAATAAGCGCCGGCGACCTTCATCAGCTTGAAGGCCTTGCCGATATGCCTGGTTGTGGGCAGATGCGGGCCGCGGCAGAGGTCGTGCCAATCGCCGTGATAGTAAATGCTGATGTCTTCGCCTTCGGGAAGGTCGGCGATAATTTCCGCCTTGTAGGTCTCGCCGAGCTCATTGAAATGCGCAATCGCATCAGCGCGGGCCCACACTTCCCGCCTGGTCGGACGCGCCTGTTCGACAATCTGGCCCATGCGCTTTTCGATCTTCTCAAGGTCGTCGCTCGAGAACGGCTCTTCCCTCGCAAAATCATAAAAGAACCCGTCGGCGATATTCGGCCCGATCGTCACCTGGGTGCCGGGGAACAACTCCTGGACCGCCTGCGCCAACAGATGCGCGGTATCGTGGCGAATGAGGTCGAGCGCGTCGGGGTGATCGCGGGTGATGATTTCCACCGTCGCGTCATTGGCAATTTCGCCAAACAGATCGCACACCACGCCATCGACCTTCACCGCCAGGGCTTTTTTCGCCAGCGACTTGGAAATGGACTCTGCAATGTCGGTTCCCGTGACAGCGCCGTCATATTGGCGTTGAGATCCGTCGGGGAGGGTAATGGCGACCATGGTCTTTGTTCTCATGTTTTGCAGGCGCGAAGATAGCCCCGACCCTTCTCAAAGGCCGGGCGGTTCGTCAAGCGCCGCAGGTGGTTTCGGCAAATTGTCAGCCCCTCTTTCCGTCCAGGCCCAGTCGCCGAGGCGCCAGATTTGCCACCATGGGCCGCCTGGGTCTTTTGGGACCGGGTCGATGCCGTGGCTGCCGAGCGGGTGGCAGCGCGACAGCCGCGAGAATGTGAGCCAGAAGGCGCGCCATGGCGGGTGGCGGCCAAACGCCTCGGCGGCGTAATCGGAACAGCTCGGATAATGCCGGCAGCGCGCACCGAGGAAGTATAACACCGGCGAGAGCGTGCGCTTATAGAGCCACAGCGAGCTGAGGGCGGTGCGTTTAAGAAGTTTTCCGAGAACCGTCACGTCTGTTTTTCATTTTAGTTTGTATACTGACGGCTAATTCTTACGGCCATTGCGGCTCGGTGCATTTGGTGATGTCCGCCGGCGGCGCGACCGGGTCTATCTGATCCGGATTGTCGGCGACCAGATCCATATAGGCTTCCACCAGGCTTGAATAGGGCGGCAACGGCCCGGTGCGCATGGCGCCGTCGATTTCCGCCGAGCCGTGAATTTCAAAATGCAGGTGCACGGTGGTTGCGCGCGAGGTCGAGGAGAGGCGGTCGGAAACTCGCGCGATCCGCTGGCCTTTGCTCACCGGCGCGCCAACCTCCACCCAGCCCGGCAATGGTTTTTGTATATGCAGGTGCTTGTAAATATAGCCGCTCTCGGCGCCGAAGACATTAACCGAGATCGATCCGACCCAGCTGATATGGCCGTCTTCCGGGGCGACGAGCCAGTGCACGGCGTTCTCACAAGTAGCGGGCCTTAAATCCTGTCCGTTATGTCCAAGCCCGCCATCGCATAGCTCGTTTGTGTGCTTGGCGGGGTTGGTGCGGGCCTCGCAAAAATTATCGCGCCACGCATAGTCGAAATTCGCCGCATCATTTTCCGACCCGCCCGGCGCCGGCCAGGCGCCGCCGCCATAACCGCCGCCGCCCTGGCCAAAAATCTGCGAGTTGGCGAAGGCCGGACCTTCTTCAAACGGAAATTGCATAAATGGCGAGACCACGCTGCCGTCAGTGACGCCGGTGGAGCCATGGGTCGTCGATGAGCCGGCAAGAAGATCACCCGGCGGGTTTTGCCAGTCTGCGGGCAAAGCCGGATCGACCACAACAGGGTCGGGATCAGGATCGGGATCGGGCGTCACGCTCGTATCATCGGTGCAGGCGGCAAGCAGCAACGCCATCACCGCGAC
Organism: Hyphococcus sp.; assembly: GCA_021776415.1. Taxonomy (GTDB): domain Bacteria; phylum Pseudomonadota; class Alphaproteobacteria; order Caulobacterales; family Parvularculaceae; genus Hyphococcus. Next base: position 33,609 of record JAJFFY010000099.1, read on the forward strand.
GCCAATCCATTTTTTATCAAAGCGGGCAAGAAGCTGGCTCATGGCCGCGCCCTCCCGGCGTCGCCTACCACCACCACCAGATCGCCGGCAATCATCGCCAGCGCATCGCGATCATGACAGGCGGGATCGGCGGTGACGCTTTCGTCGGCGCAATGCCGGGTCAGCGCGTAAGCCGCACCATACACCGAAAAACTCGCGGTCAGCGCCTGTTCGGTTCCTGTGAGCGTCACCGCATCGTTGGCGCCGGGGGCGTCGCTGTTCTTTGCAATCACCGTCAGCAGCCGCGAGCCATAAAGGCTGTAGGCAACGCCGCCGATTTTGAAATACGCATTATAGCTGTCGCGATTGCCGACAATGATGGTTGTGCCGGGCTCGGCTGATGCGGGCAATAGCAAAGGCAGCTCAGCCGCGTCGACAAAACGCTCGCCGCGATAGGGGCTCGCCGCCAGCGCCATTTCTTGTTGTGTATTAAGCGCCGCCTCAACCGCGTCCCAGTCGATGACCGTGCGCTTTCGCACCGCCGCCGGATAGACCCGCAGCGCGGCTTGGGCGGCGCCGATCTCCTTGGACTGAACCACCGTCGCATCACGCGCGCGCGGCGGGCCTTTTTGTTCGGCAATCGCCGCCGCGACCGGTGAGACCGTGTTGTCTGGCGCATATTGCAATGTGAGATCGTCGATTAAAAACCGCACCGGTTGATTGTTTTGCGCAGCCCGGCGCAGCAACACCGTCACCCGTGAAAGCTGCGCGCGGCCACTTTCCAGCGTTGCGCTTGTGGGCCATGTGAAGGCGTCCTGGGACCAGCTGAAGCGGACATCTGTTTGCGCGCGCTGCGCGCCGCTGGCGTCAAACCCGCGCAGCTCAGCGACAAAACTCTCGCCCTCGGCCGCTCCGGTCGGGTTGATCCGCATCGTGACCATAGACACGGGCTTTGAAAAATCCATCACCATGGCCGGGCCGCCGGAACGCACATCATGGGCCGCCACACGCCGCCCGCTCGCGGCTTGCGGGTAAGAACACAACGAGGCGTTCACATCATCAAAGACGCGGGCGCAGAAATGAACGCTGGCGCCGCGCCCGAACCGCACGCCGTGCGAGGCCGCATATTGATCGCTCAGCTCAATGCCGGCGCCAAGCTTGGGGCCTTGGACATTTTCAAAATCGATAACGCCCGGCTCCTGGGCCGGCTGCGCCGTACTTAATGTGACGGCGCGATTGGTTGCTGGAATGGATGCGGTCGTCGTCTGCGCCGCAGCCGCCGCCATGACGACGGCCGGCGACAGCAACGCCGCCACGCTCAAAACCAGCTGTTTGGTCCTAAACTGTCCCACATTCTCACCCCTTGGATCTAACGTAATTCATGGAACACCGGGCGGCAAGGCGCGGCCTTGCGGCTATGGCCGCAAACGCCCCTAAAAAGGGCTTTCTCGGTATATGTGAGCCCAATAACCACGGGGCCTGTAGCCTTATCTGGTCCAACATTTTCACCCGCTATCGCCGCTGGCGCCGCTGGTCGTCGGGCCGCTTGTCGCCGGACCGCTTGTCGCCGGAATGTCTGCACCTGCCGCATTTGACTGCACTCCTTACTCAATTTCAGATCTCGAAATCCTGTCCACAAGCACTATACGCCCGCCCAAATCCGTGAGGATAACTTTGGCGATTATATACTTGAATGAACACGGCCTACAACCTATATTAGAAACATAGGAGAAAGACCATGACCGTGAATCTCAAAAACCCCATCTACAAAGACGAAACCAAAGCCCGCGAGCATCTT
>JAJFFY010000100.1 GCA_021776415.1 Hyphococcus sp.
TGAAATGACCACCTGGCCGGGCGCATTATCGTTTGCAATCTCGCAAACACCGTCGCCGGGCGCGGCGTCAATCGCCTTTTGTGCGCCTTCAAGATCGACGCCGATCAACACCGCCATCGCCCCCTCGCCGATCGGCGCCGCGGCCTGCATCGCTTCACCGCGAATGCGCAGAAGCTTTGCGGTATCGGCAAGCGAGATCGCCCCGGCAGCGCATAGGGCTGAATATTCCCCCAGCGAGTGCCCGGCGACAAACATCGCATTGGCGATATCGGCGGCGGCCTCGCGTTCAAGCACCCGCATCGCCGCCATCGAATGCGCCATCAGCGCTGGCTGTGTGTTGGCGGTAAGGGTCAATTCCTCCATCGGCCCCTCGCGCATCAGTTTTGACAGATTTTGGCCCAGCGCGTCGTCGACCTCGTCAAAAACCTCGCGCGCTGCGGGAAACGCCTCAGCGAGAGCCTCGCCCATGCCAACTGCCTGACTGCCCTGACCGGGAAAAACAAAGCCGTGCGCCATACCAATTTATTCCTTCTTCTCTGGCAAGAAAACTACTTACAACACGCACAATTTCAGGCTGACAGCGCTATAGTACTAAATACAGCCATCAAGCATAGCTGCAGATGTTTCCCGTCCCCGCCGGGTAGTCGTTTTCCGGTTGATTGTAAACAAACCGGCAGGCCGCAAGGCCCTTGCGCTGGCCTCGATATTGTTCTAATTGCCCGCCTTCGCGAGCGATGGTCGAGACGCGCCCGGTTTGCCGGGTTCAGGGGATAGTCCCCTTGCTTCTGTGAGCCAAAGGCCGAGTGAAGCGCCCAGCTGGCGTCATTCAGGTCTCCATCGCCAGATAAAGGGCTGGCTTATGCCGTTATACGAGCACGTCTTCATTGCGCGTCAGGATATCTCTCCTGCGCAGGTGGAAGGCCTTACCGAAACGCTTACCAAAATTGTCACCGACAATGGCGGCAAGATTGAAAAATCTGAATATTGGGGCCTTCGCAGCCTACAATATAAAATCGCCAAGAACCGCAAAGGTCACTACAGCCTGTTCAATATCGACGGGCCGGCGGGCGCCATACAAGAGCTTGAGCGTCAGGAACGCATTAACGAAGATGTTTTGCGGGCGCTGACCATTCGCGTGGAAGAGCTCAACTCCGAGCCTTCGCCAGTATTAAGCCGCCGTGACCGCAGCGATCGTAATGATCGCGGCGACCGCGATAAACGCCGCTAGCGGGAAAGGAACATTATCATGGGTAAACCCTTCTTCAGACGCCGCAAAACCTGTCCGTTCTCAAGCGACAACGCGCCGGTGATCGATTATAAAGATCCCAAGCTATTGCAGCGATTTGTATCCGAGCGCGGCAAGATTGTGCCGTCGCGGATTTCCGCCGTCTCTCACAAGAAGCAACGCGAACTTGCGCGCGCCATTAAGCGCGCTCGTTTTCTGGCGCTGCTTCCTTACGCATCGGAGTAGGACCAATGGAAGTCATTCTCCTGGAACGGGTCGAAAATCTCGGCCAGATGGGCGACGTCGTCAACGTCAAGCCCGGTTTTGCTCGCAATTTTCTGCTTCCCCAGAAAAAAGCCCTGCGCGCGAACGATACCAACAAAAAAGCATTTGAGACCCAGCGCGCCGACCTTGAAGCGCACAACCTCGAACGCAAGAGCGAAGCAGAAGCCGCCGCCCAGAAGATCAACGGCAGCGCCTTCGTGGTGATCCGTCAGGCCTCAGAAACCGGCGGTCTTTATGGCTCGGTTTCAACGCGCGATATTGCAGATGCGGCCACCAATGATGGTGTTAAAATCGATCGCGGCCAGGTGCGATTACCTAAGCCGCTCAAATCGCTCGGCGTTTTTGCCGTGCGCATCGTCCTTCACCCGGAAGTTGACGTCTCAATCGACATCAACATCGCCCGCTCCGAGGACGAAGCCGAGCGCCAGGCGCGCGGTGAAAATGTTCTCGACACTCGGGACGATCACGATGACGAGGCGGAAACAGAAGTCGCCACTGACACCCAGGCGGAGTTCTTCGACGAAGAAGCACAAGCGGCAATTACCGACGATACAGAAGGCGAAGACGCAAAAGCGGAAGAGGCCTGACTGACATCAGAAATATCTCACCCAGCCTAAATGGGGGAAAATACAAGCGCCGGCTGGCTTTCCAGTCGGCGCTTTTTTTGGTCTAACAATCCCCATGGCGGACGGCGCAACCACAGCAGGCGACTTCGATCAGGGTACGGAGGATAAAATCCCCGTCAGCCTCGATTCTGAGCAGGCGATTTTAGGCGCGGTTCTGTTTGATAATGAAATATTTTTTCGCGCGGCGGCGTTTTTAAAATGCGAGCATTTTCACGACCCGGTGCATCAGCTGATTTTCGAGGCCTGCGGTGAGCTGATTAATTCAGGCCGCCTCGCCTCTCCGGTAGCGCTCGATACTTATCTCGCCAGCTCAACTGGATATATTGAAGCTGGCGGCAAGAAATATCTTGAGCAGCTGGCCGCCAATGTTCCTTCAACCACCGGCGCGGTTGATTACGCAAAGATCGTCTTTGACTTGTCGGTTTGTCGCGGCCTGATGTCGATCGGATCTGAAATGGTCGATCGCGCAAAAACCTCCAGCCTTGAAGACCACCCGTCAAGCCAACTCGAAGACGCCGAACAATTACTCTACAAGCTCGCCGAGACCGGAAAATATGGCGGCGGTTTCAAAACTTTTCGCTCCGCGATTACCGAAGCCATCGAGCTTGCCAATGCTGCGGTCAAACGCGACGGCGGTCTTGCCGGCGTTGCTACGGAACTGCGCGACCTCGACCGAATGCTCGGCGGCATGCACCCATCCGACCTGCTCATTCTCGCCGGCCGGCCGTCCATGGGCAAAACCGCGCTTGCAACCAATATTGCCGTCAATGCGGCCCAGAAATTTCGCGAGGAAAAGCAGCCCGATGGCTCGATGAAGACCGTTGAGGGCGCGGTTGTCGGTCTGTTTTCACTGGAAATGGCGTCTGAACAGATCGCCACCCGGATCATCTCCGAATTCGCCCAAGTCCCGTCGGAACGCATCCGCCGCGGCGATGTCGATCAGGAAGAATTTGACCGCATCTATCACGCCGCGCGCGAGCTTGAAAAATTGCCGCTCTATATCGACGACACCGGCGGGATTTCAATCGCCCAGCTCGCGGCAAGGGCGCGCCGGCTCAAACGTCAGCATGGGTTGGGCTTGCTGGTGGTCGACTATCTGCAATTGCTGACCGGCTCGGGGCGCCGCAATGATGGTCGGGTTCAGGAAATTACTGAAATCAGTCAGGGGCTGAAAGCGCTTGCGAAAGAGCTGAACGTGCCGATCATGGCTTTGTCGCAACTTTCACGTCAGGTGGAATCGCGCGACGATAAGCGCCCGCAACTGGCCGACCTTCGCGAGTCCGGTTCAATCGAGCAGGACGCCGACGTTGTTATGTTTGTCTATCGCGAAAAATATTACCTTAGCCGATCAGAGCCGCGCGAAGGCACCGAGGACCACGCAAAATGGATGGCGCGACTAGATGAGGTCGGCGACACCGCCGAGGTCATCATCGGCAAACAGCGCCATGGCCCGATCGGCAAGGTCGATCTCCATTTTGAAGCGAAATTCACCAAATTCTCCAACCTCTCTCAAAGCCATTATGGCAATCATTAGGTTTGCTGGTTTGCCTCGCGGCAAAACCACCCTAAAATCCGCCCATGAGCGGCAAGCCACCTTCCGATAAAACTTCCGGCCCCTGGGTTGATATCAATCTTGACGCGATTGCCGCCAATTATGCGATGCTGCGCCAGGCCGCGCCCACCGCAGAGATGGCGGCGGTGGTAAAGTGCGACGCCTATGGGCTTGGCCTTGATGCGGTCGCAAAAAAACTCGCCGGGCAAAACTGCAAGACATTTTTCGTCGCCTATCCGGAAGAAGGCGCTGAGCTGCGCCAGGTTTTAAACGCGATCAACGCTGATGCGGCGATCTATGTTTTTAACGGACCGCTGCCGCAAACCATTGCGCTGTTCCAACGCGCAAACTTGACGCCGGTCCTCAACAGCCTTGAGCAGGCGGCAAAGTGGGCGGCGCGGTCTGCTGGCGCGCCCGCCGCGCTCCATATCGACACCGGCATGAACCGTCTTGGCGCACAGCTCAGCGAAGTGGATGCAATCGCGGCGCTCAGTGCATTGAATATTGAACTCGTGATGAGCCACCTCGCCTGCGCGTCTGATCCTGCGGACCCTAAAAATGACCAACAACGCAATCTGTTTGCCACTATTGCAAAAGGTTTTCCGCGCGCGCGCACTAGTCTTTCTGCGTCTGGCGGCGCGCTGATGGACCAGCGCTTTCATTTTGATCTCATCCGGCCCGGCATTGCCCTTTATGGCGGCAGCCCGTTCGATGTTGACGAGCCACGCCTTAAACCTGTCGCCGCATTGCGTGCGCCGGTGGTGCAACTGCGCGATATCGCTCCCGGTGAAACGGTCGGATATGGCGCCAGCTTCAAGGCGACCGCGCCGACCAGGCTCGCCACCGTCGCCCTCGGCTATGGCGACGGAATGCCGATCAGCGGCTCCGGCCGTGTTCACGCGATGATCGCGGGGACGCGCGCGCGGGTGGCTGGACGAATATCCATGGATTTGATTACCCTCGATATTACAAACCATAAAAACCCAATAAAAACAGGCGATATCGCTACGTTCTTCGGCGAGGAGATCAGCCTTTTTGAAACCGCCAAAGCGTGCAACACAAACGCGTATGAGTTGCTTACGGGGCTTGGCGGCAGGGCGGATCGCCGTTACCTCTAACTATCGCGCACGCCTGTGCAAGGGGATCTGAGAATGAATGTCGTCACCGCCACCGGACGTCTGACGCTTGACGCCATCGGGGAAATTGGCCGGATCGCCAACTTTGCTGGGCGCGGTGGAACGACATGGTTTTTCGGCCCGTTTTACTGGCGGGCTTTTTTCGACGCGCTCGCGCGTATTGGATATGCGTCCCTGCCCGTGGTCGGGCTCACCGCGATTTTCACCGGCGCGGCGCTGGCGCTCAACATCTATGAAGGCGCCTTGTTTAATGTCGAGGCGTTCCTGCCGCAAATTCTCGGCGTCTCGATCGTTCGTGAACTGGGACCGGTGCTTGCTGCTTTAATGGTGGCGGGCCGGTGCTCATCAGCAATGGCGGCCGAGATCGGCACCATGCGCGTCACCGAACAAATTGATGCGCTCTCCACGCTTTCGGTGGACCCGTTCAAATATTTAATAGCGCCGCGCATTCTTGCGACCACCCTCGCATTGCCGCTTCTTGTCCTGACCGCAGACATTATCGGCGTATACGGAGGGTATCTGGTATCGGTTTATGCCCTCGGCTTCGAGCCGACGCATTATGTAACCAATCTAGTTGATTTCCTGAGCGTAGACGATGTCACCAGCGGCCTCGTTAAGGCGGCGGTGTTCGGCTTTTTAATCTCGGTTATGGGCTGTTATTATGGCTTTAAAAGCCGCGGCGGCGCTGGCGGCGTTGGCTCAGCGACCCGCACCGCAGTTGTCGCCGCCGCCGTCTCGGTGCTGGCGTCCAACTATCTGATGACCTCGCTCATGGTGGAGGTCTAAAGCCCGCTCATGACCCGCGATCTCAAGAAAATTTCTATTCACGGTCTCAACAAAGCGTTTGGCGACAATCATGTGCTCCGCGGCGTTAATCTTGATGTCGCCAAAGGCCAGTCGCTGGTCGTCATCGGCGGCTCCGGCACCGGCAAATCAGTTCTTATAAAATGCCTCCTTGGCCTCCTAAAAGTAGACAAAGGTGCGATTGAAATCGACGGCGTCAACATCGCCCGCCAGACCGGTGGCGACCGCCGGTTAATGGCGCGGCAATCAGGGATGCTGTTTCAGAGCTCGGCGCTGTTTGACAGTCTAAAGGTTTGGGAAAATGTCGCCTTCCGTTTGATTTATGCGGAGAAAAAATCCCACAAACAGGCGCGGGAAAAGGCGCTAGATTGCCTCGCGCAAGTTGGCTTGGCGCCAGAGGTCGGTGATCTCTCTCCGGCGGAGCTATCGGGCGGCATGCAAAAACGCGTCGGTCTGGCGCGCGCCATTGCTGCTGACCCGGAGATTTTGTTCTTCGACGAGCCGACAACCGGTCTCGATCCGATCATGGCCGACATTATCAACAATTTGATTGTTGATCGCGTGAAGGCGCTCGGCGCGACAACGGTTTCGATCACCCACGACATGGCCTCGGCCCGCAAGATCGCCGATGAGATCGCCATGCTGTATCAGGGTCAGATCATCTGGCGCGGCAAGCCCGATGACATTGAACATTCCGGCAATCCAATGGTCGATCAATTCGTCCACGGACGCGCCGAAGGCCCGATCCAGATGCAAGTCCGCCGCGACTTCATATCCAAGAAATAGAGTTCTAACTTGCGGGTGATTTGAACGTGGACATTTTAAAAATTGCAGCATTTTCAGATGGTGAGATGGGCGGCAACCCCGCAGGTGTCGTTATCGCAAACACACTGCCCTCTCACGCAGAAATGCAAGCCGTTGCCGCCGAGGTTGGATTTTCTGAAACGGCATTCGCGGCGCCGGACGGCGATAGCTGGATGGTCCGTTATTTTTCTCCTGAAACAGAGGTTCCATTTTGCGGTCACGCAACCATCGGGATGGGCGCGGCTTTAACCTTGCAAGAAGACGATGGTTTGTTTCATTTGAATCTAAAGGAGGCGTCCATCACCGTTGAAGGCCGCCGAAATGGTTCCTTGATCACCGCCGCCCTGCAGTCCCCGCAAACTAGCAGCGCCCCGGCTGATGAGAAAATCGTACAAGAAGCGTTAGATCTCTTTGGTTATGATTTTGATGACCTCGACCCGAGGATCACGCCCGCCACTATCAACGCCGGAGCGACGCACTTACTGTTAGCACTCAAGTCCCGCGCAAGCCTCTCAGCAATGACTTATGATCTCGCAAAAGGCCGGGAGTTTATGAATTCCAGAAGCCTGGTTACGGTAGCCCTGGTTTTTGCAGAAACCGATCAGCTGTTTCATGTGCGAAACCCGTTTGCCTCAGGCGGCGTTTATGAAGACCCGGCAACGGGCGCTGCGGCGGCGGCGTTAGCTGGCTGCCTTCGCTCCATTGGTTGGCCGCACAATGGCGTAATTGACATTATTCAAGGCGAAGATATGGGCGTGCGGTCTGTCTTGAAAGCCGAAATCCCAAGCGAGCCCGGCAGCTCAATCAGGGTTTCTGGGACCGCCAGGATCATGCAGCCCAATTAAAAAGTCCCGGCCGGCCTGAGGGGGCAAATCATCGCGCCACCCCCCTCAAAAATGACAGTGTGTTCATGAATTCTTTGTGGCTCGTAGCCCCTCAGCCGTCATGCGCTGATCCTCAGCTCAATTTCACATTATTTTGTAATTTTGGGAATAATATCGGCGCGCCAACCGTTACCCCATAAGACACACACCCTAAGGGAGATAAAGTATGCGTAATTGGAAATCATGTACGTCTACAGTGGCGCTAGCGGCTGCTCTGAGTTTTCAAGGTTTTGGCCCAGCTTCGGCAGATGCGCCCGCAGCAGGCTACGCCGCAAATATTGCTATGATGCTGCAAAGCGTGGACCTGGTCAGTGACGACGTTGCGGATGATGATGTGGCTGACGCTGCGGAAGATGCTCGCGAGGAAGCCAAAGACGCGGCGGAAGACGCCCGCGAGGAAGCCAAAGACGCGGCGGAAGACGCCCGCGAGGAAGCCAAAGATGCGGCGGAAGACGCCCGCGAGGAAGCCAAGGATGCCGCTGAAGAAGCGCGCGAAGCAGCAAAAGACGCTGCGGAGGATGCGCTTGAAGATGATCTAGATGACGAAGTCCACGATGAAGTTGAAGACGAAGTCGAAGATGAAGTTGAGGATGAAGTCGAAGACGAAGTCCGCGATGAAGTTGAAGACGAAGTCGAAGATGAAGTTGAGGATGAAGTCGAAGACGAAGTCCGCGATGAAGTC